>CAYVQP010000034.1:0-3960 GCA_964452775.1 uncultured Ardenticatenaceae bacterium | reverse complement strand
AACGTCAAGTGGCTGATCAGTATTCACGCCACCGGCGCGATGGCCACCATGACCCTGGTCGCCTATGTCTTTGGTGTTTGGAGCGGGCTGCTCGTCCTTCCCCTGGTCATTTTGGTGGCGGCGGTGCGGCTTTATCTCAGGCGTCACACCGTCGCACAGGTGGTCGTTGGGCTGGCGCTGGGCTTCTTTTCGGTGTGGCTGCTGACTTTATTCGGGTGCTTTGTCAATCATGTTTGAACAAGATCGCTTCATTGTCCGTCTGCAACAGCGCGTCGCCCGCGAATTGGCGATAGTGGCCTGTTTTTTGGCCGGCTCATTTGGCCGGCGCACATCCGATGACTTTTCCGACCTGGATGTGG
This sequence comes from uncultured Ardenticatenaceae bacterium, assembly GCA_964452775.1. GTDB lineage: Bacteria > Chloroflexota > Anaerolineae > Promineifilales > Promineifilaceae > JACKCB01. The sequence continues at coordinate 3,601 of CAYVQP010000034.1, read as the reverse complement.
CCCTGGTCTTCCCAGATGACAGCGCGCGCGACCTCGCCTGGCAGAGCCGTTTCGAATTCGTGCGGGATGTGCTGCCCTATGTGCCGGCCAACTCCTTCGACGCCGACCACGTTCGCCCATACTTTCATATCGCCCTGTATGGCAACGGCTCAAAGGTTGACTACCGCTATGAGAGCCAGACCGCCCTGCAACCAAGTCCCTGGGATCGCGAGATCCGCATTCTGAAGGACAAGGATGATTGGGCAGTCGAGTACGCTGCCCGTTGCGCGCAGACCTTCGCGCCGCCGGCCCGGATTAGCGCGGCCGAGATGAGCCGGTTGGATCAACGCTTCTGGATCATGTACTGGGACATCTACCGGCTATTGTTGCGCGGCGACACAAACAAGGGGTTTCCGATCTACCTGGAGTTGCTGCACTTCACGCTGCCGGCGCTGTTGACCATCTTGCCCCCGGAGGACCCGGCCTATCATGGTCTCATCGCCGCTCGCTACAGCACGGATGCCGGAGTCACCTTGACCCACATGCACGCGCTGCTCAAGGCCTACGAAGATGCCCGCTCGGCCGTTATCCGGCGCACCAACCTGGGCTACACCCCGAACAGCAGTTTCGAACAGGCGATCAAGCGGCTGATGGAGCGCTCGCGCTAACCGGCCGGGACAGCACGCGCATCCCAAACAGGGCGATAATCAGGGTTGCGCCGGCGTCAGCCGCCACCGCCATCCACATCGTCCCCACCCCGGCCCGCACGCATCGCGGGCCATGCTAACCGGGCGCTGCGGGTGAGCCAAACAGCCCGGCATATAGCTGGTAGCAGCCAAAGCCAACCAGCGCCACGATAGATACAATGGCCAGCGCCCTCGAAACCCGCCGGCCGAGACGCTGGGCCGTCCCAAACAGCACGATGAGCAGGGCGGATCCGCCAACCATCATGGCGTAGAAGCCGGCCAGGAAAGCAACGGCGTATATCGGGTCTGTGCGCCAGGTTTCCACCAGGATCGGCCCGGCGACTATGCCCCAGAAGATGTAAGGATTGGGGTTGAGCAGGTTCATCAATGCCGCTTCCAGGACGCTCTGTCGCTCCTCCGCGTGGACGCTGGTTGCCGGGTCAGCGACTGCGCGCAGCCCTTGAAAAGCGCGCCAGGCCAAATAGAGAATGAACAGCCCTCCGCTGACCTGTAAGACGCGCAGCAAACCCTCCGGCAGCCGGGAGAGGATTAGCAGTACCAGCAGTAAGATGGGGCCGTCGGACAGCAGCGGCGCGAGAGCGGCCGGCAACGTCCGGCGCCAGCCGTTGCGCATGGTCTGGGACAACAGATAGGCCTGGAACGGGCCGGGCTGGGCGGACGCCGGCAACCCCAACGCCATCCCCTGTAGCAAATAGACGAGCAATCAGAATCCTCCTCGGCCGGAGCGCGAGGAATACTGTCCTACCTGCCCTGTACTTCGAAGCCCGGTAGCATCCGGCGGCCGGCCATCAGGCGCGGGTAGCCGGTTCAGCGCCCAAACTGCATGGGCATGATGATATGGATGAAGTCATCCCGCCCAACCGGCTTGATCACTCCCGGCTCCATGGTGCTGGTTGTCTCTAACGCCACCTGTGGTTCGCTGATCACGCTCAGGGCGTCCACGATGTACTTGACATTGAAGCTCATCTCCACCTTGTCGCCGGCCACTGCGGCATCTATCTGAGCAACGTTGTCGCCGGTCTCCGCGCTGGTGGCGCTGATGGTCGCAAAGCCGGGCATCCCCTCGTTGTCCGGCAGGACCGTCACCCTGGCGATATTATTGGCGTCGCGGGCGAAGATGTTGGCCGTCCTGCATGCTTTCAGGAAATTGGCGGTCCCCATCACCGTCCGGGTCCGGTATTGCTTGGGCACAACGGCGCCGAAGTCTGGAAAATTGCCGTCTACAAGCTGAGATACCATCCGCGCCGCCTCCAGTTCGAAGATAATCTGATTGCGCCCCTCCGGCATGATGATGTCCACGTATTCCATGTTGTCCGTCATGATCCGGGCCAGTTCCGATAGCGCCCGGGCCGGGATGATCACCGAACGCGGCTGGCTGACCGCCTCGGGCAGTTCGAAGGTACGCACGGAGAGCCGGAAGCTGTCCGTGGCGACCATCTTTAACTGTCGCCCTTCGAAACGGGAGTAGATGCCGGTCAGCGTCGGCCGGGTGTCGTCAGTCGCCGCCGCAAAAACGACCTGGCTGATCATCTCCTTCAGATCGGCCGGCTCCAGCCGGATACGCATCGCGCCGTCCGACTCGGGGGTCAACGGGAACTCCTTGGCGTCTATGCCGCGAACGTTGGCCTCGATGCGCGAGCAAGAGACATGCAACGTGTTCGTGCGCGAGTGAAGGTGTAGCGACACCTGTTCCTGCGGCAACTGATTAACCAGGTCGCTGAAGATGCGCGCCGGTACGGTAATCGCGCCGGGTTCTTCCACCTTCGCCCCGATCCAGCATGTGATCACTATTTCCAGGTTGGTAGCAGACAGCTTCAAGCGGCCGTTGTCTGTCTCCAGCAACACGTTTCCCAGCACCGGCAGGCTGGAGCGCGTGCTTACTGCACGGCTGACAGTGTTTAGCCCTCTGGCCAGGTTCTCCTGTAAGCAGGTGATCTTCATCGCTTCTCTCCCAAAAGTTTTGTTGTATTATCCCACATGGATGGCAATTGCGATAGTATACTGAATTGGGGGGATGCCGGCAACAGCGATTCTGGAAGAGCCCCACAGGTCTTGCCGCGTTAGCTGGCCCGGCGGCAGACCTTGGAATGACCGGCGCGGCTTATGCGCTAAGCGTCGTCAGCTTCCGGCGTTGGTTCGGGATCGATGTAGAAGCCGTAATTCGGGATGAGCTCGACCAGTCGCTTATACCCTTCAATCGCCGCCCGGCCGCTGTTGTAGTAACCGCTGAGCAGCTCTTGAAGCAGCGCGGAGAACATCAGGCTTTCGTACACTTCCGATACCAGGCCACCCTGCCCGTTGCCGAATCCCCAGCGATTTGGATTGACCACGCTGCTCGCCAGCCGGTCGGCAACCGCTTCGCCGAAAATCCCAGCCAGGCTGGCGCTGCCAGGCCGTAGCGGCAGGTCGCGCCACGCGGCGATAAAGCGCTCCGGATCTTCCGTCGTACCCCGGCGCATCGGCGTCTTCATCTCGGGGTGAGCCGCCAGCCAGATCAGATAACCTTCATCGAACCAATATTCCAGGAATGCGGCAGCCGCCGCCTGGTCAGCGGCGGTAGTAACTCCAAGGTAGGTCACATTACCCAGGTTGGCAGCTTCTGCACCCGGCCCGCTCCCCTCTAATGTGGTGAGGATTCCGCTATTTGCCGCCAGGTAATCCGGCTGCCCGACGCATTCCGGGCATGGATCGCTGCTTTGTGGTTCCAGACCGGCCATCTGCGCCAATATCGCCGGCGAGGTCAACACCATCCCGGCTCGCCCGGAAAGATAGGAATTGTTGGTGCTGATTTCGGTCTGGACTCCCGGCGGGCAGAGTGTATTACACAGCCGGCGATAAAACTCCAGCGCCTCTTGACAGGCCGGAGAGAGGATAAGCAGCTCTCCCTTGGCGTCTATGAGCTGGCAGCCGTTGGC
>CAYVQP010000033.1:42110-44805 GCA_964452775.1 uncultured Ardenticatenaceae bacterium | reverse complement strand
GAGGTTCAAGAGATGAAGAAAGCCCACATCGTTGGCTGGGGCAGTTATTGGCCCGAGAGGGTGTTGACAAACGACGGTATCGCCTCGATTGTCGACACCTCCGATGAATGGATATTTGCGCGCACCGGCATTAAGGAGCGTCGCATCGCCAATCAAAATGAGACCACCGCCACGATGGCCTTTGAAGCCGCCGCCGAGGCGTTGGCAGTCGCCAACATCCACCCCATGCAGGTGAACCTGATCATTGTGGCCACCTCCACCCCGGCGCATGTCTTCCCCTCAACCGCCAGCCTGGTGCAGGATTACCTGGGCGCGTCTGGAGCCGGGGCGTTTGACCTGAGCGCCGCCTGCACCGGCTTCGTTTACGCGCTGAGCATGGGCGCCAACGCCATCGAATCGGGCGCGGCCGAAACGGTGCTGATCATCGGCGCGGAGACGATGTCGCGTGTGCTGGATTGGCAGGACCGGGGCACGTGCATCTTATTTGGCGATGGAGCTGGGGCGGTGGTGTTGCGCGGGCTGAGCGTGCCGGGCGGCGTCATGGCTTCTACGCTGCACTCTGATGGCTCCGGGGCCGATTTGCTCTCTCTGCCGGTGTCCTATCATGCGCGGGTCCCCGGCGCGACTACGTTTAGCATGAATGGACATGCGCCCAATACGATCAGCATGGATGGCCGGCAGGTATACCGCTTTGCTACCACGGCCATTGTTGAAGCGGTGCAGGAGACAATGACCCGGGTAGGTCTGACGATTGAGGATATTGATCTGATCGTTCCGCACCAGGCCAACTCGCGGATCATTGACACGGCCGCCAAGCGCCTGAAGATCCCGCAAGAGAAGTTCTTCCTGAACGTCGATCAGGTCGGCAACACCTCCGCAGCCTCTATCCCGATGGCTTTGTGCGCGGCAGTGGAGGCGAATCGCTTGCGCCCGAATGACAACGTTGTCTTTGTCGGATTTGGCGGGGGGTTGACCTGGGGCGCATCGCTGGTCAAATGGGGTGCGACGCCTCCCGACATTCAGTTGCCGGAGCGGAACTGGCGGGATCCCCGCTATGTATGGGCGCGCGGCCGCTCCAAGTTGCGGCGCATTGGCCGGCGAATGGGGAGCGCATTGGTAGGCTCTCAATCAAGCGGCTGACGAGTGTTAGCCGGTAACACCCCCCGGTACTTACGCCCTCAAGCTACCTTTTCGCCGCTACTTCCTTGCCCGTTCGCGCGCGAGATATGGCTAAGCAACGTCTCTTCATCATAGAGTCCGGCAATATGATAGCGCCGGCTAATTACGGTATGCGGTAGGCTTTTGGCCGAATAGCGCAGCGCCGCCGCCGGGAACTGGTCAGCCATGACTGTGTAGGCGTCTATCTGTGGGGAAGCAACCGCCATCGCGCTGATCAGCGTGGACAGGATAGCGCCGGCTTCGTTGTCGGCGACCGTGAGTAGCTCCAGCGCCAACGGTTGAGATAGCTTCTTGAGCTGGATGCGCGTGCTTGCTTCCAGATTGGCAGCATTAAAAGAAACCGCCTGAATTGCGCCAATTAACCCGTTGATCATCACCCCCGCCGGATGGCCGATGAATCGTACCCGATAATCAATCTCCTCCTCGCCGGCGACCCGCATGACACCAAGCACCGGATAATAGGCGTAATTGGCCCGGCGCGGTCGAAAGTCATGCTGGATGCCGGGGAAGCGCTCAGCAAGGCTCTCCGCCAGACGCATCGCTTCCAATTCTTCCGCGCTCATCTCCCGGTCTCCCCAGACAACCAGCCTGACCGGGGCCTGCAAATGGCTCAGGTAGGGCGCAAGCTGATCCAGCAGGCCGGCGCTGAGCGTTGTCCCGGTCGTGGCGTCCTCTTCAGACACGTTCACCTCCGCATATCGCCGGGCCGGCTATTTCTACCACTGCTGACGCCCGGGTCCTACTCTTGTTCATTCTGCCGGCTCGCTTCCGGCGTGTATCGCCGCTGCCATTCATAGAGCTTGTTCATCGCCTCCAGCGGCGTCATAACGGTCACATCCAGCTCCTGCAGCTCATCCAGCAGCGGGCTGGTGGCCGGAAAAAGGGCTATCTGTTGCGCCGGCTTCAAATAGCTGGGTGTGATCGAGGCCGTCGGCGCGTGCTCTTCCAACTCTTCCAGGATCTCCCGCGCCCGGCGGATGACATCGCGCGGCAGGCCGGCTAACTGGGCCACATGGATGCCGTAGCTGCGGTCAGCGCTGCCGGAGACGAGCTTGTGCAGAAAGATCACCTCTTCCCCCTGTTCGGTCACGGCCACGTTGTAGTTGAACACCAGCGGCAGCGTCTCTGCCAGGCCGACCAGCTCATGGTAGTGCGTGGCGAAGAGCGTCCGCGGTTTTAGCCGGGGGTGATTGTGCAGATATTCGATCATCGCCCAGGCGATGGACAGCCCGTCATAGGTGCTCGTGCCGCGGCCGATCTCGTCCAGAATGAGCAGCGATTTAGGCGAGGCCAGGTGTAGTATCTCCGCAGCCTCGACCATCTCCACCATAAAGGTAGAGCGCCCGGCATGCAGCTCGTCGTGCGCGCCGATGCGGGTGAAGATGCGATCAACCAGCCCGATGTGCGCGCTTCCGGCGGGCACAAAACTGCCGATTTGGGCCATAAGCACAATTAACGCCACCTGGCGCAGAATAGTGGATTTGCCGGCCATATTGGGGCCGGTGACCAGCAGGAT
>CAYVQP010000033.1:0-42010 GCA_964452775.1 uncultured Ardenticatenaceae bacterium | reverse complement strand
CCTGGCGCAGAATAGTGGATTTGCCGGCCATATTGGGGCCGGTGACCAGCAGGATGCGTTCCTCGGCGGTCAGCCGGGAATCGTTGGGCACGAAGCGCTCCAACTGTTCGCTCAGCTCCACAACCGGATGGCGTCCAGCGCGAATGTCCAGGTTCAAAGATTTGTCCAGGGTGGGCCGGACGTAGTTCTGCGTGGCGGCTACTTCCGCCAGGGCTGCCGCCACATCCAGCCGGGCGATAGCCTGGGCCGTCTCCAGCAGCCGCCCGGCATGGCGGCCGACTTGCTCGCAGATTTCGCTAAACAGCCGGCGCTCAATCTCCAGGATGCGGTCCTCCGCATTCAGGATAAGCGTCTCATATTCCTTCAACTCCGGCGTGACATAACGCTCCGCGTTGGTCAGCGTCTGCTTGCGGATGTACACATCCGGCACACGGTGGCTGTTGGCCCGGCTCACTTCCAGGTAGTAGCCGAATACTTTGTTGAAGCCCACCTTCAGCGACGGGATGCCGGTGCGCTCCCGCTCCCGAGGCTCAAGGGCCGCCACCCATTCCCGGGCATGCGCGGACGAATTGACCACCCCGTCCAACTCTGCTGAGAAGCCGGGCCGGATTACGCCGGGTTTGTTCAAGTTGGCCGGCGCGTCTTCCACAATCGCCCGGGAGAGCAAATCCAGGACGTCAGGGCACGGATCCAGCCGTCCGGCCAGCTCACGCAGACTATCTGACCGCCCATCTTCCGGCGCGCCAAGCAGCTTCCGCAAGGCGGGAACAGCCAGCAGCGCCAGCCGGGTCTGATCCAGATCGCGCGGCGAAGCGCGATTGCTGATTACCCGGTTACACAGGCGCTCCAGGTCGGGGTAGCCACGCAACATCTTGCGCAGACCGGCCCGCAGCAGCCCATCGCCGAAGAAGGCGTCAACCTGATCCAGCCGCCGGTTCAGCGCCTCAATGGAGAGCAGGGGCCGGGTGACTCGTTGCCGCAACAGGCGGGCGCCCATCGGGGTGACGCTCTTGTCCAGCACACCCAACAAGGAGTTGCGCCGGTCGCCGGCCATCGACTCGGTCAATTCCAAATGGCGGTGCGTGGCCCGGCCCAGGGACATGAACCCGCTGAGGCTGTAGGTGGTCAGTCGCTGAATCTGGCCGAGCGCGCCGCGCTGCGTTTCGTTCAGGTAATAGATCAGCGCGCCGGCCGCCCGAACCACCAGCGGCTTCCCGTCACAATCAAAGGCGTCCAGAGAGCGCACGCCGAAGTGCTGTTCCAGCGTCTGCCGGGCGGCGCTCTCTTCAAAGCGCCAATTGGGCAGCCGGCTGACGGTAGTTTGCGCATCAGGCAGGCCGGGGTCCCCTTCCGCCAGCAGCAGCTCGGCGGGCGACAGGCGAGCCAACTCCTCCACCAGCTCGTGCAAGGTGTCCAGCTGCGCGGCGGCGAACTCGCCGGTGGTGATATCCGCATAGGCCAGGCCGGCCTGCTCCCCTTCACGGATCACGGCCGCCAGATAGTTGTTGCGCCCTGCTTCGAGCATGCCCGGCTCAACGACCGTGCCGGCGGTGAAGATGCGCACCACCTCCCGCGGCATCAGCCCCTGCACCAGCTCATCGCCCATCTGCTCGCAGAGCGCCACCTTGTAGCCTTTGGCGATCAGCCGGGCGATGTAGTTTTCGACGGCATGATAGGGTACGCCGGCCATAGGCACGCGCTGATCCTTGCCTACCGGCCGGCTGGTGAGCACCAGGTCCAGCTCCGTCGCTGCAACCTGGGCGTCCTCATCAAACGTTTCGTAGAAATCGCCCAGCCGGAAGAAGAGAATCGCATCCGGATGCTGGCGCTTGACATCCAGATATTGCCGGCGCGATGGGGTTACTTTCTCGGTGGCCAAGGGATGGATGACTCCCGGTTCGTCAGGCGACGCTGAATGGGCCGCCTCAGGTAGCCGGGACTGTCTGCCGGCTATCTTGCCAGTCGGCTAAATGGCGGGCGATGCGTGGAGTGAGCTTGGTCAACGGACGCCGGCCCTTCATCAAGTCCCTGGCTTCCTCAAAACTCTTGTCCTGGTATTTCATGTAGTAAGCCGCCAGTAGCGTAGCAGAACGTCCGCGCCCCTTTGCACAGTGAACAAGCACCGTGCGGCCATCCTGCAATTGCTGATGGACCCAATCGGCGCCGCTGTCCAACATCTCGAAAGGCGGCATCGTCACATCAAGCACCTTGAGTTGCAGATAGGCGATGTCGTGCTTCTCGTACAGGGCGACATCATCATCCCTTTCCGCGCGGATGTTGACCACGGCGTTGATCCCATTCTCGAGCAAGTAATCATAGTCCCGCTGGTAGGTAGGCGCGCCGCCCAGCCATACCCGGGGTTGCACCTCACTGAACCAGTCATGACCCAGCACCTGCTCGTACATGTAGCGGATGCCGGGATAGAATTTGTCGAAGACGTAGTGGAATGGGTTCATAGCCGGTTAGGATAGCGGATCAGGGGCAAAAAGCAAACGGAGTGCGGGCCGAGGCCCGGCATGAGCGCATATCGCCTTTCTCATGCGCCGGTTTCCGCTTTGCGCCGCCGCGGATACAATTCCTGCTGTGAGCACATCCAATCTCTCTGAACGCGCTCCATCTGCACGGTCTGTCTGGATTGCCGCGGCCCGTCCGCGCACGCTGGCCCTGGCCTTTGCCTCGATGGGCATGGGCACTTTTCTGGCGGCAGCCGCGGGCCCGATCCGCGCACTGCTCGTCGTCCTGATGTTCCTGACCGCTACCTTGCTGCAAATCCTCTCCAACCTGGCGAACGATTACGGGGATTCGATTCACGGCGCAGACAGCCCTGCTCGCGCCGGCCCGGCCCGCGCTGTGCAAAGCGGCCGCATATCCGCCGCCGCCATGCGCCGGGCGATCATCATTGTCGCTCTGCTGGCGATGCTCTCCGGGCTGCTGTTGGTCTGGATCTCCTTCGGAGCGGCGGCGATGCCGTTCGTGCTGCTTTTTCTGCTGATCGGCGCGCTGGCGGTTGGGGCCGCGGTCACCTATACCGCCGGACGCAAGCCGTATGGCTACGCCGGCCTGGGAGACATCGCCGTTTTCATCTTCTTCGGTTGGGTGGCGGTCGCCGGCAGCTACTTCCTCTACACGCAAGCGGTGGATTGGCTGGTCTTAATGCCGGCTACCAGTTGCGGCCTCTTTGCGGTGGGGGTGCTAAACGTGAACAACATTCGCGACATCCATTCCGACCGGCTGGGCGGCAAGCAGTCGATCCCGGTCCGCCTGGGGCCGGAGCGCGCCCGCCTTTACCACTGGTTCCTGCTGATTGGCGGGCTAGCTGCCGCTGTCTTTTATGTGGCGCTAACTGCCGGTTCACCCTGGCGCTGGCTGTTCCTGCTGAGCGCGCCGCTCTTCATCCGAAACGGGCTGGTCGTCCAGCGCTCGCAGAATCCGGCCGATCTGGACCCCATGCTGAAGCAGTTGTCGCTCACCACCCTGCTTTTTGTGCTGCTCTTCGGCGTCGGGCAGCTCCTCTGATGCGCTTGCTCTTTGTCACCCCCGCGTTTCCCCCGTTCACCGGCGGCGGCGAACGGTACGCCCGTTCCCTGGCCCTTGAGCTGGCTCGGCGCGGTCATGCCGTCACGATCGTAACCAGCAATGCGCGGGCTGAGCCGGATTTCTGGCGCGCCCCCCGGCCGGCAGCGCGCGCCAGCGAACACCAGGACGGTCGCCTGGTGGTGATCCGCTGCCCGATCACCGGCTGGCCCGGCGGGCGCCCGGCGCTGCTGGCCTGGCGCAAGCTGATGGTGATGTTGTCCGCGCTGCCCGGCGATCAGAGCCGGTTGCTGACACGCATGGCCCGGCGCGTCCCGCCGATTTATGGCCTGGAAGCAGTATTGAGCGCGCAGGAGCGGCCCGACGTTGTGTTCGGTTTCAATCTCTCCTGGGAGTACCCCGCGCTGGCCGCCCGGCGATACGCTCGCCGGCGGGCGCTGCCGTTCATGTTGGTGCCGTTTGCACACCTGGGCGAGAGCAAACGCACGCGCATGGCCCGCAATAACACCATGGACCATCAGCGCCGGCTGGCGGCTGCGTCTGACCGGGTGCTGGCCCTCACGGAAGCAGAAGTGCGCGGCTTTGCCGAATGGGCGATCCCGGTAGAGCATATGAGCGTTGTGGGCGGTGGGCTGGACCCGGTCCCACCGATGCCGGATAGCGCGGCGGTAATAGTTCGTTTCCGGCTGCGGCCTCCGTTCGCGCTCTTTGTCGGCCGGGCGACGCATGACAAAGGCGCGATCGACTCTGCCCAGGCAATCCTGCGGTTGAGGCGGGAGGGGCTGCCCATCTCCCTGGCGCTGGTGGGGCGCATCGCGCCGGAGTTCAGCCGCTTCTTCAACGCACTTAAGCCGGCTGAGCGCGAGATCATCCGGCCTCTCGGCGTGCTCAGCGAAGTTGACAAGCATTGCCTGCTCGAACAGGCGCAGATGTTGCTCCTCCCCTCACGAACCGACTCCTTTGGACTGGTCTTGCTGGAGGCATGGATTCACGAAACGCCGGTCATTGGGGCGCAGGCCGGCGGCGTCGCCAGCGTGATTAGCGACGGCGAAGACGGGTTACTGACTCGTTTCGGCGACGTGCCTGCCCTGGCCGCGGCCATTCGCCGGCTGGCGACGGACTCGGCGCTTAACAAGCAGTTGGGCGAGCAGGGCAAACGCAAGGTGCTGGCCCATTACACCTGGGCGCAGGTAGCGGATAAGGTGTTGGCTCAGGTCACGCCGCTGCTCGAAGTGTAGCCGTGCGCATCCTGCACGTTGTCCATCAGTATCTGCCGGAGCACGTCGGCGGCACGGAGCTTTACACGCAGTCGCTGGCCCGCGCCCAGGTTGCCGCCGGCCATCACGCGGCGATCTTCTTCCCCACCGGCAGCGCGCCTGCTGATGTGCCGCCAACCGGCGAAACAGACGCCGCCGGCGTGTCCCTCTACGCCTGTCCAACCGGGCAGCGCTCGCGCAATGCCGTATTCTGGAGCACGTTCCGGCAGCCGGTGATTGCCCGGCGCTTCGCGGAGGTGTTGGAGGCAGAACAACCGGCGCTGGTCCATGTGCAGCACCTGATGGGGTTGCCGGCGACGACTGTTGACCAGCTAACGGCGGCGGGTATCCCGTACGTGGCGACCCTGCATGACTATTGGTTCCCCTGCGCCAACGCCCAGCTGGTCACCAACTACGATCACACACTCTGCGCGGGGCCGAACAGGTGGATCAACTGCGGGCGTTGCGCGTTGGCCCGCGCCGGTCACGACAGCCGGGCGGCGGCTCCACTTCTGGCCCCCTTATTGGCCTATCGGTCACGTCTGCTGCGCAGGGTGTTGGCACAGGCTGCCCGGGTCATTGCGCCCAGCGAGTTTGTGCGCCAGAAGTATGCGGAATTAGGAGCGCCGGCCGGCAACATGGTGGTTGTTCCGCACGGTATCGAGACGCCGGTTGGCGAACAGCCAGTCACGCCTGTCGAGCGCCGGCCGGGAGAGTTATCTATCGCCTATGTGGGCAGCCTGGCCTGGCAGAAGGGGGTGCACGTGCTCATCGAGGCGGTCAATGGGCTGCTGGCTGATGCCGTGCGGCTCACCATTTACGGCGACATGACCCAATACCCGGATTACGTGGCTGACCTGCAGGCGCGGGCGCGACATCCCAGTATCCACTTTGCCGGCCCCGTTGGCCGCGCAGCCCTATGGGGGCGATTGGCGGAAGCCGACGTGCTGGCGGTCCCGTCGCTCTGGCATGAGACTTCGTCATTGGCGGCGCAGGAGGCCTTCGCGGCCGGCGTGCCGGTGTTGGCCTCCGATCTGGGGGCGCTGCGGGAGCGGGTACAACATGAGCAGAACGGGTTGCTGATCCCGTCCGGCGACGTTGCCGCCTGGCGGCGGCAATTTGAACGCCTGATCGCCGATCCAACGCTATTGCCCCGCTTGCAAGCCGGCATTCAGCCGGTGCGCACGATAGCGGAGCACCTGGCGGATATTGCAGCGATTTACGATCAGGTCGTTGCGGGGAAATAGAGCCTTCGCACAGACGCTATTGAATAACCGGCAGCCCGCTGGGCACGGTCTCCGGCGCCAAACCCTCCAATTCGTAGATGGCGGGGTCGGTCAGCGCCTCCAGGAAGGCGATGATCTGTGAAATCTGCCTGCCCGTGAACGAGGGAACGCCGGCGAGCTGTGGATCCAAAGAGGCCAGGATTTGTTCGATGGTCGCGGGGCTGTTTTGCAGGCTGTCGCGCAGCGCGTCCGGCAACCGGCTGCCGTCATAGTCGCGCAGCGCTGAGGCCGGATCGGCATGATGGCGGATAACGTCAGCCAGCGAATCATAGGCGCCGTTGTGCAGCCAGGGGCCGGTCACCGCGACGTTTCTCAGCGTGGGAGTGCGAAAGGCGAACCTGTCCGTCTCCAGGCCGGTAGCGTGGTACCGGCCATAATCTAGCGGCGCGAACTCGTCTCGCCCAGGCCCAAATTGGGGCACGGCGAGATTGTGGAAGCCCTGGTCGGTGAGCAGCGGGCCGCTGTGGCAGGCGCTGCAACCGGCCTCGCCATAGAAAAGCAGCGCACCCTGTTTGGCAGCCGGCGACAGCGCGGTCAAATCTCCGGCCAGATATTCATCCCAGGGCGATTCAACCAGGTTGAAGCTCGCCGCCTGAAAAGCGGCCAACGCGTTGGCCGCATGCTCAAAGCCCATCTCTTCCAGGGGCGTGCCGGGGTAGGCCGCCTGGAACAGCTCCTGGTAAGCGGGAATGGCCAGCAGACGATCCATGATCGCCTCCCAGATGGCCGGGAATTGATCCGGGCTGTCGGGGAAGACAGCTAATTCATTCGGCTGGCCGAACACATCTACATCGTGCCAGCCGGCGGGTTGCGGGGTGTAATCTTCCTCGTCCAGCACTTCGCCGGGTTGGATCTGGTAGCCGGCGATATCGTAGAAACCGCCGCGCATCTCATCACGGAAAAGCACGGGGAACATTGCCTGCGCCGCCAGCACGCTGTCCAACCCTTCCGGCAAGTAGTCGCCGGCGGGCGTCACATAGCCATCTTCCGGCGTGCCTTCCACACGCGCATCCCAGAACATCGTCTCCCAGAAGGGCAATCCGCGATTAAACAGTTCCGGCGCGTTGCGCGGCATGAAACTGCGCTTCTCTCCGATTTGTCGTTCCGCCCCGATACCCGTCCCGCCGGGACCGATGGAGAGCGCCAGCTCGTCGGTCGTTCCCAGGGTTGGTTGATGGCAGGTGGCGCAGGCAACGTCGCGGTTCCCGCTCAGCTCGCTGTCAAAGAACAACATCCGGCCCAGGGCGATCTTTTCGGCCGGGGCGGCCGGCGGCGGAGATAGAAGCGCCAATCCTTGTTCGCTGATCGCCGCCTGCAATTGCGCGTCCAGTCCGGCATATGACCGGAGCTGCAGAAAAACGCCGGCCGCGATCAGCGCCAGGGCAATCAGCATACTGGCGAAAAATACCTTCCTCATAGCGAGCAGATTATACCGCAAGCAAACCGCAAACCGTAACCCGCTGAAGGATTATCAGGCCGGCGGCTATAATCTCCCATATGTTATCCCTGGAGAAGCAAAATGAATGGCGCGAACGCTATCGCCGGCTTCATCCGGATTGGCGTCCGGCGACGGAACGCTTCGCCGAGCTGGTGCGGGGCCGGCTACGCCCGGACAGTCGCCTGCTGGACCTGGGCTGCGGGCGAGGCGGGTTGGTCGAACAACTGGTGGAGGGCGGTTTCCCGGCGCGACAGGTCGCCGGCGTTGACCCTGATTGGCTCTCCTTGCGCGAGCACCGGCTGGAGATAGCGACCGCGCAGGGGTACAGCCAACACCTACCCTTTGCGGCCGGCTCGTTTGACCTGATCTATTCGAGCTGGCTATTGGAACATCTCACCCATCCGGCCCTGGACATTTCAGAGATCCGGCGCGTCCTGCGACCAGGCGGCGCGTTTGTCTTTCTGACCCCGAACCGGGGGCACCCACTCTCCGCCCTGAACCGGCTCCTTGGTCGAAGCGGCAGGCTGCAGGGCCGGCTGGTCAGCCGTTTCTACGGTCGCGCCGCTGAGGATGCATTCCCGACATATTACCGCGCCAACAGCGCCGCCGCCCTACGCCGGCTGGCCCAGCAGAGCGATATGGAACTGTCGCTGCTTGAATGCATCCTTGACCCCTCATATCTGGCCCTGAACGCGACCGCCTTCCGCTTCATGTCCTGGTTTGAGGAGCGTTTGCCGGAACAGCGCCGGCTGCACCTGGCCGGCATCATGTCCCCAGTCGTGGCCGCGGCTCCCCCGGCCTGAGCGGTCGTTTTTCGATTCCCCCGTTCCCCTCTACAATTGCCCCCATGAATCTGGAACAGGCGCTGGAAGATACCATTGGCATCGCCGCCGAGGCGGCGGATCTTCTGCGTCGGGGCTACGGCGCAGAAAAGCACGTGTCCAATAAGAGCAGCAATATCGATCTGGTCACTGAATATGACCTGGCCGCCGAACGGCTGATCCTGGCCGGCTTGGCCGAGCATTTTCCCGGACATGCCTGGGTGGCGGAAGAGGGCGGAGGGCAGCCAAATAGCTCCAGCCGCTACACCTGGTATGTCGACCCCCTGGACGGCACCAGCAACTTCGCGCATGGCTACCCGGTCTTCTGCGTCTCGCTGGCCCTATACGAAGGCAACCAGCCCATGCTGGCGGTTGTGCTGGACCCAATGCGCAATGAATGTTTTACGGCCATCGCCGGCCGGGGCGCTCATTTGCGCAGCGGTCAGGGGTCTCCAAGGGCGCTGCGGGTAAGCGCAGCCGGCGTGCTGGAAGAAAGCCTGCTCGCCACCGGCTTCCCCTATGATCGGCAGACAAGCGCGCACAACAACCTGGCGCAATTCGGCGCCTTTCTGAAGCGGGTGCAGGGATTGCGCCGCGCCGGCTCGGCTGCGCTGGACCTGGCAAATGTCGCTGCCGGGCGGCTGGATGGCTTCTGGGAGTTCAAGCTCAGCCGGTGGGATGTGGCGGCGGGCATATTGCTGGTGCAGGAAGCCGGCGGGCTGGTGACGGATATGGCCGGCCAGCCGGTACGCATGGACGACGCATCGCTACACCAGGTACACCTGGTCGCCGCCAACGAGCGATTGCACGCGCAGATGTTGGCTGTGCTCGACGGGATCCCGGTAGAAACCCCTCCGGCCCGGCTATCTTAGCCAGACCTGCGGGGTCTTGAACGACCTTCGCGTAGAGAGCAGAAACCCCGCAGGTCTGGCCGGGTTAGCTCGTTTCGCAAAGTACTTTAGCTAGACCTGCGGGGTTTTAAGCGTGCTTCGCGCGGAGTATAGAAACCCCGCAGGTCTGGCCGGGTTGGCTCGTTTCGCAAAGGGCTCTGGATAGACCTGCGGGGTTTTGAGCGTAGTTCACGCGGAGAGCAGTGAATCGTCATGGTAATCATTAGCCGGCTATTCGCCCTCATGTACATCAGCCGCCTGCGCCGCTTTCTGGGCGTCAGTTGGGCCGGCTGGCTGCAGATCATTCCCCTGTTGCTCTTTCTGGTCGCCCTTATCCTGCAATGGCCCTTGTGGCTGACGCTGCTCTGGCTGCTGCTTTTCCTGGCGGTTCTGATTGGTTACGCGCTGGTCAGGCGACTGGGATATCAGCGCTTCTTGCCGGACGATAGCCGCAAATTGCAAAGCTCGACCACGCTCATGCCGGCGGACAGGCGTGTGCCCCTGCGAGCCACCGGCGTCTTCAGCCTCAACGACCGTGAGGATTATGTGCTACAGCACCACGCTGAATACTGGCGGATCCCGCTGGGGAAGCACGTCTTCATGGTGCAACATCGGGCCGGCAAGTTCCTCTACCAGGTGATCACGCCGGAAAACATACTCGCCGTCCAACCCGGCCTGCTGCTCTTTGGGGCCAATCCACAGCGGGCGCTGGCGCTTACTTTTCTGGTCACCTGGGGGCCGGAATACAGCGAATACAAGTTTTACTACGTGGGAACCGACAACGCGCCGGCGCCTACCTTGAAGCGCACGGTTTACCTGACCTTTGGGGACGAAGAGACGTTACAACAGGTATGGCGCAGCCTGGCAAACGGCCGGGTGCCGGCGGCTGCTTAGTCCCCACTCATTGCGCTCACCGGCCTTATTCCAGCCAGCCGGCAAAGAACTCATCTAGCGAAAAGCCGGCGGCCTCCTCCATCACCGCCTGAAACTCCTCCTGCGTGGCCGTTCCCCCACCATAGCGCTCGAAGTAGGCGCGCAGCCCGCTGAAAAAGGCTTCGTCGCCCATCTCCAGCCGCAGGGCGTGGACCAGCAATGCTCCGCGATTGTAGGCGTCCCAGGCCAGCAGCCGGCCCTCCGGCGGTTCGTCCAGTGGATAGGTGCGCCCCTTTTCCGCCGCCTCCTGCGTGATGGCGTCAATCTCTCGCTGCAACGTCCCCGGCTCGTGGTAGTCCAGCCAGAGCAACTCCACATAGGTGGCGAAACCTTCGTTGCGCCAGACATCCGCCCAGGAGGCCGGCGTCACCCAGTTGCCGAACCAGGCGTGGGCCATCTCATGGATGACGGTGCGCTCATTAAGCATCTGAAAGGAGAGCAAGGTCATAGTCTGGCTTTCCATGGAGACGCCCAGGGCGTAATAGGTCGCCTGCCCGTAGCTTTCAAAGGGATAGGGGCCGAACAGCTCGCTCATCCAGTCAATGGCCTCGCCGGTGATCGCTGTGGCTTCCAGGAACTCTTCTTCAAATTCCGGGAAGTAGTAAAAGACCAGCGGAACCCCTCCCGGCGAGACCTCATCCTTCCGCAGGTAGTGGCCGGCGGCTGCCAGCGCCAGGTAGGGCGCCATCGGGTAATTGTGCTCCCAGAAGAAGGTGGCTCCCGAGCTGCCGTCCGGCAAGGTGGCCAGTTCGGTGCCCGTCAGCCGCCCATTGGCGATGGCTGCCTGTCCCGTTGGCACGGTCAACGCGATATGAAAAGCGGCCTTGTCTGAGGGATGATCGTTGGCCGGGAACCAGTAGCGCGCCCCATCCGGCTGAGAAAGCACGTAGAAGTTCTGATTCTCCAGAAACGTCAGGCCGAGGTAGTCGGCGAAATGAATGTAGGGCGAATCCTCGCGCACCGGCTCGCCGGCATAACTCACGGAAACCGTAAAGGTCTGGCCGGCGTCAACGACCGGAGGCGCCACGTCAACCAGCAATTTCTTGCCCAGTCGCTGGAAAGCCGCCGGCCGGCCATCAACCAGCACCTCAGAGATATCAAAACCGACGAAGTCCAGCGAGATGCGGGCCAGGTCGTCCAGTTCGCTGATGGCGGCAATGGTGGTGGTCCCATCCAGGCGACCCAGCGCCGGCTCGACTGCCAAATCGAGGGTATAAGTCAACACGTTGTAGCCGGTGTTGCCCAGCTCAGGGAGCAACGCGTCGCCGATTGTGGGCGCGCCCACCACCGGCGTCGCGGTAGGGATGGGCGTAACCGTCGCGGTGGGCGGGACCGGCGTCTCGGTCGGCGCCACGGTATTGGTGGGGACGGCGCTTTCGATGACTGCCGGAGTTCCGGGCGATGGGTCCGTCGCCGGTGGATTCAGTTGTTGGCAGGCAGCCGTGACAGAGGCCAGCAGCAGGCCGGCGATTGCAAAGGCGCGCCGGCCGGCATTCCAGGTCGTTTGCATTCTCGTTCTCTAAAACGCATACTAATCGTTCAGATCGGCGCACACTCCGGCGCCGGGACTTGTCGGGCCAATCTTGCCTATACCAGATAACTCAGGAGTTGTGATTTGTCCACTAAACCGATGCTGCGGCCGCTGGATTTCCAACCCGTCATTTATCAAGGGGAGCAAATGTGGTACCTGCGGGACCCGCTCAGATTGACCGAGGCGCAGCTGATCATGCCCCCGCCACTGGCCGGCATACTCCAGTTCATGGACGGCACGCGCAGCCCGGATGAGATCCATGATGAGTTCTGCCGGTTCATCGGCGTGGAAGTTGACTACGCTGTGGTCACCCACACCCTGGCCCAACTGGACCAGGCGCTTCTGCTTGATAACGAACGCGCCCGAAGGGCAGAGGCAGCGCAGCTCGCCGAATACCGGGAACAATCCTACCGGCTGCCCGCGTTGGCCGGACTGAGCTATCCGGCAGACCCCGACGCCCTGACCGCGCAACTGCTGGAGTATGGGGACGGAGACGGGCTGGCAGAGTGGCCGGAGTGGAGCGGTCGAGCCATTGTATCGCCGCACATTGACTATATGCGTGGTGGGCCGGTCTATTCCCGCGTGTGGCGGCGGGCGACCCAGGCCGTAGCCGGCGCGGAGCTGGTGATCATTTTCGGCACGGACCATAATGGCGGCGACAGCCTGATAACCCTCACCCGGCAGCCCTACGCCACCCCCTTTGGGCCGCTGCCCGGTGCGCCGGAGCTGGTTGGCCGGTTGGCCTGCGCTTATGGCGAAGAAGCGGCGTTTGCCCGAGAGCTGAACCATCGCGCCGAACACTCTGTGGAGTTATCGGCCGTCTGGCTGCATCACACTTTCCGGCAGAGCGGCGTAGCGCCCTGCCCGGTGGTCCCAATCCTCTGCGGCTCCTTCGGACCGTTCCTGGAGGCCGGACGCCACCCGGCCGGCGATGAACGCCTGAACCGCTTGATCGCCGCGTTGCAACGCGAGAGCGCCGGCAAGCGAGTATTGGCGGTGGCCTCCGTTGATTTGGCCCACGTGGGTCCAAACTTTGGGGATCGTTTTAAGATGACGGAGTCGCGCCGGGAACGGCTCATGGAAGATGACCGCAGCCTGATCGAGGCGGTCAACGCCGGCGACCATGAACGCTTCTTCGCCGAGATCGCGGCCGTGCGAGATCACAACCGTATTTGTGGCTTTTCGTCTATCTACATCATGTTGCGCTGGCTGGAGCAGGCCGGCGGCGCGCCGGTGCACGGGGAACAGATAGCCTACGCCCATTGCCCGGCGGATGCCGAAGATGCATCGCTGGTTTCCATCTGTGGCCTGTTACTGCAATAACAGCAACCCCGCAGGACAATCGAAAGACCTGCGGGTTTAGTCCCAAGTCTTTCCGAAAACCTCGCGGGTCTTTGCGCTTTAGCTCGCTCTGCGAAGGATTTCGGTCAGACCTGCGGGGTTTAGTTCTTAGTTGGCGAGAAGATTACTTGGTGAGTGGGTTGGATGAACGAGTCAAGTGAAGAGAGCAGCAGTAACTGGCTCTATTTTGCGGTGGGATTGGCGCTGGCGCTCGTGGGTATAGCGCTTTTCCTCTACTTCCGCCAGCGGATGTTCACCAGGACCAGGCCGATCATACTGTCCGGATAGACGTGGCCGGCCTGCGCCGGACGTTCGCGGCGCGCTACGTCTTGGCCAGGTCAACAACCGGCGCCTGCAACACGCGCTGCAATTCGGCGACGGTCAGGCGGACTAGCGCGTCAATCGCCCCTCCCCCGGCATAAATCGCGTCCTGCAGCGTGACCTGTCGCTCGATCAGGGCCGGCAGCGGTTGGGGATGGCCGAAGGGCGGCACCGTCCCCACCGGATAGCCGGTCACCGCCTCCACTTGCTCTCCGCTCGCCAGGCGCACACGCTTCTTGCTCACTCCCAGATAATCAGCCAGCTTGCCCTGATCGACCTGCCGGACGCCGTTGCTGATCACCAGCACCGGATCAGTTGTACCCTCCGGCCGGCGCACCATGAACAGCACGGATTTCACAATCTGATCAGGCGCAACACCCGCGGCCCGCGCGGCGGCATCTACTGTCGGCGTGGGCTGGTCCAGATGGATGATGCCGGCCGCTATTTGATTGAGCTGGATGAAGCGGGCCAGGTCCTCAGCATCCATCGGGCGAGGTTCCTTCGACCGCCGGGGTGCAGAATTGGAGGATTAGCTCCGGATCAGGCATAATTCAAGCTGGTCCTTGCAGGTTACATCTCGATTGGCAGTCAGGTAAGCTGCCGGCCGCGCCAAATATGAGTATGAAATGACAGAAATTATCAGCCAGATCAACCCGAACAGCAGCGAGTATAAGCGCAACTTCCAGCATAACAAAGAGTTAGCCGCCGAGTTGGCCCAACGCCAGGTTGCGGTCAGAGGGCGTCCGGACGAAGTCGTTGAGCGGCAGCGCGGACGCGACAAACTGCTGGTGCACGAGCGCATTGAAGCCATCCTGGATAGCGAAAGCCCATTTCTGGAGCTGTCTGCGCTGGCCGCCTGGGAGATGTACGACGGCGAAGCGCCGGCTGCGGGCATTGTCACCGGCATCGGCCGGGTGGCCGGGTTGGAAGTAATGATCATCGCCAACGATCCCACCGTGAAGGGCGGCACTTACTTCCCGGAGACGGTGAAAAAGCACGTGCGCGCCCAATACATCGCCGAGGAGAACCACCTGCCCTGCATTTATCTGGTGGATTCCGGCGGCGCGTTCCTGCACTTGCAGGCCGACGTCTTCCCGGATCGCGAGCATTTTGGGCGCATCTTTTACAATATGGCCCGCATGTCCGGCAAGGGCATAACCCAAATCGCCGCGGTGGTCGGCTCCTGCACCGCCGGCGGCGCTTACATCCCGGCGATGGCCGACGAGACGATCATTGTCGCCGGCAACGGGACTATCTTTCTCGCCGGGCCGCCCCTGGTGAAGGCCGCCACCGGCGAGGATGTCACCGCGGAGGAGCTAGGCGGCGCGGATGTCCATACCCGGCTGAGCGGGGTGGCGGATCACTTTGCCCAGAGCGAGCGGGAGGCGCTGGCCCGCGTGCGCGAGATCGCCGGCCACCTGAACCGCCGGACGCCCATGCCGTTGGCGCTGCAGCCGGCGCAAGAGCCGCTCTATGACCCGGAGGAGTTGTACGGCGTCATCCCGGCTGATCCGCGACTGACCTATGACGTGCGCGAGGTCATCGCCCGGCTGGTAGACGGCTCCGAGCTGAGCGAGTTCAAAGCGCGCTATGGACCGACGATCGTTTGCGGCTTCGCGCACATCATGGGGCTGCCGGTGGGCATTGTGGCCAACAACGGGCTGCTGTTTAGTGAGTCGGCGTTGAAGGCCACCCATTTCATCCAGCTTTGCGGCCAGCGGGGCACGCCGCTATTGTTCTTGCAGAACATCGCCGGCTTCATGGTCGGCAAGCAGTACGAGAACGGCGGCATCGCCAAGGACGGGGCAAAGATGGTCATGGCGGTGAGCAACGTTAACGTGCCGCGGATCACCTTGCTGCATGGGGTCAGTCACGGAGCGGGCAACTACGGCATGAGCGGGCGGGCTTACGACCCGCGCTTCCTCTTTTCCTGGCCGAACAGCCGGATCAGCGTAATGAGCGGCGACTCCGCCGCGGACACCCTGTGGACCGTGGGCCGGCGCGGCATCCTGAGCCGGCTGCCTGATCCCACGCCGGCGGACGTTGCCGGGGCGGAGGCCGAATTCAAGCGTCCCGTCCTGGAGCAGTACCGGCAGGAGAGCGACCCATACTTCGCGACCGCGCGCCTGTGGGACGACGGTATCCTGGATCCGGTGAAGACGCGCACGGCGCTGGCGCTGGCCTTCTCGGTGACGACCAGAGCGCCGTTCCCGGATGATCGCTACGGCGCTTTTCGTATGTAGGCCGGATTGGATGGCTGTCGCACCTGAGAAGCCGGCAGGTCCCCTGAGCAGGACGGCCTGGATGGTTTTAAGTGGGGCCGGAGCTACGGCCCTTATCCTAATCTGGGGCCTGCTGCGTTCGCCGGAAGCCGCCTTTGACGACGCTTACATCACCTATCGCTACGCCGGCAACCTTCGCCAGGGGTTGGGGCTGCTCTACAACCCCGGCGAATGGGTCCTGGGCACCACTACGCCCCTGTACGCCTTGCTATTGGGTGGCCTGGGCCTGCTGATCCGGGACCTGGAATGGCTGGGGCATTGGCTGGGGATAGCCAGCTGGATCGGCGCCGCCTGGGCTGGACTGGCAATGTTCCGGCAGGCGCAGCGCCCGGGAGCAGCTATCGTCGCGCCCATCTTGATCGCCTTGCAGGCCAGCCTGCTGACCAGCGTGGGCATGGAGACGCCGCTGCTGATCATGCTCATGCTGGCTGTCGCCTGGGCCTGGCCTGGGGGGCGCAAGGTAACGGCGACCGTCCTGGCGGCGGCGCTGATTCTAACCCGGCAGGACAGCGCCGTCTGGCTGTTGCTGCTCGGCCTGGAAGTCTGGCGGCGGGAACGGAAGCTGCCCTGGCGTGAGGGCGCCGGCGCTGTCCTGCTGACCCTGCCCTGGTTCCTCTTCGCGCAGTGGCGCTATGGCAGCTTCCTGCCCAACAGCGTGGCCGCCAAGCTGGGACAGAATACGTTGATGCCGGTATCCGGCTTATCCCCCTTTTGGTTGGGATTGCTTGAGCAAGGTGTGTTGGCGCTGGCCCCATTGGCTGCCGCCTCGCTTGTGATTGCCCTGCTGCTGGCGCTGTGGGTAATCGTGCGTGGAGGCGGGCGCTCCTTTTGGTGGCTGCCGGCCTGGATCGCCGCGTACACGCTTTTCTACACCCTGACCGGCGTGGTCACCTTTCCCTGGTACTTCACGCCGGCGTTGACAGCGCTTCTTCTGCTTGTCGCCCTGGGCATCGGTGCGTTGTTGGGCGATGAAGGGTTGCCCTTCGGGCAGCAGCGCACTCGGCGTCGAATTGCTATCGCGGCGGGCGTGCTCCTGTTCGCGGTGCTGGCGGTCGGGATGGGGCGCGTGACTTATCAGGCGAGCCGGTTGAAGCAGGGGTATCAGCCGGCGTACATTCCCGCCGCTCGCTGGCTGGCGGAAAACAGCCCGGCGGACGCCACCGTGGCCACCATCGAAATCGGGAAAATCGGCTTCGCATCCGGCCGGCCGATTGTGGACACGATGGGGCTTGTTTCGCCCGGCATGACCAGCCACCAACTGGGCTGGCAGGAGACGCTGGTCTACGCCCTGAACAGCTACCGGCCGGACTACCTGGTGACCCTGCCGAACACCGCCTGGGACGCCATCCTGCCGGAGTGGTGGTTCCAGCGCGACTACACGCCGGTCGCCGTATTTGATAATGTCACCCTTTACCAGCGGTCGGCGAAGGACGAATCACGATACGAAGCGCCCCTGGAGGCGGAGCTGGCGCAAGGGATCACAGTCACCGGCATTTCCTCGTCCACACAGCAACTTCCGCCTGAGGGCGAAATGGCGCTGGATGTGCATCTGCAGGTTGATGCCACGCCGGAGCACACTCTCTTGCTGACCGCCTACCTGATAGACGCGCAGACATTTGAGCGGGTAGCGACGGCCAGCGAATCGCCCTTCTCCGGGCGCTACGAGAGCAAGCTGTGGCAGCCGGGGGACAGGCTGCGCGTGCCGGTGCGGCTGACTGTGCCGGCGGATTTGCCGGCCGGCGCTTACCGGATTGGGCTTACGCTCTTTGACGTTGAGACGAACACCGGGCTGCCGGCGCGAAACGATCCCGCCGGCCCGCCGCCCGACCTGCAGACCGGCTGGTTCCGAGCAGGCGCGCCGGAGACGGAGTTGCCGGCAGGGCAGATGCAATCATTGCCAACGACGACATGGGCGGACGGCATCGTCTTAGAGAGCCTGGCAGTCCCGGCGGAAGCGCTCGCTCCCGGTGACTCATTGCCCGTGCAACTGCGCTGGCGCGTTAATCAGCCCGTGGAGCGCAACCTGACGATGTTTGTGCACCTGGTAAATGGCGACGGCGAGATCGTCGGCCAGTATGACGCGCTGCCGGGAGGGGGGCGCTGGCCGACTACGGTCTGGCAAGCCGGCGACCTCGTGGCTGACGAATTGACCATCCCCTTGCCGGCGCAGCTCCCTCCCGGCGAGTATGGGTTGCGGATCGGGTTATATGATGCTGCCGGGAGGCTGCCGCTGAGCGATGGGGTGGGCGATAGCTGGCTCTTGCAAGATGTCGTTGCGGTGGTTGAAGGGTAGCCTGCTGATTAGAACGAAACCCCGCAGTCTTTCGGTGATTCCCATCGGACCTGCGGGGTGTCCTTCGTGGCTATGCTGTTGGCAATGGGGGCGCAATCAGCGATGGGTTGCCGGCAGAAAGTGCTCGCGAACTAGGCCGAAGTAAACAGACAGGTCAATGTATGCCGGGCTGCCGGGGACGGATGTGCCGCCAACCGCCGAAGCGATGACTTCGATCATTCCGAGGTGGTTCATACCCTGTGACAGGGCAGAGCGTTGGATGGTCACTTCGACGATAAGCTCATCGTGCCCTGCAAGCACGCCTGACCCTGGGGAGAGGTCAACCCCGGGCGGCGTCACTGCCAGCCAGTCCATCGTCATGTCGCCGCTATTGCGGATCTCGAATGTGGTGCGCGCCGGCCCTGGTTCATTCATATTCTTGTAAATCAGTAGCTGTTCGGCGGTAATTGCCAGATGGGGGCCAATGGGGGCGGCCGGGTTGCCGGAAGCTGTACGCTTAAACATCGGCCAATCGACATCATCTGTGGAATTCTCCAACTCCCAGACGTACAGCCGGCTGTTGAACGCAATCAGCTCCAGCGTGCCGTTATTGTCTATGTCGCCGACTGCCGGCGAGTTAAGCAACGAACCCTCGGCATAATAGGTCGGCTTCTGGCTACCAGGGTAGAAGGACGCGGTAAGCTGGGTTCCGTTGCCGTCTACGGCGGTGACCTCCCAATCATGGGTGAACATGATTTCCATCTTCTCGTCACCATCCACATTGACCAGCAAGGGCGACTGACCGAAGTTGAAGCCGAGCGAAGGATCGCCAAACAAGTCCACCGGAGTCATCGGGAAGCCGGCAACCATCTGGCCGTTGGCGTGCCAGGCATATAGCTTACTTTCTTCCGAGTTCAGGACGATCACCTCCGGCTGCTCGTCTCCGGCAATGTCGCCCACAGTTGGGGGCGAAGCGATTGGACCGCCCGTCGTCTTGCCGCCTTGCCAGCCGGGGAGATCGTTGCCCGCGCTGTCCTTCACGTGCAGCACAAAGGCATAGGTCGGATGATCGGGGCTCTTGTTGCGATAGAAAGTGCCTTTGCCGATAATCAGGTCCGGCGATCCGTCCAGGTTCAAATCGGCGACGGCGACCGTCGTCTGAATTGCCTCCAGGAAGTGTCGCGGCCAGCCGGGGAGGAACTCGCCGTGGCGATCCAGCACATAAACTGAACCGCCGCAGTAGCCTGATCGCCAGTCAGGAGGGGGGTCATAGGGGCACACCCAACCGTTTCCCTGGTTGCCTTCGTCAGTACCCAGCACCACGTCCAGATAACCGTCCTGGTTCATATCCACCAGCGCCGGCGAACTCCAGACGGTGTCCGCCAGGTGTTCTTCCAGGATACCCCATCCCAACTCCTCATACAGGTAACTATCCGGCGGATAACCCGACAGCGGCGTGCCGTCATGATGCCAGGCTCTGATGGTCATGTCAAAGCCGCCGACGACAATCTCCATATCGCCGTCGCCGTCCATATCGCCAACTGCCGGGCTGGAGTACACTGTGTCTCGACATCCGGTAGGCTCTATCGCCCAATCCTCGGACAATTGGGGCCAACCCGGCTCCTTGTCGCCCAGATGATTGAGCACGATCACTCCACCCTGGGTGCAGACCTCGGGACTGAGAGTGCCGGCCCCGACCACAACCTCCAGGTTGCCGTCGTTATCAATGTCAGCTACGGCCGGGGTTGAGTTGAGCATCTGCTTATTGGGCGCCATGCCGAAGTAAGGGGAAACATCTCGGTCCCAGAGGATGTTGCCGTCATGCTCCACGACCAGAACATGCCCGCTGTTGGTGGCAACGATGATGTCCAGGTAACCGTCCTCGTTGATGTCTTCAAGCACCGGCGAACTACGCTGGCAATTGCGAGAGCTGGAACCGTAGCATAGCTGGGTGGGCAGGGTAAGCGGCTCGTCCCATATAGTTGGGATAATACCTTCCGGGGAAACAGGAGGCCTGTCGAATGCGTCCAACTCCTGAACGCGCCCCACGAAATAGGAGAGCGTTAATAGGATTAGGGCTACAAACAGCAGACCGGTATTCCAGGCAGACGTGCGTTTATTTTCCGGCCCCCTCGGTTTTTCCTCTCTCATCCGCGAAAGTATAAGAAGGACATGGCAAGGTCACAATAGGACTATTAGCCCGTTGATGAGCCAGGCTACCAGGAAATCTTGGCTATTTCCAGAGGTGACCAGCAGAAATTAGCGCCAATTGCGACCGTGCTGCGCCCCGATCTAAAGATGAGCATCTAATTAGCTAAAGATGAGAACCGGCGAGCGCGACGAAGTTGGCCAGATAGCGGCCAATGATCGCGTCCCAGTTGTAGGTTGACGCCACAAAGCGGCGACCCTGGCCGCCCAGTCGAGCAGCCAGGCCAGGATCGCCGAGCAGCCGATCCAGGATGGCGGCAAACTCGTCATACGAGCCGTAGTAAAGTCCCCCCTTACTCTGCTGGCATTGCCTGCGGGTCACCTCGCAGCGCCCGTTCACCAGGACCGGCGTTCCCAGCAGCCAGGCTTCCAGGATGATGATGGAAAGGCTCTCGTAAAGGGACGGCAGCACGACCAACTCAGCGGCGGCCAGGGCATCGAACTTATCCTCCTCGGAGAGAACGCCGAGATGGCGAATATCGGCATGCGCCGGCACGGGGATATCGGTCTGTCCCATCAGCAGCAGTTTGACCGGCCGGCCGTTTTCTCGCCGGTAACGCTGGAAGAAGTCAAACAACTCCGGCACATTCTTGGCGGCGCTGATGCGCCCCCCGTACAGGATGAATGGCTCGTGGATGCCGATCTTGCGCCGGAAACGCTCGGCCGACGGGTCAGGTGGGGCGTTGATGCCCACACCGATCACGTCCGATGGAATGTGGCCGTTGCCGGTCACCTGATTCACCAGCGCCTGTTCGGCCTGGGTTAGGTAGATCAGCCGCTGCGGCAGATTGCACAGCCGGCGATAGATCTCCATGTAGAGAAACGGCTCATCGTGCGCGGTAGGGGCCAGGATCGCCTTGTGAGCGACCAGCGGCAGGCCGAAACAGGTTGTGGCGTAAAGATAGGTGAAGAAGACGAAAATATCATGGGTATGTTCGTTGCGCCGGATGTAGTTGAGTAGGGGCGTGGAGAACGGACCTTCGCGCCGCACCCAGGTCAGTTCCTCGTCCAGGGTGCGTTTGCGCTGCAGGAAACGGCCGGTCTCCCGTTGCGCCGCCTGCCAGTCGCGCGCGTGGTCAACCGGGAAGCGCAGCAGCCGGACGCCGTTTAGCTGGTGTTCGCCGGGCGGATAGACATTTTCCCAGGTGGTGTAATCCCGGGCGCAGGTCGTGATCACCTGCACATTCACGTGGGGCGCAAGATGCTCCGCGACCCCGCGGGCGGCGCTCTCCGCGCCGCCGATCACGTCCTCGCCATATCGCTGCACGACGACAGCTACCCGCAGCGGATGGTTCATCCCGGTAGCAGGCCGGCATGCCGCAGATGGCGGACAAACTGCTCCTTCACCGGCAAGGGCAGAAACGATTCCGCGCGTTGCCGTTGGCGGCTGACCACTCGCTGACGTAACTCACTGTCCTCCAGCAGCAGGTCTACGAGTTCAGCCAGCGCCGGATAATGCTTGTCGCGGAAGAGGAGCCCGGCTCCGGCGAGCGTGCCGGGGATTGCGGTGCAATCGTAGGCCAGGACGGGTAGACCCAGGTACATGCTCTCAATGAGGGGCATACAAAAGCCCTCATGCTCGGACATGGACACAAAGAGGGCCGCGCTACGATAGTAAGTCACCAGCTCTTGCTGCAACACCGCCCCCGGCAGGAGCACTGCCTGCTCCAAATCCAGCCGGCGCACCAGATCGCGCAGCCAGGCAGTGTAATCCGGCAACCAATGTTGTCCGACCAACGCCAGCCGGACGTCCGGCCGGATGCGGCGCAAGTAGTAGAGCAACTTGACCAGGTCTTCCTGCCGCTTGTTTGGGGCCAGCCGGCCCACAAACAGTAGCAGGGGGCCGGCGGCGCGTAATTCGGCGGCCAGCGGCTCAAGCGGGGGCAGGTCGTATTGCTGCGTGTCCAGGACCAGCGGCAGCACGCCGGTATCGCGATAGCCGGCGGCCTGCAATTCTTCGCGATTGAACGGCGACACACCCAGCCCCAACAGCGTGCGTGGCTGCAATTGCTGCAATTGCTCTCGCCCGAGGGTCAGTAAGGAGCGCCACATCGGGTCGGCCGAGCGCAGGAAGTGCGCCGGAGTGATGTTGTGGTAGACAAGCATAAGTTGCAGCGGCATGGTTACCAGCCGGCCAACCACTTCCGAGCCGATGCTGTGGTGGAAGATGAGCATCCGTTCGCCGCGGGCGGGCCGGTACAGGGCAAACGGTCTCGCCACTCCCTCCATCTGAGGGTGAATATGCAGCGCGTACAGGTCGGAGTTGAAGCCCAACTCGCGCAACCAGCCGCGCAATGTCAGCGCGTGGTTGGTGATCGCGTCCCCCGGCGCCGCGGCCACGATAACCTGATGCAAATCCCGGCTCATTCGAGTTTCGACTCTCGCTCCTGCTCGGCGATCTGCGCCTCCAATCGAGCGATCTCTCTTTGCTGGGTTTCCAGTTGTCGAATCATTTCGCCCATGGCAGCAATGAGGTGCCGGTTAACTGCCGTCTCGTGGGCCAGATGGCGATTGACGTAGAAGAGGACCAGGTTGTGCGCTTCCCGGCGCAGTTGCTGCCAAAGACGACCGGCGACCGGCAGTCGGGTGGCCGGCGACGGGGCCAGCGCCGGCGCGGTCTCGGCGCTGCTGTACAGTTCATGGGCGCGCTGCAGGTGGTAGTAGAGTGAGAAGGAGTAGGGGATGTCCTCCGGGAAATCCGGCGGGGTATCGGCCAGTTCATACGCCGGAAAGGCGATCTCGCCGGCATCTCCATCCGGGTAGCGTTGCGCCAGGCGTCGCCGGATCTCCGCCAGCAGGCTCTCCGGCGAAAGCTGCTCGTCCTGCAACAAGATGAAGTCGTTATCCGGCGGCAGCGTGCTCAACCACACCTCCTCCGGCCAACTCTCCGGCCGTCTGTTCGATCAACTGCATGTACTTGCCGGTGACGATCTCCCAGGTGTAATTCTGCAGGACGTAACGTCGTCCCTGCGCGGCCATCTTGCGGCCGATCGCCTCGTTCTGCAGCAAGTAAGCGACCGTCGCCGCGAATTCTTCAAAGGTGTGAAAATAAAGTCCCCCGTTGGCGGCATTCACATGCTCGCGGGTAACTGCGCACGCCCCGTGCACGAGCACCGGCGTGCCCGCCAACCAGCTTTCCATGATCACAAAGGAAAAGCTCTCGTTTTGCGAGGGCTGGCACAATATCGAGGCAGCCGCGCAGGCATCATATTTGTCCTCAGCCGGGAGAAATCCCAGGTCAATGACGTGCGGCTGCATATCCGGCTCGATGCGTATATGCCCACTGCCGATCAGGATAAGCTTACCCTCGCCTCCCTGAGCCTTGTAGCGCCGCCAGTAAGCGAGCAACAGAGGTAGGTTCTTGCCGGATTCTTTGCGCCCGACATAGAGCACAAACTTATCGCTCACCCCATACCGGCGGCGAAAACGCTCGCCGTCCGCCTGAATATCCGGCTCGACGCCGAGGCCGAAGACGCAGCGCAACTGGTCAGCCGGCGCGCCATACAGCCGCTCGGCCAGTTGGCGTTCCGCCTGGGCATACATCACCAGGCCGCGCACCTGCGGGATCAGGTCGCGCAAGATGCCCATGTGCGCGTACGCTTCATCATGCAGGCAGGGCACGATGAACGAGCGCGCCGGCGCGATCTGCGCTCCGTAGTAGGTGCTGGCGTACAGATAAGGGATGAAGAAGAAGATGTACTCTTCCTGGTGCTGCTCAATAAACGTGTTCAGCCCCGGCGACTGGAACATTTCCTGCATGAAGATCGCTTCTTGATCCGCCGTCACCGGCCGCCCCTGCATCAGCCGGCCATTGACCGCGTCAAAGGCCGCCTTATCCCGGCGCTGGACCGGAAAACGGCGCACCGGCACGCCCTGTACCTTATCCACACCCGGCCGGTGGCTGTCGCGGCCCCAGTCCGCGTAAAAATCGCGAATGGTGGTGGTCAACACCTCCACCGGCGCGCCGGCCTGGTGCAGATGAAGCACCGTCTGGTATGCGGCGGTTTCCATCCCTCCCGGGATACCTTCCCCAAACCAGGGAGTCACAAAAGCAACGCGCAGCGGTGGAGTGTTCATTCCTCCTCTGGCCGGGCCTGTTCCGCCTCAAGCTCTACGCTCAATGTGCTGATCGCGGCCAGCATGTTGCGATTCACCTCCGCCTGCCTCTCCACCACTTTATGCACGTAGAACAGCACCAGCTGGTGCAATGCTCGGCGCAGGCGGTCAATTAACGGGCCGATCAGCGGCGCGCTGCTCGGGGCTACGTCGAGATAGATGTGCATCTCGTTGGTGGCCAGCCCGGCCAGGTAGAGGCGTTCGTAAAACTCCGGCGAAAAGCGCTCTCCGCTGAGCGGCACATGCACCCCGGACAGACCCGGCCCGACGTTCCGGCTCAGCAATTGCCGGCGGATCTCGGCCATGATCGCTTCGATGTCCACGTCGTCTTCCGGCAACTCGGCGCGCTCACTGTCCATAGCTAGTCACCCCCTTCGCTGCGGCGGCCGCCCGGCACAGCCATCAGGTCCGCGTGATCGGCGTGCGTTTGCAGGTCGGCGCTCAAGCGGCGCAATTGATCTCCGTCGAGCGGTCGCTGTCCCTCAACGCTTGCCGGGTCGTCTTCCACCCGGTACAGGTCAAAGCCGGCTGACCGCACCTCGTCCAGGAAGGCCGGCGGGTCGCAGCGGCTGGTAAGCTTGATGAGCGCCGGGGCGTATTCAAACACGATGATGGGTTGGCGCCGGGCAAGCAAGCCGCGCATCCCGCTCCAGGCGCGCGGCTCGGCTCCCTCGATATCCATCTTCACCACATCCAATCGAGGCAGCTCGTCCAGCAGCTCGTCCAGGGACACAGCCTCGATATCCGGCAGCTGGTACGGCTCGCTCTGCCCATCCACGATGCGGGCGTTGCGGTGCGATCCGCTGGTCGCCAACTGGAAGGTGCGCCGCTCCTCCGCCACGGCAAAGCGATGTACAGCCACGTTTTCGAAGCCGTTGGCGGCCACGCTGCGCTCCAGCAGATCGCAGTTGTCGGGATGGGCCTCGAAGGCCAACACCTTGCCCTCCGGCCCGACCCGCCCGGCGGCCAGTAGGGTGAAATATCCGACGTGCGCGCCGATATCCATAAAAGTCATGCCGGGGGCCAGTAACTTCTTTAGCATGTGAGTCACGTGCGGCTCGAATTGCTTCTCACGAGCGATAACCGCTCCAATGAGAAAGTCGTTCGGCCGCACGTAGATGCTGAACTCCGGTAGCTCTACCAGAATCGGCTCGCTGCGCGCTCGTTGAATAGCCTCCAGTTCATCGCCATTCAGGAAAGCGTCCGTCAGATTCTGCAAGGAGATATGATGATCGCGCACCATGCCCGTCCAGAACGCCCATCCCGCCTCGTCCGGCTCACGATTGAGAAAGAGCCGGTAGCAATAGTAAACGTCCTGCTCGGTCGCCCGTTGAAAATCATCCTGCGCACTTCGCCCGCCGAGCAGACGCCGCAAGGAAGCTCGCATCACTGTGTCTCTCCTCAACAGAAGCTGTCAGCGCTCATGAGAGGCTGCCCGGCAATTCTACCGCAAGCGATGGAGCATACAACCGGCCGTGGCGCAGTCAGGGCTGCCCGCTGGCGCGCCGGCGCTGATACGGCCATTGGGTCGGCGACTCCAGCAGCGATTCCAGGAAGGTTACGTATTGGCCGGCGATGGCAGACGGCGCCAGCTCCCGCCGGGCGTAGGCGCTCGCCGCCGCACCCATCTGCCACCGCGCCCCCTCATCCTGCGCCAGAGCGCGCATCGCTGCCAACAATGCCGCCTCGTCCTGCGCCGGGACCTTCAGGCAAACGTCGTCCGGCAACTCTGCATACCAGCCGATATCGTTGACCATGACCGGCAAGCCGGCGGCCAGCCCGCGAACGACCACCGCCGAGGTCTCGCCGCGTGTGGGGTAGCGCAGGTTGACCAGCACATCAATCGTCGCCAGCCAGTCCTGGAATGTAGCCAGGTCCGGCGCGTAGCCGGCAACATGGACGGCATCGGCGATCCCCAACTCCGCGACCACGCTCTCCAGGTTCAGCGAGGCCAGTTGCTCCCCCAGGATCAGGTAACGAGCCGAGGGATACTCTCGCCGCAATCCGGCAAACGCGCGCAGCGCCAGGGGTAGTTGTTTCTCGGCATTGATGAAACCGAGGCTGGCAAAGATCAGGCTGTCAGCCGGCCAGGGGAGCTGTTCCCGCCGTGGTCGCCCATTGCCGGGTGTGACCAGCATCGGAATGACCGCCGCCGGCCGTTGCGGGTGGTTTGCTTGCACCAGCCGGCGCAAATAGTGGCTATGCACGATGACGCCCAGGCTGAGGTCCACCAGGCGCTCACTCATCGAGAGGGCGCGCAGGTCAATGTGGCTTTCCTCCACGCCCGCCGGCAGGACGAACCCCTGACCCTTCAGCCGGATGTCGCGCAGCTGATTCAGCCCGCCAGGCCCGCACACGTAGCTGATCTCGCGCATGTAGCCCACAAAGTCATCCTGCCCGGCAGTGATCGTGCCCAACAGGTCGTGCAACTGGTACTCGTGCAGCACCATCACGCCGGGATAGCGGCGCATCATCGCCAGTAACGGCGCATGGTGCAGGCTGTTGCCCATATGGTAAAGGGCCAGGTCAAACGCCATGCGGCGCGCCGGATAGGCAGCGATCGGCAAGAGCGGGTAGTTATCGCGCAGCGCCGGGCTGACGTCTTCCGGCGTCGCCGCAAAGAGGGTCAGAGCGACGTGTTCGGCCAGCGCCGGCAGTAACTCCGCGCTGTAGTCAGCGATGCCGCTCCGGGCCGGCGGCAGCGGGCTGAAGTAAGCGAGTCTCAGGCGTCTCATTGCGCTATTCAGGCGCTCCTATTTCGTCCAGCGCGTGAAGCTCCAGCGTCCAGCCGCTGTTGACAATTGCGGAAGGCTTGTGCTCATATGAGCCTTCCAGGTAGACGGCGGGGATAAAGGCTTCCCGGCTTGCATACTCTATGCCGTTCGCATCCAGGAAGCCGGCGTCGCCGATCCAGTAAATCGCTCGTCCGGCAGCCTGCCATTCACGCATGGCCGCCAACAATGTACCCGTATCCGCCTCCCCCGGCTCGCGCAGGGTCAGCACGTCATGCCCATACAGGTAACGCAGCGGCGTGCCCAGGATATCGCCCACTCCTACCAGAGCCTGATCGTTAAATATCAGTATGGAGTGCGCCGGCAGCGCGTCGTCCAGCGCCGCCATCTCCGCGATCAATCCCCGGTAATCAACCTGACTGATGAAGCCTCGCGCCGACCAGCCCAGGCCAAACAGCCAGAGGACCGCCAGCCCGACGCCGGCAATACGCAAAGAGCGACGTTTGCCCTGCATCAGCCAGGCCAGGAAAAAGACCGCTGCAAAGACAAAAAAGGGCATCACTACCGGCACGTAGCGGCGCATGGCGTAGATCTGGTGCTGGTTGACCTGGATCCGCCACAGGTAAAGCAAAGAGAAGAACAGCCCGGCGGCCAGAATGACGATCGTGCGCCGGTTGCCGCGCCAGAACAGCAACACCATGCCGGCAATTCCCAGCCAGACGCCAACCGGCGAAAGATACCAGCCCAGGCGCACAAGATTCTCGTGATCGTAAGTAGGCAACGCGCTGCCGGCCCACCAATCCTGATAGCTGCCGGCGGAACCGATGGCCGGGCGCACAAACCAGCCGTAAACGCCCAGCAAAAGGATGAGGATCGAGCCTGTCAACAGAACAGGCCGCCGGACGCGGGACCACCAGCCGGGCCAGCTTTCCGCGAACGCAACGCGATAGCGATAGGCGATGATGCCCAACCCGGCAGCGACCAGCAGCGCGACCAACAGGGGCAGCAGCAAACCGATCTGGGTGAGCGTGCGCATCCCGTAAGCGATCACCCGCCTGGCGTAAGGTGTGCTAATGAATAGCGCATGCAGGACGGCCTGCGAGAGCAGGATGCCCAGCGGTGCGAAATAGCAGACCAGCTCGCTTCGGCTGAACGGTGGGCGAAAGAAGAAAAGCCACAGCGCCAGCAAGAGGGGGATAGCCAGCAGAAATATGGTGTCAATGCGCACCAGGAACAATCCCCCCAGCGTGATCCCGGCCAGGAAGGCCCACATCTTTGCCGGGCCACGCCGAACCAGCCAGGCGGAGTGCGCCCACAGACTGCTCCAGAGCAGCAAGCCGGTTAGCGTCTCGGCGACCGGATAGCGGGCGAACCAGAGCTGCAGCGCGTTTAGCGTGATGCCGGCCAATCCCAGCAGCGCGATGCGCCACCCGACCACCTGCCGCAGGGCAAAGTAGACCGCCAGACTGCCCAACAGCGCCCACAACCCCGGCAAGCGCAGGGCAGCCCAGACGCCCCCGATGTCAAAGGCTACCGCCTGCCATACCGGATGCAGGGGGTAGAAATCGGGGATGATCCGGTCGGTCCGCCCATTGGCGACGTTGAATCCGGGGAAGAGATAATACTCGGTGCCGTTGCTGGGTGGCTGGGCGCGCAAGAAAACGGGAATCAGCGCCGGGTCCAACTCCGCCAGAAAGGGGTCATCAAAGGTGATCCCGGCGGTCATGCTGATGTTTGCCGCCTGATTGACGTATACGCCGGCATCGGCCGCGCCCAAAATGTACTCGTGCGGGCGAAAGAAGAGCCAGCCGGCCGCGACCATCCAGCCCGCCAGGATGAGCAACTCGACCTTTGACTCCTTCGACCAGGGGCGCAGCGCGTTCAGGGTCGCGCGCGTTGCCGGCCGGGTGCGCTTCCGCAGCAACAGTGGAATAGCGAGCAGCAGGGCCAATAGCAGCAGCAAGGGGGCTGAGAATACAGCCAATTGGGCCAGCAGCAACGCCAGGTAGCCCAGCAACGCCAACCCGGCTACCAGGGCGGCAAAGAGCAATTCAACCCCGGCTGCCGGCGATTTCTCGTTTTCGGTTTGTGGATCTGTGGGGAGAAATTGGGCCGTTATCAGCCAGCCAAGCAGGAAGCTGGCAAGCAAGATCAGCGACAGCGCTACCCAGGACATGGCGCGCAAGCTCGCAACGGCAGACAGGTACGCATGGCGGGCATTGTAGCGGATGGGGATCGGCCGGGCAACCCGATTGCAGCCTGGGGGAAAGGGGCTAAGATCGCGCCATGCAAGAGATCCGCCGGAGATGGCGCCAACTGGATCACGCGTTTGCGCTGCTGCTCGCTCTGTTCCTGTTGCAATGTCTGCTGCTCCTGGCCGCTAACACCCCCAATTGGGACGCTGCCTTCTACTATGTCTATGCTCGTTCGACCGCCTTTGACGGCGATCTCGAACTAGCGGACGACCTGCGCCTGTCTTATCCGACCGCCGGCGCGCAATTTGCCGCCAAACAGGTAGATGCGATCCTCACCGGTACCGGGCGGGTGGTCAGCGTCTACGCCATCGGCAGCTCGATCATCTGGCTGCCGCTGCTGGTCCTGATGCGGCTGGCGCTGGCGATCCCGGCCGGCCTGGGCTGGATCGGCGCTCCGAACAGCGGCTACGAAGGGGCCTACGTGGGCGCGATATCCGCCTTCTCCGCGCTGCTGGGCTTCATTGCCTTCTGGCTCACCTACCGCTTTTCGCGAGAGATCGTTGGCCGGCGACCAGCGCTCATCGGCACAGCTACGCTGATGTTCGTCACCCCCTTGCTCTACTACCAGTTCCGCGAGCCGCTTTACGCCCACGCCACCTCCGCCTTTATCATGGCTGTCTGCATCATCGTCTGGTACCGGCAGGCGGAGACGCTGCCGGCCGGCCCCGCCGCGTTGCTGCTGGGCGGCCTGTTGGGGCTGGGGGTACTGGTCCGCTGGCAACACGCGGTCTACTGCATCCTGCCGGCGCTCTCGGCGGCCTTCTGGTGGCTGCGCTTGCCGGCGGCCGAACGAAGGGCGCAATGGAAGCATCCCGTGATCTACTTGTTGCTGGTTGCCGGGGCGACGCTGCTGGTCGTTTCCCTGCAAATGGCGAAGTGGCGCGTCTTTGACGGGCAGTGGATCACGGTTCCGCAGGGGGAAGCGTTCATGAACTGGGCCGCTCCCAATGTGATGCCGGTGCTGGCCTCCACCTATCGCGGCCTGCTCGCCTGGATGCCGGTATCGCTCTTCGCCCTCATCGGTCTGTTGTGGCTGGCGTTTCGACGCCCGCAACTGGCTATCCCCTTGCTGTTGGTGCTGGCCCTGGAGATCTACGTGGCTGCCAGCACCGTTGACTGGTACGGCGGCGGCGGGTACGGGGTGCGCCGCTTCACCGGCGCGCTGCTCATCTTCGGCCTGGGTTACGCCGGCTTCCTGGCTATCTTTCGCCCGCGCTGGCAACTATTTATCGGCGTGCCGCTCGGCTTCTTGCTGGCCTGGCAACAATGGGTGCTGCTGCGCTTCGGCCTGGAGGAGCAGATCGGCGGGCGCAACCTGAGCGGCTATCCCAACTTTGCCTGGGAGCAGGTCAGTTGGCCGGCCTATTTTCAGCAGTTGGCTGCCCATGTGCCCGACCTGTGGCAGAATCCGCGGGCGCTCTTCCTCTTCCCCGGCTCCCCGCTCTACCTGATGGCCGAGCAAAACCAGTTTCCCTGGAACCAGCTCGCCGGCCTGCTGGCGGCAGCGCTGTTCGTTTGGGGAGTGGTCTGGCTGGCGCGCCGGCTCCAGCCACGCGGTCTGTGGCCCTGGCTGATTGGGGCCGGCCTCCTGCTGGTGATCGCCAACATCTGGATGCTCTGGTTTGCCTGACCCCGGACCCCGTAAGACGAAATTGTATTTCGTGCAGTCCGCCTCACCGGGTCATGCTCAGAAGAGGCGACCGTCGGCCAAGGACCTGTAGGCGCTCTCTCAGATAATCCGCATAACTTCCAGCGACGGTGTTTACCCCAAGATGCTGTTCCACATATTCGATTGCCTTCCGGCCAATCTGAGCGCGCAGATCCGCTGAGACGACCAGTTCGCGCATGGCGAGCAGCAATGCCTCCTCGTCCAGCGCCGGCGTGCGGCGACAGACATCGGCCGGCAACTCCCCATACCAGCCCTCGTCAAACACGATCACCGGCTTGCCCAGGGACAGCGCCCGCAAGGTCACGCCGGAGGTCTCGCCCATCGTCGGGTAGCGCAGGTTGACCAGCACATCGGCGGTGGCAATCCAGTCGAGCAGCGCCGGCACATCGGGCGCAAAGCCGGCGACTTGCACGCTCTCCGCCAGCCCCAACCCGGCGATAACAGCCGGCAAATCAACCTCATTGTTCACCACCTCGCCCACGATCAGGAAGCGCGCCTGGGGCAACTCACCTCGCAGCCGGGCGAAGGCGCGCAGGGCGAACGCCAGTTGCCGGTTGGGGGTGATGTAGCCGGCGTGCGCCAGGATGACCGCATCCTCCGGCCAGCCTAGCTCCGCCCGCCGGGATTGGGCATCGTAGCGGCGTACAAAGTGGGGGATGACCTGCAGGTTCAGATCCGGTCGCCGGCTGCGAATGTCGGCGGCGACCGTCTCATTATGCACGATTACCCCGAGGCTGAGGTCCAGCAGCCGGTCTACCAGGGGAAAGGCATAATCAGGCCGGGGCTGCTCCCCACTGCGCACCTGCCACGAGAGCGTTACGCCATCCATGCCGCGATTGTAGGCCAGCTCGCGGGCATAATCGCTGAAGTTCGCCTCGCGTACGGCGCGATCCGCCAGGTAAGGATGCAGCAAGTAGTCGTGGAGTACGATCACGCCGGGATAGCGCAGGGCGGCGTCGTAAATCCACTCGTGAAAGCGGTTGTTGCCCAGGTGATAGAGGGCCAGGTCGTGCTCCCAGCATTGCCGGGGGTAGTCGCCGGCCCGTTCAAGCCGGAAATGCCGGGCAATGGCCAGCTCTACCACTTCCGGCTGCTGATGAAAGAGGGCGACCTCGACATATTCCGCCAGCGAGGGCAGCAACTCGGCGCTATAATCGGCCACGCCGGTGTGCTCCGGCGGCAGAGGGCTAAAATAGGCGATGCGCGGGCGGGTGCGAGGCTCAGCCCTCATCGGCCCCCATCCGGCTCTCGATGCGCGCCAACCGTTCGTCAATGGTCGCCAGCAGCCGGTTGGTCTGGATTAGCTGCACCGTGACCTCTGCCAGATCGTGGCGGAGCAAGGTGGTGTCGTGATCCTGGGCGATCAGCCGCTCATCAATGTCGTGTAGCCGGCTGACCAGCAGCGCATTAAACTCATTCTGCTGCTGCAGGATGGCGCGCACGAACCATTTGGCGGAAACGCTGTTCCAGGCTTCGCGAAAACGCACCAGCAGCGGCCCGATCAGCGGCGTCTCGGAGACAAACGGCTGCTCTTTCACCTGCGACTTCTCTTCCAGCCAATCGCGACTTATCGTCATCGGATACTCCCTGCTAACAGATTCAGTTCTCCAGGGCGCGATTTTATGGCAGAGAGCGGCGGAACAGCAAACAACCTGATCACAACGTTGACGCCGTTGTCCGGCACGATATAGTTCCCCTGTAAAGGATTCCAGATGAGTGATCGGCATACAAACGCGGCCGAAGAGGCGTTGGCGCTGGACAGGGATGATGTGTTGGGAGCGTTTCGGGAGCGCTTCGTGATTCACGACCCGGATCAAGTTTATTTGCTGGCTAATTCTCTCGGCCGGCTGCCCAAAGCAACGGTCGCGCGCCTCGAACAACTCGTCAGCCGGGAGTGGGGGGAACGGCTCATCCGCGGCTGGAATGAGGGCTGGATCACGCTGCCGCAGCGTGTGGGCGACAAGATCGCTACCCTTATCGGCGCGCGACCCGGCGAGGTATTGATCGCCGATTCCACCTCGGTCAACCTGTTTAAGCTCGCCCTGGCCGCCATCCAAGCCAGGCCGGGCCGGCGCAAGATCGTCAGCGACAATCTCAATTTCCCGTCCGATCTCTACATCTTGCAGGGGGTTGTCCAGGCCGGCGGCGGGCAACACCAACTGGTCATCGCCGCATCTGACGACGACGTTCATGGAGCGGAGCAGGAACTGGCTGCTGCAATTGATTCTGATACAGCCCTGGTCACGCTATCCTTGACCACCTTCAAGAGCAGTTACACCTATGACATGGCCAAGATCACCGCCCAGGCGCACGCGGCCGGTGCGCTGGTGTTGTGGGACCTTAGCCACGCCGCCGGGGCTGTGCCGCTTAATTTGACCGCGGCCAATGCCGATCTGGCGGTGGGTTGCACATACAAGTATCTCGGCGGAGGCCCGGGCGCGCCGGCCTACCTCTATGTGCGCCGGGAGCTGCAGGATCAGTTGCACAACCTGCTCTCCGGCTGGATGGGCCAGGACAACCCCTTCGCCTTTGACCTGCAATACGCCGGCGCGCCGGGCTTGCGTCGCTTTCTCACCGGCACCCCCTCCGTGCTTTCCATGGCGGCCATCGAGCCGGGCATTGATCTGCTGCTGGAAGCCGGGATGGAGCGGCTGCGGGCTAAAATTGTGCGCCAGACTGAATATCTGATAAAGCTATACGAGAGCCATCTCGCGCCGTTGGGCTTCGCGCTCAAGTCGCCCCGGCAGGCGGCGCGACGCGGGGCGCATGTGACCTTTGGGCATCCGGAGGCGCTGCGCATCTCCGAAGCGCTGAAGCAGGAGATGAACGTCATTCCCGATTTTCGCCGGCCGGACAACCTGCGCTTCGCGGTAGCCGGGCTTTACACCAGCTATTGCGAGCTGTTCGAAGCGGTGATGCGCCTGCGCCGGGTGGTGGTTGAACGCCGCTATGAACATTATCCGCTTGCCGCGCCCTATGTGACCTGAGGAGGAACTTTGAACACTCGCTATTTGTTGTTGACCCTTATCCCGGCCGCTCTCCTGGCGCTGCTGATCGCGCAGCTTTTCTCGCTGAGCCTGCTGATTTCCTGGCTGATCGCCATTTCAATTGTGGCCTTTTTGACCTATGGCTTTGACAAGTTGATCGCCGGCAGCCGCTTTACGCGAGTGCCGGAGGATGTGCTGTTGATCCTCGCCGCAGCGGGCGGCGTCGTGGGTGCGGCGCTGGGCATGCTTATCTTCCGGCACAAGACGCAAAAGCAACCCTTCAAGACCCGCTTTGTAATCGCCGCGCTGGTGGCGGTAATCATATTTGGATCGCTGCTGTTTTGGCAGTTCTATCGCTAAGATGAGCGCCATCCAGGAATTCCGGACATCAGCCGGTCGCGTGATCTATTCGTTCCCGGTCACCGCCTTTGGCGGCCTGATAGCGAACATCTACGTGATTGACGACGGCTCCCGGCGCATCCTGGTGGATACCGGCTCCGGCATGGAGCAATGCAATCGGGAGTTGTCGGCCGGCTTCGATGCCCTGACTGAGCACACCGGCGGCCGGATCACGCTGCCGGACATTGACCTGATCCTGATCACCCACGGCCACATTGACCACTTTGGGGGATTGCCTTTCGTGCGCCGCTTCACCGATGCGCCGATTGGCGTGCACATCCTCGACCGACGAGTGCTTTCCAATTACGAGGAACGGGTAACGGTCGCGACCAGCCGGCTGGAGGCATTCCTGGAAGGCGCCGGCACGTCGGATAAGTTGCGCCGGCAGTTGGTGCAGGGTTATCTCTTTGCCAAGGCCTTCTATAAGTCTACGCCGGTGCAGCTGCTGTTGGAGGAAGGTAGGCCGGTGGCTGACCTGGAGATTTACCATGTCCCCGGCCATTGCTCGGGGCAGGTCTGTCTGCAGGTTGACGATGTGCTGTTGACCGCAGACCACGTCCTGGCGCACATCACGCCGCACCAGGCGCCGGAGAGCATCACCAACAACATGGGCCTGGGCCACTACCTGGATTCGCTGACCAAAATCGCGCGCACGCCCAATGTGCGCCTGGCGTTGGGCGGGCACGAGGCCCCTATTCCGGACTTCTACGGGCGTATCGCGGAGATCCGGCAGATGCACGACCTGCGCCTGCAGCGCGTGCTGGACATTTGCCGGGAGGAGCCGAAGAACGTGGCCCAAATCAGCAAGGAGCTATTCGGGGAGGTAGTCAGCTACCACATCCTGCTGGCGCTGGAGGAAGCCGGCGCGCACGTGGAATACCTGTACCAGCGCGGCGAGCTGGTGGCGACCAACCTGGAGGAGATCGAGCGCGAGCATAACCCGGTCATCTGCTACCAGAGCGCCTGACGACTGTTTACTCTTCGGGCGAACGGCTCCCAGTTAGCTGCCGGGCCTGCGCTGCAAGCCGGGCGCCGGCAGCCGACAGCACATCAGCCAGTCCGAAATTGGCCTGTCGCACACGCCGGTCAGCCTCCTCCGGACTCAGCCCGCGAGCGACCAGCGACCATTTCAGCAGGACGCCGCCATCGAAGAACGGCACGGGCAGCAGACTGCCGGCAAAGATCAGCCCATGTCCCACGCTGGAGACGCCGGCCAATTCCCGGCTCAGTGAACCACGTTTCGCCAGTGACCGCCAGACCAGACTGATCAACAGCCCAATCGCGTTGTAAATTGGGCCGCCAATCGCCCGCTGGCAATGCTGGCGCGGGGTCACATCATTGTCGTAGTAGATGGTGCGTGGAATGTCAGCCGTGAGCCGGACCTCGTCCATCGGCGCGCCGGCCCAACGGGCGCTCACCGTGTGCGCCAGGGCGTGCCCGAAATCAACGGGCAGGAGCAAGAACGTCCACAGCGTTCCCACCCATACCGTCCGCGCCGGCGATTGCTCCGGGCGTAAGCGCCGGCGCAACAATATCAGACCCACCCAGACCAGCAAGAGCATCGGCCAGAGCAAAGGTTGGGCCTTTACCGGCACACGGTTGAAGGTGAAGAGCGTGCGATAGGAATTGTGCGGCGTCGTCATCGTCTAATTGGTACTCTCGCTAAGTCTTCAATGAAACACCGCAGGTCTGGTCGCGTGTGCTCGCTCAGCGATGAACCCGTTAGAGAGCTGCGGGGTTTTGTGCAGCGTGGGCATCGCCTAATTGTCGTGCAGATTGGGCGCCAGCCAATGCTCCGCTTCCGCAATGCTCCAGCCCTTGCGGGCGGCGTAATCTTCCACCTGGTCCGGCGCGATGCGCCCGACGCCGAAGTAGTGCGCCTCGGGGTGAGCGAAGTAGTAGCCGCTGACGGACGCGCCGGGGTGCATGGCAAATGACTCGGTGAGGGTGATGCCGGCGTGCTGCGGCGCCTGCAGAAGCTGGAAGAGCGCGCCCTTCTCCGTGTGGTCGGGGCAGGCGGGGTAGCCCGGCGCGGGACGGATGCCGCGATATTGCTCGGCGATCAGGGCATCATTGTCCAGTTGTTCATCCGGCGCGTAACCCCAAAACTCCTGCCGCACGCGCTGGTGCAATCGTTCCGCAAACGCCTCCACCAGCCGGTCGGCCAGCGCCTTGGCCATGATGGCGCTGTAATCGTCGTGCGCCGCCTCGTAGCCGGCGACCAGCTCGTCCAGCCCCAGGCCGGCGGTGACGGCGAAGAAACCCAGATAATCACGCAAGCCGCTCCCGGCCGGGGCGATGAAATCCGCCAGCGCATTGTTGGGCCGGCCGGGCGGCTTCTCCATCTGCTGGCGCAACGTATGCACCACGGCGACCTGTTCGCCGGTCAGATTGTCGAACACCTCGATATCGTCGCCCACGCTATGCGCCGGGTAGAAGGCGATCACTCCGCCGGCCCTCAGCGCGCGCTCCTGCACAAAGCAATCCAGCATCGCCTGCGCGTCACGATAAAGCGACCGCGCCGATTCGCCGACAACGTCGTCCTCCAGGATGAATGGAAACTTCCCCACCAGCTCCCAGACGCGGAAGAAAGGGGTCCAGTCAATGTACTGCCGCAACTCGGCCAAGCTGTAATCGCGGATGACTTTCCGGCCGGTGAACAACGGCGCGGGCGGCTGATAGCCCTCCCATTGAATGCGGACGCGGTTGCGGCGGGCATCTTCCAGGGAGACCAGCCGGCGACGAGCGCGCTGGCCGGCGTGTTGCCGGCGCAGTTGTTCGTACTCATCGGCCAGCTCGCGGGCAAAGGTGGCTCGTCGCGCCGGACTAAGCAGGTTGTTGACCACACCCACCGCTCGCGAGGCGTCCAGCACGTGCACCACGGGCGCGCGCTGGTATGCCGGAGCGATCTTTACCGCGGTATGGATTTTGGATGTGGTCGCGCCACCGATGAGCAGCGGCATATCGAAGCCGGCGCTCTCCATCTCGCCGGCCATCAGACGCATCTCCTCCAGGGAAGGGGTGATCAGGCCGCTGAGGCCGATGATGTCCACCTGTTCGCGGATGGCGGTCTCCAGGATGCGGGCCGGTGGGGCCATCACCCCCAGGTCAATGACCTCGTAATTGTTGCAGCGCAGCACCACGCCGACGATATTCTTGCCGATATCGTGCACGTCCCCCTTCACCGTAGCCAGCAGGATTTTGCCGGCGGATTGGCTCTCGCCGGTGGCATCCCGCTCCGCCTCGATAAAGGGCACCAGGTAGGCGACCGCCTGTTTCATCACCCGGGCGCTCTTCACCACCTGGGGCAGGAACATCTTGCCGGCCCCAAACAGGTCGCCGACGATGTTCATGCCGGCCATCAGCGGCCCTTCGATGACCTCGATGGCCCGCGCGTATTGCCCGCGCGCTTCCTCTACATCGGCCACGATGAAGTCGCCGATGCCCTTCACCAGGGCGTGCGACAGCCGCTCGGCGACCGGCGCGTTGCGCCAGATTAACTCCTCCTCCTGGCGCTGTCCCTGTCCGTGGTACTTCTCCGCCAGCTCCAGCAGCCGCTCGGTGGCGTCGGGCCGGCGATTGAGCAACACATCTTCCACCCGCTCCAGCAACTCGGCCGGCAATTCCTCATAGATGGCCAGTTGCCCGGCGTTGACGATGCCCATGTCCATGCCGGCGCGTATCGCGTGGTAGAGGAAGGCGGAGTGAATCGCCTCGCGGATGACGTCGTTGCCGCGGAAGGAGAAGGAGACGTTGCTCAGTCCGCCGCTGATCCGCGCGTAGGGCAATGTGGCCTTGATGCGCCGGGTGGCCTCGAAATAGGCCAGCGCGTATTCGTTGTGCGCCTCGATGCCCGTAGCGACGGCAAAGATATTGGGGTCAATGATGATGTCTTCGGCCGGGAAGCCGGCCCGTTCGGTCAAGAGTTGGTAGGCGCGGGTAGCGATAGCCACTTTGCGCTCTACTGTCTCCGCCTGCCCTTCTTCGTCGAAAGCCATCACGATCACCGCCGCGCCGTAGCGCCGGGCCAGCGTCGCCTGTTCGATGAATTGGCCTTCTCCTTCCTTCAGGCTGATGGAGTTGACCACCGGCTTGCCCTGCACGCACTTCA
Source organism: uncultured Ardenticatenaceae bacterium (assembly GCA_964452775.1). GTDB lineage: Bacteria > Chloroflexota > Anaerolineae > Promineifilales > Promineifilaceae > JACKCB01. The sequence goes on along the minus strand of CAYVQP010000033.1, from coordinate 3,628 downwards.
ACCCGGCCTCAAGCACCGACCACTTGGAGGAGTCAATGACGATGGGCACGCGGGCGATATCCGGCTCGGTGGCGATCATGTTCAGGAAGCGGGGCATCGCCGCTTCAGCGTCCAGCAGCCCCTCGTCCATGTTGACGTCAATCATCTGCGCGCCGTTTTCTACCTGCTGGCGAGCGATGGCCAGGGCTTCTTCGTAGTCGCCGTTCAAGATCAATTTGGCGAAGCGGCGCGAGCCGGCCACGTTGGTGCGCTCGCCGATATTGACGAAATTGATTTCCGGCGTGAAATTGAGCGCCTCCAGCCCGCTCAGCCGCAGGCGCGGTTCGACGACGGGCACAAGGCGGGGCGGCAACTCGCGCACCACCTGCGCAATGGCGCGGATGTGCGCCGGGCCGGTCCCGCAGCAACCGCCGGCCATGTTGACCAGCCCATTGGCGGCGTACTGGCGCAACACCTCGCTCATGTACTCCGGCGTCTCGTCGAACTCGCCGAACTGGTTGGGTAGGCCGGCGTTTGGATAGACGGCGACGAAGCAGTCGGCGATGCGCGACAGCTCGGTCAGGTAGGGGCGGAAGGCGGCGCTGCCCAGCGAGCAGTTGAGGCTGACGATCAGCGGCTCGGCGTGGCGGATGGAGTTCCAGTACGCTTCCACCGTCTGGCCGGAGAGGTTGCGGCCGGAGGCGTCTACGATGGTGCCGGAGATCATCAGTGGCAGGCCCACGCCGGCGTCGGCAAAGTATTGCTTGATGGCAAAGATGGCCGCCTTGGCGTTCAGCGTGTCGAAGGTGGTCTCCACCACCAGCAGGTCCGCGCCCCCTTCGGTCAGGCCACGAGCGGCCTCGTAGTAGGCGTCGCGCAACTGGTCGAAGCTGACGTTGCGGTAGGCGGGGTCGTTCACATCCGGCGAGAGCGAGGCGGTGCGGTTGGTGGGCCCCAGCGAGCCGGCGACGAAGCGTGGGCCGCCGCCATTTTCAGCGACGAACGCGTCGCGGGCTTCGGCCGCCAGCCGGGCGGCGGTTACGTTCATTTCGTAGGCCAGATGGCCCAGCCCGTAGTCGGATTGGGAAATGGCGTTGGCATTGAAGGTGTTGGTCTCAATGACGTCCGCCCCGGCTTGCAGGTAGGCGGTGTGGATGGCGCGGATGATGTCCGGCTGGGTCAGGCTGAGCAGCTCGTTGTCCCCGCGCACGTCTCGGGAATAGCCGGCGAAGCGCTCGCCGCGAAAGCCGGCTTCGTCAAGCTGGTAGCGCTGGAGCAGGGTACCCATCGCGCCGTCCATAATCAGGATGCGTTGTTCAAGGAGCGCCTGCAACTGTGCGGTTTTATCCATGATCTCCTCAACAAAAAAGCCTCTCATGATCATGAGAGGCCGTACTCAAAAACTGTCCTCTCATCTGCCAGGACCTATCGTGTCCTGCCGGAGTTGGCACCTGCGGTCTGCGCCGTGGTTGCCGAGGTTTCGTCGGGCCGTTCCCTCCACCTCTCTGGATGAGCGTTGTGAACGCTATGCGGTTGTTGGGGAAGTTTACTGCGGGAGGGGAGGGATGTCAAACGGGGTGAGGCCGTTCTACGTGATGCCGCGAAGTCAGCAGGTCAACTTCTGCCGGAAGTTGAACTTCATGTGCCCGGCTATGCCGGCGTAATATTCGTTAGCGAGAAATCGTCGCCCACGAAAAGTAGGGGCATATCCGCCACCCTGGCAACGGCGTAAGCCAGACAGTCGCCGAAGTTCAGCGCCGCCGCATGCCGCCCTTTGCCATATTTGGCCCACGCGCCAACCGCAACGCCGAAGTGATCCGCAGTAAAAGGGATTATGGTGATGCGAGCTTCTTCCAGGAAACGGGCCAGCATGCCGCGCATGTCTTTCTCCAGCCGGGCACTGAGTACAATGCCGCACTCAACCAGCGTCGGCGCGCCGATGCCTGCCTGCCGGGCGCCGGCGACTTTTCGGGCCAGTTCCTCGTAACCCGGCTCCTGAAAGAAGATGGCCAGGATGGCCGAAGTATCCAGAATCATACGCCTATCTCGCCATAACCGAGGAGTTCCTCTTCTTCTTGCTTGCTCAAGCGCGTGCCCAACAGATCGGCTGGAATCTGCGGCCACAATTCGTCCTGCAGGAAGGCGAGCAGGCGCACTTCCTCCGTCCTGCCGCCAAAGCGCAGGGCAAGTCGCTGCCGGCGCTCTTCCAGGGCGTTTCGCACTGCCACAGTCTTGGACTCGCCGGTCATTCTGACCACTTCATCGAGCAACTGTTCCACGTCGTCATTCTTGATATTGAGCGCCATTGTTGTCCTCCAGCCGGTATTGTACAGCAATTTGCATTATTCATCAATAATTCTTTATTTCTGGATGCATGGCTCACCTGATTGCCATGTATCCGTAGCCGGATGGCATCCCCGGCTCCCGAATGCCCAAGCATTGACAGAGATCTGCGGTGCATGATATCATAATGATAGCAAATTGGAGGAATTATGACTGACCTGATTGTTCGAGGAGTTCCGGCTGACCTGCATAGCATGCTGAAGGAGCGTGCGGCGCAAAATCGGCGCAGCATGAACCAGGAACTTCTGGCAGTGTTGGAGGAGGCGTTGCTGCGGGGGCGTTATGCGCCGGACGATCCGCCTGCGCCGTTCACCGGCCGGTTCATGATAGATGATGAATGGATACGAGAGGCCCGCGAGGATGGTCGGGCATGATCGTCGTTGATACCAACGTCATTGCCTATCTACTCATCCTGGGAAACAAGACTGAACTGGCTCAAGCCACGTTCCGGAAAGATAACGATTGGATGGTACCTGCACTCTGGCGGCACGAGTTCCTCAACGTGGTATCCACATTTGTGCGCCATGGCGGGGGAACAGAGGCAGACGGACGGCAGATCTGGCAGGCGGGCCTGGACCTCTTAGCTCAACGCGAAGAATCGCCTGATTTTGAGACAGCGCTGGCGCTCTCGATCCGGCATAAAATCAGCGCTTATGATGCTCAGTTTGTGAGTCTGGCCGGGGCCAAGCAGCTGCAGCTGGTCACTGAAGACCGGAATCTGTTGCAGAAGTTTCCCGAGACCGCACGCTCGATGGCCGAATTCAACGATAACGGGGATAGAAGCTCAACTTCCGGGAGAAGTTGAACTTCATGTCCTCCGCTTGAATGCTGTACAGATCAGTGCTATTATGTACGGCACGAGGTGAAAAATGGAAACAACTAAGATGACCGTGCGCGTGCCCAGGGAGTTGCTGGAGCAGGCCAAGCAGTATGCGCAGGAGCATGATACAACTTTGACCCGGCTGATCACCGCCTACCTGGGCCGGCTCTCCGCCGAGAGCGATCCGCTTATCGGCGCACCAATTGTGAGGCGATTGTCCGGCTCACTCTCCCCGAATGTTACTTTCGATGACTATGAGCGCTACCTGGACGAAAAGTATGGACGCCCCGGCTAAGGTGCTCATCGATCTCAACATCATTCTCGACACGTTGCATAGACGCGAACCTCATTACGCGGATTCGGCACGGGTGCTGGCCCACGCGGAACTCGGCGATGTGGTGGGGCTGGTAGCCGCGCACTCCTGGACAACCCTGTTCTATCTCTACGCCAAAGATCAGTCAGCCGAACAGGCGCGTGTTCGCCTGA
>CAYVQP010000032.1:37203-46311 GCA_964452775.1 uncultured Ardenticatenaceae bacterium | reverse complement strand
TATGGGCCGCTGCCTGATCAGATGATGGGAGCGGCGGTGGAATGATGGACCCGGCGTTAGTAGAGACGGTTCACGCTGAGGAGTATCGCGCCATCAGGGAGACGCCGTCCTATGGCCACCCCCATTATCTGCATCTGTCTGACCTGTTGCTGGCGCTGACGGAAGTTGCCCGGGGGCTAAGCGGCGACTGGCTGGACTATGGTTCCGGCGCTTCCCCTTACCGCTCGCTGTTCCCGTCCTGCCGTTATGCGCGAGCGGATATCGCCGGCGACGATCTTGACTACATCATCGAGCCGGGGATGCCCCTGGCAGCGCCCGACGAATCCTTTGACGGTATCCTGTCTACACAGGTGTTGGAGCACGTGCGGGAGCCGGCTGTTTACCTGGCGGATTGCCGGCGTCTGCTGCGGCCGGGCGGCGTACTGCTGTTGACCACCCATGGATCCTACAAGGAACATGGCGTCCCGTATGACTACCACCGCTGGACGACCTATGGCCTGGAAGCAGACTTGGCACAGGCAGGCTTGCTGTTGGAGCGGAGGGCGCGACTGACCTGCGGTCCGCGAGCAGTATTGATGTTGATGTACGGCCCGAAGTTTGAGAGCGGCTTCTGGGGCAAAGGGATGGTAGGCAGTAGCCTCGCCCTATGTTTCAACTGGATCGTGCGCAACAAGAAGCAGGCGCACCGGCTGTCAGATAAGGTGCATAATCATTTGCGCGTAGTCTGGGATCGACCCGAGCCGTTTTACCTGGCTCTGCTGGCGGTTGCTCGGAAGCCGGCGGCTGGGAAGCCAGCGGCTGGGAAGCCGGCGAACGAATGAAGGCTGTTTTTTGCGATTATGCCAGCCCGCGCCTGCTGGCCGGCCCCGGCGTCTGGCTACGTCGCCTCCTACCTTTGTTACGTGAGCGAGGCGTCGAGTCGCGCGTCCTGTTCATTCGCCGGGCCTCCGGCGAGTGTCCGATTATCGAGGAGTTGCGCGCCGACGGTTTCTCCTGCGCCGACGTGCTGCACCTCGGCTACACGGAGGACCGCGTCGCCTGGATCCTGAAACAACTGGCCCTGGACCCGCCGGATGTCTTTGTGCCCAACGTGGTCATCCCGGCTTACTACGCCGGCCAATGGGCGCGAGAGGCCGGTATTGCCACAGTGGGCGTGCTGCACTCCGACAGCGATTACTATCAGGCTATTCAGGAACTCTTTGTGCGGGGCGATCCGGTTTTTCGGCTATCCGGTGTGGTCGCGATCTCACAGGCCCTGGAGGCGCAACTACTGCGCGACCGAAATGTGAATGTTCAGGTATGGCATGTTCCCCCAGGCGTGCCGCAAACCGCCGGGAGCGCCGAAATGCCGGACGATGTTCTGCGTCTGGTCTACCTGGGCCGGCTGGAGGAAGAGCAGAAGCAGATTTCGGCGACGACTCGGGCGTTGTGCCGGGCGGCACGCGAGATTCCCGGCGTGGAGGCGACCATCTATGGCGACGGCAGCGCCCGCCCGGCGGTTGAGCAGATCATCGCCCAGGCCGGCGCCATTCCGATACGCTATGGTGGTCGTATTCCCAATGCGGATGTGCTGGATGAGTTACGCCGGCATCATGTTTTTGTCTTGCTCTCCGATTATGAGGGTGTACCGGCAGCGGTGATTGAAGCAATGGCCGCCGGTCTCGTCCCGATCTGCACGGATATTCGCAGCGGCATTCCGGAGCTGGTGCTCCACGGTGAAACGGGTCTGCTGGTTGCTGACAGAGAGGACGCCTTTGTGGCCGCGGTACGCAGTTTGCGCGAGTCGCCGGAGCTGTGGCAGCGCCTGTCCGGCAATGCCCGCGCTCACGCCGAAGCCGGCTATTCTCTGGTTGCTGTGGCCGATGCCTGGGTAGAATTATTGCAGGAGTTGGCCCGGCAGCACGGCCTGCCGCGAGCGCCGCACATTCCCCGGCGCATGGAATTGCCGCCGCCGCACCCCGTCCTGGCCCGGCTGGACCATCGCCGGCCGCCGGCGCCGCAGCGCTTCACCAAAGAGGTTTATCGTCAGGCCGCTCGTATCAAACGACGCGTGCTGCGAGAGTGAATAAGGATCATTGCCATGAACAGCGCCGGTAATATGCCGCCCTTACCTCAGTTGCCGCCGGAAGCGCCTATCCCGCAAGTCATTGCTGAGATCGGCTGCAACCATCGCGGCGAGCTACACACAGCAAAGCAGTTGATCGTCGTCGCCAAGTCATGCGGGGCGGACGTGGCCAAGTTTCAGAAACGCAACCCGCGGGAGTTGTTGACGCCGGAACAGTACAACATGCTGTATGACAATCGCCATAGTTATGGAGCTACCTACGGCGAGCATCGCGAGTTCCTGGAGTTTGACCAGGAAACCCACCGGCAGCTGAAACAATACGCTGAGGAGCATGAGATCGAGTACAGCGCCTCCGTCTGGGACCTGACCAGCGCCCGCGAGATCGCCGAGCTTCAGCCGCGTTTCATCAAGATTCCCTCATCCTGCAACAACCACCTGGAGATGCTGACCTTTCTGCGTGATGAGTATGCCGGGGAAGTGCATATATCCACCGGCATGTCCACCCAGAGTGAGATCGAACAGTCGGTAAACCTCTTCGCCGCCTGCCCGGAGAGAGTGGTGCTCTATCATTGCGTTTCCGGCTACCCGATTGATTTTGACGATGTCTGCCTGTTGGAGCTGGTGCGCCTGAAGCGCGATTATCAGGACAGCGGTCGAGTCAAGGCCATCGGCTTTTCCGGCCATCACAACGGCATTGCCATTGACCTGCTGGCCCCGATGTTGGGCGCCCGTTATATTGAGCGCCATTTCACCCTGGATCGCGCCTGGAAAGGTTCCGATCACGCCGCCTCGTTGGAACCCGGCGGGCTGCGCCGGCTGGTTCGTGATATTCAGCACACGGCGCAGGTCTGGAAATTCAAACCGCAGGAGCTATTGGCGGTCGAAGTTCCACAGCGGGAGAAGCTGAAGTATCGCCCGAGATAAGGCCGGCATGTCAATAAGCAACACGAATCAAGCGCCGGCGGTGCTGGCGCTGATCCCGGCGCGGGGTGGGTCGAAAGGGGTGCCGCGCAAGAATCTGCGCCTGCTGCAGGGTCATCCGCTGATCGCCTACGCGGTTGCGGCGGGATTGCAGGCCCAGTGGGTCACGCGGACCGTTTGCACCACCGATGACGCCGAGATCGCTGCCGTCGCCCGTCAATATGGCGCAGAAACCCCGTTCATGCGCCCGGCGGAATTGGCCCAGGACAAGACCCTGGATCTGCCGGTCTTTCAGCACGCGCTGACCTGGTTCAGAGAGCATGAGCAGTGGCAGCCGGATATCATCGTGCAGTTGCGGCCGACATCGCCGTTGCGCTTTGCCGGCCAGGTGGATCAGGCGGTGCAATTGCTGCTCGACCATCCGCAGGCCACGGGCGTGCGCACCGTCTGCCCGGCCCCCAGCAATCCCTTCAAGATGTGGCGGTTGGGGGATGGAGGCGGAGCGGAGCCGGACTTTATGCAGCCGTTTGCCGCCGCGCCGGGCATTGCTGAGCCATACAACCATCCCCGGCAAGAGCTGCCGGAGGTGTGGTGGCAGACGGGCAACATTGACGCGACCCGCCCGGAAGTGATCATGGGCGGCTCGATGACCGGGCAACGGCTGCTGCCGCTGCTTACCGATAGCCGTTTTGCGATTGACATTGATACCATGTTGAGCCTGCAATTCGCCGAGCTGGTGATGGAGGGGTTGGCGTGCATCCGGCCGGCGCCGGCGCTCGACTGGGCGGCGGTGCGCCTGCTGGCGCTGGATGTGGACGGCACGTTGACCCCCGGCACGATGTACTATGGGCCGGATGGTGAGGCGTTGAAGCGCTTTCACACTCACGATGGGCACGGATTGGCGTTGGTGCGCCGGGCGGGGGTGCACGTGGCAATCATTACCAGCGAAGATAGTCCCATTGTCGCCGCCAGGGCCGAAAAGTTAGGTATTGATGACCTGCATATGGGCGTCAAGGATAAGTTGCCCGTGTTGCAGGAGATCTGCGCCCGCGCCGGCGTCCCGCTGGCGGCCGTGGCCTATGTGGGCGACGACCTGGGCGATCTGGCGCCCATTCAGGCGGTGGCTGAGGCCGGCGGCATCCCCTGCGCGGTGGCGGATGCGCGGCCGGAGATAGGCCGCGTCGCCCGATTTGTCTGCACGGCGCGCGGCGGCGAAGGCGCGGTCCGCCAGGTGTGCGACCGGATCACGGCGGCGCGAACGCAGTGAACGGCCAGCGCATTCTGATCTGCGGGGCCGGCTCAGCCGGTGAACGCCACATCAATAACCTGCTGGCCCTGGGCTACGACGATATCGCCCTTTACCGGCGGCGCGGACTGCCGTTACGCACCGTGAGCCGCGACCTACCCATCTACACGGAACTTGACCGGGCGCTGGCTGACTTCGCGCCCACCGTTGCCGTAATTGCCAACCCGACGGCGCATCACCTGGCGGCGGCCCAACCGGCGGCGGAGGCTGGTTGCCACCTGTTCATCGAGAAGCCGGTGAGCCACACGCTGGACGGGCTGGACCGGCTGCAGGCTACTCTCGCCGATCGAGGGCGCTTCGCCATGGTCGGCTACATGCTGCGCTTCCACCCGCTCCTGCAGCAGGTGCGGAGTTGGCTAATGGCGGGTGTGCTGGGCAGGCCGCTGTGGGTGCAGGCTGTCTGGGGCGAACACGTGCCGGATTGGCATCCCTGGGAGGATTATCACCAGAGTTACGCCGTTCAGCGCGCGCTCGGCGGCGGGCCGGCGCTCACCTTGAGCCATGAATTGGACACGCTGATCTGGCTTTTTGGCCGGGCGGTCGAAATTGCCGGCATGATTCACCAGGATTCGCCGTTGGAGACGGATTGCGAACAGGCCGCGGATATCCTGCTTCGCTTCGCAGACAGCGTGGTTGCCAACGTCCACCTGGACTTCTGGCAACGCCCACCCCGGCGGCAATGGGAGCTGGTTGCCACCCGTGGCCGGGTTAGTTTTGACTATTACGGCGGGACGCTCACCCGTTGGGACGGCGTGATCGGGGAGCAGCCGGCCCCGGATGGGGCGCGACCGCCGGCCTCGGAAACATTCCGCCTGCCGGCCGGGTGGGAGCGCAACGAAATGTTTCTGGAGGAGTTGCGCTATTTCTTTCGTTGCCTGGAGCATGGGCAGCCGCCGAGTCCGGGTATTGTGGAAGCCGGCGAGAGCGTGCGCATTGGATTGGAAGTCTTGAACGGTCAGATGGAGAAACGATAAGTATGCAGCCGAAGGGATGGTTGCTCGGACTAGCTAGAAGTACCGCGAAACAGTTCGGGTATGAGCTATCCAAGAAGCCGGACTACAAACCAATCACAGTGGACCGCTGGTGGTTAATGCAACTTCTCTACTTCGACGATCTGTTTCAACTAATCGCAGACGTTGGTGGGGATATTGTGGAGTGCGGCGTCGGATACGGTCACAGTCTATTCAAGCTTTGCTGTTTGGCGTACTATGAAGGCAGGGGCCGGCAGATCTATGGACTGGATTCCTTCGAGGGTTTTCCGGAGCCGACGGATGAAGATCGTAGCTCGAGAAATCCGCAGAAAGGCGAATGGAATGTGGCGACGGCCGAGACAATCGAGCAGTTGCTGCTGCGCTATGGATTCGAGCCTGAATTCACATCCAGCCGGCTAACTCTGGTGAAGGGCTTCCTGAAGGATAGCCTTCCCGGGTTGGCTGTGGAGAGAATTGCGTTCCTGCACCTCGACGTTGACCTGTATCAGTCGTACAAAGTGGCGCTGGAGCACCTATGGCCCAGAGTAGCCGTTGGCGGGATTGTTCTCTTTGATGAGTATAGGCATCTGTCCGCGCTGGAGAAGTTCCCTGGCGCGGCGAAGGCGATAGATGAGTTTCTCGGCCCGCTGGCGAGCAGAATACAATACAATGAGCCGGCCCAAGCGTACTATATTGTCAAGCAGGCAGATATGCTGTGATGAGTCGGGGTCTCTACGGAAGGGTCCTTTGAACAAGGAGAGAGTTCGTGGGTGAGAAGGAGTTCCGGCTGGATGGCCGGGTGATCCTGGTCAGCGGCGCGGCCGGCCTAATCGGTCGAGAGATATGCGACGCTTTCGCGGCCTATGGCGCGAATGTCGTTCTTTGTGATGTTGTCCCCAAGGAACAGCTGGCTGCCCAGACGGCCACATTGAGCGAGCGGTATGCGGGCGCAATCATAGAGCCGGCCCAGGCGGACATTACCCGTGATGCGGACGTGCGTCGCGTGATAGCGGGTGTTAGGCAACGCTTCGGCCGGCTGGACGTGCTGGTTAATCTGGCGGCCATTGACGCCAAGTTTGACGCCGCAGCCGGCGACATCAACCCATCCCGCTTTGAGCACTATCCACTGGAACTATGGGAGCAATCGGTGGCGGTAAACATGACCGGCCTGCTGCGCCTCACCCAGGCAGCGGTGCGCATCATGCTGACCCAGGGGAGCGGCAATATCATTAATGTGGCCTCGACCTATTCGCTGGTCGCGCCCAACCAGGCGCTATATCGCTTCCCCAACCAGGAAGGCCAGACGTACAAGCCGGTGGACTACGTGGGTACGAAATCCTTCGTGCCCAATTTCACTCGCTACCTGGCGACGCTATACGCCGGGGAGGGCATACGGGCAAATACCATTGTGCCGCACGGGGTGGACAACCAGCACGATGAGGCCTTCAAGCAAAACTTCAGGCGCTATTCGCCGCTGGGCCGGATGTGCGATGTGCGCGAACTACGCGGCCCGTTTGTCTTCCTGGCCTCGGATGCCTCCAGCTACATGACCGGCAGCACGCTGGTGGTTGACGGCGGCTGGACAGCGTGGTGAAGATGCGAGCAGGCGGAACTGGGAATAGCTGATGCTGAACAACCTGGCACGCGTCCGCGCAAACTGGCGCAACCTGCTTGATCCTGATCTTCGGCGGAGAAGAGCGGAGATAGACCGGGATGTCGCCGCCACTCGCAGCGCCATTGGGGACTTCATCAGCCAGGGCCGGCAATTTGAACGGGCGCAAAATGACTTTGCCGTCCTGGCGCAGACAAACGCGCCTCTAAAGCTGAAGTTTTACTCTCTGCTGGCTAAGCGCATGCAGTTGGAGGGTTATCGCCCGGTCATGCTCAGCTACGGGCAGAGCGACCCGGCGGGACGCTACTTCGACCTGTTTGGCTTTGACCAGCAGCACAATGTGCGCGATTTCATCCGGCATCCACAGATAATCAAGAAGATACAAAGCGCAGTCCAGGATTTGATGCCCGCGCAGCTCACCGTGCACACCATTCGCCAATGCTGCTATGGCGATGCGCCGGTGGGCACCTATGCGCTATCCAGCACTTCCCGAGTTCTGCAGCGCCTGCCCCCCGACCTGAACGAGCCGGAATTCTCGCAGACTTTCCGGAAGTACCTGAAGACGGCCATTGGCACAGCCCTGGCGGCAGAACTGATATTTGACCGCTTTGATATCCGCAAGCTCCTGCTCCGGGACATTGGCTATGCCGTCAACGGTCCCTTTGTGGACGTAGCTTTGCGGAGGGGAATTGATTGCCTGGTGGTCGCTGATGCGCAACGCGCCGGCTGCTGGGTCTTTAAGCGCTACACATCGCGCGACCGGCTTGACCACGAGTTCTCCATCTCCAGGCAGACGTGGCAAGCGCTCAGCCGGGAAAGCTTGACCGCCGAGATGGACGAGCTGGTTACGGAAGAATTGGCCGCCCGCTATCAGGTTGACTCGCTGGCCGACAAGCGCCGGCTGCAATCCGGCAAGTCCATCCTGGCCGAATCGGAGGTAAGGGATTTCCTGGGCCTCGACTCCGAAAAGAAGACGGCAGTCATCTTTGCCCACGTCTCCTGGGATGGCGCGTTCTTCTTTGGCGAGGACCTGTTTAGCGACTTTGATGAGTGGCTGCTGGAGGCCGCCAGAGCGGCAATCGCCAATCCGCATCTGAACTGGCTGATCAAGCTGCACCCGCTCAATGTCCTGCTTCACGCCTTTGATGGGCGCGCGAAGTTTGAGGCGGCGGAGATGAGCTACCTCAACGCCCTGGGGGAATTGCCGGCCCATGTCAAGATCATGCCGTCGGACACGCCAATCAACACAAGTTCCCTATTCCCGATCATTGATTACGGGCTAACGGTGCGCGGCACTATCGGCCTGGAATTGCCCTGCCTGGGTGTGCCGGTGCTCACCGCCGGCACCGGTCGTTATGAAGGGCGGGGCTTTACGATTGATTCTGCCAGTAGAGAAGAATACTTGAACCGCCTCGCGGATCTCCATGAGATCCCGCCGCTCATGGAGGAAAGCCGGCGATTGGCTCGCCTGCACTATTACTATCTGATGCTTCGCCGGCAGGTCTCCTTCAGCGACATCGCGCCGATGGCCATCCGCCAGCGAAACGAGGCGGATAGTAGCCTGTTCAATAACATAGAAGTCAACGCCGGCAGCCTGGATGACATTCGGCGGGCAGGCTCCCTGAATCTGTTTGTTGACTGGGCGCAGCGGGATGACCAGCCCGACCTGTTCGAGGGGCGCTGATGCGGATCATGTTTGTCGTTCCGGCTGTGCCGGCGGCCAGCAACCATTCCGGGGCAGCCAGCCGGGTTATTCAGAGCTTCCGCGCACTGGCAGCGCTCGGTCATGATGTCTACGTGGTACGTATTGGCGAGGGCGAGGCGCTGCGAAAGGTCGCCGCATTCGAAGAAGGGTCGCCGGAAGCTGCTTCGGCCCGTGAGATGGCCGCCGGCTGGCAGGAAGTCGAATCTGCGCCCGTCGGCAACTTGACCGGAGGAGGGCGAAGATATCTGAGCCAATTGACCGATCCGGTCCAGGTAACATTTCCGGCGGCGTCCGGCATGGCCGGGCAGTTGCGGCCGCTGGTGAATGGCATGCAGCCGGAGCTGATTTGGGCTGAAACCTCGGAGATAGCGGCCGCGGTCCATTTGCTCCAAACTAAGACGCCGTGGGTTTTCTCCCAGCAAGACTGGCTGTACCGGGTGCGTAGCTTTCGCTGGCAGCGGAATCTGGACTGGCGAAAACGCTGGCTCATTAATCGCACGCGCAGCGCCGAAAAGCAAGTCTATCGCG
>CAYVQP010000032.1:0-37103 GCA_964452775.1 uncultured Ardenticatenaceae bacterium | reverse complement strand
TGTGTGGTTGAAAGCGTGGACGACTTTCCGAATGCCATTGCCGATCTGGCCTCTGATCCTGCGCGAAGAAAGGCCGTGGGGCGGAGTGCGAACCAATTCTTCAATGCTCACTTCACTCATGCGCAGACCATCCCGCATTATGAAGTGCTGCTGAGCCAGATTTGAGTTTAGAACTGTCGGTATCAGATGCGCGTTCTGCTTGAGATCCACGAAGGCCAGATCGTCCGCAACTTGCTGGAGAACTGTCTCCTTACCCTGCTGACGGACGCCGGCGGGGAAGTGCTGCTGGTGACGCCGGGAGCGCGGGTTCCGGCCTTCGTGGAGCGATACCGCCGGCCGGGGGTGTCGTTCCATTATCTGCCCGGCAACCAAGCCCTCACTCGCGCCGAAAAAGCGGAAGCCCGGCTTGGACAGGCGCTGGCAGCAAGAGGGCGGGCCGGCGCGCGGCGGCTGCTCTGGCGGCAGGTGGGCGAACCTCTGGCGCGCCGGGAGGCAATCGCTGAGAAGCAATTGCTGCGCGACCGGCAGCCATCGGTCGTCGTCAGTACGCACCTCAGCCAGTTGTATGGGCGCGGCCTGGTGGCCGTCGCGCATCAGATGGGGATCCCCACCGTGGGCAACCTGATGTCCTGGGATAATGTCTGGAAGGGGTTGCAAGTGCGCCCACAGACAGTCACTTGCTGGTCGGAAAACAACCGGCAAGAGATATGCCGCCTGGCGGGCTATGAGCCGGAGCGTGTGCAGGCCATCGGCGCGCCGGCCTTTGACGCCTACCTGGCAGAAGATGCCGGGTGGTCGCGGGCCGAGCTTTGCCGGCAGTTGGAACTGGACCCCGCCCGCCCGATTCTGCTCTTCGCCACCCTGGGCCAGTTCCGGCAGCAGATAGACGAGACCAACCCGCTGGAGACGCTGTTGGAGGCAATTGACGCCGGCGAGCTACCCGGCCGCCCGCAAGTCATTCTGCGCATGCACCCCTGGTCGCGCGATGCCTACTTTGCTCGCTTTGCCCGCCGGCCGGACGTGCGCATTTCCCGCTATGAGGATTACGTCCCCGGCCTGGGTTGGACGCCTACCAGAGAGGAGACTGTCCTGGCCGGCAATCTCCTGCGCCACGCTGATGTGCTGATCAGCCCCGGCTCTACCATGTGCGTGGAGGCGGCCATCTTCGACACCCCCACGGTCGTGCCGGTGTTCAATGAGTATATGCCGGAAGTCTTTGATGCTTATTTTGAGCGCACCTGGCTGCAACAACACTTTCGCCGGCTTTATCAGAACGATTGGGTGCCCATCGTCCGCAGCCGGACGGCGATGATCTCGGCCGTCGAGCGCGCGCTGGCGGAACCCGGCTGGTACGCTGCCGGTCGGGACGCGATCCGGCGTGAGTTTCTGGGTCCGTTGGATGGCCGGGCTACCAGCCGGCTGGCGACGATCATTCTGTCACCGTCCAGGTAGACCCATGCGTGACCTGATCGAGGCCTTCCATACTGCAGGGATCAATCCCGCCGGGACATCGCGCATCCTTCAGGCGCTTAAGAGTCCGATGGGCTGGCGCCTGTTTTCTTTTGTGGCTGTTATTGTCGTTACTCTGATACTCTATTCCCCGGCGCTGCAGAGCGCATTCTTGCGGGACGATGATTTGGCCGCGGTTTCAGTAATCCGCTCCACAGGCCCGTGGGTCGGGTTCGGCCCGCAAACGGGTGAAGCCACAGAGTGGTTTTCAACACATTTGTATCGCCCCTTCTTTGCCGTACAGGCATGGCTCCTGTACCAGATGTTCGGCGTCAACTATGCCGGCTATCAGATCGTTCTGGTGTTTGCACTCTGCCTGGCGTCAGTGGCGCTGTTGGCCTTGTTCCAGCACATCGGGCTTGATCCCTTTGTGGCGGGGCTATTGGCGCTTCTGTTTGTCTCTCATCCTTATGTCAGCCCGCTGGTCATTTGGGTTTCTGATGCAGCGGTGTGGCAGTATCTGTTGGCGGCGCTCTGTGTGCTCCTCCTGATAGCGGTTTCAAGCAAGAAGCGGAACTACATCATTTTGTTGCTGATGCTCCTGACAGCCGCCCTGATGAGGGAGAACGGCTTGGCCCTGGCTGCCGCCGCAATTGCCTTTGCCGTATTCGCCTGGCGAACAGGGGAATATCCCCGGCAACGGGCTGCCGGAGTGCTCCTGATGGCGGTGCTATGCGTGCTTGCCTATTTTGTCATGCGCACACTTGCGGTTGGTCTTTGGCCGGAACAGATGCCGGCTGAGGATGCCTACGTGTTCTTCACCCACTTTGCGCCTGCTGAAGTGGCCGCTTTTACCCCCCTGCAGCGGTTGATGCTCTCCATCTATACTGTCAGCGCAAATCTGGTTGCTTCGTTCCTGCCAATCTTCAGAGGGGCCGGCTATCTTAGAGCATCTTCCTGGCAGATTCTGGGACTTACTCTCGTTGTGTTCGCCGGGGCCTGGTTCGCCGGATCACACTGGAGGCCCTGGGATCACGCCGGATCTAAAACGCTGCTGGCGGCGCTTCTGATGGGTGGCGCGACAATTCTCCTGGCGCTGCTTCGCAACCCCTCTACGAATGCGCCCACCTCCGCCTGGCTGGAAATCGCATCCTTCTCCATTCATGGCGCGCTCTCGATGTTCATTCTGCTGACCTTTCTTCATCTGCGCGGGCAACAGACGCGGACGCCGCTCGCCGGCTTTGCGCTGGCTCTAATCGTTGTCGCCTGCGTGGTGGCCTTCGCCTATTTTCGAAATCGCAATCTCTATCTGCCGGCGCTGGGCTGGTTACTCCTACTTGCCCTGGCACTGGCCGGTCATCCCCAGTTGGTTGCGAACTCCCACCATCGGCTGGCGATACTCACCCTCGTTGCATCGGCCGTTTTGATAAACGGCCTGGTGCTGTTCACGAGTCTACCCTTGCCCGAGATGCGTGCGGAAGAGCAATCGCGTTCGGTGTCGGCGTTATGCGTCTCCAGAGCAAACGATCAGGTTATCCGCGAAGTGGCGCTTTACTATGGCATTCCCCTGGACGAAGTGTTGCGTTGTCGGGAGTCGCAATAGTTGGATGATGGTAAGTTCGTGATGGACGCTGATACGATCATTCTCTGCGCCGGCCCGGCCCACCCCGGCCAGCTGTCCGGCGGCAGCCAGCAGTCCACCCCTATGATTCCGATCAACGGCAAGCCGGTCATCGGCTGGATCCTGGACGATCTTTTGGGCAAGGGGACGCGCGCGGCGACGGTGGTGTTGCGCGCCGGCGACGAGCAGTTGCAGCATTTCGTGCAGTGGGCCTATGCCGGACGCATGCAGCTGACCCTGGCCCCGGTAAACCCCGGCGGTACGATACTCCATTCCTTGCAAGCCGGCCTAATGGACCGGCCCGGCAACCAGGCCTTGCGCATAGTCCTCGGCGACACACTCATTCGCGATGCTTTCGAGGATGAGCTGGATTTCGTCTACACCGGCGAGGTCGCCGACTCCCGCCGCTGGTGCCTGGTTGAGTTGGACGACCGGCAGCGAGTATCCGCCTACCTGGATAAGCAAGAGCACACAACGACGACAAACAGTGCGCTGGCCGGCTTCTATCAGCTGGTGGACGGCCAATTAGCGCGCGACTGCCTGGCGGCGGCGCTGGCTGCCGGCGCGCGCGAACTGAGCCAGATGCTGGTCCGCTATGGCCGGCGGCGACCAATATACGCCCGGCCGGCGCAAGAATGGTACGATTTCGGCCATATTGACAATCTGGTGCAGGCGCGCCGGCGCTTACTGCAACCGCGCTATTTCAACACGCTGACCGTCAACCCCATTCTCAACACCATCACCAAGGTGAGCGAAAATAGCGACAAGCTGCAGAACGAGCTGGACTGGTACCTGGGAATTCCGGATGAGCTGAAGGTGCTCACCCCCCGTATCCTCAGCTACCGGCAGGAGAATGGCCGGCTTCAAATCGTACAGGAGTATTACGGCTATCCGTCGCTGGCCGAGCTTTATGTGTACGGCGACCTGCACCCGGACACCTGGAGCTCAATCCTGCGTCACGTGATACGGGTGCACCAGGAGTTCTGCCGCCACCGCGGCGTGTTGGAGCCGGCCGCCATCTCGTCCATGTATGCCGCCAAGACCTGGGAGCGACTGGAGCAATTGCAGAGCCGGGACGCGGCCTGGGAAGCGCTGTTGAGCCGGCCCTCTCTCCAATACAACGGGCAGACGCTGCAAAATGTGTCCGTATTGCGAGCGGAGATAGACGCTCGCGCTCAACATCTGGTGGAGACTGCTTCCATCGCAGTGATTCACGGGGACTTCTGCTTCTCGAACACGTTGTTTGATGTCAACCACCAGATCATTCGCCTGATCGATCCGCGGGGTAACTTTGGCGTGAACGGCATCTATGGCGACAGCCGCTATGACATCGCCAAGCTACGACATAGCGTGGCCGGTCTGTATGACTACATCGTCGCCGGCTTTTTTCACCTTGAGGAAGACGATAACGGCTTCCGCGCCAGCGTCTATGCCGGTGAAACGGCAACCCTTGTGGCCCAAGCCTTTGATTGCATGCTGGAGGAGGCCGGCTATGATCTGGACGAGATCAAGTTTATCGAGGGGCTGCTTTTTCTTTCGATGTTGCCGTTGCACCAGGATTCGCCGCGCCGGCAGCGGATGATGCTGCTGACCGGGTTGTCTCGCCTGAATGAGGTGTTTGAATGCGCATCGTAATTGACCTGGACGGCACAATTTGCTACCTGAAGCGACCCGACCAGAGCTATGCTGACGTGGAGCCTATTCCGGGAGCGGCCGAGCGGATCCGGGAGTTGCACGCCGCCGGCCACTACATCATCATTCAAACCGCGCGCAACATGGCGACGTGCGAAAGCAACCTGGGCAGGGTGATGAAGAACGTGGGCAAAGTGACCCTGGATTGGCTGGCGGAGCACCACATTGAATACGACGAGATCTACTTCGGCAAGCCCAACGGCCATGTCTACATTGACGATCGCGCCTACCGGTTTACCTCCTGGGAGCTGGTCAGCGAGGCTGAGCTGCAAAAGGAGGGGCGGGCGCGATGAAGGTCATTGTGCCGATGGCGGGGCGCGGATCCCGCTTCGCCGGCAGCCGGTATGACCGGCCGAAACCGCTCATTGATGTCGCCGGCCGGCCGATGGTTGCCTGGGCGCTGGATAGCTTGCAAGGCATAGATTACTCCACCCTGATCTTCATCGCCTTGCAGGAGCACGAACGCCAATTTCAGGTGACGGCGCGGCTGCGACAAATTGCCGGGGATGATGCCCGGATTATGCTCATTGATGATGTGACCGAAGGGCAATTATGCACGGTGTTGGCCGTGCGAGAGTGGCTGGACGCGCCGGAGGATGTGCTGATAGCCGGCGCGGACACGCTGGTCGTCTCCAGCCTGGGCGCGGAGATTGCCGGCCGTCCGCCGGACGTGCGCGGCATCATCTCGGTGGCGGATATGCCGGGCGATCGCTGGAGCTTTGCACGCACCGATGCGTACGGGTCGGTCGTTGAGGTGGCCGAGAAGGTGCGCATCTCCGATTACGCCAGCACCGGCCTATACTACTTTGCCTCCGGCCACGAGTTTCTGGACGCCGCCGATGAGTTGATTGCCGGACAGGTAAAGGCGCGCGGCGAATACTATGTGATCCCCGTCTACCAGCAGTACATCGCTCGCGGCCGGCGGGTGACGGTCTCAATCGCCTCCGAAATGTGGGATATGGGAACGCCGGAAGCGCTGGCTGCGTTTACCACGCAGCGCCTCCTTCGACAGTAGACCTGATGTCCACGCAACCCACCTTTTCTATCTGCATCCCCAACTACAATTATGGGCGCTTCATCGGCGACACCATCCGCAGCGTGCTGGATCAAAGCTATCCGCACTTCGAAATCATCGTGGCGGACAATGCTTCGACCGATGACTCGGTGGAGGTGGTGCGCTCCTTCGATGACCCGCGCATCAGGCTGATCGAAAACCGCTACAACGTCGGCTTTGCGCCCAACCTGCAGCGGGCGACGATGCACGCCCGGCATGATTTCGTCAATTTACTCTCTTCCGACGACCAGATGAAGCCGGGGGCGCTGGCCACGTATGCGCAGCTTCTGGGAGAGATGGGCGCGGCTGCTGAGAATACGGTGCTCTATTCGCAGGCGGAGATTTTCGACAACGACAACCGGGTGTGGGGCGTGATCGAGAAAGCGCCGGACGGCTACTATATTCGCCGGCGCGTCCTCACTGACGCTGTCCCGGCAACTATCGCTGAGCCGGCCCAACCGGTGCGTTTTCGCGGTCATGACGTGCTGGCGGACAGCCTGCGCCGGCTGCGGACATTTGCCCCATTCCTGACCATCGTCTATCCCCGGCGTTTGTGGGAAGCCGTCGAGGGTTACACCGGCGTGCGCACCATCGGGCCGGACAAGCATTTCAACTACAAGATACTGGCCCTGGACCCCACCGTCATCTATGTTCCCCGTATCCTCTACCGGTACCGCGACTTTCCGTCCGCTAACCGGGCAACCCAGACCACGACCCTCAAGCAGCCCATTGATGACTATCTCTATACCATCGAGTTTCGCGATGAGACGCTGGTCCCTCTGGGGCTGGATCGGGGGATCCTGATTCGCTCCTTTCTGGATCGGGTCTGCCTGCGAGAAGGGTTGAGCCAATTCCGGCACGGCAACTATCGCCACGCCTTCCGCCTGCTGGCCTTTGCGTTGGCCAGTTATCCGGATGAGGCGCTGCGTAATCCCCGCTTCTATCTGCTATTCGGCGGGTTCGCGGCCCTACCGGCGCTCGGCCTCCTTGCCGTGGGGGCCGTTCTCCGGCGAAGATGAGCTAGAGCACGCATGAACATCCTGCACGTACTCAATTCGGAAGGAGGAGGAGCATCAATCGGCGCATATGAGCTGATCCAGGCCAGCCGCGAGCTGGGCGTGGAAACCGGGCACTTTGTGGTTTACCCCGGCATGATGGGCCAGCCGGCGTCGCAGCGTGTCGCTTCGCTGGCGACCGGCAGCCGGGTTTTTCCCATGCCCTGGTGGAACAAGAAGCGATGGCTGGGAAGCGTGTCGCGTCTGGGCCACTGGCTGCGCGCCAATCAGTTGAGCGCTTTCGGGCGCGTCCCTCGTGAACAGCTACGCCGCCTGATAGAGGAATGGCGCATTGATATAGTTCACAGCAACACGGCGGCGATCAATTACGGAGCGCTCGTCGCTGAAGAAATGGGCATCCCGCACGTGTGGCACATCCGTGAGCGGATCGGCAGCAACGGCTTCATGCGGTTCCCCTTGCCGGATGACAAGCTGGCCGCGACGATTGGGAAATTGTCCGAGCGCATCGTTCCGATGAGCCGTTTTTCCGGCGAGATCTTCCTTGAACACGGCCTGGGACACAAGACCACCGTGATCTACGATGGAGTGGATGCGGCGCAATTTGACACGCCCACTGCCCGGGAACGGGGCCGGCAACTGCGCCGATCGTGGGGCGTGCCGGATGGGGCCATACTCGTCGCGAAGATCGCAGCGGTTACCTCGCAGGTGAAACGCCACGCGCTTTTTGTGCAGGCGGCCGGCGACCTGGGCCGGCGCTTTCCCGATCTCTGGTTTGTGGTCTGCGGAGCGCTGCCGGCGGCGGGTACATGGCTGAATCGTGGAGGGCGCGAATATTACCATGAGTTGCAGACAATGGTGGCGAACGCCGGAATCCAGGATCGCTTTGTGTGGGCCGGCAATGTGCCCGATATTCCGGCCCTGATGAACGCCCTTGATATCATGGTGCACACCTGCGAGGTAGAAGGCTTCGGTAGGGTGGCGATTGAAGCGATGGCTGCCGGCCGGCCGGTTGTAGGCCCGGCTCAAGGAGGTATTGCGGAAAGCGTCGTGGACGGCGAGACGGGCATGCTGGTTGAAGCCGGTAATCCTCGCGCCTTTGCTGCCGCCGCCGCCCGGCTAATCGAGGATGAACAGCTCCGGCGCTCTCTCGGGGCCGCCGGGCGAGCGCATGTCAGCCGGGTTTTCTCGCTGGAGAGACATGTGCAGCTGATGGAGGAGATTTACCAGCGGGTCCAGCGTTACCCGGCATATTCGCAGCAGGTGGCGGTTCATGCCGTCTAGGTTTTGGTCAGCTCTGCTGGTTGGATTGCTGTTGTTGCTGGCGCTATTGCGCGGCCCCGAGATTGCGCGGGCCTTGCCAACTGCAAAGGAGTTAAACGGCGAGTCGCTGGTAGCTGCCTGGGCGCCGGACCGGGAATGTGAGCCGGCTTCACCAATGGATGAACAGCTCAGCGCCTGGTCGTTGCCGGCCGCAAACGATGACTATTTGTTGGGGCTTGAGGCGCTGTCCTCCGGCGAGAGTGAGGTCGCGCGGGATCACTTAAGCCGGGCCGCAGAGGCGGAGGATCATGTCTTGGCTCTGGCGCTGCTGGCAAATATGCAATTGCAGGCCGGCGAGAGCCTGCCGGAAGTCGTGAGCGAGATAGGGTCGGTGAGTGGCGAACGGGCGGAGGAGACGCGGTTTGAATTGGCCGGCTATTATCTGGGCATCGCCGCTCGCTGTGACGTACTGGGGGAGGCGCCGGCAGCCCAACACTATCTGGCTGCTGGCGAGGCGTTCTTGCCGCCGGGAGGTATTAGCGAGCTTGACCTGCACCTGGCGCGGCGCATTGGTGAGATGTATCTTGCCGGCGACCAGTTGAACGAGGCGCTGCCCTGGTTGCGGCACGCTTCACAGGCCAATGACAGCGCCCTGTTGCTCCTGGCGGACGCGCTTGACAGGCTCGGCTCACAGCAGGAGGCATTGGCGCTATATCAGCGCGCATTGCTGTACTATCCCAATCGGGCTGAAAATCGCGTGGCCGGCGCACGTGTGGCTGCCGATCTCGGCGAGACGGAGCTGGCAATCACGATGTTGAGTGGAATGCCTCGCTGGGAGGATCTTGGCCCTGCCGGCTTGCTCCTGTGGGCGGAGTTGTGCGAAAGGCAGGCTGATACCGCCTGCGCCGTATTGCAATATGAGCGGGTTCTCTCGTTGGAGCCGGACAATCAGATTGCCCAATCGCGCTTGCAGGTACTGAGTTCCGAGCAATAGTGTTCAGTTAACCTGGTTTCTGCATTTTCCCGGAAACTGAATTTGGTCAGTCGCCGGGGTCGTTGATAAAGTTTCCGGGAAAATAGAAGCAAGATTCTGCCCGGTAAGGCAATAGCGACCGGCCCGAAGAGTCATGTAACCGTAAGATGGCACATTACATTACCCAGGTAACCAAAGAATACCCGGTCCTCAAGACGCTCGGAATTGCAGCGTTAACCATGGCCCTGGCCTTCCTGAGCGGGCGCTATATTGGGGCCACCGGCACGTCCGCCTTCCTGACTCTGGTTGGCCTGGCGTTGGCCGGCATCCTGGGCGTGGCGGTGTTCACCAGACCGCACATCGGCTTGATATTTCTGATCGCCTCGCTGCCTATTACGGCAATATTGCCCACGTTGCCGCTCGTCTCCACGCTCTCCCTGCCGCTCGGCGCAGCAACAGTTGCCGGATATCTCTTTCAGCATCGCTTTGGCAATGAGCAGGCAACCCTACGACTGCAATGGATTCATGTTACTGCGGCGCTATTCGTGGCCTGGCTCTTTATTTCAAACCCGTCGTCGGCGGTGTTCAAAGGTGATCGGAACTGGCTGCTGACTTTTGCCCAGCTGGGCATCTTGCTCTGGTTGGCAGGCGTATTGTTGCAATCACCCGTCCGGCAACGCCAGGTAATGTTCTTTTTCGTGCTGGCCGCCACTGCCTCGGCGGCGTATGCGATATCCGGTTCGCCGGTGTGGCAACAGACCGGCATCGGGTTGCGCGAACAACGTTCGGGTGGTCTGGCGGGCATCAACGCCGGGGCGCGCTACTTCGTGGTTGCATTGGTGGCGCTTTACTATCTCCACAGCATTTCGACGCGCCGAGTCTTGCGCGCCGGCGGCATCGCGGCCATGTTCATTCTGCTGTTAGGCGTAGTTGCCACCGGCTCGCGGACCGGCCTACTATTGTTGCCGATAGCGCTGGCATTTGTTGCCATAGGCCGGCACACTCAGGGGACCTTGGGACGTCTGGTCATGTTAGTTTTGCTCTCCGCGCTGGCTTTAGTGCTGGTACCTCAGAATCTTTGGCAGCTGTTAGAAAATGCAGTCAGCGTGACCAGCGCCGGCATTGAGAGTGAAGATATCCGCGACGAATTGTGGCGGGCCGGGCTTGCCATGTGGCGCGATCACCCTGTTCAGGGAGTGGGCATTGGACAATTCCCGGCCAACCTGCCGGCCTACGCGCTGGGCCGGATCCCGAGCGAGCGACTGGACGCCGGGCCGCATAGTATCTATATCGGAGTGCTGGCAGAGACCGGCATGATTGGCATCCTCCTCTTCTTGGCCCTGTGTTTCGCTACCTTACGCACGTATTGGCTGGCGAGCACTCGCCTCCACCCACAGAATGCCGCCCTGGCTTATACATGGCTCACCATGTTGTTGATCATGTTGGTCGGCGGGCTAACCAAACACGACCAGTATGAGAAACTCGTCTGGTTTCTGGTCGGTATGGCGACTGTGTTCGGCATGCTGCTCGCCCAGCACGAGGCGACCGAGGCCGAGTCTGAAACACGGATCCATCAGCCGGGCCGCTGACATCCTTTCATGAAGTCCTCCGGGCCAAAATTGACGCTGCTGACCGGCCAACTCGGGTTTGGCGGCGCTGAACGACAGCTCTACGCCCTGGCCACCGGCCTGCGAGATCGCGGCTTCTCCGTAAAGGTGGCTACACTCAATCCGCAGGCCGGCGATTACTGGGAAGAACGGCTGCGCGACGACGGCATCGAGGTTCTGCCAATCCCACGGGTGAATGTGCTGGCGCGCGCACGGCATATCCACCGCGCCATTCAGGATACAGACCTCGTGCATAGCTTTCACTTTTTCGCGAATGGCTATCTGCCCATTGCCAACCGGGTTCCCCGCAAGCCGAGCATTGGCGGCCTGCGTTTCGGCTCCAGGAGCTATGTGGATGTGATCCCGTCCCGGCTATGGCGCAGGTTGTGCCTGCGAGGCGCCGATGTCCTGGTCTGTAATTCGCTGGCGGGAGCCGGGATGCTGCGCGAGAACTTTGGGCGTCTGCCGCAAGTGGAGGTCATTTATAACGGCGTCCACTGCCATAGCGAAGCAGAGATTGTCGCTATGAAGGCGGACGGCCTGCGCCGGCTTCAAACGTCCGGAGAGCAGGTCGTGGTTGGCTTTGTCGGCCGGCTGGACGAGAACAAGAATCTCTCGCTGCTGTTGCGCGCCCTGGCGCGACTTCATCCGCGCTTCCCTGATTTCCGCCTGATTGTTGTCGGCGACGGCCCCCAGCGCGACCAGTTGGTCGAAGAAGCTGACAACTTAGGTTTGCGGTCCAGCGTACGCTTCCTCGGAAGTCAATCGGACGTAGAGCCATTGATCGCCGCTTTCGATGTCCTTTGTCTCCCGTCGAGGAGCGAGGGTATGCCCAATGTGCTGATGGAGGCCGGGGCGCTGGGGACGCCTGTTGTGGCGACCAATGTGGGCGGCGTGCCGGAAATCGTCAGCGATGAGGAGACGGGCCTGCTCATTCCGCCGGACGACGAGGCCGGACTTGCCGGCCAGCTAGATCGCTGTCTCGCGTCGCCGGAACTGCGCTCACGCCTGGGCCAGGCAGGTCGGCAACGAATGCAGCGCTTCTTCTCGATACCGCAAATGGTGGATGCTTACACCCGGCTCTACGAGAGGTTGCTTTAACAAATGTGCGGCATTTGCGGCCACTATCGGGCAAGTCTGGCCCACGACCCATTCGCACCCATGCTCATTGAATCTATGACCCATGAGCTGCTGCATCGTGGGCCGGATGGTTGCGACACCTGGACCAACGCCGCCGGCACGGCTGCTATTGGCCAGACTCGACTGGCAATCATTGACCTTTACTCTGGCGATCAGCCCATGCATTCCATCAATGGGCAACTGGTGATCGTCTTTAATGGCGAGATATACAACTATCGCGGGCTGCGTGTTGAGCTGGAGCACGCCGGATGGCGCTTTGCCACCCAATCTGACACCGAAGTGCTGCTAAATGGGTTTCTGGAGTGGGGAGCCGGCCTGTTCGGCAGGCTGCACGGCATGTTTGCCCTGGCAATCTATGACAAGAGCGCCCATCGCCTGACCCTGGCCCGCGATCCGGTGGGCATAAAGCCGCTGTATATCTCCCTGGATGAGGGGAGATTGCTCTTTGCTTCCGAGATCAAGAGCCTGTTCAAGAGTGAGCTACCTCGCAAGCTCAACTACGGCTCCCTGGTGAATTACCTTGTCTTCGGCTACCCAACGCCCGAGGACACGTTCTTCGAAGATATCTTTGAGCTGCAACCCGGTAGCTGGCTGGCGATTTCTGCCGCCGGCGTAGAGCGAGGAGCTTTTTGGGAATGGGAGCGCCGTGAGCAGGATTGGAGCCGCGAAGACGCCTTGCAGGCAACGGAGCAGGCGTTGACGGACAGCCTGCGGGAGCACCTTGAGGCCGATGTGCCAATTGCGGCTTTTCTAAGCGGCGGCATCGATTCTTCCCTGCTGTCCGCGCTGCTGGTCAAAAAGCTGGATGTGCAGTTGGATACCTTCAACGTCCGCTTTGACGACGACAGTTTTGATGAGTCAGCGCACGCCCAGTCGGTAGCCTCCCACCTGGGAACTCGCCATCACACTCTGGACCTGGGGGCGTTCCGGCCGGACCTGCCTACTCTTCGCTCAATCATGCAACAATTCGACCAGCCGTTCGCCGATTCATCTGCCATCCCCACCAACCTGATCAGCCGGGCCGTGCGCGAGCATGTGAAGGTGGTCATTGGCGGGGACGGCGGCGACGAGATGTTTGGCGGCTATGCGCGCTTCCGGCATGCTGACCTGGCCCGGCGGATGGGTCGCGCGCCGGGTCCATTGCTGACAATGGCGCGATGGGCCAATCAGACGACGAAACCATTCACGCCGGATCGCTGGCGGCAGGGTTCAAGGATTTTGCATGCCGCCAAGCTGTGTGACGGCAACCGGCTCACTCAGCTTTCCGCCTACCATCCGCCCTGGACGCTGGTAGATCTATTGCAAGCCAGCGCATTCGACCGCGCGGAACCATTTATCTCCACCCTGATTAATGAGGGCAAGCGGATCAACGATCCGGACGGCTCCGACTACCTTGACCTGACCGTCGAAACCGCGTTGCCCGGCGACTATCTGCGGAAGGTCGACGTGATGAGCGCCGCGCATGGCCTTGAGGCCCGGGTCCCATTCCTGGGAAGCCAGGTGTTGGCCCTGTCGCAGACGTTGCCGAAACATCTGCGATACAGCCGCCGGCAGAACAAGCTGCTTTTGCGAGCGCTGGCCGGCCGCTTTCTGCCGGAAGCAATCGTGGCGCGGCCAAAAGCGGGCTTCAACCTGCCTTTCGATACCTGGCTGGGTGAGTCCGAGCGAAAGCAGCTCCATGCGGAGTTGACCGCAGCGGATGCGCCGATCCAGACCCTCGTTCGATCTGAGTGGATTGGGCGAGTCGCCGGGGAGTTCGCCTTTGGGCCGCGTGACAGGAGCCGCTGGAGCCGCTTTGGATTGTATCAGCGGGCCTTCATGCTGTGGGTATTAAACAACTGGCTCGAACAGTGGCAGCCGGAACTTAGCTGAACACCTAAGATTCCCGGATATTGCCTATCCTGTGTGGTCCGCCAACCGGTAGGACGTGAGACTTCTGGAAATCTTGATCGTGCGTATCCTCTTCATCACCAGCCAATGGCCGACGCCGGCGCATCCGGCGCACTCCCCTTTTGTGAAGGCAGAAGTGGAATCCCTGCGGCAAATCGGTCTGCAAGTTGACGTGTTCCATTACCAGGGGGGCTGGTCGCCGGTCGCCTATAGCCGCGCAGCGGCGCAATTCCACCGGCAACTCCGCAGCCGGGAGTATGATCTGGTACACATTCGCTTTGGGCAGTGCGGTATTGTCGCCCTGACGCAACGGCGGCTGCCCATTGTCGTCCGCTTCGGCGGCAGCGATTTGCTGGGCTGGCGAGCTGAAGACGGGCATGAGCCGTTCGCCAGCAAGCTCCTGAGGGCGGTGAGCCGCATGGTCGCACGCCGGGCCACAGAAGTGATCATCGTCTCGGAATCAATGGCTTCCCATCTGCCCAAACGGCGTTACCACGTCATTCCCTCCGGCATCGATCTGGAAAAATTCAGTCCAATGAACCCGGGCACGGCGCGTGAGCAACTGGATCTGCCGGCGCATCGCAAGCTGGTCCTCTTTGCTGCCAATCCGGAGCGGCGGGTGAAGCGATTCGACCTGGCGCAGGCAGCGATGACGCACCTGGACCCTGCGCTGGATGCCGAACTGGTGGTCACGGCCAACGTGACTCATGAGCAGATGCCGCTCTACATGAATGCCTGTGATGTTCTGCTGCTTACGTCGGATCATGAAGGCTCGCCGAACGTGGTAAAAGAGGCGTTGGCTTGCAATCTGCCCGTGGTGAGCGTTGATGTGGGTGATGTCCGTGAGCGGCTGAACGGGCTGCCGGGTTGCCATATCTGCGTTGACCGCCAGCCACAGACCATTGCCGCGGCCCTGGCAGCGAGCCTCGCCCTGTTGACTCGCCCCAACTTACGCGATTCAGTTTGCCACCTGGAGAGTCTTCGACTGGCGGGAGAGGTAGCGGAAGTTTATGCCGTCGCACTGGCGGGCGGGGCGCGCGAACCGATTTCTTACGGACCATCATGAGCAATGTGCGCGTGGGCAAGCCGGCGCCCGAGCTGATCCCGGCGATCGCCGCGCTGCAACAGGTAGCCTTCGCCGGCTATCTGAATGCTCGCCTTGGGCAGCGTTATCAGGAGGCGTTCATCCGCTGGTTTGTGGAGGATCGAGACGCCATTGCACTGGTTGCCCTGGGAGAGGAGGGCCGGCTGCTGGGCTATGTGGTCGGCGCTCCCCTGGGCTACGCGGCGGCGCTAAATCGGGTGGTGCTTTGGCCGGCGTTGACCGGGATTATCACCCGCCCCTGGCTATTCCTGGACCAGCGCTTTCGCCAGGCGGTGCGTGGCCGGTTGAGCATCTTCTTGGGCGGCGACAACGCCTCAGCCGGCGCGACCCATCAGCCTGAACTACCCACTCCCACCTTTTCTCTGGTGGGTATAGGCGTCCAGCCGGAGAGTCGTGGTCAGGGGGTTGGGCTGGCACTGATTAATGCCTTTGAAGAGCAGGCCGGGGCAAGAGGAGGCCGCTCCGTGCGTCTGTCGGTATATCCAGAGAATGACCCCGCCCGCAGGCTCTATGAGAAAGCCGGCTGGCATGCGGCCGCCGAGCCGGGCAGGCAGCGAGCGATGTATTATTACAAGTCCCTCGTAGAGGTACGGACCCAATCATGAGTGCCGGCGTGAAACAGAGGCAGTGGTTCCAGGCGGCGCGGGAATACCTTCCGTTGCTCGTACTGATAGCTCTGCTGATCTGGATTGTGGGCAACGTCGTGGTGAATGCCGGAGGAAACGACATCCTGGAAACCGGCGTCATCTCCTACGCATATGAGAGCCGGAACCTGGATCGCCCCTTTGGCATCGGTTCCGGCGGTGACCATGTCCCCGGCTACCCCGCGGTGATCTGGCTGCTGGAGACCGCGTTTCTGCGCGCGCTGAACATCCGGACGGTGATGCAGATGATCAGCTTTGCTGTTATGGTAGGGACGGCCATCCTGGTCATCTACGCCTTTCGAGAGTACCGCTATCGCTGGTTCTGGGTCTTGCTGTTCTTCGTCTGGCCTCTGGTCGGCATTCTGCGTTTCACGGTCCTTAATGCCGATGCCCTCATCTACCTCCTGTTGATTGCCGCTCTGTTGCTCTATCGGGCGAACAAGAGCTGGTCATTTATTGCCGTGGTAGCCGTTGCCTTCCTGGTCCACAAGGCGAGCTGGTTCTTCCTGGGGCCGGTGCTATTGATTGGATTGTGGCAACGACGACTGACCTGGTACCAATGTCTGGCAGCCGGCGCGCCAGTTCTGCTCCTGGGCTTGATGGGATGGAGCTACTACGACAACCCGCTATGGCTATTAGCGAACAACCTCGAGCACGACAACTTCTCCGGCCTGGGGATCCTGCTCCTCTGGCAGCAAACAGCGGCCGCGCCGACCCCACAACTGATTGCCAAGTCGTTGCTGTCCGCCGGCCTGGTGGTTGTCTCCATCTTCCTTGCCTGGCAGACGTGGCGGCGCGACCGGGATGCGGCCGAGACATGGATCGCCCTGACGCCGGCGGTGCTTTGTTTCGCCATGTCATGGTGGGCGATCTTCGTCGCTGTCCGTTTCAGTTCGCTGCTGGTCTTCCCGTTAGCTGACTACGTGGAGGGGCGACCCTGGTCGTTGCCGTTGTGGTTGCGCGCCGGAGCCTTGTTCGCTTCCTGGGCCCTTTCGCTGGGCTTTGTCTACTATGCCTGGTTCTACTTCTTTGATTGACGGCGCGCGCTGGCTGATCCTGTCGCAGTATTACCCGCCGGAGATAGGCGCGCCGCAGATCAGGCTGCGCGCCCTGGCCCGGCAACTGCAGCGACACGGCATAGAGGTCGCAGTCTTGACGGCCATGCCCAATTATCCAGCCGGCAAGCTCTTCCCCGGCTATGAGCGTAGATTCCGCCTGCGTGAGACGTTGGACGGCGTCCCCGTCCGCCGCACCTGGGTCTATGCTGCCACCGGCCGATCCGCCCGCGCGCGCCTGCTGAACTATTTCAGTTTCACCGGCAGCGCTCTGCTGGCCGCCCTGTTCGGCCCGCGCCCGGACGTGATCTTCCTGGAATCGCAACCTCTCTCGCTGGGGTTTGTGGGCATCATTATGAAGTGGCTCCGGCGCGTACCGTATATTTACAACGTGCCGGACCTGCAAATTGACGTCGCCCGCCAGCTTGGCTTCATGAGCAGCGAACGCTTTCTGCAGCTTGCCATGCGCAGCGAGAACCTCTTCCTGCGCCAATCCTGGAAGGTCTCCACCGTTACCCATCGTTTCATTGACCACTTCGTCGAACGAGGCATTCCCCGCGACCAGGTGACCTTTCTTCCCAACGGGGCGGACGCGGAGTTCTTGCGGCCGCAACCGCCCGCCGGCTATCTGCTGGATCGCTGGCAGTTGCACGGCAAGAAGGTGTTCGCCTATGTAGGCACACACGCCTACTATCATGGGCTGGACACGCTGATCCATGCGGCGGCGGCGCTGCGACAGCGAGAGGATGTCGCCTTTCTGTTGGTCGGCAGCGGGCCGGAACGGGAACGCATCCGGCAGTTGGCGGAGGGGCTGGGTCTCGCCAACGTTGTTTTCGGCCAATCTCCTTATGAAGAGATGGCTGATCTCTATTCAATAACCTACGCGTCGGTAGCGACCTTGCGGGATATGGAGGTCGCCCGGCAAATGCGGCTATCAAAGGTATTCCCGGCGCTCAGCTGCGGGGTCCCTGTGATATACTCCGGCGCCGGCGAAGCGGCCGATCTGCTGGTTCAACATCAATGCGGAATAGCCGTTGCGCCCGAGGAGCCGGCGGCCCTGGCGCAGGCGATATGCGAATTGGCTGATGATGTATCGCGGCGCGACGTTATGGGAGCAGCCGGACGCGCCCTCATAGAGCGCGAATATAGTTGGGCCGTAATCGTGGAACGCTGGCTGGCTGAGCTGACCGGCGCCCGCGAACCGGCGGCAACGACGACAACAGAAGATGGCTGACATGGATGAAGAATACCTGGCCTTTGCAAAGCCGGATGTGGATCACACGGAACTAGCTGAAATTGCCGAGGCGCTCGCCTCCGGCTGGGTCACAACCGGCCCCAAAACCAAGCAGTTCGAAGCGGAGTTTGCAGCCTACGTTGGCGCTAAACACGCCATAGCGGTCAACTCCTGCACGGCGGCAATGCACCTGGCGCTGGAGGCGATTGGGCTGCGCGCGGGCGACGAGGTGATCACCTCTCCGTATACGTTTGCGGCCACGGCGGAGGTGGTTCGCTACTTCGACGCCCGCCCGGTGTTGGTGGATGTGGACCCGTTGACGCTAAACATTGATCCGCGGCAGATTGAGGCCGCCATTACGGCGCGCACCCGGGCGATCCTGCCCGTGCACATCGGCGGTCTGCCGGCTGAGATGGCGGCGATCGAGGCGATTGCCCGCCGGCACAATCTGCCGGTCATCGAAGACGCCGCCCATGCGCTGCCGGCTGCATACCAGGGGCGGACAATCGGGACGATCTCCGATTTCACCTGTTTCAGCTTCTACGCCACCAAGTCAATCACCACCGGCGAAGGCGGGATGATCTGCACCGACGACGATAGTTGGGCCGAGCGCTGCCGGATAATGGCGTTGCATGGCATCAGCAAGGATGCCTGGAAGCGATACACGGCGGAAGGCTCCTGGTATTATGAGATTATCGCCCCCGGCTTCAAGTACAACATGACCGATATCGCCGCGGCTATGGGCCTGGCCCAACTGCGCAAGGCCGAGCGCATGTGGCAGCGCCGGGCGGAAATAGCCACCCGCTACCAGGAGGCGTTTTCCTCGCTGGCTGCGCTGCAGGTCCCACACGACCGCGCCGACTGCCGGCATGCCTGGCACCTTTATGCGCTGCGCCTGCATCTGGATCATTTGCGCATCGATCGCGCTCAATTTGTGGAGGAGCTGCGCCGGCGCAATATCGGCGTCAGCGTGCATTTCATTCCGCTGCACATTCACCCGTACTATCGCGAAACCTATGGTTACGAGGCGGAGGACTATCCTTTCGCCTACCGCGAGTACCTGCGCGAGATCTCCTTACCGATCTACAGCAAGATGAGTGATGCGGATATCCAGAAGGTGATCACGGCGGTGAGTGAAATCGCTTTTGAACAGCGGGTCTAAACGGCGCGGAAGAAGAGATGCGCCTGCTTGATGTGCCGGCTTCGATTCTTGGCCTGCTGCTGCTCAGCCCATTGCTGGCCTTGATCGCGTTGCTGGTGAAGCTGGATTCGCCGGGGCCGGCGCTCTACGTTGCCCGGCGCGCCGGTATGGGTGGAGCGACCTTTCGCCTTTACAAGTTTCGCACTATGGTGGAGAATGCTGAGACTATTGGTCCCGGCATAACCGGATCCGAAGACAAGCGGGTCACTCGTGTCGGCCGCCGGCTGCGGCGGTACAAACTGGATGAATTGCCGCAGTTGTTCAATGTCCTGAAGGGCGACATGAGTCTGGTCGGCCCGCGCCCTGAAGATCCTCGCTATGTGACCTACTACACGCCGCAGCAACGAACATTGTTGGCGTTGCGGCCGGGGATTACCAGTTCCGCTTCACTGGCATATCGTGACGAGGCCGGCCTGCTCACCGGCGACGATTGGGAGCAGGAATATATTCATGTCATCATGCCGCAAAAGCTTGCGCTGGAGTTGGAGTATCAAGAGCAGCGCACCATTTGGAGCGACCTGCAGGTTATCTGGCGGACCGCTCGCTTACTTGTGTGGGATTCCTGAAGGAGACAAGCGAATGATGAGGCGCCTGGGGACAGGCTGGTAGTTAGCCGGGGGAATCAGTACAGAAACCATGGACCTGGATAGCGTTCGTAATCGCCATTTATTTCTGCTTGACGCACTGGTGTTGCTGACCACGCCGCTGCTGGCGCTGATCTTGCGCCTGGACGATCTTGCCGAACTGAGATGTGTGGTTGGAATCCCCGGGGAACTGGACTGCTATGTGACCGGCTTGATCATTTACACAGTGCTGGCCCTGGTAGTTCGGCTGATCGTCTTCTATCTGTACGGACTTTACAATCGCTTCTGGCGCTACGCCAGCGTGGAAGAGATGAAACAGATCGTCCTGGCTGTGTTCGTGTCTAGCGCCATTATCACGCCGATCTTCTTTCTATTGCGCGCCTTTATACCCGCCATTGATCTGCCGCGCTCGATTCCGATCATAGATGCGCTGTTGGTGTTGGTTTACGTGGGAGGCAGCCGGTTCAGCCTGCGCATGATGGTGCGCTGGCAGAAGGCCGATCCGGATGACGACGCGCTGCGCGTGCTGGTGATGGGCGCCGGCGATGCCGGGACGATGATCATGCGCGAGCTGCAGAATAGCCCCCATCTCAAGTTACATCCGGTTGGCTTCCTGGATGATGATCCGGCCAAGCACAAAATGCGCATCCTCGGCGTGCGCGTGTATGGCGGGCGCGAAGTCATTCCCTCAGTCGTGAAGCGCGAACAGGTCAATCAGGTGATCATCGCCATGCCCACCGCTCCCGGCAAGGCTATCCGCGAGATCGTCCAAATTTGTGAGGCAGCCGGCGTAGGAACCAGGACGGTGCCCGGCATCTATGAGCTGCTGGATGGCTCAGTGAGCGTCAATCAGTTGCGGAATGTGCACATCGAGGACCTGCTGCGACGCGAGCCGGTGCAAACCGACACCCGTGCGGTGCAGGCGTTGCTACAGGGAAAGCGTGTGCTGGTGACCGGCAGCGGCGGTTCGATCGGCAGCGAGTTATGCCGGCAGATTTTGCACTGCCGGCCCGCGCAGCTTGTGCTGCTGGGACACGGCGAAAACTCGATTTTTTCGGTTGCGCTGGAGCTGCAGCGTCAGATACAGGCGGGTGGACTTCAAACTGACCTGGTTTCGGCCGTGGCGGATATCCGCTTCCCTGAACGGATAACGAGCATATTCGGGCAATATCGCCCCCAGGTTGTTTTTCATACCGCGGCGCACAAACACGTGCCCTTGATGGAATTGAACCCCGTGGAGGCGATCACCAATAACGTATTGGGCACACAAAACGTCTTGCTGGCGTCCATTGCCCATGAGGTGGAGCACTTTGTCTTTGTCTCCAGCGACAAGGCGGTCAATCCGACAAGTATCATGGGGGCCAGCAAGCGCATGGCTGAATTACTGGTGCTTGAGGCTGGCGCACTCAGCGATCACGCTTACTCGGCTGTGCGCTTCGGCAATGTGCTGGGCAGTCGCGGCAGCGTGGTGCTCACATTTAAGCAACAGATCGCCGCCGGCGGGCCGGTTACCGTCACCGACCCGGAAATGACGCGCTATTTCATGACCATTCCGGAAGCAGTCCAACTGGTGTTGCAGGCCGCGGAGCTAGGCAGCGGCGGCGAGATCTTTGTGCTGGACATGGGTGAGCCGGTGCGCATCATGGACCTGGCTCGCGATTTGATCGAATTGTCGGGCCTGGAGATTGGGCGGGATATTGACATTCAGATTGAGGGGAGAAGGCCCGGAGAAAAATTGCACGAGGAGCTGTTTGTCTCCGGCCAACAATATGAGCGCACATCCCACGGGATGATCTTCATTGCCGCTAACGGCGAATATAACCCAAACCCCCAGCTGGCGAAACAGGTCGAGGAGCTGGCCGCCGCCGCCGAGCGCAATGACGAGGTCGCCATTCGCCGGCTGCTTAAATCGTTCATCCCCGAATACCAGCCCGCAGAACAAACCCCATTGCAGGCGACTGCTGTCAGCACTGTGACGGATCAGGAAGTCACCCAACCGGCAGTTTGACATGGCCCAGGCATTCAGCACCAGCAAAGCGCCGGCGCAGGATTACGCTCCAGCCAAGGTAGGCAGCCAGCCGGCCCTTTATGAATTGGCCGGCCTGCTGACCGGGCGGCGATCCTTACAGGGACTTGTTGCCCTGCCGCCGAGCGAGCAAGAGGCGATCTGCGCGCTGGCGGAACGGCACGGGGTGGCTCCATTGCTGTACCATCGCCTGCAAGAAGGACCCGGCCTGCCGGCGCTGGAGCCGCGGGCCGGAGCGA
Source organism: uncultured Ardenticatenaceae bacterium (assembly GCA_964452775.1). Taxonomy (GTDB): domain Bacteria; phylum Chloroflexota; class Anaerolineae; order Promineifilales; family Promineifilaceae; genus JACKCB01. The sequence goes on along the minus strand of CAYVQP010000032.1, from coordinate 15,313 downwards.
TCCTGGTCGCGGCGCATGGCCAGACAGCCGGCTATAACCTCCTCGCTTACGAAACCGCGCAGATCTGCGCGCGCCGATTTGCGGAGGCCGGGCTGACCGCGATCTGGTTTAAGGGCCTGCCCCTGGCGCTGACGGTCTATCCCGCTCTAACGCTCCGGCCAATGGTGGATATTGATGTGCTGGTTGATCCGCGGCAGACGACCCCCGCCCTGGAGTTGCTGGAAGCTCTAGCGGCGGAGCGCCCGGCCATGTTAAGTCCCGATCTGGACATTCACGCTGTTTTCAATCTCGGGCCGGGCGGCCTGACGAAACTGGAGCTACATTGGGGCCTGATCGCGCCGGCAGGCAGCAGTCTGGCTCCGCCGGTGGACTGGTTTATCGCCCAGCGCATGCCTGAGCCGATAGCAGAAGGGGAGTTGATTGGACTACAGCCGGAAGCGCACGTGCTTTACCTGGCTGCTCACGCGGAGTTGTCCCATGGCGAAGCGCAATTCCGGCTGGGTCGCTATCTCGATATTCATCTACTGTTGGCCAGCGTCACGGATTTCCGCTGGGAGTTGCTTGTTGAGCAGGCGATTGTTTGCCGGTGGACCTACGCTGTTGAGCGCGCCCTGACATTGACCGGGCAGTTCTTTGAGACCCCGCTGCCGCCAACGGTCTTGACAGAGTTGCGTCGCCGGCGACCGCCGGATGAGGACGTCTCCTTTGTGCAACATCTGCAGCATCAGGACTCGCGCTGGGAGCGGACACGGGAACGCTTGCGCTCGATGTCCTGGAGCCAGCGCATTGCCATGACAGTGGCGCTGCTGATACCGCCGGCCGATTATATGCGCTGGAAGTATGGGGTCAAGAAGCGCTGGCAGCTCCCCTTCTACTACTGCTACCGCTGGTTGGATGTGGTCGCCGACATCATCGCCAGTTATCGCTGATTGCCGCCACGGCGCAGTCCGCCTATCAGAGCATGTTCGTCTAAGTGGTCTCATCTAGCCCGCCTTTGCAAGCGCTTACCCGCTTTTGCAGCCAGTTGATCCGGGTGGAATGGCTGCTCTTGCTGGCGATCCTGCCGGTGGTGTTATTTTCGGATCTGGGCGGAGCGGTCGCGCTATTGCTCGTCCCTGTTCTCTGGTCGGCGCGCAAGGTCGCTACCGGTCACTTTGTCACCCCGACGCCGCTGGATCTCTCTATCCTCTTGCTGGGATTGATGATCCTGGTCAGCGTCTATGCAGCGCCTGACCCGGCATTTAGCCGGCCGAAGGTCGTCGCGCTGCTCTACAGCATCGGGGTCTTTTATGCGGTGGGGGCGCGAACAGGCGAGAACGTGCGGGCAATGCGCTGGGGCGCGCCGGCGTTCCTCGGCGCCGGCGTCCTGGTGGCAATCGCCGGTCTGCTGAGCGCCGATTGGCCGGCCAAGTTATTCCTGGTAGCGGGGCTTGCGCCCCATTTGCCGGACCAACTGCTGCGGCTGCCGGGCGCCGAATTGGGGGTCCATGCCAATGAATTAGCCGGTATCCTGCTCTGGTTCCTCCCCCTCGCGCTTGTGCTGGCCGTGTATTACACCGTCGCCTTGTGGCGTGGCGAGCGGCGCTTGAGACAACTGCTGCCCGTTGTCGCGTTGTGGGCAATCAGCCTGTTCATGGCCGGCGTGTTGGTGCTGGCCCAGTCGCGGGGCGCGCTGCTTGCCTTTGCCCTCACTTTGTTCTTTCTGCTGCTAACGGCGATCCGCCGGCGTCGCCGGCTGGCCGGATTATTGCTCCTCGTTGCGGGAGTTGCCACGGCGCTGCTGGTCTGGGCGGGGCCGGAACGCATCCTGACCGCCCTGGTCGATCCGGTGACGAACAGCGAAACGCTGGGAACGACGCTCTCGGAGACGACGTTTGAGCTTCGCCAGCAGATCTGGCAGCGGGCTTACTACGCTATCGGAGACTTTCCGCTCACCGGCATGGGCATGAATAGCTTCCGCCGCGTGGCGCCCATCCTGTATCCCTTCTTCACGGACTATTTCGTCAGAGACATTGCTCACGCCCATAATCAGTTGCTGCAGACGGCGCTGGACCTGGGGATTCCCGGCGTAGTCGCCTATCTGGCAATCTGGCTGGGCAGCGCCGTCATGCTCTGGCAGAGCTGGCGGCGGACGGCTGATGGCCGGCTGCGGGCGCTGGCCCTGGGCATGGCGGCATCGCTGTTGGCCTTTTCAATCTACGGGCTGACCGATGCGGTTGCCCTGGGAGCCAGACCGCAATTCCTGTTCTGGGTATTGCTGGGGCTGGTAGCCGGCCTGCACCGCCTGGTACGCAAAACCCCACAGGTCCAGGACGGGCTGTCCGGAAGCGAACCAGTTTCGTAGACTTGCGGGCTTTCAATGACGAGTTGGCGGGAGACAACTTAGCTCAGCTTGCCGAGTAACGCGTACTTGGCGGCATGCGCCTCGCGAAAGAAGGGATCGATCTCCAGCGCCTGATCGTAGTAGTCGAGCGCATGCCGGTGCTTACCCTGACGCTCGTATGCCCGCCCAAGATGGAAACGGGGAAACTGGGGCATCTGATAGCGGGGAGCTGAAATTGCCTTCTGTAACCAGGGGATAGCCTCCTCCCAACGACCCTGCTCGATGAGATAAGCCCCAATATCGTTGTAGGGGTTGCCAAGGGTGGGATCCACCGTGATTGCCGCTTCGCAAGCTTCAATTGCTTCGTCGTAGCGCTTCATCATGCCGTACGTCCAACCCAGGAAGGTGTGCGCTTCAGCGGTGGGAAAGAGCTCCAAAGAGCGCTTGAATAATTGAATGGCGTCAGCCAGTTCCCCCCGCGCCTGATGCTTCTGCGCGCGCTCGAGCAAGATAGCAGCCTTCTCACGCCTGATCGCGTCGCTCTCTTCTCCCGGATCCATCTTCGTAGTGTATCATGCCCGGCAGTCAGTGCGCGAATTTGACTACGGTCACGCCGGCCCCACCTTCGCCGTCCTTCCCCTCTTCCCACGAGCTGACGTGGCTGTTTGCGCTGAGCGTTTTGCGTACCGCCTCCTTCATGCGCCCGGTTCCCTTGCCGTGAATGATGCGCACGAACGGTAGGTTAGCGAGGTAGGCGGCGTCCAGATAGCTGTCCAGGTCGCTCAAGCCTTCTTCGACTCGTCTACCGCGCAGGTCCAGCTCTATTCCGGGTGAACGGGTCAAGGTCACTTTAACGCCGCTTTCCTCCAACTCCGGCTCGACGCTCTCGCGCAGCTCCAGATCGGCGAGCCTGACGCGCGTGTGCAGCCGGCCCACCGCTACCTCCGCCTCCTTCTTTGACAGGGAGACCACAACGCCCGTCGCTCCCAGGGGCTTGACGTAAACCGTGTCGCCGGCCTCCAGCGCGCGGCGCAGCCGGCGGGTTTTCTTCCTGGCTGCATCGGCTTGAACGCCGTCGTCTGCGGGAGCCAACCCCTCTTCGACCTCATTCACCTGCTTGCTCAGCTCCTTGACGCGATTGAGCGACAGTTCCTGCTCGGTCCGGCCCAGGCGGATCTCGCGCCGGATCTGCTGCAATTCTTCGCGCATCGCGGCCAGCTCCTCCTGCGCCTCTGCCCTGGCCTCTTCCAACACGAGCTGGCGTTCGCGCTCGATCTCGTCCAACCGCTTCTGTAAGGCAAGCCGTTCCGCTTCAGCCTGCTTCAACGCCTGGCGGGCGGCTGCCTCTTGCGAGGAGATGCGTTCGCGAATGTCATAGATGGATTCGAGCAGCGACTCAGCACGATTGTTGCCGGCCCCGATCAGTTGCAGCGATTCATCAAGGATGGTCTCGTCCAGCCCCAGCCGGCGAGCGATAGCAATGGCGTTTGAACGTCCCGGCAGGCCGATGGTCATCTCAAAGGTCGGCGCCAGGGTCTCAATGTCAAATAGCAGGGAGGCATTGGTCGCGCCGGCGGTCTGGCTGGCATAAATCTTCAGTTCCGGGTAGTGGGTAGCGATAAAGGTGGTCGCCCCTTTGTCGCGCAGGAAGTTGACGATGGCCTGGGCCAGGGCGGCGCCCTCCGCCGGATCGGTGCCGGAGCCAAGCTCATCCAGCAGCACCAGGCTGCGCTCGTCGAGATTCTCCAGGATATGAATGATGTTGGTAATGTGCGCCGAGAAGGTGGACAGGCTTTGTTCGATAGATTGCTCATCGCCGATGTCGGCAAAGACGTTGGCAAAGACGGTTAGTCTGGCCTCGACGGCCGGCAGGTGCATGCCGGACTGCGCCATGAGGACCATCAGGCCGGTCGTCTTCAGGCTGACGGTCTTGCCGCCGGTGTTCGGGCCGGTGATCAGCACCAGGAAGGTCTCGTCATCCAGCAACAGGTCGGTCGGCACAACCTCGTCCGGATTTAACAAGGGATGGCGGGCGCCGCGCACCCAAATGGTGGAGCCGGGATGGGGATTGGGCGGGGGCGGTTGCCACTTCTCACGCTCGTTGGCGTGCTTCGGCGGCTTTGGCGGCGGGAAGGTTCGCCAGGAAACGAACTCCGGCTCAACGGCCTCCAACGCCACCGCATAGCGGGCGCGGGCGAAGATCAGGTCCATCTCGGCCATTCGCTCCACCACGCGCTTCAGCGACTCGCCGTGCGCGGCGACCTTCGCGGATAACTCGGCCAGGATGCGGGCGATCTCCTCACGCTCTTTCAGGTGCAACTCGCGATACTCGTTGTTCAACTCAACGGTGTTCAGCGGCTCGACCCATAGGGTGGCCCCGCTGCTGCTTTGATCGTGCACGATGCCCCGGACCCGCCCTTTATAATCTGCCTTCAAGGGGATGACGTAGCGACCGTTGCGCATGGTGATGATCGGCTCCTGCAGATACTGGTTCATGCTGCTGTTCACCAGATTTTGCAGCTTCTCCTGAATTCGCCCATGGGCCACACGCAGGGTGCGCCGGATTGTGCCCAGCTGCGGGCTGGCGCTGTCCAGCACTTCGCCGCGATCGTCCAGAGTCTGCCCGATAGCCGAAACTAACCCCTCACACTCCTCAATAAGCACGGCAATCGCCGCCAATTGCGGGTAGCGCTCCTCGATGCGGAGCAACTTGCGCTTCAAGGTGCGGGCGGCGATCAGGGTGTTGCGAATATCCAGGAAATCTTCCGGCGGCAGCGTGAAGCCGCGCATCGCGTTATCGGCGGGCCGGCGCACATCGCGCGTTCCGCCGATGGTCACGTCGGCGCCGCTGTCCCATAGCTCCGCGGCCTCTCGCGTCTGAGCCTGCCATAGCCGGGCTTCCGCTTCGTCGGCCGTCGGCATCACCGCATGGGCCAGGGCCGCGCCGGCAGAGAAGCTGGTATGCTCTGCCAGCCGGTCCAGTACCTTGTTGAATTCCAGGGTCAGAAGCGACTTACCGTCCATCCTAATTCCAGTTATTTACCTGCTCCGCAACCGTCACTTGCCAGGTCTTACGGTACACCCCCGCCGATGATGCCGGGTGATGCACTCTGCGATGGACCCGAAATAGAGCTACGGGGTTTGATGTTAGCCGGGCGGAGCATAATCGCTCCGCCCGACTGAAGAACGTATTTGTGCTAATAAGACCTGCGTATGGCTCCGGCCATGGAATCCACCACGAGCACGTTTGCGGCACGTCGTGCGCCCCAGCCGGGTTGCAGGATACCACAGACCTTCCGGCGGAAAGTGTAATCCATTTTACAGGTCGCGTTTTACTTTGCACATGAGTGTGCCTGTGTACAATAGTGACAACACCATGAGGAGAGGTGGAACGTGAATAGTTCGGAGCATGTCGGCGACGGCGCCGTTGAATTGCAAAGCGTTACGAAACGTTTTGGTGAATTCCTTGCTGTCGATGATGTGAGCATGTTCGTGCGCGATGGGGAGTTCTTCTCAATGCTGGGGCCGAGCGGGTGCGGCAAGACAACTACTCTGCGCATGATCGCCGGCTTCGAGCAGCCCACCACCGGCGAGATCTACATTGCGGGCCAACCGGTAGCCGGCATCCCCGCCTACCGCCGGCCGGTGAATACAGTCTTTCAGAGCTACGCCCTCTTTCCCCACATGACCGTGGCGCAAAATGTAGCCTTCGGGCTGGAGATGAAAAAAACCCCAAAGACGGAAATCTCGCGCCTCGTCGATGAGTCGCTGGAGTTGGTGCGACTGAGCGGGATGGGGGAACGCAAGCCAAAGCAGTTATCCGGCGGGCAACAGCAGCGGGTGGCCCTTGCCCGGGCGCTGGTCAATCGTCCGAAAGTGTTGCTGCTCGACGAACCCCTGGGAGCCTTGGACCTGAAACTGCGTAAAGCCATGCAGTTTGAGCTGAAGCAGATACAGAGCGAGGTAGGAATTACCTTTATCTATGTCACCCACGATCAGGAAGAGGCCCTGACGATGTCGGATCGCATCGCGATCATGGATCAGGGCATAGTCCAGCAGCTAGGGGAGCCGCGCCAGATCTATGAACACCCGGCCAATCGCTTTGTAGCTGACTTCATCGGGGAGACAAATTTCATCGCCGCCACGCTCATCGAGTGTGGACCGCCGGCGACCCTGCGAATCGGGGAACTGGACGTTCTCGGGACGACGGATGGCCGGGAGATACCCAGCGGCCAGGCGGTTACATTGGCGATCCGGCCGGAAAAGATCAACCTGTATCCGCAGGGCGAGACGGAGGTCGCCAAGATCGGAATGGACCCGGAAGAGATAGCGACCTTGCTGGAGATGCAGCCGGGCGAGGAAAAGGTTGATGTGCACGAATACCTGTCCCAGGAAAAGGACAATGTAATCATTTCCGGGAAAGTGTTGGAAGCGATCTACATCGGCACTGACACGCGCTATCGGGTCAGCCTGGGCAACGGGGCGGACGCGATTGTGCGCATGCAGAACTACGGCACGCGATATGACAGCGCCTTTTCGATCGGGGAGAGCGTTTACGTGCATTGGGCGGCGGAAAACGCCCAGGTCTTTGTCGAGTAGCGGGCTGCAACCCGCAGCCTGCGGGCTGCTTTTTGCCGGATATTGTGTATCAATTTTCCCGGAAACCCATCATCGAGCACCGGCGATTGACGAAATTCAGTTTCCGGGAAAATACAGAAACCAAGTTAGCTGAGCATTCGCCGATATGGCCACAATAGCGCAACCGAAACTCGAAGCCGGCCCTGACCTCTTGAATCGCTTGGCTGCTTATCTCTGTCTGGGCCGGGCTGCATTATGGGGATATCTTTTTGTGCGCTGGCTCACCTTCAGCGCCATTTCCTGGACGCCGTATCCGCTTGAGTTGGCGCTGGCGAATTGGCCGCCCATAGTCGCCTACGTCCTTTACGGGACCTTCTTCCTGGTAGACCTATCGCTGGGAGTGGCATTATTGCGTAATGCCGGACGAGTGCGCAGCGCGGCAATCGTCTGGGCGCTGCTGGGCATAGTCGCCTCCCTGCTGTACTACATTCTCACCCGCGAGTTTTACGGGGCGCTGCTGATCGGCTCTCTCTCCGGCTTGTTGCTGTTGCTCTTACTCCGCCAGACAGCCTGGTCGCTGGCCTATCCGCCCGCCTTCTGGCTGGCGATCTTCTTTGTCGCTCCGCTGATCATCGTATTTGTGGTAAGCCTGGGTGAGCGCTCCCGGCTGGGAACGGTTTCCTATCCGCCGCTCAGCCTGGATGGCCTGGCTCTGTACTTCAATGATTACGTCCGCTTCTTCAGTCCGGTCAGCGGCGATTTCATTTATCTGCGGATCCTATGGCGCTCGGTCTACATGGCGATAATCAACACGCTGCTCTGCCTGTTGTTGGGTTACCCGTTTGCCTACTGGATCGCGCGCCAATCGCCCCGCTACCGCCAGACGCTGATCTTCCTGGTGATGATCCCATTCTGGACCAACTTCCTGGTGCGTACCTATGCCTGGATGCTGATCCTCAGAGACTCCGGGCTGATCAACAATTTCTGGACCATCACCCTGCATGAACAGGCGGTAATGTTGGCAGGCAGGAGCGAGCTATTCGCCTGGTTAGCGCAAGCCACGGAGGCAAAGTTGCCGCTGCTCTTCAATCAGCCGGCGGTCTTCCTGGGGTTGCTCTACGGCTATCTGCCGTTCATGATCTTGCCGCTCTTCGCCGCCATGGAACGCTTTGACTGGTCGCTACTGGAGGCCGCCGCGGACCTGGGCGCCGGTCGCTGGCGAACTATGACCCGCATTCTCTTTCCGCTGACGTTGCCGGGCATCGTTGCCGGCTCGATCATTGTCTTCATTCCCTCGCTGGGCGCTTACGTCACGCCGGACTTGATGGGCGGGGCCAAGGTGACGCTAATCGGCAACTTGCTGCAACAGCAATTTCTGACGGTGCGAAACTGGCCGTTCGGCTCTGCAATCGGCTTTATCCTGATGGCCATCATGCTGGCGGCGACCATCGTCTACTTCCGCTCATCGGCTGATGAGCCGGCGAAACGGTAGCCAGCGTCGAACCAGGACAGGTTAAGATGACCACCGCAATGGGTTCGAGTATCAACAAAACGGAACGGGTGCGCCCGGCTACACGTCGCCGCGCCGGCTGGTTTTCGGGAAAGCGGATCCTCAACATATTCGCGGTCGGCGTCTTCCTGTTCCTTTACATGCCCATCCTCATCCTGGTCATCTACTCATTCAATGCCAACAAGGTAGTGGGTGCGTGGACGGGCTTCAGCCTGGAATGGTATCAGGTGCTGTTTCGAGATCAGGCGATCGCCTCGGCGCTGCGGGTCAGTTTATGGGTGGCTACCTGGTCCACCCTGATTAGCACGGTACTTGGCACAATGGCGGCGCTGGCCCTGGAGCGCTATCGTTTTCGGGGCCGGCTGACCTTTGACGCCGTACTGTATCTGCCGATTATCATCCCGGACATCGTGATGGCGCTTTCGGCGCTGCTCTTCTTCGTGATATTGGCGATCCCCTTGAGCCGCAATACCATTCTGATCGCCCATGTCGCGTTCAACATCTCCTTTGTGGCCATTGTGGTTCGCGCCCGGCTGGCCGATATGGATGACCGGCTGGAGGAGGCCGCCGCCGACCTGGGAGCGACGGAATGGGTCACCTTCAGGCGGGTTACGCTGCCGTTGCTCGCCCCCGGCATCATTTCCGGCGCGCTCCTGGCGTTTACCCTGTCGCTGGATGATTTCGTAATCACCTTTTTCGTCGCCGGCCCCGGCTCTACCACCTTACCCGTACGTGTCTATTCCATGATCAAGTTCGGCGTCACGCCGGAGGTTAACGCCGTCTCTACGTTGATGCTGGTTGGTTCAACTTTGCTGGTCGTTGTTTCGCTTCTGTTACAGCGTAAGCAATGACATCCCCGCAGGTCCCTTCATGGAGAGAGATAGTGCAGCGAGTCCTGCGAGGCATATGTGTGTCCGTGATGCGGTGCAGTAACTGGTAGCCCTGGGAGGAATAGTGATGAAGAAGCGATTATTTTGGTTGCTAAGTTTCCTGTTGGTCCTGATTCTGGCTGCCTGTGGCGGTGGGCCGGCGGGAGGGCCGGGGACCGGGGCGGGCGCCGATGACGCAGCTGCCGGCAATGAAGCTGCAGAGAGCGATGCGACGGAAAATAGTGACGAGGGCGATGCGGATATAGGGAGCGAAACGGGAGAAGGCCCGCAATTGGCCGACCAGCTGAGCGTCTACAATTGGGCTGATTACATTGATGAAGAGGTACTCACCGCTTATGAGGAGGAGTATGGCGTAGATATTCTGTATGACAATTTCGGCTCGAATGAAGACCTGCTGGCCAAGCTGCAAGCGGGCGCCAGCGGCTACGATGTGATCTTCCCCTCCGATTACATGGTCGCACAGATGATCGAGTTGGGCATGTTAGCGGAAATCAACGTCAACGAAATGTCCAATTGGGGCAACATCAACTCCGAGTTTCACGATCCGCCATTCGATCCCGGCAACCAGCATTGTGTGCCCTACCAGTGGGGGACCACCGGCATTGCCTACCGGGCCGGCAATGAGTTCTTCGAAGCGAACCCGCCGGATAGCTGGGCATATCTGTTTGATCCGGAGCTGCTGGCGCAGTACTCGGATGATGGCATCAATGTGTTGAACGATCAGCGTGAATTGATCGGCGCCGCGCTGGCCTACCTGGGGTACGATATTAATTCACAAGATCGGGCGCAACTGGAAGAGGCGCGCGACCTGATCCTGGCGGCCAAGCCCTATTGGAAGACCTTTAACAGCGAGGATTACGACGATTCGTTGTTGATCCCTGATGAAGTGGTGTTGTCCCAGAGTTGGAGCGGCGATGCCTTCAATGCTTATTGGAGCACCTATAGCGACGAGACCGAGGACGGTAACTGGCGCTACGCCATTCCCAAAGAGGGCGCTGTACGCTGGGTGGACAATGTCTGCATCCTGGCTTCCAGTGAGCGCTATGAAACAGCGCAGCATTTCTTGAACTATTTGATGGACGCGGAGGTCGCCGCCGCGGTCACTAACTTCACCTATTATGCCAGTCCGAACGACGCCGCCAGGGAGTTCATCACGGAGGACATCCTGAACAATCCCGGCATCTATCCCCCGGATGACGTCCGGGCGAAGCTGCAGTGGCTGAGGGAGGTTGGCGACGCAGTATTCATCTATGACGAGATGTGGACGGCGATTAAGGGATAGCCGGCTGCCAGATTTGGAGATGCCGGTCGGCAATGACCGGCATCTCCAATGAGGGCCGGAGAACCTGGCTCAGCCGGAAACTACCGGCAACACGAGCGCGGAGGGGTGCGCCGCATCCAGGTAAATAGTCTGTTCGGCGATGCGCATTGTCCTGCCCTTGCCCGGCGGGCCGCCGGCGCCCAGGTTGCGATCGAAGCGAGGGTGCGCTCCACTGGATACCTGTAAGCGGATGGCGTGACCGGCGGCAAAGCTGTTGGCCGTGGCCCACATGTTGACCGTGATGAGCAGGCTACCGTCCGGCTGCCGTTCGCCGGCGCCCGGCGCGACCCGTACGATTCCGTCGCACAGATTGAACGAGCGCCCGTCGGGGTGCACGTCGCACAGCCGGGCGAAAAAATCGGTGTGCTCCAGGCTGGACTGCACGAAAAGCTCTGCCCGCACCGGCCCAATGATGGTGAGTTCTTCGGTCAGTGGGGGCGTCGTGTAGACCAGCACATCTGCCCGGGCCTCCAACGGCGCGTTGTCGACAGCGCCAGCAACGGCCATGAAAATCGGGCCGCCCAGGGAGGGGGTAGGGTTGCCGGGGTTATAGCGATAATGATCCGGCCTGGCGGCGATGGGCGGCCGCTCCTCGGCAAGGTTCGCGCCCGGCTGCAGGTAATAGCGCCGCTCCGACGCGGGCGGGGGCCAGGCCGGCAGCTCCCGCCACTCCTCTGCTCCCATCACGTAGACGCGAACAGGCGCCCCGCGCAGGCGCTCCGGCCTGCCTTTCAAATGGCAGTCAAACCAATCCAGGCCCTGTTGCAACGACTCGCCCCCCAATTGAGAATCCATGTGCTGCCAGGGGCCAATCGTCAAATAGGGCTGTTGCCCGGCGGCCCGCAGGGTTGCATAGTCCGCCAGCAAGTCCTCCAGGAAGATGTCATACCAGCCGCCGATTAGGCAGGCCGGCGCCCGCACGCCGGTCACGCCGGTTCCCAGATCGGTTCGCAATAGCCGTTCCGACTGCGGCAGTGACAGCGACTGCTGCAGAGCCACGTTATTCGCGCCCAACAACTGCGTCCCGGCCTCTTCCATCGGCAAGTGGCTGAGCACGGGCTGGATGGCGCGCTCGCGCAGGACGGGCAGCAGCCGCCAGGCGGGCACGCTCCCGCCCCGCTGCATCCCTTCTAACAACATGATCCAACGCATGAGCAGCTCGAATGGATAGACGCCCGGCGGCGCGGCCGACTCGACCCCGCGAGAGGTTGTGACCACCGGCACGATGGCCTTCAATGCCGGAGGATTCTTAACCGCCACCGCCCACTGGGCATACCCCAGATAACTGGCGCCCCACATGCCCAGCCGGCCATCGAACCAGGATTGCTCCTCTAACCACTCTATCGTGTCCAGGCCGTCCTGTTGCTCGTTGACAAACGGCTCGAAGACGCCGGCTGAGCCGAAGCGTCCGCGCACATCCTGCACCAGGACGTTATAGCCGCGCTCTGCGATTCGCTGGACGCGGAAGAACGTGAGCCGGCGATCGTATGGGGTGCGAATCAGGACGGTGGGGAATAACTCGCCGGTAGCCGTTATCGGCGCGTAATGATCCGCGAGTAGGGTCACGCCGTCGCTCATGCGGATGGGGACGCCGTGGGTTACTTGAACGTCATTTTGCGCCGCCCTCAGCCCCAGGAATAACCCGAGCCATTTTCGCCGGGTGCTGTAGGCCGTAATTCCGGCTGCCAGGCCGGTTGCTAAGCCGGCGATCGTCGCCCATTCCCGTTTGCGCATCAGTCGTACGGTTGAAGTTCCTATTTCTTGTCAGTCAGCGCGGTTAAATTGGCTTGTCGGAGTCGCTTCACTCATCAGGCGCGCAGCCAGCGGCGGCTTTAAGGATAATTGTCCGGCGTCTCGGTGGGCGGCGGCTCAACCGTCTCCGCAGGAGGAGTGACCGTACCCGGCTCCGGCGTCGGCGTCTCGGTCGGCTTCTCCAGGGAAGTTCCCAGGGTCGCTGTGGCCGTCGGGGTAGGGGTGTCCGTTGCCGTTGCGGTCGGCGTCAGGGTTGGCGTTTCAGTTGGCTCCGCGGTGGACTCGGCCAACGTGACCGGCACGCGCACCTCCAATGTGACGGGATCGCTCTCCGCCGTGTATGGGTTGTCCGGCCCGAAGAGCAGCAGCCGGATGGTAGCCGGCCCGCCGCGACGGATCGCCGTCGCATTCCACCGGCCCAACACGCCGTCCACGACCGGCTCCAACTGCATATCCTGAATGGGGCTCCAGCCGCCAGGATCGTGGCTGAGGCCGAATGAGAGCTGATAGCCGGTGAAACCCGGTCCGCTGGCCGTGCCGATGATGTCTACCTCGCCCCCCAGCTGCGCCTGCGCCGCCGGACTGATGATGCTCGCTGCCGGACGAGGGGTGTCCGCCCGGCATGATTGTGTGGGCGGCAAGCGCAGGGGCAAGCTGATGTTTCGCGTCCCGGCCCAGCGCATCCCGGCTTCGGTTTGCTCCACCCATTGGCGGGCGTTGATCGTCTCTCGCTGAATTACTTCCGGCCGGCCGGTCACCAACAAGTTGACGAAGTTCACCTCAACCGCCGCCTCCTGGCAGAAGGAGTTGGCGATTAAATTGGTCCACAGGTCCACCGGCAGTCGCTGGACAAAGCCGGCTTCCCCGCTCAACGGCAACTGGTCGGCAGCGAAATACTCCGACTTGCGCGCCGGGCAATCGGCGTCCGGCCGCGTGCCGGAGTCGGCGCAAATTTCAATAGGCATGACGCTGGCCGGCTGCAGGAAGTCCAGCCGGGCCTTATCTGCCAGGAAGTTGGTCATGAATTGGTTCCAGATGGGGGTCGCCATGCGGAAGCCGGACGCGCCGCGCGCGACCGGGTTGGCGTCCGTGTTGCCCACCCAGACGGCGGCGACGATCTGCGGCGTGTAGCCGATGGTCCAGCCGTCGCGGGTGTCATCCACGCTGGAGCCGGACGTGCCGGTCTTGACGGCGACGGGGTGCCCGTCAATCACCAGCGGATTGTCGAGACCGAATTCGGGTTGGCGGGCATCGTTATCGGCGAGGATATTGCTCAGCAGGAAAGCATGCGCGGGCCGGACCACCTGCTGGTTAGCGGTAGCCGGCGGCGCATAGGTATACAACACTTCGCCCCGACTATTTTCAATGCGGCTGATAGCGAAAGGCTCCACCCGCAACCCGCCGTTCGCCAGTGTGCCGAAAGCCGCCGCCATGTCCAGCGGGCTTACCTCCCTGCCGCCCAGGGCCAGGGAGAGGCCGCTCTGGCTTGGCTGGCCCTGTTCCCGGCAACCTTCGTCCAGCAGCGAGGTCAGGCCGAGTTTCTGCATGCTGTCAATGAAGGGGCAGACGCCGACATATTCCAGCGCTTTGACCGCCGGGATATTGTATGAGTTGCCAAGGGCCTCGCGAAGCAGCAGCGGCCCATGAAACTCATCATCGAAGTTCTTGGGCGCATAGGGCGGGTTGGCTCCATCCGGAAACTCGGTCGGCACGTCCCAGATCAGGGTTGCCGGCGTCCAGCCGGCCTCCATGGCGGTCAGGTAGACCAGCGGCTTGATGCTGGAACCCGGTTGGCGCGGGGCCAGGGCCATATTCACCTGCCCGCGGATCTCCTCGTCATTGAAGTCGAAGCTACCCACCAGGGCCAGGATCTCGCCGCTATCCGGCTTCAGGGCCACAATAGCCCCGTTGTCGGCCCCCAGCGCATTGGCGTTGGCCCGATGATCCAGCAGCGCCTCGGTCGCCAGCTCCTGTGTCTGCGGGTCCAGGGTGGTGTAGACGCGAAAGCCGCCCTGGTAAATAGCTTGCGCCCCAAACTCATTCTCCAACTGCTGCAAGACGGTGAAAACGAAGTGGGGGTGCTCAATGGCGAACTCCGGCGGGGTCAGGCTGCGAACGACAAGGGCGGATTCATTGATCGCGTCCTGGGCCTCTGCCTGGGTGATATACCCTTGTTGGACCATCAGCCCCAACACCTGCGCCTGGCGATTGAGCGCCAGCTCAGGAGCCGTGAAAGGGTCCCACAATGCCGGCGCCTGAGGCAATCCGGCCAGCAGCGAAGCCTCAGCCAAGCTCAGGTCAGCCGCCGGCTTATCGAAATACGTCTGGGCAGCGGCCTCAATGCCGTAGGCTCGATTGCCGTAGTTGATCTCGTTCAGATAAAGCTCGAGTATCTTGTCTTTGCCCGCCCGGCCGGGGTAGATGCGGTTCAGCTCTGCCGCCAGGATGATCTCGCGCACCTTGCGGCGAAATGTCTGCTCAGTCCTCTCCTGCTCGCCCAGCAACAGGGCGCGCACCAGCTGCTGGGTGATGGTGCTGGCCCCGGAGACAAATTCACCTTCCTGCGCAGCTTGGATAATCGCTCGGGCAATACCCGGCGGATCGAAGCCGGGGTGGCTGTAGAAGCGGGCATCCTCGGTGGCAATGGTCGCGTTGATCAATTGCGCTGAAATCCGATCCAACGTCACGTAAGTACGATTGCCGGCATTGGGGTCAGCCAAGGAGTACAGTTCATTGCCTTCGCGATCGTATATGACGGCGGTTTCGAAATTGCTGGTGTGGCTCTCCAGGTCGGCCGGCGAAGGGAGATCGGCGGCCATAACAGCGTAGCCGGCAGCGACCGCCGCCGCGCCGAGGAACAGACTTGCCACCGAGAACAGCACGCCAACTACCAGAAATTGCAGCAGGCAACTGCCCCAACTGCGCCGCTTGCGCTTTGC
>CAYVQP010000031.1:39544-46758 GCA_964452775.1 uncultured Ardenticatenaceae bacterium | reverse complement strand
AAGATCATATGCCAAAATCGAAGGTCAGCCGCTCAAAGGAGCTGGGAAAGGGTTTCTCCGCCCGCCAATAGTGAACCAGACCGTGAATGGTACGTTCATCTACGATTTCAAAGCCTGCTTCAACAAGGAGTGTGCGCCAGTACTTTTCAGGGGGCAAGCGCAGGGCAGCCGGCCCCATCACCAGGGTGTTTGTTTCGCTACGCGCTCGTTCGGCAAGCAGCAGAAAGCCGCCAATACCCAGAATTCGATGCACCTCTTGTAGCAGGCATAGCTGGTCGCCGCGCTGCCACATTGGTTTCAGAGTCCGGTTGATAGTCACTACCCTGACGCTACCATCCGGCAACGGCAGCAGGTCGAAACTGCCGTCAAGCCATGTAATTCGCGGGTCCTTCGGCGGCGGGCCGTAAAGACTGCGCATGCGCGTAATGGTCGGCCCGGGCGTCAGCTGGGGGTTATAGATGTCTACTACGGTCAAGTGGCCACTGGTCAAGCGCCGGCTAAGGGCAATCGGTACGTCCTGCGCTCCCAGTCCGATGTGGGCGAATCGCTCGGTGGGTGCAAGATGGCCCATATCAAAAAGAATCTGGTGATCGCGGTTCCGGCGAACGTCGTATTGCATGTAATTGGCCCACACCGAAGCGCAAAAGAAGTAGGCCAGGACGAGAATTACTGCAAACGCCGGAGGGATAAACGCCCACCATTCTTGTCCAAAGGCGATGAAGATCGTCAATAGACAAAGCGCGAAGCCGCCTCCATAGCCGATGACAAAGGTCGGCCAATGGATTTGCATGTGGCGCAGCGTGCCGGAGAAGCGGCCCGGCTCATACATGAAGCCAATTCTAGCGCTATAATAGGCATGTGAACAGCCTGCAGCAGCGGATGAGGGAGCGTTATATCCAGGGTGCTGTCCCCTGGGACGACGTGCTCCCGCCGCCGGAGGTAAGGGAAACGGTAGCCGGCCTGCCCCTTGGCCGGGCGCTCGACCTGGGCTGCGGCTATGGGCGTTCTGCCATTTATCTGGCGGGCGCGGGCTGGCAGGTGGATGCGGTTGACTTTGTCGAAGAGGCGATTGCCGAAGCCCGCCGGCGAGCAAGCGGGGCAGGTGTTGGCGGCGTTGGCTTTCACGTTGCTTCGGTTACCGACATGAGCTTTCTCACAGGATCGTTTGACCTGGCGATTGATGTCGGCTGCGGACATAGTCTGGATGAAGGCTCCCAAATCGCTTACTGGACTGAGTTGAAGCGACTACTCAGGCCAGGAGCGACCTTCCTTTGGTTTCTGCGCCTTTCCATTGAGGCCGGATCCGGCGACGGTGATGTGCCCAGAGGAATATCGCTTGAGCGGGCGCGACATTTGTACGCCGGCGCCTTTCACTTGATCCGGGAAGCCATTGGTGTGACGGACATGACCAATGAATCTTCGTGGCCATCAGCCTGGCTCTGGCTCGAGCGCTTGAGTGATGAGGAGGCCGCTGGCAGCAAGTAGCGGCACCGGCTCTTAGTCGATATAACCCAGGTCGCGCAGGGCAGCCACGATGCCGGCTTCCTCTTCCGCGCTTAATGCACCTTCGGCAGGCGCCCTGTCGGCCAGGCTTTCGCCAATTCTCACCGGCGAGGGGTCTGCCAACAGTTCCTGAAGAACCCGGCCGTCCATATCGCCCGGAACCGGCAAACCTAGTAGATGTAGAACAGTTGGGGCAATATCCTGTAGCGTGGGGCGTTCGGCCGGAGACAATGGACCGCCCTTGAAAGCTGGACCGGAAGCCACCAGGATGCCGCTCATGGTGTGATAGCCGCTGATGCTCTGCAGCCAGCCGGCGGGTATCGGCGTCACGACTTCATACAAGTCGGCCCCACCATCGAATGCCGGCTGCAGGCTTACCAGGATATCCGGAGCGTTTTCCAGATGCGGTCCGGAGTAGACCTCTTCGCGGGGCCTGACCCAGTCTACCTCTGGACGAAGCCGGAGCGCGCTCACGATCTGCTCCCGGGTGTGCGCATAATCCGCCTCTGCGATAGCTCCCTCCGGCTGCCGGCCTCGCAAGTTCAGGTGGATGCCCTCAATTGGATGGCTCAACTTGACGCGATAGGCGGTGGTCCTGCTCCAATCTATGTTGCCCAAACCTGCCCGCAGGGTAGTAAACCTTCGCTTGATGCCATCCGGCGCTCTGCTCTTTACCCATTCGGTGACCGGCAGCCTCTGCTTTGCCCATTCTGCCATCGCCTGGGCGCGACGTCTGCCGCTGTCTGCTGCCCGGTCGCGGCGCACCAGCCAACCGGCGTTTGCCAGCCAGGCGTTGATATTGAACGACTGAGCAGGACGAGCCATACCGCCGTGATCGGAGATGACCAGGACATCTACGGGGTCCGCCAAAGCGCCCAACAGCCGGCCCAACTCGCGATCGGCGGCGATCATGACCTCGGCCAGCAGCTCCCGGCCGGCCGCGCGCTGTTGATCCGTGACTCCGGGGAAGTCCGGCGCGATGAACTTGAAGAAACGATGTTGCGCGCCGTCGGTAGCGCCATTCACAAACATGAGCAGGTCGGGTTTGCCGGCGGCCAGTTCCAGCAGATTCGACGTCAGTTGCTGCATGTAGCGTAAATAGATGTTCTTCTGTTCGGCCGGCGACGATGCCCCAATTTGGTCGGGGGAATGCATGTAAAGCTTGCCGAGGCGGGAGGCGATTTCCGGCGGGTAGGTATACGCTCGTCTATGATCGGGTGTGGGATAGCCGGCCACCATGACGCCCTTGATCGGCCAGGGTGGGTAGGTCATGGGCACGCCATAAGCCACACTGGACAGGCCGGCCTGGCTCAGATAGTCGAAGATCGTCGGCGTCGTATAACTGCGCGCGTTAGCCAGGCTTTCCTCATGGGCGTCATAGCGGCGCAGGTTCAGATTGCGGAAGTCGAACACACCGTGCCGGCCGGGATTGGTCCCGCTCACCATGGTGACCCAGGCCGCGGATGAGATAGGCGGTATGGTGGAGAGCAGGGTGTACTTGCTGCCCGCGCCAATCAGACCGGCCAGCGTGGGCAGGCTGCCGGCTTCCAACAATGGGTCCAATACGTCCCAGGTTGCTCCATCCAGGCCGGCAATGATCAGGCGAGGTTGCATGGGCCGATCTTAGTGATTGGCGGCTTAATGGCAAGTTACCCGGCGCAATGTTGCTTGACCTCAGCCGGTAGTTGGCGCATAATGCGCTCGAGTTCTGAGAAACGCTCGCAATTACTATTACAATCCCCCACAGATAGCTGGTAATGGCCATACCTGTTCCTGCCCTTAAGAGGAGATCCGTGTAGCGTTGCAGACCTGACAGATTAACAATTGTGAAGGAGTAAAGATTTTCAGATGGCGAAGAAAAATAAGGTTCGCGTCGCGATCATAGGCGTGGGGAACTGCGCCTCATCACTGGTACAAGGGGTGCATTACTATCGCGATGCGCCGGATGATGCCGAGATTCCCGGCCTGATGCATGCCACCGTAGGCGGCTACCATGTGCGCGACATTGAGTTCTCGGCGGCGTTTGACGTGGTGGAGGGCAAGGTAGGCAAGGACCTGAGCGAGGCGATCTGGGCGCACCCCAATAACACGATCAAGTTCGCTGAGGTGCCGCATCTTGGCGTGCCGGTCTCGCGGGGCATGACCCATGACGGACTGGGCAAGTACGTCAGCACGGTCGTCACGAAGGCGCCGGGCCCAACGGACAATATCCTGGGCATTTTGAAGGATACGCACACCGATGTGGTGGTGAACTTCATGCCGGTTGGCTCAGAAATGGCGACCAAGTGGTATGTGGAACAGATATTGGACGCCGGCTGCGCCTTTGTGAACGGCATACCGGTATTCATTGCCAGCTCGGAATATTGGCGTGGGCGGTTCGAGCAGCGCAGCTTGCCGGTGATCGGCGACGACGTCAAGAGCCAGGTGGGGGCCACGATTGTCCACCGGGTGCTCACCAACCTGTTCAAGGATCGCGGTATCCATCTCGATCGCACTTACCAGCTCAATTTCGGCGGCAACATGGATTTCTACAACATGCTGGAGCGAGAGCGCCTGGAGTCGAAGAAGATCTCCAAGACCAACGCCGTGACCAGCCAATTGCCGTACCAGCTGCCGGCTGAGGACGTGCACGTAGGCCCCAGCGACTATGTGCCCTGGCTGACGGATCGAAAGTGGTGCCACATCCGCATGGAAGGGCGGGCGTTCGGCAATGTGCCACTGAACCTGGAGTTGAAGCTGGAAGTGTGGGATTCGCCGAACTCAGCCGGTGTCATGATTGATGCGGTGCGCTGCGCCAAGCTGGCGCTGGACCGAGGGCTGAAAGGGGCCGTGCCTTCGCCGTCGTCCTATTTCATGAAGACCCCGCCACAGCAGTATACGGATGATGAGGCCCGCTCTTTGACCGAGCAATATATCGCCGGCACATTGTAACGCAATCGCGTCAACCGGCGGCAATCAGATCTGAGAGCTGGGTAGTATCCCTACCCAGCTCTAAGAGATAGCTGCTTGCCTGGCGGCACAGGCGCTGGAAGAAATCCAAATGAGCAGCCAGCGCCGGCGCATCCCAGCGGTCGACGCTCTGCTCGCACAGTCTGGCCAGGGCAACTGCTGGCTGCTCAGGTATCAGGCTGCTACGATTCTCGTCCACCACACGCAGGAAATAGATACGGCGAACCGCTGCGTGTGCGCCGGCATCCACGCCAAAGGCGCCTTCGCGAGTCACAATCGTCGCCTGCCCGCTATGTTCTCTGAGTGGTTCCAGGGCGCTCGAAGACGGTAGATAATCGAGTGCGCCGGGCCGCGACCGGATATCGCCGGGCGTGGCCAGCGCCGACACATCATCGTTCCGCGTGGTCAACAGGGTCGCGTCGTTGGCCAGGAGTTGCCAGCCGTTGAGCGCCAGATTGAGGGCGGTGGTGGTCTTTCCGCTGCCGGAGGGACCCACCAGGAGGATCGCCTCGTCCGGCCGGGCGAGCGCCGCTGCATGGACCAAATAACTACCCATGCGCCGGAGACGGGGAGCCAAACAGGTCAGGGTGATATCTTCCAACTGCTCCCGGCGTAACCCCAGTTCCGTAATATGGCCTTGAATCGGAGCGCCCAATGAATGAATATCCAGGCGCACCTGAGCCGCGCCGGGAAAACGCAAAATCGTCTCCCCGTGGGATACGAAGTACACCTTCAGCAGGCCGTCTGGATGGCGAAAGTTCGGAACCGGTTCAGGTGGTTCCGGCAACTCTGGCGCTAATTGAAGGTCAAATGGGGTAACGCCCTCGCCGGACGTCTCGGCCTCTGCACTTGACCAGCCGGCAAAAAGCCGTCGCCAGGCGTTCCCAACTTCCGGGCTATCGCTCTGAAGTTGGACTAGAAGCCTGTCGAGCTTGAGCTGCACGAGGACGAGGGAAGGGCGCCGGCGCACCTTCTGCGGGCAGCCGGTTCTTTACTGGCCTTCGGCCGCCGTTAGCTGGCTGACCGCTTGTTGGAACACGGAGAAGGGATGTGCCCCGGAGAGGGGAAGGCCATTTAGGAAGAAGGCCGGCGTGCCGCGGACTCCGAACCGGCTACCTTCTTCAAGGTCTGCCATTACCGCGTCCTGAAAGCGGTGACTTTCCATGCAGGACGTAAATGCCTCCGTATCGAGACCGATCTCATCCGCATAGTTGGTGAAGATCTCCGTGGTGTTCTCCTGGCCGCTCCAATCAGCCTGCCGGGCAAAGAGCATATCGTGCATGGCCAGGTACTCACCCTGGTCGGCGGCGCAGCGCGCGGCCTCCGCAGCGGCAGGCGCCTGGGGGTGAATGCTGGTCAATGGGAAATCCTTGAAGACATAGAGCACCTGCCCGGTTTCTACGTACTCCGAAATGATTTGTGGCAGGGTCTGCTGGAAATGCCGGCTGCAGAACGGACATTGGAAGTCAGTGTATTCCACAATGACAACCGGGGCGTTGGGATCGCCCAGCGAGAAAACTGCGTTCTCAATCGGGACATCAATGGGCTCAGGCGGCGCTGCCGGAGTGGCCTGCGCCTGTTCCTGGGCTGGCTGCTCGTATGCGTCGGCCAGCGTGCCTTCTTCGGCAAGCCCGACCGCATATTCAAACAGGTCATAAGGCTGGGCGCCGCGAATCGGATAGCCGGAGATGAAGAAGGAGGGTGTGCCGGTTACACCCAGCCGGGAACCTTCTTGCGCGTTTGCTTCGATGGCCGCGTCATGCCGGCCGCTACTCAGGCAAGCGTTAAATTCGCCGATGTCGAGGCCCAGCTCTTCGGCAATCGCGGAGTAGACAGTGGACGCTTGCTCGCCCTGTCCGGCCCATTCCTGCTGGCGGAAGAACAGCTCGTCATGCATCTCCCAATAGGCATCCTGCTCGCCGGCGCAGCGGGCTGCCACCGCGGCAAAACGCGCGTCCGGGTGGATGCTGTCCAACGGGAAGTCCTTCAGCACGTAGCGCACGCGACCGGCGTCTACCAGGTTGCTGATGATGCTGGGCAACGTCTCGGTGGCGTGCCGGAGACAGTATGGGCATTGGTAATCTGTGTATTCCACAATCGTAATGGGCGCCTCCGGCGAACCCATTACCGCCGCAAAATCTTCGCTGATTACGGCCGGCGTCGGCGCAACAGCGGGTTGTTGCGCGGCGGGCTGAGTATCCTCTGCGGCCAAGCTCTCGCCGCTCAGGACGGTGGCAATGGCCTGATCAAACACCGAAATTGGCTGGGCGCCGGCCAACAACGAGTTATTGAAAAAGAAGCTAGGTGTGCTGGTTACGCCGCGTGTGATGGCGTCATCCATGTCTGCCTGAATGCTCTCCTCGTGCCGGTTGCTCTGCATGCATTCGGCGAACGCCTCCGTGTCAATGCCGATCTCAGCCGCATATCCAGTGAAGAGTTCGGTTGCATTGGATTGTCCAGACCAGTTTTCCGCATTGCTGAAAAGCTGGTCGTGCATATCCCAGAAGGCGAGAACGCCCTCCTCGCCGGCGCAGCGAGCCGCGTGGCTGGCGGCGAAAGCCTGTGGATGGATGCTGGTCAGCGGGAAGTCATAGTAGACCAACACAACTTCGCCGGCGGCAATCTGGTTCTCCAGGATGGAAGGCATCGACTGATCGTAGAAGCGTGAGCAAAATGGGCACTGGAAGTCGGAATACTCTTCCATCAAGACCGGAGCTTCCGGGTCGCCCAGAAAGGCATGGCCGTCGACTGTATAGCCGGCC
>CAYVQP010000031.1:4879-39444 GCA_964452775.1 uncultured Ardenticatenaceae bacterium | reverse complement strand
TTCGGCGCCTGGGGCGATTCTCTAACCGGGATTATAGCCCAACGCACGGCGAACAGTAAACAGCCGGCGCATGACTAATGGTTGCCTCAGCGAGTGAGTAGAGTTGGGCTACGTCGAAGGCCGGCGTTGCTCTCAGACGGCCCCAGGGCACGCTTCAGGTTCGCCAGCTTAGTCACTTCATGCTAGACTTGATTGTTTGTTTTCATCTTATTAGCTAGAGCGATGCGCGCAATTTTCGACTGCTTCCGGCTGCCGGCTGAGCAACGCCGGACAGCGCGGATCACAATTCTCCTATTTGCCTTATGCTGGCTTTTCGCGGGCCGGCTGCCGATCCTGCTCGCGCAAGCGCCGAACGGTATCACCAGTCCGGCTCCGGGTGACGTTGTTTCAGGAATTGTGATCATTCGGGGCACCGCGACGGATAGCAGTTTCCTGCGCTATGAGTTGGCCTTTCGCAGCGGCAATGAGTGGATCGTCATGGCGGACGGCGATACACCGGTGATTGACGGCACGCTGGCAATCTGGGACACGACCGTTGTGGGCGCACAGGGGCGCATTTTCCCCGATGGTAATTACGAGCTGCGGCTGCGGGTTGTCCGGCTGGATTACAACTATGGAGAGTACTTCGTGTCCAATATCCGGGTGGCCAACGAGGGCGCTGTTGACACACCGACTCCAACCGCTTCCCCCGAAGGCGCGGAAGGCGCGCCGGGAATAAGCACACCCGTCCCAACCTTGACAGGGGAAGTAGGCACGGAAGCGCCGGCAATACTGCCGTCGCTCACCCCATTTCCCACGCCGTCCCGTCCGGCAACGCCTGTAGCTGACACCGCGGGCGACGCCGGTGATCAGTCGTCGGGCGCCGAAAGCAGTGAAAGCACGGGAATCCTGGACCGACTCCGGCAAGTCAACACGGAGCAATTTGGACAGGCGTTCTGGGACGGAGTCAGGTTTGCCTTCCTGCTGTTTGCCTTGCTGGGGCTTTACCTGGCGCTTCGCGCCACTTGGCGCTGGCTTTGGCGTAAGTTGCGGGGCCGGGTACCCCTATAGATGTGGCGTTTCCCGCACCTACGAGCAGAGAGCGCATTGCCAAGATGCGCTGATTCACAACCAGCCGCAGCCACCGGCTGCCCGAGATACGCCTGAAATGGTAGAGCAAAACACGCCGGAGGTTCTGCAAACAGGAGTGTTCAGCCCAAAGCGCCGCGCGCTGATTGTCGGCCTGGGAAATCCCGGCCGGCGCTATCGCCATAACCGTCACAACGTCGGCTTTATGGTTGCCGACCTCTTGGCCGAATCCAATGGTATCAGCTTGGGCCGGGTGCAGAATCGGGCGATTGTCGGCAGTGGACTGATCGGCGAGAGGCCGGTAATCATTGCCAAGCCACAAACCTACATGAATCTCAGCGGCGAAGCGGTGCAGTCACTGGTGAAGTTTTATCAAATTGCGCTGGAGGATCTACTGGTGATCTATGATGAGCTGGACTTGTCATTTGGCGTGCTTCGGCTGAGAAGCAAAGGCGGGTCCGGCGGGCATAACGGCATGCGTTCGATCATCCAGCATCTGGGAGAGGACTTTCCACGCCTGCGCATTGGGATTGGCCGCCCACCCGGGCAAATGCCGCCCGCGGACTATGTGTTGCGGGACTTCGGACGCGATGAGGCTCCGGCGCTGGGCGAGTTGCTGGAAGAAGCAGCGCGCGCTGTCGGTAGTTTTCTGGTTGATGGGATTGACCTGGCCATGACGCGGCACAACGGGACGACTTGATGGCATGAACATCTCGCCAATCCTTGACCTTTTCGACGAGCTTCCGGCCTATCGAGAACTTTTGTCCATTCTGGCTGACAACCGGCCTGTTGGAGCGTTGGGGCTTCCCAGGAGCGGGCGCGCCGCGCTGCTCGCCCGGCTGTTCGTGGACCTAAAGCAACCTGCTTTGTTGCTCACCGGCAGAGTAGAGCAGGCGCCAATATGGCAGCAGTCGCTGTCAGCATGGCTCCCCGCCGGGCAGGAGGTATTACGCTTCCCTGAGCCGACGCCGCTGCCCTACGAGCGCGGTCCCTGGAGTCCTACAAGCCGGCAGGGACGGCTTGCGGTCCTGGCGCGCCTGGCGGGATCCCAACACCCACTTGCGGCGGAAGCCGAACACGGACCGCTGGTCGTCAGCTCTGCGCGCGCGCTAATGCAAAAGACGCTTCCTCGCCGGCGCTACCTGACTGAAACGCGGCTATTACGCGTCGGGCAATTGCTGGAGCTGGAGAAAACGATCGCCGGCTGGGAGGAAATCGGCTACGAACGAGCAAGCGTCGTGGAGCGACAGGGACAATTCAGCCGGCGCGGCGGAATCATCGATCTCTTCCCGGCTGCTGCTGTGCTGCCGGTCCGAATCGAGCTTTTCGGCAATGAGATTGATACCATGCGCCACTTCGATCCGGAAACCCAGCGTTCGATCGAAGCGAGCGAAGGTGATGCGCAACGGGTGCTGGTGGCGCCGGTCCGCGAGGCGCTGCCAAACCGGCTACAGGGGTTGGGCAGCCACCTGGAAGCAACCGCCGCCGATCGCGAAGATGAACTCCCGAGCTGGCACGATGACATCCCGCTGATGCTGTCCGGCAAGCCGTTTGCCAACATGGAGTTCTACTTACCGCTCCTCTACGCCCGGCCGGCCAGTCTGCTGGATTACATGAGGCCGGGCAGTCTGGTGGTTGTCGACGATTGGCCGGAGCTTCAGACCGCGGCGGGCGACCTCCACAGGTTTGCCGCGCAGATTGCAGCCGACCAGCCGAGCCTGCCCGAGGAGTACCCAAACCCGCTCATCGAATGGGAGACCCTACTGGAGAAACTGGGCGATTGCCGGGTGCTTACCCTTGGTGAGCCATTGGAGGGTTCCGGCGATGTACATTTTCCGCAACTGGCCGATGCATTCCGGCCGGGGCCACGCTTCGGCGGTCAGATACGCCCCCTAATGTCACATCTGCGGGCAGTGAGACACGACAAAGAGCGGACGGTGTTGGTGAGCAGCCAGGCCCAGCGCCTCGCGGATCTCTGGCAGGAGGAAAATCAGGGACAAGGCTCGGCGGTGTTTGCGGAAGAGAGCGCAACTATTGAGGTGTTGAAGGCGCTGCCGGGGGCGGGCGAACTAATGGTCATTCGTGGCAGTTTGCCTGAAGGCTTTGTGCTGGAACGCGAGAGCGACAACCGGGTGCTGCTGAATTTGTTGACTGATGCCGAGGTCTTTGGTTGGAAGCGCCCGGCGCCCAGACGACAACATTTCGCCCAACCGACGGCCCCGGAGACGGCGTTCGCGGACATCAAGCCCGGCGATCACGTTGTGCACCTGGAGTATGGCATCGGCAAGTTCGTCGGGCTGGTGGTCCGCTATATCGGGGGAACTGAACGCGAATACTTGCAGGTACACTACGGCAATAGCGATATGTTGTATGTGCCCGTGCACCATGCAGATCGGCTGAGCAAATGGATTGGGCCGGATGAGATGTCGCCGGCGCTGCACCGGTTGGGTGAGCGCCATTGGAGGGCGGTAAGAGACCGGGCGCAGCGGGCCGTGGCGGAACTGGCCGACGAACTTCTGGAACTCTATTCAGCAAGAGAGACGGTCGCCGGCCATGCGTATGGGCCTGATGATCCGTGGCAGGCGGAGCTGGAAGCCAGCTTCCCCTACCAGGAGACGGAAGACCAGTTGCAGGCGATCCTTGACGTAAAAGGGGACATGGAGTTGGCCCGGCCGATGGATAGGCTGATTTGCGGCGATGTCGGCTATGGCAAGACCGAGGTTGCCTTGCGGGCTGCCTTCAAGGCGGTAATGGACGGCAAGCAAGTCGCCATGCTCGTGCCCACCACGGTGCTGGCCCAACAGCACTTCACGACCTTCGCGCAGCGTCTGAAGACATTTCCGGTCAATCTGGAAATGCTCTCCCGTTTTCGCACCATGGGGCAACAGAGCCGGATTATCAAGCAATTGCGGGAGGGGGAGATTGATATTGTGATCGGCACCCACCGGCTGTTGTCCGATGATGTCTCGTTTAAGGACCTGGGGCTGCTGATCATTGACGAGGAGCAGCGCTTCGGCGTCGGCCACAAGGAAACGTTGAAGCGCCTGCGCACCGAAGTTGATGTCTTGACGATGACCGCCACCCCGATACCACGCACGATGCACATGGGGCTTTCCGGCTTACGGGATATCAGCATGATTGACACCGCGCCGGCCGATCGGCTGCCGGTGCAGACTTATGTGGGCGAAGTGGACGATACTTTACTGCGCCGGGCTATTCTGCGCGAGCTTGACCGAGGGGGCCAGATCTACTTTGTGCACAACCGGGTGCAGACCATACACATGGTCGAGAAACAGATTCAGGAGATTGTGCCGCAGGCGCGCATCCAGGTAGGGCATGGGCAAATGCCGGAGCGAGCGCTGGAAAATGTTATGCAGCAGTTCGTGGACGGCGAAATCGATATCCTGTTGAGCACGACCATCATTGAGAGCGGGCTTGATATCCCCAATGCCAATACGCTGATCATAGACCGGGCGGAGATGTTCGGCCTGGCGCAATTGTACCAGTTGCGTGGCCGAGTCGGTCGGGGAACGCGACGCGCATATGCTTACTTTTTCCACGGGCCCTGGCGATTGCTGTCCCACGACGCGCAGACGCGGTTGGAGGCGATTGAGGAGCATACGGAACTGGGCTCCGGCTATCAGATTGCCATGCGCGACCTGGAAATCCGGGGCGCCGGCGACCTCCTGGGCCCTCAGCAGAGCGGCCACATTGCAGCGGTTGGATTCGACCTATATATGCGCATGCTGGCCCAGGCTGTGCGACAGCGGAGAGCGGCCAAGAGCGACGAGAAGATCCCGTTGGAGCTATCCGAGCCGATGCTGATAGATTTGCCGTTGGCGGCCTACATCCCTACGGATTATGTTCCTGATGCGGCATTGCGGCTGCGCCTCTATCGCCGCATGGCCGGCCAGGATTCACTGGCTGATATTGACGAGTTGGCGGCGGAGTTGGCCGATCGCTTTGGAGCGATCCCCGATCCCGTTGACAACTTGCTGTATCAACTGCGGGTCAAGGTCCTGGCGGCGCAGGTAAGCGTCGAATCAGTGCTGGTCGAGAGTGGACAGATACGCCTGAAGGTTACCGCGATGGAGATGCTGCCGCGGATGCAGCTGCAACGATACCTGGGTGATGCGGTTCGGGTAAGCCGGTCGGCCATTTGGTTCGGGAAGGGGATGCCCACCAATGAATGGAAGGTGCTGCTCGTGCAGGTGCTGGAAAAGTTGGGCGCGTTTCGCAAGCATGATCGCCGGGAAACGGAAGCGGTAGCGTGATTGCTTTCAGGGGCCGTTGCCTACAGCGCCGAGGCGCCGGCGGCTTTGTGGCGCAGCAAGCGAGCGACTATAATACGGTATGCATATCCAGTTCTTTGATGACCCATTGAAGAAGCCGGGCGCGCGTGAAGACGTTCGCTTACTGCGCCTGGGTTTCTATGTGTATCCGGACAGGCGGCGCGTCGCGGTCGGCTTTGAGTTGACTCGCTTTTTCGAGCGCCCATCGCTAGAGATCAATTTGACCAATTCTCTGGGAGAGCCGGCTGGGACCTTGATGGTTATTGAGGCGCTGGAGCCCAACTTCACGTTGACGGTTCATCTGCGCGACACACAGCCGGCGGACGAGTACGCGGCAACCGCGATTCTGTATTACACGGACGAACCGGGAGCTCCGCGGCAAATTGTGCAGGTGGTGTCCGGCACGTTCCCGTCCGAGCCGGGTGAGTATTTGTTGGAGTTTGGCGCGGAGCAGGACTAAGCCGTCGAAGCGGAGCCGCCGCCTACCTGACTGCGTAACTTTTCCAGCTTCGCCTTGGATTCTCTCCAGGTGATCTGGGATAGGCCCAGGCGCTGTCGAAGGGCGGTTTCATCTCCACCCTGGCGAAACTCGGCCAGCGCCGAGTACCAACGTAGATTTTGGAAGGAGAGCCTCTCGGGATTCACGCCGGCTGCCTCGGCGATGTCGCCCAACAGATACTCCAGATTTCGCGCCGTGCAGGTGAAGAGCGAGTTTTGAGGCCGGTATTGTGCCAGATATTCATCCAATACCGTCAGCCAGTCGGACGAGATCGGGATTTTACGCTCTTTGTAACGCAGCCGGGGATTTTTATAGCGCACAAACAGGAACGGCTTGGCTGAATCACTGCGGTCCACGTGATTGGGCACGAGGGCCATCGCTTCGCCTTTTTTGATGCCGGTTTCCAGGAGTAAGGTCAGAAGAAGATGGGGACGGACGTCCGCCTTACGACCCTCATAACCTTCCTGCCGCCATTGCTCGGTTACCGCCAGCGCCCGGCCAACCTCGGCGTCGGTAGGCGGGCTGGCCAATGGGCTGGTCACGCTCAGCTGAATGACGTTGGCCGAAGGATCAGCAAGCAGAACCTGCGAGTCATAGAGCCAACCGAAGAAGACCTTTAGCGTAGTCACCCGGCGGGCATAGGACTTAGGGCTGCAAGGCACGCCCCGCTCATAGACCAACCAGTTCAGGAAGTCGTTCAGGTTTTGTGTGGCAATGTCGCCGATTGGCTGCCCAATGCCCAGGTATCGCCCGAGCAGCCGCAGATCGCTTAGGAACGCCTTCTGGGTGTTGACGGCAAAGCCCTCGTCGTCCATATGCTTTTCGAAGGCGCCGATGGCGGCTTGCAGGGAACTGTCCAGGGACAGCGATATGGGTTCGATTGAGCTGGGTTCGGACTGAAAATCGGGCAGCATCTCAGTGCAATCTCCTCGTTTCGCATAGAGAGAATTGGCAACGAGGATAGTCTATTCGGAGCCGGCTGTCAAGCGCATTAGCGCACAGCTGATGCTCAGGGCAGGACAAAGCGCAAAGCCGGATCGCCGAGCAGGTTGAAAGTGTGAATGACTTCCAGCAAATCCTCATTGGCGGCGGCATCCTGCTTGGCTCGCAGCAGCGCTTCACCCAGGGTCAAGTTATCGCCATGCAGGAGATAGCTGTAAAATGCGTCAGCCAGAGGTTCCTGCTGAGAGGTGAATGAGCGTCCCGATGGGGCAATGGCGGCGACCACACCGCCGTTTTCGGCCCATAATAGGGTCTCGGCAAGGGCGTCTGAGCTGGGATGATTAAAGTAGCCATTGAGACAGGTGAAGGTTGTGAAGATGGGCAGCCGGTTACCGTTCTCCAGAATGTCAGCGTCATCGGCTTTCAAAACGATTTCGTCACCCCACACTTCCACTCCCCCGTGCCCCACGTAGTTGAGTATGCCCACGCCATGATTCATGGCGCTGACTATGGCATCGTGAATGTCCTCATTTTCGGTCATGTAGAGTCTTTGGGTTCTGTAGCCCATCCCCTCCAGGCCCTCGTTCAGCAGGTCGGACGTTTGATCGAAGCGAGGTTCGTCGTCTGCCACCAGGAGAGCGCGGCTGATCCAGTCGTCGTCTCCTCCGCTCTGAGTCTCATAGGTGATGGTCTTAGCGACCATGGCGGCGAGCTGGTCCGCGTTTTGAGCGGGTAATCGGCCAATAGCCAATTGAGGGGCCGGCGTCTGCTCATCGAACATCGTGAACCATGTGTCGCTGGCCACCAGGCCGGCAAACTCCGTATGCACCAGTTGCGTGGGCAGGAGATTCTTGTTCTGACTGCCGGTGAAGTCGTATATGTCGTAGGTTGCGTCGCCTACCAGGAGGGCAAATCGCGGGGCCGGCTTCTCCCAGGTAGTCGAAGCATATTCCAGGAAATCGCGAATGGCTTGAGGGGTTCGCCGGCCGAACGCAAATTCATCGAACACCTGGTCAAGGCTGACTGCCATTACGCGCAGGCCCTGCTCGCGACGATGATCGAGTAACGGCTGGAGGGCTTCTTCAAATCCCTCAACGCTGGGTACGATAGCGATATAGTCCGCGCCGTTCTCAGCGCTCTTCAGTGTCTCCCACTCCGGCGCCAGATCCATTCGTGGCTCCGACACGCTGGCCCGGTCCAGCAGCAAATAGGTACTTTCTTGACCGTTCTCTTCACCCCGGAAAGAGGCTACTCCGTTTGCCACCTCTGTGTTGGCCAGGATTGCCGGCGAACGGGAATCCGTGATGTCGAAAACGAGAATATCCTCTCCAGATACCTTTACACTGAGGTCGCCGGCATCGCTGTTGAATCGGAATTGGCCGCCGGCGCTCTCTAGCTCTCGCTTGTAGCCAAGGCTCACCCAATCGAGGTAGATGGCTTCTCCGGCCGCCCCGGTATCTCCAGGTACCCTGAGTGTGAGCTTGTTAGTGCCGGGCTGAAGCTTGCCGGGCACCAGTGAGATTGAGATCGTCTGCTGCCGGATCCCATCCCAAAAGTGATCGCTTAGCTTTTCGTCATTCAGATAAACTTCAATATGATGGTCCGGGTTCTGGGCAGATTCGTTATTTGACCATACTTGAATGGTCAGTTCGCCGGGACCGCCGTTAGTGACGATATTTTCCAGGTCAAGATCCAGTTGGGCCGGCGCAAACAATAATGGTCCCATCCAATTGTCCTGCCCATTTGCCAGCGCCAGGAAGGTATCGTTTTCTTCCCATAGGCGATACTGCCAGCCGGATGAAGCGCCGACGGCAGTCTGCGGGGCGGCATCGCGCTGGCTCATCGGCACGCCCTGTCCAGGGCTGAGCCAATAAACGGCCGGCGCGTCGAGCGTGTCGGTCACCGCTTCGGCATAAAAATAAAGCGTGGCGTCGTCATCTGAGCCGGCAAAGTAGATGGGTACATCCTTGCCGTCTCGCGTCAGGCTGAGATCATCAACCGAAAAGTCTTCAAAAGGCAAGTTGGTCCGGCGCAGATCGCGTGCGCGCACCGCGGCAAGCCCATCTTCCAGGATAGTCAATCTAACGGCCTGTGGCGCCTCACCGACCGGCAGCGTCTGTATTACCTGTTCAGCCGCGGCATCAAATGGGTTGCCATAGAATGTGACCGCCGCCGCTCCCAGAAAGAGGCAAGTCAGCAACGCCAATGAGATCAAAATAAAACTACGCCGTCGGCTCATCAGTGAAACGCCTTATCCATTACGATTGATGACGAAAAACCAGACGGCTGCAATGCCGCCCAAGGTGAAGAATAGCCCGCCGATCATCACAAGTATGACCGTGACCGCATTTCTCGATGAGCTGCCGTCCTCGGTTGAAGCCGATGCTTCCTCCTGGGTGGCGGCGGGCGTATCCTGGCCCGCTCCAACGGTGTTTGCCGGAGCGGTAGCGCCTGCCTCAGCAAGTTCTGTCACCTCCTCGGCTCCGGCTACCTCGGCCGTGGCCTGAGCATCCGCAGTGGCCTGCGGGTCTTCCCCAACGACGCCGGCTTCCGCTGTGCTGTCGCTCTCCACATCGCCGCCGTTATCGGCCACGGCCTCGACGCCGGACGCAGGGAATTCGTCGTCTCCCGGCGGCGCCGGCGTCTCCGTTGGGACGCTTACACTCTCTACCGTAGCGGTCGGCAATTCCTGCTCTACTGTCGCCTCAGCAGTGGATTCCGGACTGGCGGTAGCGGTGGCGGATTGATCGTCGCCGGCTGGCGGAGGAGTGTTGGGTGGGGCAGGGGTGTCCGTCGGCGCCGGTGTATTGGTCGGCGCAGACGTGCTGGTGGGCGCGCCGCCGGGGCCTGTGTTCGGTGTGGGAGTAAATATCGGGTTGCCGCCCGTCAGTCGCGCCTGAACCGGATACTCGTGATGACAGGTAGCCTGCCCGGCATTGTCTACGTCTTCGATACGGTAATCGTAAAGCACTCCCTCCTCGAGATCGCTATCGGTATCGGCTAGCGTATAGCTGTCGCCAAGCGCGCCCTGGCCGGTAGCCGGAATGAGACCGCCGTTTACGCGCTCCGACACGGAGGCATTGCATTGTGTTCCCCGCCAAATATTGAAACCAAGTGTGTCGACTTCTGACTCGGTTTCCCAGTGCAGGACTATGCGATCCGTGTCAGGTTCGGCGTAGAAGGACGAGAGGCTTACACTGGCCAGAGCCGTATCCGGCAGTGACAGAAGCACCGCCAGAATTGCTATGCCGGTCAGGGCGATTAGCCCCAGGCTCAGGCGTCTTAGTGTGAACCCTTCTTTTGTCATCACTTGTAACCTCTACGACTCGCTGCAATACCTTTCTGGATTTGGCAGTAGTTTGCTTTAGTGCCTGGAATGGGGCAAATGTCCTAACCTTACGCTTCAGTTTCAGACGATGTGTAAGTCCTTTCACCGGGTGAATCGGACCGTGACTTGCGGTTCGACATGATGGCATCCAGCAACCCGGCGTAGATGCGAAACGTCCGCCGAATGATACGGGCCGGCAAGAAGCCACGATCCTGTCGCAGCCGGCGGCCAAGCCACCGCTCACGCAGCGCGTCTTCCAGGGGATTGGGGCCGAAGCCGGCAAAGACACGTAACTCCAGCCGGGCCACGTCAAATATGCGCTGATTCATCTTTGCCGCATGACCTTCGTTCAACGGCAAGAGCTGACCGGCGCGCCGCCGGCACGCAACCAGCCCTAACAGGTCGGCAGGCATCCACGGTGGATCGAATGCCAGTGATCGATCCCCCTTGGTTACGAGCTGTTCGCCAACTTGTCCCCAAAAACGATGCGTCACGAACGTAGTCCCGGCAACTAGCGTCACAATCTCGCCGGGCTGCAATGAGGCGGCCGGCGCAGAGATGAGGGCGATCTCGTCGCCTCTTACCAGCATTGGCGACATGCTGTTGCTGCTGATGGTGAGAAACGGGGACATTCCCTTCCCAAGGCTCTCCCGCAATATCGCGGCAACTGGTAGGTTTTGCGGCGCAACCATTGATATCAATCGGCTTTAGCGAAGCGGTTCTCTCGCCAAGTCTTTACGGAAACCCCGCAGGTCCGGCTGAGTGTGCTTGTCCTGCGATGTACCCGGTGAGTAGCTGCGGGGTTTCGACTTCATTTCGCGAGAAGACCATTAAGGTCGCACCATTACCGGTAAGTACAATTGCTCGCCTCCCAGCCAGACGTTCAGATTCATTGCCGGATCACCCAGGAGCATGAAAGTGTCTTGCAGATCCTGGAAGAAGAAATTGCCATTCTGATCCAGATTAATCTTCGCATTCATGACGGCTGCCCCCAGGGTCGTTTCTCCTTCCAGGAATATTCCGTCGTAGAAGCCGCTCAGCAGATAATCGTGCGCCGTCTGAACTTGCAGGCCGGTCGGGGCATAGCTCGCCACTGCTCCGCCGTTGGTTGAACGCAACAAGCTTTCCGAGACTCCCTGGTACACTGCCTCCGGGAAGTGGTAAAGCCCTTCCAGACACGTCATCGGAAGCATGATCGAGTACTTGCCGCTGTTGGTCAGCAATGGGATGTCTGCCGTGGTTAAGAAGCGCTCGTTATCTTTGCCCCATTGAAGCGTGCCGCTGTGTCCGACATATACCACAAAGTGCATCCCTTCACTGTACTTTTGGCGCAATCGAGCCTGCATGTCGGCCGTAAGGCCGGAGAAATGATCGAGCCATACATCATAGTTGCTGCTGGCATCGGGATTCGGGTAACAACTCAGGGGCGCGTAGAACAGGCGGTTGATATTTTGACCCATTCCATCCAGGTGGGCCGGAATGAATTCGTTGACTGTGGCGAAAAAGTCGCCGGCAGGGTCCAGCGCACAATAGCCGTCTCCGAGACGCGGCGGATTGTGCGCGTTATCGGCGACGAAGAAATGGCTTGTGTCGCGAGCGGGATTGGGTCCCTCAGCCTCATAGGTCAAAATCTTGTTCACGACCGTAGTGAGTTCGGCCCCGGAACTGACCGGCAACCGGCCAAGCTGCATCTGCGCCAGGGTGCTCTGGTCATTGAAAACGACGTACCGGTTGTCGGCGGTAGTCTCGCCGATGTTACTGTCAATGCCGGATACCAGGAAGACAGGCACCAGGTTACTGCCCGGCCCATTGTTGCCGAGGACGTTGCGATGGTCATAGCTGCCTTCGCCAACGAGCAGCACGTATGTCGGCGGCGGCGCAAGCCCGCCGTTGTCCCATTCCTCGTAGGCGTAAGCCAGGAAGTCATTGATGGCCTGCGTCGAATAGCGACCGAATCCAAATTCGTCAAAAAGGTCCTGGACGTAAACTGTTTTCACCCGCAAGCCTTCGCTCTCCCGCAGATCGCGCAGGTCCGCCAGGGCGCCGCCATCCAACGTAGGATCGGTGATGATGATGTAGTCGGCCCAGTTAGGCGAGCGCCAGCTGGACGGGCTGTCCTTGGTAATGGTAAGCGGGCTTAAATAGCCTCCGGCGCCATTTGCGGAGTAGGACGCGCCGGCAGTGATGTCCTCGCTAAAGCTGATCGCGCCTGAACCGGTGACATTCAGCAATCTCACGGGGTTGTCGGGGTCGGTCACGTTATAGACATCCGGCGTACCGCTGAAGCCGGTGATGTCATAGCGCCAGTTGCCGGCCGCTGCCTGGCTAAATTGCAGCATATTGCCGGCAGCAACAAACTCCTTGTTCATCGTGACCGTGGCGTAATTCACATGGAAATAGAAGTAGGGCAGTTCCGCATAATAGGGAACCTCAACGGTCAGAGTATTGTTGCCGTCGTTTAATGCAGAGGAGTCAATGGTCCCATCGAAGACATAACGGGTATTGTGATTGCCGACAAATTCTCCCGTGCCGACCAACTGCCCGTTTAGCTTTACCTCAAAGCGATGCGTGAACTGTGAGCCGTATCGCCCGTAAACTTCAACCGTCACACCAATGTCGTGGGCGATTGCGGACAGGTTGCTGACATCGAACGGGATAGACAAGCTGTCTGGTGGATCCCCAGGATCACCCGGCTCCAGCAGCGACTGCCAATACCAGTGGTCGCTTTCATCGGAGGTCATCGGCGCTTCGGCCCGATAAATGTGATCTTCTTCGAGCCAGATCGTTTGCTCGAAGTAGTCTGGAACATTGCTGTTGCTTCCCTCGCTCTTTTCATCAATGCGTGAGTGACCGCTTCCGGCCACTCTCA
This sequence comes from uncultured Ardenticatenaceae bacterium, assembly GCA_964452775.1. Taxonomy (GTDB): domain Bacteria; phylum Chloroflexota; class Anaerolineae; order Promineifilales; family Promineifilaceae; genus JACKCB01. The sequence goes on along the minus strand of CAYVQP010000031.1, from coordinate 26,446 downwards.
GCCAATAGGCGTTGGTGGTGGTCTCTTGCGTTTTGATCGCCTGACCGAAGAAGACGATAGAGTCGCCGCTGCCGAACGTGCCGTCGCCGCCGTCGCGCACGCGAATGCTGATTTCATTGTCTTCGTAGCACATGCTCAGCGAGTCGCTGGCCACCGGCCCGCCAAGCCCGGCTCCGGCAAGCTGGCTATAGGAGAGCGAGTACATGCCAGTTTCTTCCAGAGTTATCCGGTAGGCGTTGCTCCCCAGACACGGCGAGATGGATGGGATCGCGGGCATTGGCTGTTCCGTTCGCCATGCGCGCGCCACGTCATAGTTCACCACCTGGCTCTGCAGCAATTGGTCGTATGACGCGCTCTCCGGGCGAGGAGAGGCAGCCGGCTGACCCTCAGGGTAGGTGAAGATGATTTCCGCGCTGATGTTGCCGGCAACGCTGATGGCGTTCTGCGCCGGAATCGTACTCACCGGCCTGATCCATACCTGCACGACGCGCTGATCGCGCAGCCATTCCGGCTGGCCCAGGCTGATCACCCCTGAATCTGGATAAGGGGTTGCCTGCCGGTAGGTCTCTTCATTGAGCCAATACCGCGTCTCGAATTCGGGGGTCAGAGACGCCAGATTGCCGTCTTCCGGCCGGTTCAGCAGCACTTGTTCAGCGCCGGGCATGACGCGGACATTTGCTATCTCGTTGGCGACAATCTCGTGGACGGCTAATGATGGCACGGCGCCGGGCGGCACGGCGACGTAAAAGGAAGTCTGAGGCAGGTCCGGCTGACCGGCAATTCGCATGTTGCCGTAGCCGGCCATGTTAAGGCCGGCAAATTGCTCGCCGTTTAGTATGGCCGGCGCTTGTGTTAGAGGAGGGGTCTGAAGTTCGAAGGCAAATGCGCGATCATCCGATCGCGTGATTGATAGGGCGCCGGCGTCAATTTGAAGCGGCTCGGAGCGGGCTGTCGTTTGAGTTGCCGGGGATAGCAGGACCAGCAGCAGGAGCATGATGCCGGCTATCGGAACAAGTCGTGCGGGAACAAGTGTGGTCGAGTGAGATCGGGCGCTCATCGTTCAGTCCTCGATGCCCATAGCTCGCCCCAGGAAAAGCGAAGGGCTTGGTAAGATTGCCCAATCTTACCAAGCCCTTGCTCTATGGCACTGCGCGTTGGGCGGCACTCAACGGATTCTTAGAAACTTTGACCGCCGATGCCCACCCAACACAACCAAGAGGCATGTTGCAACATGCCTCTTGGTTGTATGACCAAGTTGTACAACTGTGAGTCGGTTAGCTCTGGAGAAAAGTGCAAGTATCGTCGGTGCCGGTCTTGCCGTTAATGGGATCGGCATCCGAGCAAGCGCCTGCAATGCTTTCCATCACCTGACGATGAATCACAGCCGGCTTCTCGTAGGTCATCTTCTCATCAACTGGATTCAACTCTTTGGACATGAAATCCTCCTTGAAGTGATTAAAACGGTAGATAAGACAGTAACCCCAACTCATGCCAGTTGGGCGCCCACCTTTGCAGACTCTAGCTGCAAAAAACCACCTTTCGGTGATGGATGGCAATCACAGGAATCAATCCTGCACCCGTATATTATCGCGATATGCCTGACGGCGCAACCTTGCTTCGCGATAGGCAACTGAAGAACAACCCAACATGTCGCCATCTTCAAATGCGGCAGTGCCATGGCAGCGAATGCAGTACTGGCGCAGTTCACACGTATTGCAGACCGGCAGCTTTTCTATGGTGAGAGCGGCCGTCTCCTCCCATACGGTAGATTCCTTCCACAGGTTCTCCAGCGGCGACTGGCGGACATTGCCGGCCGATACGCGAGCACCGACACAGGTATAAATCTCGCCGTATGGACTGACGGTCAGGCTATTCATCCCGATCCCGCAGAAACGAAAGTCGCCGTTGTGGTCATATATAGTCCACGTATCCGGCGAAACTCGCGTGCGCAGAAAACCGAGTAGTTGCTCGTCTGTGGCCCTGTGCTTTAAGGGCGAAAGGTCGCCGGTGTGTTTTGGCACTATCGTCAGGTCATATTGGAAAGATACGCCCAAATCTTCCGCCTGACGCTGCAAGCGATCAACCTGATCGATGTTCTCGCGCATGAGCGGCGTCTTCATTATGCAGCGGACCTTTCTTTCGATTAGTAGCTTGACGGCCCGGATTGTTAAGTCGTAGGAGCCTGGTACCTGTGTAATCCCATCGTGTGTTTCCGCATCGGCGCCATACACACTGAGTTCTACCACAACCGGCTTTACTGCGGCGATCTTATCAGCAACCTCAGGCTTGATCAAGATGCCGTTGGTGAAGAAACGGACGGCGAACCCCTTTTGCCGGGCGTACGTGGCTATCTCGAAAATGTCCTTGCGTAAGAAGACCTCGCCGCCTGAGAATGTAATTGTCAGGCCGCCCAGCTCAGCCAGCTGATCCACCACGCGCTTTGCTTCTTCGGTGTCTAATTCGCCGGGCACTTTGGCGCCGGGAGCCATGACGTCCAAATAGCAATGGGTACAGCGCTCATTGCAACGATAAGTCACTTCCCAATGAACAGCCAGCAGCCGATGTTGCGCCTTCGTGCGCTTGAGAATCTCGTTGTACTTGTTGATCTGAGGAGTAACCGTGTATTGCTCGGACATGCATTAACCTCTCACCGTTGCTCAAGTAGCAGAACTCTTTGTTTCTCAAGTTCCGCGAGGAATACCAGCGCATCGGATTCCGCTTGCTCGCGCGAGATGTCAAACTGCCGGGCGATCTCGTCGGCAATTTCGCTGACCGAGTGTGTGCCGTCCGATAACTCAAAAATGAGCGATCCCACGCGATTGAGGACGTTGATTTCACTGGCATCCGCCAGGATCAAAACGGCTTCGCCGTCCACGACCCTACCAGCTGTTTGCGGGTGCGGTTTCGGGTAGATCTTGGTAGTGTTCATCAATTACTCTCCAGAAGCCATTGTCTCGTCTGAAGTGCATGAGCTGCACCGGGACAGTCTTCGCAATGTGCTGGCAAACAGAAATGAGCTTCTGACTGAGACCCAGGTCCCTGACGATAAAAGGTGAAGAAGCAACCAGTTCTGCCACCGCGGTGACGTGCGGCAGCGGTTCCAGATAATGAGCGGAGTCCTGTTTGAGGCGGAAAATCGCTTTCAAAGGCGCTCTCTGATTGGCGCGAGGGGCATCGGAGTAATCTCCCTTGAAGGGTACGCCGTGAAGAATGCACTCGTCGCCGGTGCAGCGCAGTATCACCAGGTCATCGCTCAAAATCTCGGATTGATCCGCTGAGAGGCGCGTGGTGGTGGTTTTTCCGGCGCCGCTCGGACCAAAAAAGACATAGCCGGCATCATCACGAATCAGGCCGGCAGCATGCAACAATAATCCGCCGTCCTGCAGACAGAGCCAAGCATATACCACGCGCAAGAAGTTCTCTATGTGCGCCTCGGGGTGCATGTCCAGGTAACCCTGCCGGGTGGTCCAATCCACCGCACCTTGCTCAAGGTAAGAGCGGTAGGTGAGCCCGCTGTCCGAATAGGCGGATTCAATTATCCAGGGTCCGGGGATCAGCTCCAAAAACTCAGCGCCGGGGATCACGTTAAGCGTGATGGTGGCTACGGGATCTCCTTCGTCGGCCAGAAAGTCAACATATCTACTGCGCAGGCGCTCCGCCATTGCTTCGCTTTTCGTCTGCAGCACGATTGCGTAGTCTGCAATGTCAAGTTTTATGACGTGCAGGTTTTCAGGTGAATAGTTCAAGAGTTCCTCTGCGGGCAGTCGGCTGTCGCCATACTACCATAGTACGATCGGTCGGTCAAAGGTGTCAGCCATCCGCCGGGATGGCAAATGGACCTTGAATAGTCGTCCCACCATGCCGGCTTACTGATTCCAACTGGTAATAATAGGTGCGGCCGCGTATGACGTTCTCGTCCACAAACTTGTGTTCGCCGCCGACAAAGGGATCCGGGGCCGGTGGAATGAGTTCGACATTTATCTTGACGAACTCTCCGTCGGGTGTGTCTGAACGGTACAAATTGAACCCGGCAATATCCAGTTCGCTCTCGGTAGTCCAGCGAATTACCAGGTCAGTCCGGGTCAGGCTGGTTAACAATTGCGGTTGCCAACGGAGCACTAGTGCGCTCACGATGACAAGGCCAAGCAACAGGATGATTATCAGGATAAGTTTGCCACGGCGCATAGCAGAGCGGCATTGTAAAGAAGTGGAGGTGTAGTGTCAAACGATAATCTCAGCAAGCGGCGCTGCGGACCTTATCGAAGGCCGGATCTTACGCGACGTTAACTTAACTGGATTATCCTGCTAATTACAATTACAATCAAGTTACATATTGGAGGTTCGCATGAACGTTCGCTGCTCGTATTGTGGGCATACATTCAACTTGAGTCGCGAGTTTATGACCCAGGCTCTGGCTGAGGCAACCGAAAAGCATCACAAATCTGTGAGCGTTGAGTGCATTAATTGCCGCAAACAGATAAAAGTCTCGACGAGCCAGATGCGCCGTTTCGTCCCCCTACCGGAAGTGACAGACGCTGAACCGGAAGGTTAGCCGGTAGGTGCGTACAGTCCCCGCTCCATGATGTAGCTGATGACGCTGTCCGGCGCCAAATAGCGCATGGACCGTCCCTCAGCAATCCACCGCCGGATCTGGGTGCCGGATAGTGCAACTTCCGGCCCATCCAGGAGCGTCACGCTCGCCATCAACTCCGGCAGCGCCCGCGTCAACTCATCCCATTCGATGGTCACGCCCGGGCGGGCCAGTACCGCTAGCCGGCAATAACGCAATACTTCCTCCGGCTTGTACCAGGAGAGGAAGTCGCGCATGGAATCGCCGCCGATCAAAAGCCACAAGGTGCGCCCGGGGAATCGCTGTTTGTATTCGGGTAGCAAGGTTGCCGTATAGTGTGGCGGGGGTCGATCGGTGTCTATGCGATCAACAACAAAGCGGCTGTTTCCGGCTATCGCCTGCTCGGTCATCGTCAGGCGATCGGTTGCCGGTGAGACGCCATCGGCATTCTTGTGCGGCGGCCGGCCCGCCGGAACAAACAGGACACGATCCAGAGCGAGTTGATCCAGGGCGGTCTGCGCCAGGATCAAGTGGCCTATGTGCGGAGGGTCAAAGGTTCCCCCCAGAATGCCAATCCCTCGCTCAGCCGCTATCTTCCTGCCACTCCAATGTCTCGTCGCCGATGAATACAGTGTCCCCAACATGGACGCCGGCTTCTCTCAAGGCGCGGCTGATTCCCATTCCCTCCAGAATCCCCTGGAAGCGCATGGCAGTGGCCTCGAATTCGAAGTAGGTCATGGCCGCGATGCGCTCGATCTTCACCCCTCGAACTCGCCAACCGCCCCCTTCACGCGCAATCGTAAAGGCTTCCTCATCCACCTCCGGCCGAATGACTGGTTCGGGCCGCGCCGGTTCGGGAACGGGCGTCCGGTCCAGTAGCTGCTTGGCCTGGCGCAGCATCCGGCGTACCCCCTGGCCGGTAACCGCCGAAATGGCGCAATATTCGAAACCTTCGGCTGCCATGCGCTCGGCGATCAGCGGTTCCCAGGCTATGGCATCCGGCAAATCCAACTTGTTTAACACCACTAACTGCGGCTTCTGCGCTAGCTTCTCATCGTAAAGGGCCAGCTCTTGATTGACCATCGCCCAATCTTGAAGCGGGTCGGCAGCTGCGCCGTCCAGCAGGTGGATCAGGATGCGCGTGCGTTCGACATGGCGTAGAAATTCGTGTCCCAGTCCGGAACCGCCGGACGCGCCCTCTATCAGCCCGGGAATATCAGCCACCACCATCGTCTCGCCGCCGTCCAGCTCGACTACGCCGAGGCTTGGCGCCAATGTCGTAAAAGGATAGGCGCCAATTTTGGGCCGGGCTGCACTAATCACTGACAGAAGCGTAGACTTGCCGGCGTTCGGCACACCGGCAATGCCCACGTCGGCAATGAGTTTAAGTTCGAGTTCAAGCCAGCATTCAGAGCCGGGTTCGCCGCGCTCCGCCAATCGGGGCGCCTGGTTGACGCTGTTCGCGTAACGCGCGTTGCCGCGGCCGCCGCGCCCGCCGCTTAAGACCAACGCTTCCTGCCCGGCCTCCGTCAAATCGGCCAGGATCTCGCCGGACTCCGCATGGCGAATAACCGTTCCCGGCGGCGTCATCAGGCGCAGGCTCTCACCATTGGCCCCGGTCTGGCGCTTTCGACCGCCGTGCGTGCCGTTCTTCGCCTCGAAGTGTGTTTGCCGGTGAAAGTTGGCCAGGCTGTTACTGTTGGGATCAACCACGAAGATAATGTCGCCGCCGTGCCCGCCGTCGCCGCCGTCCGGCCCGCCGAATGGGACAAACTTCTCGCGCCGGAAGCTGATCATGCCGTCGCCGCCATTGCCGCTTCGGACGTAAATACGCGCGTTGTCGTAAAACATGGTTGAAATTAGGTCGGGTAAACGTCAGAATAGCGGGGGAGCTACGCGTCCATTAGTTTGCGCAATGCTTCCAGCCGGATGTCAATCTGCTGCTGATCGCACGCACACTGCCCGTTGTTCAGGTTTTGGCCGCATTCAACACAAATGCCTCGACAATCTTCCCGGCAGTACACTTGCATCGGAATGGCCAGCAGGCTAAGCTCGCGGAGCAGCGGCGAGAGGTCCAGGATGCCGTCTTCCCCGATGCTCAGCTCGCCTTCTGGCGCGCTACTTGGTGGATGATAATATAAGTCATCCAGCTCCAAGTTGATCGGTAGTAGGACAGGATCCAGGCAACGGGTGCACTCTGTGTTCACAGCGCTCTCGAGCAGGCCGTGGACGTACAGGCCTTTGGATGTATGGGTAACCTGGAAACGGCCCTGCAGTGGCTGGAGTTCAACGTCATCGCTCACCCGGACTGACGGATAACTCAGGTCAATCTCACGGCGAGTACCGAGGTCGCTTTCCAGCAGAAAGCCCAGGTTGAATCGTAGTCGTGATTTGCTTTTTTCACTCATCTTGAGTCTCCTGGGTTGGTGGGCGTGAAGGGACCATGAAGAAAACGGTCAGGAGTTCAATTGTTGTTACTCTACTTTCGAGCATTACCTGCCCCAGGTGGAGTCAGTATAACAGAAGGCCGGAGGCGGTCAACAGCCTGTGAGCCATTACTCACCGTGGGAGTGCGATTGGCGCCTTGAGGTTGTGCCGGATGTGCGCTGACGGCCAGGCCGGGAGAGATGTATGCGGGAACTGTTAATTGCCACCCACAATCAGGGGAAAGTTGCCGAACTTGTGGACATTCTATCCGATCCGCAGCTGAAGTTGCTGAGCCTGGCCGATATCGGCCTGAAGCTGGAGGTCCCGGAGATCGGCGACACCTTTGCGGAAAATGCCATACTCAAGGCTGAGGCATTCGCTCGCGAAAGCGGACTACTGACGCTGGCCGATGACTCCGGACTTGAGGTTGATGCCCTGAATGGTCGCCCCGGCGTGCTTACGGCGCGCTATGGCGGTCCTGGACTGACGGCTGAACAACGCTACAACCGACTTCTGGCGGAGATGAAGGATGTACCGGCTGGGAGTCGAAGTGCGCGATTTTGTTGTGTGGTGGCGCTGGCCGGCGAGGGAACGCTGCTGGGTACGGCAATGGGCGTCTGCGAGGGTCACATCGCCTTTGCGCCGGCCGGCGATGAAGGCTTCGGCTACGACCCGATCTTCTACTTGCCGGAGCGAGGGCAAACAATGGCCCAATTGCCCGTTGCCGAAAAGCACCTCCTCAGCCACCGCGGGCGAGCTGTTCGGGCGATATTGCCGCTTCTCCACACCTGCCTATCAGGCGACGACCAGTTATAAGGCGGCGATCCCCGGCGGGTCCAGCTGCTGCAGCACGTAGGGGAATCGTGGGTTGGACAGGCGTTTTACACCGGCTACAATCACCGGCCGTTTGCGTTAGACATAAATAGGAACTAATCATGGACCGTTTCGTTATTGAAGGGGGTAGACCGCTGCAAGGAGTCGTCCGGGCCAGCGGCAACAAGAACGCTGCCCTTGCCGTGATCCCGGCCTGCTTGCTGACCGATCAACCTGTGGTCCTGCACAATCTGCCGGACATTCACGACGTGGAAACAACTTTACAAATATTGCAGGACCTGGGCGTTGAGGTTACCAGGATCGACCAGGGGAGTTGGCGCATTCACGCCCGGACAGTCTCAAAATCAGAGCTGGATGGCGAGTTGGCCGGCCGGATTCGAGCCTCATTCAACTTTTCCGGCCCGCTGTTGGCGCGGACAGGTCACGCTCGGTTGCCGCTGCCCGGCGGCGATGTGATTGGTGGGCGCCCATTGGACACGCATGTAAATGGGTTGTGCGCCCTCGGTGCGGAGTATGCGCTTCAAGCCGGTAACGGTACCTTCACCTTCAGCGCCAGCTCTCTGAAGGGCGCCGGCTATCTCTTGCAGGCCGAGGCCAGCGTCACCGCCACCGAGAACACGATCATGGCTGCGGTCCTGGCGCATGGGGTCACAGTCATTGACAATGCCGCTTGCGAACCGCATGTTCGTGACCTGTGCAATCTCCTGATCAGCCTTGGCGCACGTATCGAGGGCGTGGGCACAAACCGGCTGATCATTGAGGGCGTGGATCGGCTGGGCGGCGGCGAGTTCACTATAGGCGCTGACTTCATGGAGGTGGGCAGCTTGATTGGCGCTGCCGCGGTGACCGGCGGAGAAATACGCATTACCGGTGCGTCGCCCAGCGACCTGGGAATGATCGCCCTGGTTTACAAGCGGCTTGGCGTGGTTTGGAATAGTGAAGGCGACGACATTGTAGTACCGGCCGATCAGCCAATGTGCATTGAGGCGGCATTGGGTGGCCGGATGCCGGAGGTCAAACCCTTGCCCTGGCCCGGCTTTCCGCCGGACCTGATGAGCATCGCGGTAGTCATCGCTTCGCAGGCGCGAGGTTCAGTCTTGCTACATGATTGGATGTACGAAAGCCGCTTCTTCTTTGTTGATAAGCTTAAGTTTATGGGCGCCTCCATTGTCCTATGTGACCCGCACAGGGTCCTGGTGCAGGGGCCATCGGCCCTGCACGCCAATCCGCAGGGCGTTACGAGTCCCGACATTCGCGCCGGCATGGCCATGGTGTTGGCCGCCCTGTGCGCCAAGGGAACCAGCACCATTCACAATATCCAGCAGATTGATCGCGGATATGAGAGAGTGGACGCCAAGCTGCGTACCCTGGGGGCCGCCATCGAACGACAGCATGACTCCAGCGAATGAGAAGCGACGCGTGGGCCGGGCAAAGAAGGCTTTCTGACGATTTGCCCGCCCTTGCGAGGCGCGCTATAATTTGTTGCTGCGTAATTGCTGGGCTTCGGCCCAAGCCTTGAGAGATTCTAATTATCGGAAGAGGGCTACAAGCCCTTCTTTTTTTGAGTGAAGGAAGCGAGATGACGAAACGCACATACCAACCCAAAATCCGGCGCCGTCTACGCGTACACGGTTTTCGTCAGCGGCAACTGACTCGCGGCGGTCGAAAGGTGCTGAAGGCCCGGCGGGCGCGAGGGCGCGCCGAATTGACGCCAACGATGAACAACCATGTGAAGCGCATCAACTGGAAAGGCACTCGCGCCGTTGCCTATCGCTCCGTGAAGCGAAGCGGCGGCTAAGGCGCCGCAACCGGATTGTGATTGAGATTCCTGCTACTACCAGCCGGAATCGCTCGCACTCAGCATGCTGCAGTGTCGAAATCGTCTGCGGCGGAAGAATGACATTCAGTCTGTTTACCGCACGGGCAGACGCTGGCGTTCGCCAACCGCCATGCTGATTGTGCGCGCCAACGGCCTGGAAGTCAGCCGCTTCGCATTCTCTGCCGGGCGCGGGGCCGGCAAGGCGGTGGCGCGTAACCATGCCAAACGACGCGCTCGCGAAGTAGTTCGCCGGCATCTGGCAGAGATTGAACAGGGGTGGGATTGCCTCGTGGTGCTCTTTCCGGCGGCAAGAAGTACGTCTTTTGGAGATCTGGAGAGCCATTTGCTTGGCCTCTTAACCCGCGCCCGCATCTTGCGTCAGGAAGGCGCGTAAGCGGGTAGAATGCCATGAAGAAGATCCTCTTGCTTCTGATACGCTTCTATCAACTAACCCTTTCGCGGACAATTCCCGCCAGCTGTCGCTTCACCCCGTCCTGTTCGCACTACGGATACGAAGCAATCCAAAAATACGGAGCATTCAAGGGTGGATGGATGGCGATCAAGCGGATTGGTCGCTGTCACCCATTCAATCCGGGCGGCTATGATCCGGTTCCTTAAGTTCATCCGAATTACGGAGACTTGTCATTGTACGCTGTGAAGAGGTCGCTATGGCGGCCCGCGATCTTATTTCTGCTGTTGACGGTATTCCTTATAACCGGCTGCGGTACGGTGCTCACCAATGAGAATTGGCCGGGGCTGGTAGCCAACGGGGATAGGGTGTATATCTCGTTTGGACCCGGCGTTTTTGCCGTTGACGTCCCTGCCCGCGAAGCTGTCTGGTCGTTTCCCGAGGATTTTGAGGGCCGGGGACAGATCTTCGCGCCCCTATCATTGCATGAGGGTCGGATCCTGGTCGGTGATTTCGGCAAGGCCGGCGGGTTCTTTTCACCGGGACCGACTATCACCATCTATGCTCTTGATGAAGCTACCGGGGAGGCCGGCAGTGCACCCGTTCAGCGCTGGGCCAACGATTCAGTCGCCCGCGACAAGATCGTCGCGCAGGCTTCCCAGTCGGCCACTACCGGTTTTGTCGGCACGGGCGACAACTACATTATTGCGCTGGACGCTGATAGCGGCGAAGAGTTGTGGCGCTATAAGACCGGGCACAGCATTTGGGGCCAGCCGGTCTATGACGATGGTGTCGTCTATGCGCCATCATTGGACATGTCATTATATGCGCTGGACTCTGAGAGCGGTTCACTGATCTGGCAGACTACCTTTGAAGGTTCAATCGCCAGCAGCCCGGTACTTACCGAAGACACCGTCTATGTCGGCTCCTATGACCACCAATTGCATGCGTTGGACCGGGCTACCGGCGAGGTGAAATGGTCCAGCAGCGCTGAAAACCTGGTGTGGGGTGCGCCGGCCCTTGGCGACGACAAGGTCTATTATGGGGACATTGACGGCAACGTCTTTGCCGTGACCACCTCCGGCGAGCTGGTCTGGCAACAGCGAGCCAACGGCCTCATTCAGACGGCGCCGGTATTTCATGACGGCGTTTTGTACGTAGTCTCCGGAACGGTGGTCGGCGAGGACGAAGAACTGGTTGGCGAAGTATTGGCGTTGGATGCCGACGACGGCAGCGAGATCTGGCGCGCGGCGACACCTTCACCCATACTTACTTCGCCGGTGATTGTCGGCAATGAACTGGTAGTTGCGCCGCTACGATATAGCGCGTTGTTGCTGGTGTACGACCTGGAAACCGGCGAATTGGTCTGGGAGTTCGTCCCACCGTCCAATGAATAACAGTCAATCGCAGAAAGAGAAAGAGCGAAAGTAGGAATCCTTATGTGGGACACGTTTGTAGTTAATCCCATGATCAACGCCCTGTTGTTGTTCTATGACTTTCTGGGCAACAACTTCTTCCTGGCGATTGCATTTTTTACCCTGGCTATCCGGCTGATCACGCTGCCGCTGAACATGCGCCAACAGCGCTCCAGCATGAAGATGCAGGAGATGCAGCCCGAGATCCAGGCTATACAAAAGAAGTACAAGGACAATCCGCAGAAAATGCAAGAGGAGTTCGCCAGGATCGGCTACAACCCGGCGGAGAGCCTCATGGGCTGCCTGCCCCTCTTGATACAGATGCCAATCTTGTTCGGCCTGTACTCAGCCATCCGCCTGCTGTTAAGCTCGACGCCGTTGTCCTTGTTCGAGTTATCACAGCGCGTCTACCCATTCATCGATCTTCAGTCATTGTTTCCCATTGAAAACCAGTTCCTTTGGATGAACCTGGGCCTGCCGGATCCGCTTTATGTCCTGCCGGTGATTGTGTTTGCCACGACCTACTTGCAGCAAAAACTGCTGATGCCGAAACGAAAAGAGGGGGATGACAAGAAGAAGAAAGACGACAACCCGATGGCCGGCGTTACCCAGTCAATGCAGATCACCATGCCGGTGATGTTTGGCTTCATGGCCCTGACCTTCCCATCCGGCCTGTCGCTTTACTTCGTTCTGTCCAATCTGGTGGGGATCGGGCAGGGTTGGCTGGTGCGCAGGAGTATGCCGGAGCCGGGTGTAGTCAGCCGGCCCGCGACGCCGCGGCCCAGTTCAGCGGACGCCAAGATCGGTGACTCAGCGGAAATGGAGACAATTGGCCTGGCAGCCAGCAATAATGGCCGTGAACCCGCAGAAGATTCTACCTCTCCAGCCAGGAGAAAGCAGCAACGGCTTCCAAAGAAGAAACGGCGTCGTTAAGGATACGGAATGCGCGAACAACAGACGAACAGCATAGAAGTACGTGGAGAGGATGTCGAGACCGCCATCGCTGCCGGCCTGCGCCAGCTTGGCCTGGGCCGCGATGATGTGATCGTCGAAATTGAAGATGAAGGCCGGCGCGGCTTCCTGGGTATTGGTGGGCGCGAAGCTGTCGTGCGACTGACCTCCCTCAAGCCGCCAACCACCACAGCTCAGGCGACCGCCCCGAAGGCAGCCCCTGAAAATCAAGTTCCGGCCGGCATTGAGTTAAGGATGCCGTCGCCGCCCGTGAGCGCGCCCGAGCCTGCCCCGGCGACTGCGACTGCCGGCGCAGTGATGGTCGAACCGGAGTTGGACGCGCAAGAGCTGGCGGCCCTGGAGATCGTGCAGGGATTGTTAATGCACATGCAGATTAAAGCCAGCGTGTCGGCAAGTCATACGGAGCCGGATGACCTGACCGGCAAGCGACTGCTGGTGCTGGATGTGCGCGGCGATGATTTGGGTGAATTGATCGGCCCGCGAGGTGAGGTGCTAAACGACTTTCAGTATGTCGCCCGGCTCATGGCCGGCCAGCGATTACATCAGCGGGCGGATTTCCTGGTGGATGTGGACGGATATCGCCAACGCCGTCAGCAGGCGTTGGCGAAGTTGGCCCGGCGCATGGCCGGCAAGGCGGTGGACAGCGGCCGGCCGGTGACGCTGGAGCCAATGTCGGCCTATGATCGGCGGACCATCCATCTGACGCTGCGCGGAGACGAAAGCGTGTATACGGAGAGCACCGGCCAGGGTGATCGCCGGCGAGTAAGAATCTTCCCGAAATAACGCCGGTTAAGGCAGCAATTCCTGGTAAAGGGCGATCAGTTGCTGCGTTACCTGCGGCCAGGTATAGCAGCGCCTGACTCGCTCCACGGCTGCCTGTCGCTTCTCCTCCACCAGGTCAGGCGCATCAACCAGGGCCTGCCATTGCCGGCGCAAGTCGTCCAGGTCCCCTTCCCGGTAAGAGAACCCCGCTTCGCCGATAGTCTCTCGATTGGCGGGAATGCCGTTGACCAGGGTCGCGGCCCCCTGTCCCATCGCCTGAAGTAGCGCCGGCGACGTTCCCTCCACCGCCGACGCCGTCAGGTAAAGATAGCTGTTCCTGCACAACTCGTGAAAGCCGTTGTCGTACACTGTGCCGGCGAAGCGGACGCGCTCATCGGCCAGCTCATGCAATTGAGCAATGTAGGCCTGATTAAAGGGATTGTCGCCGACAATCACCAGGGGGAAGGGGCAAACGACCTCGCGATAGGCCGCAATGAGCTGATGCGGGCGTTTTTCCGGGGTAAGCCGGCCCACGAAGAGGTGATACTGGCGGGGCTGGAGTGAGAGCTGCTGTAACCAATAAGTGCCGGCGGCCGGGGTGGTATCCGCGCCGTAAGCGACGTAATGTGTCTCGGCTCCAAACTGCTTCGCATAGACGTTGCCAATAGCTCTTGAATCCACGACAACAGCGTCGGCAAAGCGCACCGCAAAGCGGGCGGATAGCAACAGGTAGTTCCGCCCGACAAGGCCCCATTTCTCGCGCGCCCAATCCTCCGCATCAACGGAAATGACCACCTTTCGACTTCGCCGGTTCAACAGGGGGATCGCGAAGGCGTTGCCCACCCCATAGAGATGAGCGATGTCCATCTGCATGGATCTCATGTCTCTGGCGCAGCGCAGCGTATGTCCAATCGTGTGCAGGGCAGGCGGGCCAATCCGGTTCACATAGCGCAGGTGAACGCCCTCATACTCCTCAGGTCGCTCCGCGAAATGCTGTGTGCGAGCATAGACCAATACTTCGTGTCCGGCGGCAACCAACAGGCGCGCGGTGTGATCAACGCAGGTCTCAAATCCGCCATAACGGGCCGGAATCCCACGAATGCCCAGGATGGCGATCTTCAATGTGCGCCGCCGGAGTTGCCGGGTGGAATGTGCATGGCTGTCGCTTCCCCGTAGATTGACAGGAGTTGCCTGAGATGCTGAGCGGGTTGATGATGTTGCTGAACGTGGCTTCTACCGGCTGCACCTAACCTGGCGGCCAGCGACGCATCGTTGTGCAGGCGCTCAACGGCCGCTACCAGAGCGTCAACATCTCCCGGCGGCACGAGCAGGCCGGTTTCGCCGTTGACCACGATGTCGCGCAGCCCACCGATATCGCCGGCGATTACGGGCAAACCCTGCTGCATCGCTTCCAGCGCGCTCATCCCGAACACCTCGTACCAGACGGAGGGCGCGAGTTCAGCGCGCGCTTCCCGCCGGAGCGCCGCCAACTGATCAGCTTTCAGAACTCCAAGCATGGACACATTATCAAGCGTCGCGGCTTGTTCGGCAATGGACGCCGCCAATGAGCCTGCGCCGGCGATGACAAAGGAGATGTGGGGTAGCCGGCGGGCTGCGAGCAGCAGGAGACTCACCCCCTTTTCCGGCTCTAATCTGCCGGCAAATAGGAAAAACGGTTTCCTCAAGGGCGGGAGCCACGCGCTCGCATCGCCATCCGGCGTCAACTGCGCCGTACAGTGCGGCAAGAGCCTGACCCGTTCTTCAGCAAAGCCTGCGCGCACCATCATCTGCTTCATGAACATGCTGGGAGCCAAAAATAAGTCTACGTTCCGATACGCGTCCATTAATCTGTGAACCGCCGTCTCCAGGGAAACAAGGGCGCTGGCTGACCATGAATCCTTGTGACATTTGTGCCGAAGAGCATGCCAGGGATGGGAGGCGACGCATCGCGTGCAGGGTGCGCCTTCAGTGTATAGGCGATAGTTAGGGCAGACGAGCTTGTAATCGTGCAATGACATGACAATCGGAATGTCTGCTCGCGCCAGCTCAGGAAGGATGCTTGGAGAAATCTGGTGGTAAATGTTGTGCAGGTGAGCGACGTCAGGCCGGACGGCAGCAATGAGAGCCGCTATCTTGCGTCGCGACTCCTTGGACCATAGTATCCCGGCAGCCCGCCGGAGTGAAGGCTGCTGATAGTCAATCTCTGCCAGCCAAAAGTCCTGATAGGGGCTGCTGACATTTTCCGGATGACTGATCCCGAATGGAATGACCTCATGACCGGCTTCCTCCAATAGCCGCCACTGGGTGAAAAACACCGTTTCGGCGCCGCCGACATGTCTCAGAAACTTGTTTACCAGCAAGATTCGCATTGTCTAAACCGGCGCAGCACTCGGCTCTTGCCGATCCCGCGTCTCCCAGCCTGCCATCGCAAGCTAACGCCAATGCAACGCGAGGCGACTGCGCAAGACGCCGTCCAACGAGGTGTACAATAGAGTCTGTCCGTGAAACACGACCAGGTCGCTGTGTCCCAGGCCGACATTTCCGGGAAGGTCCACCAGCAAAGGATTGCCGGGAAACTTCTCCCACGGGCCGTCAATCTCGCTGGTCAGGCTGCGGGCCATCCCCAGACCAAACTGAGTGTCACCGCCATCTCCGGAGCCGGGCCCGCGCACGCCCTCGTAGAGCATGTAATAGCGCACTCCTTCACTGGTTGCGATCTTCTGAACTGTCGCCGAGCTGACGGTGCGGAAGTCGAAGTATGGATTAGCTGCCGGCCCGGTCACATCAATCGGGCCATACTCACCCGCGCCGCGAAAGAGCGGATTGTTCCGGCAGGGCTGAAAATCAGCTCCGGCTCCATCCTTTAGCCCGACATAGCAGCCCATACCCCCGGGGCTTTGCCCAACAGCGAGGAACACGTAGAGCAGATCGTCCTCCACAAAGATGCCGGGTGGCCCACCTGCGAGGCACTCATAATCGTACGGAACAAACGGATGCTGACCGATCCGCTCAGCGGCCGGGCAGGGCTTCAACCAGGTCTTCCAGATGCCGGTCTCAGCGATTTGTTCAGGCGTGCTCCAATCCAGGCCGTCCGCTGACCGGCGCAGCATCACCCTTCCCTGGAACTCGTAGACAAGAAAGAAGCGTTCCCCATCGAACTGCACTTGTGGGTATTGTTGTTGGGCGATGTGATCTATCTCGTTAACGCAAGGGCACTGCAGGCAGTCAAACAGGCAAACGGGCGGATCCTGATGTTGGAAGCGGCGGCCGTTGTCGTAGCTGCGATACAAGACGGTGCAGCCGGGGAATGGAACCGGCTCGCCGCATTGGTCCAGCGCCCCGGCATCATGTTGGCTGCTGCTGTGCAAGAAAGACCAGAACTCACCATTGCCCATTACCAGCGTATCAGACTCGCCCATGGGCAGGCCCGTGTACTCGTCTTGCAGGACAAATGCAGCGTTGCCCGCCCAGAGATCCGCCAACGTCGGATGCCCGTTTGTGCCGGCTATCTCTTGTTCCAAAGGGAAAGGTGTAACTGTAGCTGGAAGATCCGCTGATGAGATCGCCGGTATGAGGGTGATGGTGGGAATCGGGGTAAGTGTGGCCGGGGCCGGCATGGGCAATGTGGCCGGCCTGGTAGCGGTCTCAGTGGCCGGGGCGGCGGACGATGCAAGCTGGCCTGGCCGGCAGGCGATTAACAAGAGTAAGGGCGCGAGCAGGGCGGCCCGGATGATATATGATTTGGCCGGCGACGCAGCGATCCGACAGTCATCAGGGGGCGATTTTTTCGGCGCATTCCGTCGCCCGCGCCACCAGCCAATTGCCTGCATGTGCCGTTATCAGGCCGACTTCAAGGCAAACTTGACGCCGTCTTCGAATAGCTGCAGCGTCTCGTCTATATCCTCATCCTTGTGATCGCTGCACAGAAACCAGGGTTCATGCCCGTCCGGCTCCACGAAGACGCCATGATCTACCAGATAATTTCCTATTATGTCGAATAGCGGCAAGTTCGTCTCATGCAGCTCTCGCCAGTCGCGTGGACGTCGCTCGCTGAGAATGACGCCAAACATGCTGGGCGTTCCGCTGACGAAACCGGGGATGCTATAGTCGTGAAGAATCTGTTCGATGCCGGCAATCAGCCGGCCGCCCACGCGGTTGATCTGAGAGAAAACCTTGCCGGACTGGATGTACTCCAGCGTGGCGTCAGCTGCGGCAGTGGAGACAACGTTGCCCGTGTAGGTGCCGGCGTGGAAGACCTTGCCGGGAGCGATGGTCATCATCACGTCCCGCTTGCCGCCGATGGCCGCAATGGGATAGCCGTTACCCATTGCCTTGGCGAAGGTGGAAATGTCCGGGTGCACGCCGAAGTACTCGGCCGCGCCACCGGGGGATAACCGAAAGCCGGTCTTCACCTCGTCAAAGATGAGCACGATGCCGTACTGATCGCATTGCTCGCGCAGGAACTGCAAATAGCCGGGCTGGGGCATCAACACGGCGGCGTTGCCGAGCACCGGTTCCACAATAATGCCGGCAATCTCGTGCCCTCGCTGCTTGAGCAATTCCCCGACCGCCTCGACATCGTTCCAGGGGCACACTTCGATGAGCTGGCGCATCAACTCGGGGATGCCCCAGCTTTGCTTGTAGGCGCGGGGGTGGTCGCGGGTGCCCACCTCGGCCATCTTGGCGCTGGACGTGGACCAGAGCACGTAATCATGCGCGCCGTGGTAGGAGCCTTCGAACTTCAGGATCAGGTCCCGCCCCGTATATCCTCGGGCCAGGCGCATGGCGTGCATCGTACACTCGGAGCCGGTGTTGGCCAGGCGCACCATGTCAACTGCCGGGCACATCTCGACGATGCGCTCCGCTACCCGGACCTCATACTCTTGCGTCGCCGCCAGTGTAATCCCGTGCTGTATCGCTTCAATCACCCGCTGGGTAACGAAGGGATCATTGTGTCCCAGGATGACCGGCCCAAACCCAAGCCGGTAGTCAATGTAACGCTTGCCGTCAAAATCGAACAGATAGGCGTCGCGCGCATCTGCCATGACGGGTGTGTCGTCGTCTCCCCAGTAACGATAATTTGAGCTGACCCCATAAGGCATGACTCGTTTTGCGCGTTCAAAGAACGCATGTGACTTTTCGCCATGTGCCGGCATTTAAGACCTCGTTGTTCACTGAAGGCGGCGGACCCATGCCGCCGCGAAAGTTACATGCTGATCAGCTTCAGGTGAGTGATGGCGGGAATCATGGACAGAGCCTGCAAAACAGATTCAGAAGGCGCGCTGTCCAGGTTTATGAACGAGAGAGCCAAACCTCCCGGCGCTTCCCGGCCCATCCGCCATTCACCGATGTTGACCCGGTAAGCGCCCAGCAAGCTGCCCACCTGGCCGATAACGCCCGGCTCATCCCGGTTCTGCAGAATAAGCACCACCCCTTTCGGCTGCGCATCCAGCTTAAAGTCGTCTACCTGCACAATGCGCGGCTCAGCGCCGCCAAAGAGCGTGCCGGATACGGTCCGCAGCCCATCATCTGTTTGCACCCGGCAAGCGATAACGTTGGCATATTCAACCAGACACAAGCCGCTGGCTTGCGCCACCCGGATGCCGCGATCCTGGGCTATGACGGGGGCATTGATGTAATTGACTTCCCCTTCGCCGTTCTCCTGCAACAGTCCCTTCAAAACAGCCGCCGCTATTGGCCGGACGAGCTGTTCAAGCCTATCGCCGCGCAGCTCCAGCGAGAGCTGTCGCACCGGCGATGTGGCCAGCGCCTTCTGTAGCTGGCCGATTTTCTCGGCCAGGGTCAGATACGGCCGGATCTCCGTGAACTGCATGCCGGGCGCCAGAGGGTAATTGACCGCGTGCCGGTAGTCAATGCCTCTTAGGGCGTCAAGTACCTGGCGGGCGATCTGCAGCGCTACCTCGCGCTGAGAATTGAAGGTGCTGGCGCCCAGGTGTGGCGTGTGCACCACGTTGGGCAACCCGATCAGGGGGCTGCCCTGCGGCGGTTCAGTCTGAAAAACGTCCAGTCCGGCTGCGCGCAACTTCCCACTATTCAGCGCCGAATGCAGGGCTGCCTCATCAACCAGTCCGCCCCGGGCCACATTAATCAGAACGGCCCCATCCTTCATCTGACTGATGGAGTGCTCGTTGATCATCTCACGGGTTTCCGCGTTAAGCGGAACGTGCAGAGTCAGGTAGTCAGCTGCAGCCAGGACTTCATCCAGGTCCATCAGGAGCACATCAAGAGAACGCGCCTCTTCCTCAGTCGCGCGTGGGTCGTAGACTACGACCTCCATGCCGAAGGCCTTCGCGCGGGAAGCCACCAACTGGCCGACATTACCGTACCCGATAATGCCCAACGTCTTGCCGAGCAGCTCTGAGCCAATGAAATCTGAACGACGCCATTCGCCGGCAGCCAGTGAAGCATGGGCGTGGGCGACATGCCGGGCGACCGCCAGCAAGAGAGCCAGTGTCAGTTCAGCGGTAGCCACGCTGTTGGCGGTGGGGGTGTTCAGCACCGCGACGCCCCTTGCAGTCGCTTCGGTCACGTCAACGTTGTCTACGCCCATGCCGGCCCGGCCAACCACCTTCAACCGGGAGGCGGCGGCCAAAACATCGGCATCAACCCGGGTGTCGCTGCGGACGAGCAGCGCATCGTAATCGCCGATGACGGCGATCAGCTCGTCCTTGCTGAGAGCCAACTTTACATCGTAGCTGACATCCTCGGCCTGCTGAAGCTGCTCCAGGCCGGCAGCGCCCAGCCGGTCTGCGACCAGGATCCGAAAACGCGGAGCCGGCTTCGGCTCGCTCTTCGGCTCAGGGCTTTCCGGAGGTAATTCGGAGACCGCGTCTTCCACAATCTTCTGCGGGTTGACTCAACTATTCAGGAAATCGCCGATAGCCGCGAACAGTACTTCCAGGTCGTCCAGCTGTATGTCACCCATGTGGGCGATGCGGAAGTTCTTGCCCTTCAAAGCGCCGTAGCCATTGGAGATGATCATTCCCCGTTCGCGCAGGAAGCGATTCAGACCGGAAATGTCAATGCCAGGGCTGTTGTCAATGCAGGTGACCGTGGGCGATTCGAAGCCGGCGGCCGGATATGGTGCGAACCCCCGGCTGCGCGCCCAGTCCAGAGTGCGATCGCGCATGGCAAGGTGTCGCGCCCAACGGTCCTCCATACCTTCTGCCAGAATGGTGTCCAATTGGCGATCCAGCGCAAACATGAGGGAGATTGCCGGCGTGGCCGGAGTCTGGTTGCGCAGCAGATATTTCTCCAGCATGACGAAGTCAAAGTAGTAACCCCTATCCGGGATCGTCTTGGCACGCTCAAGAGCGCGATCGGAGACGGCGCAAAATGCCAGTCCGGCCGGCAGGGCGAAGGCCTTCTGGCTGGAGGTGAGGACAACATCTAGGTCCCAGGCGTCAAACTCCAGGCGTGCGCCGGAGAGGCCGCTCACCGAATCCACCAGGATCATGATCTCATCGCCGTTGGGCGCCTGGCGCACGGCTTGCGCGATCTCGTCAATCGGGCTAACCACGCCGGTGCTTGTTTCATTGTGAACGACAGCGATTGCGTCAAACTCACCACTCGCCAGCCGGTCAGCAACTTGCTGCGGCAGAATCGGCTGGCCCCACGCAGCTTCCAGGACCTCGCACGCCTTGCCGTTGGATTTACTCACATCGTACCAGCGCTCGGCAAAAGCCCCATTGACACAGTGAAGCACCTTGCGCCGCACGCAGTTGCGTATTGCCGCTTCCTGCAGGCCCGTGCCGGATGAGGCATTGACCAGCACTCTCGACTCAGTGCGAAAGACCGGCCGCAATTTGCCCTGAATGCTGCCGAACAGGTCGGCGCACTCCGGCATGCGATGGCCGATCATCCACTGAGCTTGTGCGTCCAGGATCTCCGCCCGGACTTCAGTGGGACCGGGAATAAACAGCTTGATATGCTTGCTCGAACTTCGATCTGAGTCGCTCATCTTGAAAGGTAATTACTCCATCGTTGATTGAATTAAGCGCCTGGGTCGCAATCTCCCAGTGCGGCGTTCCTTCCAGCGTGACCAGAGTGGCCGGCCCGGCAGCCAGGGCCAACAGCGGAGCCAGCCTGTCTCCGTGAATGAAGCAAGGCGCTTCCGCCAGCACGCGCGACCGCGCGACTACCCCGCCGTAACCAACAAACAGGTCTACGGCATGGGCGGTCAACAGGTCGCTAACTCCGTCGCCTATCAATAGCGACCGGCCGCCTGGTCGGGAGCCATTGTTGCCCAGCAATTCAGAGACGATTTGCGCCTTGCCGTCACTGACTGTCAGCGCGCCCCCCTCGTAGTCCAGATATTGCGCTTCCGGCCCGGCGCTAT
>CAYVQP010000031.1:0-4779 GCA_964452775.1 uncultured Ardenticatenaceae bacterium | reverse complement strand
GACAGGGCGTTATACTGCAGGCCGACGGCCCGAATCTGCTCCTTTGGGACGCCCAGATAAATGCCGAACTCGGTCACCGGCTCAGCCAGGCCGCCGCTGATGATATAGACCTTGTGACCAAGAGCCTGCAGCGCCGCAATTACGGCTCGAGCGTCCTTGATCATGTTCTGCTTGTATTTCTGCCGGATCTCCTGGACCTGCCGGCGCGTGGGGCGGATAGCGCGCAACCGCCTGGCGTAGACTTCCTCCAGTTCCAGCTCCCCATCCATTGCCGCTCGAGTCAGTACCTCCACCCGCCATTGCTTGCCGGCTGCCTCAGCTAAAGCATCGATCCCCTCTACCGCTGTCAGGGTTGAATCGCAATCCAGGAAGACACTTTTATAGGGGGGCCATCTCATGTACGGTTCCAGTATGCTATTGAAGTTGATGCGATTTTACTGAGGAGTTAGGCGATTGGCAATCTTTGGCCGGCTGGCGGACAGCGGCCAGGAGTTTACGCGGCAGCGATTTGCAGCAGGGGCAGGTGCAAGAGTGAGTTGCTTGCCAGACAGGAGATTGATGGCTCCGACCAGTTACACGGTTGGCCGTCAAGCCGGCTGATGCTTCCGCCGGCTTCTTCTACAATCAGGCTGCCGGCAGCTACATCCCAGGGCTTGAGATCCACGTTCAGGTATGCATCCAGTCGCCCAGTGGCTACCCAGGCCAGGGCCAGTGCGGCCGAACCGAGCGCGCGAATCGTATGTACCTGCTGTGCGAATTGCCCGAGTAACGTGACGCTTCTCTCCCGTATCCTGCGTTCGTGACCCCAATCCAGCGCCAGGATGGCTTCAGCCGGCTCCGCGATATTGCTGACGGTCAGCCGGCGCTCTCCGCAAAACGCCCCTCTTCCGACGACCGCCCGAAAAAGCTCCTCTCGCAACGGGTCATAGATTACGCCGGCTATGATCCGGTCGCGTTGGGCAACGCCAATCGAGATAGAGAAGATGGGCAGCTGCCGGCTGTAATTGCTGGTTCCATCAACCGGGTCCACTATCCAGACTGTTTCGCCGGCAGTCGAGCGGGATCCCGCCGGGCCGGCGCCACCCTCTTCGCCCAGAAAGCTGTGCGTCGGATGTCTCTCCGAAACAATCTGCCGGATACATTCCTGGACGGCCAGATCGGCATCGGTGACGAGGTCGCGAAATCCCTTACGGCTGACCAGCGGCGGCCTGGACCACTTTTGTCGCAACAGGCTTCCGGCTTCTAAGGCGGCAAGCTGCGCGGTAGTCGCAATCGCGTCGAGTTCCTGGGTCGGCCACTGCATCTCTAGTCGGTTAATCGCAGGAGTTGTAGCGATAGAAAGAGACAGGGCGATCGCCGTTGCTTGCCGGCGATCGCCCTTTCATTGTTCTAACTTATCCACTCAAAGCCGGAAGCTCATGCGCAGTACCGGCTATTGCGAATTTGCCACCTCGGTCTCGGCATCTGTCTGAAGTTGATCCAGAATTGCCTGCACCCCGGCCTCATCGGGCGCCTCAGAGATTGCAAAGAAGGCATCCCGAATCAGTCCGCGTACGACGCCGTGCGCGGGCAGGTTCGGTTCCGATTTACCCAGAGCGCTCAGGTCCAGACCAAGCGCCCAGATGGGATTCGCGGCGGCGAAGTCACCCAGCAGGTCAACGGTCGTCGTCTGCGAGGGGAAGTAGGCGCTGGAATTGATCCACTGCGCCTGTACTTCCGGCGAGGTGAGGTACTTGATCCACAACCAGCTGGCCAGATCTGCCTCCGGGCTTGAGCCGACGATGCCGATCATCTGACCGAAGGCGTTAACAGCCAGATTGCCGTCCGGACCGGGGAATGGCAACAGGACCCACTCGTCCGCACTGCCGGCTTCTTCAAAGGCAGCCAGCTGGAAGGGGATGCCGGCGGTGGAGCTGGAAGTGATCAGCGCCTTGCGGGTGGCGAACTCCGGGTTGGGGAAGCTGTCGGTAGCAAAGGTGCAGCCGCTATCCTGCAGGTCCTTGAGGAACATGGCCACATCCAGCACTACTTGCGAATTAAGGGCGTAGTTGTCCCGCGCTTCATTGACGATATCACCGCCGAAGGCATAAACCCAGGAAGCGATATTGGAAGCGCCCGTATCGTAGACAAAGCCGCCGGTGCCGTCGTTGTCCGCACTGTCATCAGCGGCATTTGCCGCGGTAGCTGCACAGATCTGTTCCTTGAACTCAGCGCTGGTCGCCGGCGGGGCGTCAAAGCCCAGCTCCTCGGCCCAGCTCTTGTTGTAGAAGAGGACGTTCGCGGATTGGTGCATCGGGTAGCCGACCTGCGTGCCGTCAGCCAGGGTCCCCTGCCCGAATGGGCCAGGGTAAAGCGCGGCGAGCTGATCTGCGGTCAGACCGTATTGCGGGTCCTCGAGGAAATCGTTGATTGGGCGAATGACCCCGGCGTTGTACCAGTTGGCCAGGCTATTCGCAAAGCCGAGGGTGACATTCGGCAGGTCACCGGAGGCAACCGCGGCATTCACCGCTTGCTCAAGATCGCCCTGCTGGCCCTGGTCCACCGGCACCACCGTGATGCCGTATTCGTTGTTGGCGTTAAACTCATCCACGATGGCGAGTATGCCTTCGTTGGCCGAGCCGGTTCCCCAGACGTGCCAGAAGCTGACCTCAGTTCCGCTCAGGTCCATGCCGGCTTCTTCGGCCGGCGCTTCGGCCGTGGGTTCTTCCTCCGGAGCGGTCTCAGTGGCGACTTCCTCGACCGCTTCCTCGGCTGCTTCCATAACTTCGGTAGCCGCCGCTTCTACTTGCTCCATAGCTTCTTCAGTATCAACGCCGGCTTCTTCCAGCGCCGCCGCGGCTTCGGTTGCGGCGGCAGCGGCTACATCGTCGAGCTGTTCGGCTGCCGACTCTGCAGTGGCCTGCAGGTTCTCATCAACAGGAAGGGTAGAGGTGTCGCAAGCAGCCAACACGAGTGATACTGCCAGCACCATTACCAAAAGCGTAAGAATTCTTCTTGTCAACACAGGTATCTTCTCCTTTCTTGGGTTCATCACTAAATGTTTCTGCTCGCTAGTTGCGGCTAAGGCCCTGCGGGCCTTCCGGGAGTCCTTCGCGAAGCGAGCTATCGCAGCAAGACCTGTCGGGTTTCCGTCGATACTTAGCGAGAGAACCACTAAACCACAACTGTGAAACACGCGCCATCAATTGGCGATTCAGCCGGCGATTTTTCAACTATAGCAGTTTTACCTCCTCAATGGTCAATTTAGCCCTTCAATCCACTGCGCGCAATGCTTTCGGTGAACTGCCGCTGTGTGAAGAAGTAGAGGATCAAGATCGGCACAATGGTGATGACCGCCCCGGCCATCATCAAATGCAATTCTTGTCCGGCCTCATCCACGAAGTTTAGCAGACCTACCGAGATCGGCGTCCACTCCGGCGTGCTCGTCACCAACAACGGCCAGGCCAGCGAGTTCCAGGAGCCGATGAAGGAAAGGACGACAATCACCATGATTGGGGCGCGTGACAGCGGAACCACGACCGTCAGCAGAAAGCGCAGATGGCCGGCCCCGTCAATTCGGGCGGCGTCAAATAGCTCATCGGGTACTTGAGTAAAGAACTGGCGCAGCAGAAATATTGAGAACACGCTGCCCATAAAGGGAATTGTCAGGGCGGGCCAGTTGTTGAGCCAGGGAATGGGGCCGATGCGTCCGAGCCAGGTAACGGTCAGGAAGTTGGGAATGATGATCACCATGGCCGGAATCATGATGGTGGCCAGGAGTACACCAAATATCGCGTCCCTGCCGGGAAAGCGGATGCGGGCAAAGGCGTACGCCGCCAGGATGCTGAATGTGATCTCACCTGCTAACGTGATGGCCGTGATCAAAATGCTGTTGATGAAATACTCGGAGAAGTCTCCTCGCTGCCAGGCAACGACGTAATTCTCGAACCTTAAGGTGGATGGGATGAGGGTAATGCCCTGCGCCTCGCCAAGCGTCATGAACGAGGTGGAGATCATCCAGAGGAAGGGCAGGAGCGCCACTACCGCACCGAGGAGAAGTATACCGTAGATCAGCACCTTCCGCGCCAAATGTGCGAAGCTGAAGGGTAGCTGTCTTGCCGGCGAATGGCTAGCCATAGAACACCCGCGAGCCCTGAACGCGATTGTTGACAAGCGTCAGACTGATAATGATGGCAAACAAGATAAAGGCCAGCGCGGATGCATAACCGTAACGCGTTCTCTCAAAGAACTGCGAGAAAATGACCACGCTAAATGGGTCCGTCGTTCCCAATGCGGCCCCATCGCGCAGCACCCAGATTGTGTTGAACGCCTTGAATGTGCCGATGATGGCGATCAGGGAAAGGAAATAGGTAGTGGGCGAGAGCAGGGGAAAGGTAATGTGGCGAAATACTTGCCACTTGCCGGCCCCATCAATCTCGGCCGCCTCGTTCAGTTCATTGGGTATGTTGACCAGCCCGGCCAGGTAAATGACCACGTTGTAGCCGACAAAGGTCCAGATGGAGAGCAGGATAATTACCACCAGCGCCAGGCTTGGCCCGGCCGCCCATGAGGGAAGTTGAATACCGAGACCGCTTGCCAGCAAGGTGAAGATCCCATCCGGCTCTCGCAGCCATAGTTGTGGCTCGCCGCCAAACAGTCCCAGGAAGATGTTGGCCGGCGAGCTGGCCCGATTGGAAAACATCTGCTTGAAGACGGCCGCGGTGGCAATGACCGGGGTCACATACGGCAGGAAATAGATCATGCGAAATGCGGACGAACCGGGAATCTTCTGATAGAGCA
>CAYVQP010000030.1:46030-49115 GCA_964452775.1 uncultured Ardenticatenaceae bacterium | reverse complement strand
TTGGCGAAATCCGGCGGCCAATTGTCCACCGGCGTGTGATCGAACTTGTAGTCGCCGGTGTGCACGATCAACCCTACCGGCGTAGTGATGCCGAATCCGACGCAGTCGGGGATGCTGTGGGCCACGTGGAAGGGTTCGATGTTGAAGGAGCCCAACTGGAAGTTGAACCCTGCTTGAATGGTCTTCAGGGTGACCTTCTCCAGCAGTTTCGCTTCCCGCAATTTCACTTCAATCAGGCCGTTCGTCAGCGGCGTCCCATAGATCGGCGCATCAATATCGCGCATCAAGTAGGGCAGCGCGCCGACGTGGTCTTCGTGGCCGTGCGTCACCAATACCGCCGTAACCCGTTCGCGGTTGTCCAGCACGTACTGGTAATCCGGGATGATCGCGTCTACCCCCAGCATGTCGTTCTCCGGGAACATGATGCCGGCATCCACGATCAATATCTCATTTCCATACTCAATAACGGTCATGTTTTTGCCGATTTCCCCCAGACCGCCGAGGGGGATAATCCGTAACTTAGAACTCATTTTGCCTCCGGGAACCGGCACAGGCAGCACAAAACGACGTCAGCCGTTGCTGATTCCACACTTGTATTCTTGAGGCAGCGTAGGGGCGTAAGTTCCAGTGTGGTGGGCTCCAGGACCTGCCGGATACACTGTAACGCCGTCTCAATTGTTATCTCTGTACGAAATGCTTCGTACGGGTGCAATGCTCACCTGGCTATTGCAGATATTCATTGCACCCTTACCAAGCCTGCGTAACACACAAATAGCGGCAAACCTCAGCCGCGTTCACTATTATACGAAATTATCGGCGGGGAATCAAACTTGAAGCAGGTACCAGAGGAGAAAGATGAGAATTGTCTGCACAACGCTCAGGAAAGCGGTGTAAACCCATAATCCTCGGCGCGCAACTTGTCCGGCAGGCTCCCTCTTGGCTTCAGGCCGCGTTGCCGGCGCGGCCTGTGGCGTGTAGCGCAGGATCACCACCGAAATGTTGTCCTGCCCGCCCCGCTCATTGGCCAGGTCAATCAAGATGCGCGCCGCCTCGTCCGGTTCCGGTTCGGCCACCAGCGTCGCGGCAATTTCCGCGTCCTGTACGTGGCGAAGCAGCCCATCCGAACAGATCAACAGCAGATCGTCCCGTTGCAGGTACAGATGGTAGAAGTCTATCTGCGGGTTGCGGTCGGAGCCGATGCTGTGCAACAACACATGCCGGCGCGGATGGACCTCCGCCTCTTCCGGCGTAATCGCGCCCTCTTCTACCAGCTTGGCTACCAGGCTCTGATCGCGGGTGATTTGGCGCAGCACGCCGGCGCGCATATGGTAGGCGCGGCTGTCGCCCACATTGGCGATATCAGCCTCATCGCCGTGAATGACCGTGGCCACCATGGTCGTTGCCATGCGGCTGCCGCCATTGCGACTGGCCCCCAAAGCGCGAAGATCGCTGTTCGCCTGGGTCAGCGACGCGCGCAGCCGCTCCTTCCAGTCAAGGTCCGGCTGCTGATAGTACGTCTCCAGTGCGCGTTCGGTGGAATAGCGGCTGGCTACATCCCCGTCATCCATTCCCCCGGCGCCGTCAGCTAGAATGTACAACCAGCCAAATCGCGCTTCCTCTTCCGGTCCGTTCGGCTCGCGGAAAGCGACGAAGTCCTGGTTGACGCGCCGCGCCTGCCCCACGTCGGTGTGCAGCGCGGCCACTACCGGGCGACTATCCTGCTCTGACGCCTCTACCATATTCCGGCAATATAGCCCAAAACAGACAACAAAGAAACAGTACAGTGGTCAACGTAGGGAAAGCGTGGGAATCCATGGCCGCTTTTCGGCGGCCATGGATTCCCATTGCAAAGTTAGGGCTTCCCGGGGTAATCGCCCAGCAGGAAGTATTCTTCGGTGCGCTGGAAGATCAGGTTGGCCGCTTCCTCGACCGTGATATCGCCGTAGAAGGCGCGTTCGATCTCTTCATTGGCCGTGCTCTCAATCTCATTCCAGGTGCTGAGCACCGGCACCAGGTGCATGATGTCCATGGCATCCAGAAAGACCTGGCTGCGCGAGGGCGCCTGCGTGGGATCCAGGAAGGCCTCTGATTCAGCAACCTCAATCAGCGACGGCACCGTTCTTCCCGAGCCGGCGACGATCGTTTGCCCTTCCACAGAATTGGCGAACTCGATGAAGGTCCAGGCGGCGTCCTTGTTTTCGGTCGCGGCCGACAGGCAATAACCGTCGCTATGCAGAATACTGGCGCTTTCTTCGCCGGAGGGCAACGGCGCTACATCCCAGGAGAACGACTCGATTTCGCGGTAGGTGGGGGTGCCGCGCCGGCTGTTAAAGAACATGCCGACAGTGCCGTCAATGAAACGGCTTTCGCTGTCCTGCGAAGCTTCCTCCTCCCTGGTCGGCACGACGCCGTGCTCCTGGCGCAAGTCAACGAACCACTGGAAGGCCTCCAGCGACGGCGGTCTGGCCAGGGTGGTACGCCGGGGCTGGGCGTCATCGTCCACAATGACGCCGCCATTCTGCCAGACAAACGGCGCCAGCCGTTGCAGCTCCGGCGAGATGCCGACGCCATATTGATCTATCACGCCGTCCCCATCGGTGTCCTGGGTCAAAGCCTGCGCGGCGGCCAGAAACTCGTCCCAGCTCCATTTGTCCGCCGGATAGGGAATGCCGGCGGCGTCAAACAGATCCTCATTGTAGTAAATAACCAGGCTGGAAAGATTCTGCGGCAGGCACATCAGCTCGCCGTCCCAGATGAAGCCCTGTAAGGCGACCGGGTAGAAATCTTCCTCGCTGATCACTTCGCTTTCGTCCAGATAGGGGCCAACCGGCTCCAGCTGGCCCTCAGTAGCAAAGGCTGCGTAGCGGCGATAGTTCATCAGGGTCACATCCGGCGGAGTGCCGGCGGCGAAGTCGGTCGCCAAGCGCGTCCGGTAGTCGCCCTGAGAGGGCACGTGGATGAGTTCCACCTCGATCTCCGGGTGTTTTTCGTGGAAGGCGTTTACCAGCTCCTGGTAGGCGTTGAACTCCGCCGGGTCGCCAAAGACCATGAACGAAATCTGTTCCGGCTCGCCGCCTGCCAGCGA
>CAYVQP010000030.1:41193-45930 GCA_964452775.1 uncultured Ardenticatenaceae bacterium | reverse complement strand
AGTTGCGTCCTGCTCAAGTAAAGGAGTGGATTGATGTAATCGCCCCAGTAAAAAATGAAGGCCAGCAGGGCCACCCCGACCGTCGTGGGCCGGACCATCGGCGCGGCGACCAGCCACCAGAGCTGCAACACGCCGGCCCCGTCCATCCGGGCGGAATCGTAAATCGCCGCCGGGATGCGCCGGAAGGCGCGATAAAACATCAGTACGTAAAATGGGCTGGTGCCCATCAGGGCGGGCGCAATTAACGCCATGTAGGTGTCAATCCAACCCAATTGCTCATAGAGAAAGAAACGCGTTGACCAGAGGGCGATGCCGGGGACCATCAGCACCGCCAGCGAGATGACCACCCATCGTCGTTGGCTTGACCGCGGCAGGCGGGCCATCCCCAGGCCGGCCCATGACGCGGTCACTAATGTTATCGGCACCGCCAGGCCGGCAACCACCAACGAGTTTAGCGTGTAGCGAGCCATGGGGACCAGCTCAAAGACGCGGGTGAAATTGCGCAGGGTCGGCCGATCCGGCAGCAAGTGCAGCGAGGTCGGCAACGGCACGCCGGGCGGGTGGAGGGCCGCGCCCGCCAGCCACACCAGCGGCAACAGGAAGATCAGCGCTACCAGCAGTTGCGCCATCAGCCGGCCATTGCGATTAAAGAACGAAGGTCTCATCGGTGGCGCCGATCTGCCATTGTCTGGCAATGACATAGAGAACGATTACGATTGCGCCGGTGAGGAAGTACATCACCCACAGCGCGGCGCTGGCTACCCCGAACGCAAGTAAGCCAAAGCCCAGCTCGTAAATGAGCATCGGCAGGGTCAATGTCGCGTAGTATGGGCCGCCGGCGGTCATCAGAGTGACAATGGCAAAGGACTCCTGGAAGGTCAGAATCGCATCGCGGAAGGTTAATAGCAGCAGGATGGGGGCAATTAGGGGCAGGACGATGTAACGCAACATTGCCCAGCCGCCGGCCCCGTCTACCACCGCCGCATCCTCCAGCTCCGGCGGCATATCCTGCAACGCGGCAAAGCTGACCAGGAAACCTTCGCCGATTTGCCACAGGGACATGATGATCAGCGCCGGCTTGGCCCAGGCAGGATCAATGAGCCAGTTCGGAGCCGTCAAGCCAAATGCTTGCAGCAACAGATTCAGCGGGCCATACAGGGGGTTGAATATCCACAGCCAGGCCAGCGCGTAGGCCGCGCCGGGAATGACGCTGGGCAGAAAGACGGAAGCGCGCAGCCAGCCGATGAACCGCCCACCTCGCTGCATGAGCCGGGCCACCAGAAAAGCGCCAAAAACCCGCAGCGGGATCGGCAGAATGATTAAAGCAAGAGAGTTTTGAATGCTCAGGTTGAAAAGTTCGTCCGTATACGCCAGAATGAAGTTTAGCGTGCCCGCCCAGCGCGGTTGGGACAGCCCGTCATAGTGGAAAAAGGCCAGGGCGAAGGAGATTATCGCCGGGATAACAACCAGTAAGACAATGCCCAACGCATATGGCAGGAGCAGAAGGCGTAGGCGCAATTGGTAGGAGAGATGGGGCAGGCTGCGACGAGCAATCATTTGCAGAGCGACTTCCAGCCGGGTAGTGTACGGAGTAGTTAGAGCCTTGTCAAAGTAATCTCGGCCAGAATTGTCTGATATTCACCTGACCTCCGGCAGCCGGCCAGGGAACTTTTCCACGCCGGATGGCGTCTTTAGTTGCAGGAAAGAGGCCGGCGCCGAACATGTAGGGTTGGATCCGGCCGCTGAAAGTTGGCGCTCGGTCCGAAAGGCAGCCTCTGGCGTCCCGAGGCAATCGGGGATTGGAAAGGAGTAAAACCAGGATGCGCGTGAAATCATTATTCATTGTATTGGTGGTCATGTTCTTGCTTGCCGCCTGCTCTCCGCAAACCGGCGCGGAGGAGCCGGCCGCGCCCGCCACAGCCGGCGCGACGCCCACCGTTGATGTCGCCTTACCCGCTCTGGACACGGCGGTCCCCAGCGCGACGCCGGCGGCGACTACTAGTGGAGCAGAGCGCATGGAGAATGAAGAGACGGGAACGGATGCTTCAACGCCGGAATCGCAGCCCCCGACGTTAGCCGGCACGGAAGCGGTCACGCCGGTGGAAGTCAACCTCGGCGAGCTGACGCCGGAACCCACGGTAATCAGCGCGCCGGTCGAGATGCCGGCGCCCGGTCGCCCCGGCGCAGGACAGGATGCGATCATTCAGGCGGCGACAGCCGACCTTTCCAAGCGCCTGAATATCGCGCCGGAGGAGATCACCCTGGTGAGCGCCGAGCTGGTCGAATGGCCGGATAGCGGCCTGGGCTGCCCGGCGCCCGGCACAGCCTACCTCACGGTCATCACCCCCGGCTACAAGATTGTGCTGGCGGCCGGCGGCAAAGAATACGCCTATCACAGCGACATGCGCGGGACCTTTGTGCTTTGCAGTGCGGACGGCGTCCCTGTTCCCTGAGGAAAATAGCTGCTGGTGAAGTGCCTGGCGGCGTAGGCCGCCATTGATGTGCTATGGTCAGCGCGGGCGCCCCACTGCCGGCTGAAGGTCAATCGTAACCGAAACGCCAGGGGACATTATCCATAGGTAATTGGTCCAGTCGCGCGCGCCGCAACGCAGCGTAGCGCGGCTGGATTTCCTCGATACTGTCGCCCCCTAGCTTCTCCAGCAGGGCATCGGCCACGGTAATCGCCACCATCGCTTCCCCCACCACGGCCGCCCGGGGAACCGCGCAGAAGTCAGAGCGTTCGTAGACGGTTTCGGCCGGCTTGCCGGTTGCCAGGTCTACGGACTGCCGGGGGATCAATACGGTGGAGATCGGCTTCATGGCCGCCCTGACGACGATGGGCTCGCCGGTGGTGATGCCGCCCTCAAAGCCGCCGGCGTTGTTCGTGCGCCGGATCAGCGTCTGCCCATCATCTGCCAGGAAGATCTCATCGTGCACCGCGGATCCGCGCAACGAGGCATTGGCAAACGCCGGCCCGATCTCAACCCCCTTAATAGCGTGGATGGAGCCGAGAGCAAACATCAGCCGCGCGGTAAGCCGGCGGTCCCAATGCACGTGGCTGCCCAATCCCGGCGGGACCCCCAACACCCCTACCTCAAATACGCCGCCTAACGTATCTCGCGCCAGCATGATCTCGCGGATGTGCTCGCGCATGGCCTCGGCCGCCTCCGGCAGCGGACAGCGCACATCATTCGTCTCGGCGGCGGCGAAGCGCTCGGGATAAGCCATCTCCGCCGGGATCTCCGCGCTCACTTCACCGATGCGGATCACATAGCTGCCCAGAGTGATATCGAACAGCGCCAGGAGCTGCCTGCAGATAGCACCCACCGCCACCCGCATCGCCGTCTCACGGGCGGAGGCCCGCTCCAACGAGAGGCGCAGCTCGCGATAACCGTACTTGAGCGCGCCGGTGAGGTCAGCGTGACCCGGCCGCGGCACGGTGAAAGGGGGGATCTCCCGTTCGCGCCACTTCGCATAGTCCAGGTTCGCCAGACGCAGGGCGATGGGCGCGCCCGTCGTGCGCCCGTTCATCACCCCGGCAGTGATCTGCGCGGCGTCGCGTTCGATCTTCATCCGCCCGCCGGCGCCGTATCCCTGTTGCCGGCGGGCAAGCTGGTGATTCAGCTCGTCAACATCAATCCTCAGGCCGGCCGGCAAGCCTTCGACAATCGTCGTCAGCTCCGGGCCGTGGGACTCCCCCGCCGTCAGAAAGCGAATCATCCACCGATCTCCGCCGTCCAGCCCATTTGCGTGGCGGTGGCAAGATTCTCCACGCCGATCTGCACCCGATAATGGTCGCTGGTGGGGCACTCGCAGGATTCGCAGACCATCAGCCCGACCACTTCCGCCCCGAAGACCTCGATGCCGGCGTCTTCCAGCGAGCGCACGGCGTCGTTTAGAGTGGGGAATTCATACGTCGAGGCTTCGGTGCATTGCAGGCCGAGCGGGCGCGTGACCCAGACCATACCGGCGGCATCGGCCGGGTATTTCGGGGGCAGCGTCGGCGGCACGGGATAGCCCTCCGGCAGCAGACTACCGCTGGGCGTAGCCGGCGGCGGCGGATAGCCGGCCGGCGCGATGGTGGGCGGCGGGATGGTGCTCACCGGCGGCGCGGTACTCAATGGCGGCACGGTGGGCAGCGTCCCGGCGTCGGGCGACGCGGCGGCGGGCGACACTTCGGTGGCATTCGTGTCGCCTCCTGTGCCGGTTGGATTGCATGCCGCCAGCAGCGACAGGGTAAGTAATAGAATCAGGATGTATCGGGTTCGCATGGATAACTCCTACCGGCAGGATGGCCGATCATTCGCAGGCTGATCCGCTGCATCGCCCGGGCTGCCCGGCGCAACGGGTTGGGGTGGATTAGCCGGCGAGCGGATTTGCGGCGGCATTTTACCCCGAAGCAGGTGAACGTGGTAGAATCCCCCCGGTCACCATGTTCCTTCATGGCTTCTATTAAGTGGATGTTAAGCATAAGGGACGCCTTTACGTGCGATCGGTCGGTTCCGTCCTAAGGCCGCTGCTCTTCCTCTGCGGATCGTTGGCGTTGCTCGTGCTTGGTTGCACGATAACTCTGCCGGGAGCGCCTACGGGGACGCCCCTGCCGGAGCCAACGCCGGATGGAAACACCATTCAATTCAGCGGTCCTTACTCCTATTCACTGGCCCCTAACGCCAGTATCCCCGGCACGCGCATTACCTATCAGGGCGTGCAAAACGGCGTCTACGTCTTCTCCCTCGG
>CAYVQP010000030.1:30274-41093 GCA_964452775.1 uncultured Ardenticatenaceae bacterium | reverse complement strand
CTTTATCCGGTAGGCAACTCAGTCACCTGGGCGGGCCGGCTTACGGGCAACGTGCTGCTACGCTACGATCTGATCGTAAACCAGGTCAACGAAAACGTCGTGATCCTCTCCGGCGTCGCCCGGCTGTGGATTCTGCCGTAGGCGAGCAGTGATGGCGCTTCCGGCAAACTCCCCATATCCGACAGAGCCGCTGACTGCTCGCAATCCCTTCCTGACGCTGCGCCCGGCGGCGTCCGACATCATCAGCTTCAGCCGAGCCAGAGAACTCCTGCCGGAGCCGGTGTTGCCGGGACGGGAAGGCTGGATCGAGATGTATTGGCGGGCCTGGGAGCTCGTTTGGCTCAAATTGCGCCGGCCGAGGCACAAGAGCGGGTTCGTTGCTAACTACCTGGATTCGGCATCCGATGACGGGCTGAACCTGTGGGAAAGCGTCTTCGGCGTGCAATTTGGTCTGTATGGCCGGCGGGCGTTTAACTTCATGGGCGCACTCGACAACTTTTACGCCCGGCAACACCCTGACGGTTTCATCTGTCGCGAAATTCACGCCGACGGCAGCGAAGGTTACCTGCCCTTTGACCCCAATAGCGCCGGCCCCAACATCCTTGCCTGGAGTGAATGGCGCTACTATCGTGAGACCGGCGACGACAGCCGCCTATCCGCCGTCTTCTGGCCATTGATGGCCTACCACCGCTGGTTGCGCCGGCACCGCACCTGGCCCAGCAAGCTCTATTGGACCACGGGCATGGCGAGCGGCATGTGCAATCAGGCGCGAATCCCGGACGGCGAGGCGTATCATCAACATTGGACCTGGGTGGACGCGAACATGCAGGCGGCGCTGAACTGCTATTTCCTCGGCCAGTTGGCCCAGTCCATGCAGCAAACAGAATTGGCGGAGGAGTTGGCCGCGGAAAGGGCTTTCCTGACCCGCGAGATCAACGACCGGCTCTGGAGCGCAACCGCTCGCTTCTATTTTGATGCGGACCCCTACGGCGATTGGAGCGCGGTGAAAAGTGTGGCCGCGTACTGGGGGCTGCTCGATCGAGAGCTGCTGCCTGCGGACCGGCTAAACCACTTCATCCAGCACTTGCGCGAACCGACCGCTTTCAATCGCCCTCATCGGGTCCCCACCCAATCAGCGGATAGCCCCGGTTATGATGCTGAAACGGGCAGCCAATGGCGCGGCGGCGTTTGGGCGCCAACCAACTACATGGTGCTCAAAGGGCTACGCTACCATAAACAGGACAGCCTCGCTCATGGAATCGCGCGGAATCACTTGGAGAACCTCCTGGAGGTCTATCGCCGTACCGATACGTTATGGGAGCAGTACGCGCCGGAAGACGCCGCTGCGGGAAGCGGGGCAACGCCCAATCATGCAACCTGGGCCGGTCTGAGCGCGGTTGCTGCCCTGTTGGAAGACGTCATCGGCCTGCAAGTGGATTGGCCGCTCAAACGCATCACCTGGGATCGGCGTCTGGACTGCGATGCGCCATACGGTGTGCGTAACCTGCCCTTGGGCGCACAAGGAAGTATAGACCTGATTGGCGACGCCCAACGCATACAGGTGCGGAGCGACCATCCGTTCACCCTCACCGTGCTGCACAAAGAGGGCCAGGTGCAGAGCGGCGTGCCGGCGGGCCGGTCGGACATTGCACTTTGAGGCGATTGTGACGGCCTATGGCGGCGTTGACGGTGGGCACAATCAATTTGCGGAACCGGGCGAATCGCTGGCGCGACCGGCGGAGCCTGCTGCTCAACGCGCTACTCCAGGCGGACGCCGATTTGATCAGCCTGCAAGAAGTCAGTTTTCCCATACGCCAGGGGGAGTGGCTACGCGATCAACTCAATGCCGGCG
This sequence comes from uncultured Ardenticatenaceae bacterium, assembly GCA_964452775.1. Classification (GTDB taxonomy): domain Bacteria; phylum Chloroflexota; class Anaerolineae; order Promineifilales; family Promineifilaceae; genus JACKCB01. The sequence goes on along the minus strand of CAYVQP010000030.1, from coordinate 39,241 downwards.
CGATCTCGGATGGCCGGCCCCTATATTCGCTGGTGCAACAGCGAAAGATGCACTATTTCTACGGCTTCCTCGAGGGTATTGGGATATTAAGTCGCTTTCCCATCATGTCGCATGACGCGATTCCCCTTGGCTACGGAGGTAGGGTTGCCCTGCGGGCCACGGTGGAACTCCCCTCCGGCCACATGCTGGACTTTGTGTCCGTGCATCTGACCCACCCGCCGCGCCATGATGAAGCCCGGCTGGAACAGGCGATGATCGTCTCAAACTGGCTAAATGGGCCGGGCCGGGCCGCTTATCAAGTAATCGGCGGGGACTTCAACGCTGAGCCGGGATCGCCGGCTATCAAACAGATGAAGCAGGCCTTTCTATCCGCCTTCGAAGTCGCCAATCGCTACGAGCCGGTAGCCACATTTCCGACCGTGCTTGCTCCAAGTCGCGATGGATGGTCCGGCTGCATTGACTACCTGTTCGTCACGACCAGTATCCGCGTGCGACGCGCTCGCATCTTCTGCAATCGCGCCTCGGCCGGCGACGACACGCTATATCCGTCTGATCACGTCGGCCTGTTGGCTGAATTAGAAATTGATACGGACTAAGGCCCATAGCGTACGCGGTGTGTATTGTGTATTGTGTAGAGTGAACAAACTGAACGACTCCCGCGTACGGGCCAAATGAGCGAATCGGAATCCAACAACGACCAATCACCCACCATTACAATCCTGGCCCCGGTCTTTAACGAAGAGCCGGTCTTGTCTGAGCTTTATCGGCGAGTGAGCGCCGTTATGGATCAGACAGAGGAGAGCTGGGAACTCATTCTGATTGATGACGGCAGTCATGATCGTTCCGCGGCCATCATCGCGGAGTTAAACGCCGCGGACCCGCGGGTGAAGGGGCTAAGCTTCTCCCGCAACTTCGGCTTTCAGATCGCGGTCACCGCCGGCCTGGATTATGCCCGCGGCCAGGCAGTAATCCTGGCGGACGCCGATCTGCAGGACCCGCCGGAGGTATTCCCCGAAATGATCGCTTGCTGGCGGGAAGGGTATGATGTCGTTTATGGCATCCGCAGCAGCCGCGAGGGCGAGACATGGTTTAAGCTGATTACGGCCAAGCTGTTTTACCGGCTCATCTACCGCATCACAGACATCAGCATCCCGCTGGACACCGGCGACTTTCGCCTGATGGACCGGCGGGTGGTGAGCGCCATTCGACGGATGCCGGAACGCAACCGCTTCCTGCGCGGGATGGTCCCCTGGGTCGGTTTCAAACAAAAGGGCATCTACTATGAACGGCAGGCGCGCTTTGCCGGCGAATCGAAGTTCGGCAGCGTGCGTAAGATGCTGCCTTTTGCCATTGACGCGATAACCAGCTTCTCCTACGTGCCGCTTCAGCTGGCGATGTACCTCGGCTTCCTCATGGCCGCGATCAGCGCGTTGGCTATTCTGCTAGTCATCGGCCTGCGCCTATTTGGCAGCGGCACACCCCTGCTTGGTCAGGCAACCACCCTGGTGACGGTGCTCTTCCTGGGGGGCGTGCAGCTAATTTGCCTGGGCATAATCGGCGAGTATCTGGGCCGCATCTACGACGAGGTGAAGGGCCGGCCGCTTTATCTGGTGGACAAGCAATGGGGATTGGCGATGACTGATCGTGACACCCCGTAGGTCTGCAAGACCTACGGGGTGTCACGATCTAACCCCCGATCTCGGACATCACCCGGTTCAGCGGGATCACGTTGTGGGCCAGGCCGTGACCCCAGGGCTTGTGCCAGACGGCCTCTTCAATAATCTCCACCAGCTCAGCGTCGTCTGCGCCGGCTCTCAGCGGGGTCAGCAAGTCCACTTCCATCTCGCGCAGCAAGCACAGTCGTAAGCGGCCATCCGCCGTCAGCCGGGCTCGGGAACAACTCGCGCAAAACGGCTGGCTGACCGAGCTAATGAAGCCCAGCGTGCCGGGTGCATCCGCTAACTGGTAAATGCGGGCCTCCCCATCGAGCCGGCCATTATCCACAATTGATAGCGGCCCCAACTCGGCCTCGATAGTAGCCCGCAGCTCGCTCTCCGGCACCACGCCGGCCTGTTGAAAATCGGCCACCTCTCCGAAGGGCATCATCTCAATGTAGCGCACCTGCCAGGGCTGGAAGAGCGTCAGTCGGGCCAGGTCCACCACATCTTCGCGGTCGTTGTAGCCGCGAACCACCACACTGTTTAGCTTGATCTGTAGTCCGGCGCGGCGGGCAGCGTCAATGCCCTGCCAAACGTCCTGCACATCTCCCCAGCGAGTGAGCTTCTTGAACTTCTCGGGGGAGATGGTGTCAATGCTGATGTTGACCCGTTGCAACCCGGCGTCCGCCAGCGGGGCGGCCAACCGGTCCAGCAGCAGGCCGTTGGTCGTCATGGCCACGGTGCGCACACCGGGCGTGCCGGCGATGCCGCGCACAATCTCCACCACGTTGGCGCGCACCGTGGGTTCTCCCCCAGTCAGCCGGAACTTGTGAAAGCCCATGCCGGCGAATACGCGCACCAGGCGCAGGATCTCGTCGTCTTGCAGCAACTCTGCGCGGGGCCGGAAGGTCATGTCCTCCGGCATGCAATAGACGCAGCGTAAATTGCAGCGGTCCGTCAGCGAGATGCGCAGGTAGTTGATGTCGCGACCAAAACGATCGAAAGCCATTGTGCTCCTGGGGCCGCAGCCGGTTGCAAATATCAGCCAGCCGGTTGCGACCGTACCTACTGATCTTACGCCTTTTTCCTCTTAAGTCAAAGGTTTTTATCAACTTTTTCTATTTAATATCTGCATTGAGGGCTACGGGGTTTCTGCATCCAATTCGCGAATGAACTGTTACGTGCGAGGGAGATGCCTTGATCAGCACATGAAAGTAGAGTAAGCGGTGGATATGCGGTTACTTGAGGCAATCAGGAGTCGCTATAATGATGAACGGCAGATAGCCGGAGCCGGTCGCCCCGGCTACATGAACGCCAACAGGAGTATACGTTGCGCCGAAAACGATTTGCTTTACCAAACTGGCTTGGGCTATTGCTTGGCATGACCATCCTCCTGACCAGCTGCGCTGTCTCTGTCTTCATCTTCTTCACGGCGGATGCCGTCTGGGCGATGATGCAGCAGCCCTTCAATCCTCTGGAATCGGCGGCCGAGGAGGTCGCCGGCACCGCCTTGCCGCCGCTGATGCAGGAGGGCGAGGTCGTGCTGGAAGAGCTTCCGCCCATTGTCGAGACCGTTGCGCCGCTCCCAACTTCGGTGCCTATCGAGGACGACCGGGTGACCATCTTGTTGTTGGGAATTGATCGCCGGCCGGGCCAGGCGTTCATTTCCCGCACCGACACCATGATGCTGGCTTCAATAAACACCCGGGACAACTCCGTCTCGCTCCTCTCGATCCCGCGCGATCTTTACGTGGTGATCCCCGGCTACGGGCGCGACCGGATCAACACCGCCTTCGTTTACGGCTCAGGGGTTGACAATCCGGCCGGCGGGGCTGCGCTGGCCATGCAGACGGTGGAGTATAATTTGGGTGTGCCGGTTGATCACTATTTCATGGTGGATTTCAACGCCTTCATCAAGACGATTGATGCACTGGGCGGGATTGACCTGACCGTACCATATGACATTAATGATCCCACCTATCCGAGTATGGATTACGGTTTCGATCCCCTCTACATCCCGGCCGGCTACCAGCATTTCGACGGCGCCACCGCGTTGAAGTATGCTCGAACCCGGCATCAGGACAATGATTTCTACCGCGCGCAGCGCCAACAGCAGGTCATTCTCGCCGTGCGCTCCAAGATACTGGGCCTGGGCGTGGCCGAGATGATCCGCCAGGGGCCGGCGCTATACGCTCGGGTCACTGAGGGTACCCGCACGGACATGAGCCTGGAGGAAATGTTGCAGCTGGCCAACGTGCTGAAGGATGTCACCGACGAGAACATGCGTAATGAGGTGCTGGATTACGATTACGTGACCAGCTACACTACAGAGGCCGGGGCCAGTGTCCTGGTGTTGATCAACGAGTTGGCTGCGCCCTTGATTGAGGAGATGTTCCTCTCTGATTAGGTTGTAACCGGCTTACTTGTCGCCGGGCCGGTCAGCCGGCGCTATACGCGAATAAATGATGGATCGAACGCAATTTCGGGACAGACTGAGACAGAGAGCGCTTCTGTTGGACGGCGCGATGGGTACCGTCCTACACAGTCGCGGCGCGCCTCTGGGCGAATCTTTTGACGCGCTCAACATCACTGACCCGGCCAAAGTAGCGGAGATCCACCGCGAGTACATCGAGGCCGGAGCGGATATCATCGAGACCAACAGCTTCGGCGCCAACCGCTACAAGCTGGCTGAACACGGGTTGGAGCAACAGGTCCGCCAGATTAACAGCGCGGCTGTGCTCGTTGCCCGGCGGGTCATTGCCGGCTCGTTTAAGCCGGTGCTGCTGGCGGGTTCCGTCGGGCCTCTCGGCGTGCGCATTGCCCCACTCGGGCGAGTTTCCGCTGAGCAGGCGCAGGCGGCGTTCGCCGAACAGATCGAGGCGCTGGTGCGCCCGGCGGACGACCTTCCCGGCGTTGACCTGCTGGTCATTGAGACTCATACAGACTTACGTGAAGTAGAGGCGGCGGTCCAGGCTGCCCGGCAAGTAGCGCCGCTATTGCCGGTTGTCGTGCAGATGAGTTTCACCCGTGACGATCGCACGCCGCTGGGAGATACGCCTACCCAGGTAGCCCAGCAGTTGTCGGGGATGGACGTTGATGTCATGGGCATCAATTGCAGCAGCGGCCCGGCCCAGGTTTTGCGGCTGATCACGACCATGAGACAGATCGCGCCTGAAATGCTTTTGTCGGCGGTGCCAAATGCCGGTTGGCCCGAGCAGATGGAAGGCGGGCGGGTGTTATATCCGGCCACGCCGGCCTACTTTGCCGACTATGCCGCTACCTTTGTCGTCGCTGGGGCCAGCCTGGTTGGCGGCTGCTGCGGCACGCAGGCTGCCCATGTGGCCGCCATGCGTGAGGCGCTGGATACCCCCGGTCGCGCAACGCTGCCCTTACCCAAGATCACGTTTGTCACCCGGTCGGCCGGCCAGGTGGCGAGCGCGGACCCGCCCACGAAGTTGAGCCGGGCGCTGGCAGCCGGTGAGTTCGTTTCTACCGTTGAAATGCGACCTCCGCGGGGCATCTCGGCACAACGACTGTTGGCCGGCGCCCGCATGTTAAAAGATGCCGGCGCTACTTTCCTGAACATTGCCGATATCCCCCTGGCCCGGATGCGGATGAGCGCCTGGGCTGCAGCCCATCTCGTGCAGCGCGACGTAGACCAGGAGACCATCCTGCACTTCCCAACGCGCGGCCGGAACCTGCTGCGTATTCAGGGTGACTTGCTGGCCGCCTACGCGATGGGCATCCGCAATCTCTTCGTGGTTATGGGCGACCCCACACACGTCGGCGATTACCCGGAGGCGATGGACAATTACGATATTGTGCCCACCGGCCTGATCCAGATGATCAAGCAGCGACTCAATAGCGGCATGGAGCAATCAGGTCGCTCGATTGACTATCCCACCAATTTCACCGTCGGCTGCGCCCTTAACCTGCAACCAAAGGATGCCGATCATGAATTGCGCCTGCTGAAGAAGAAGGTGCAAAGTGGGGCCGACTTTGCCCTCACGCAGCCGGTATTTCAGCTCGAACGGGCGCGAGAGTTCCTGGCTCGTTGCCGGCAGGAGCTGGGGGCGGAAATGCCGCCGGTCATTGTGGGCATCCAGCCGCTGTACAACAGCAAGAACACGGAGTTCCTGCACAACGAAGTGCCGGGCATCGTCATTCCGGATGATTTCCGCCGGCGCATGCGTGAGACGGAAGACGCCCAACAGGAAGGGGTGCGGATCGCGCAGGAGTTACTGGTCGCGCTGAAGCCGGAAGTACAGGGGATCTATCTCATTCCGCAGTTTGGCCGCTACAATCTGGCGGCCGACGTGCTGGATTGTCTGCAGGTTAAGGAACCTCTTCCGGCATGAGCTGGTAGTTGGTCTCCTTGTTGGGGTAGCGCGCACCGGCGCCGGCCTGCGTGATCACCGGCGGACCCTGGATTCCGTTGGTGAACGGTTACCGTTAGACCTTGAGCAACCCGCTGTCAAAGCGACTGACCAGCAGTAGGAGTTGTGTCTTCAGGCCGGCTGCCGGGCGAGGTTGGGAGGCATTGGCCGGCGCGCCGAGCAGTGGACTGAAGAACAACAGGATACCTGAGGTGCGCGGCCTCGCCGTTGCCGCGCTCCCGGTCAATGGGTCCAGACTACGCGATAGATTGCGGCGGAGCCAAACGCACCACCCACATAGAGTTCGCCGTCCGCGCCTTCTCCAAAGGTGGTCGGAAACAGCCCGCCTATCTGGCTTTCTGCGCTGACCGTCCAGCTGCCGGCTTCAAGCATGATTGCCCAGTAACGGGCGCTGCAGAAGTCTGCGAAGAAATAGCGCCCCACTGCGTCCGGCTGAGCGACGCCCCGATAGACAAATCCTCCCGTTATGGCGCAGTTGCCATCCTCGTGCGCGTAGACGTGCTGGGGGAAGACGAAGGTCGCCGGCGTTTCGCAGTCCTCCAGTTCGTATTCGACAAGGGCTTCGTAGCAGGGCCAGCCATAATTCTCTCCCCCCTGGCTGGTTGGCGGCTGCACGTTGATCTCCTCCCAACTTTCCTCGCCAACGTCGGCAATATACAGGTCGCCCGTTTCACGATCAAACGTAATCCGCCAGGGGTTGCGCAGCCCATAGGCCCAGATCGCATCCAGCCCCTCCGGGTCGTTCACATACGGGTTGTCGGGTGGGATACCGTACGGCTCGCCGCTGTCCACATCAATGCGCAGGATCTTGCCCCGTAATTCAAGCAGGTCTTGCGCGTTGGCGCGAGCGCCGCCGTCGCCGGAGGCAATGTAGAGATAGCCGTCATTGGGGCCGAAGGCCAGTGCGCCGGCGCGGTGCCTGCGACCCGACTGATAGATTTTGAACAGCAACTTCTCACTTGCCGGGTCGGCCCGATTGGGGTCAGTCGCATCTACCGAAAAGCGCGCGAGAACACTATGATGCTCCAGATCCGAGTACAAGACGTAGAACAAGCCGTTGCTCGCATATTCTGGATGAAACGCCAGGCCGAGAAGACCTTGCTCAAATTCAGTACTGTCTACCTGATCGCGGATGTCCAGGAAGGGTTCGGCGGCAACTGAGCCATCGCTGTTCACCAGGTGGATCATGCCTTCTTTGGTGGCCACGAAAAGCCGCTCGTCGCCGGCATGGGTGATGCCGGTCACATCAGTCAAGCCATCAGCAAACGGCTCCAGGGTAATGACCGGCGATTGCACGTTAGTGATCATGGGCAGGTTAAGCAACAGACTACCGGCAGGCTGATTGTCTTGATATGCTTGTAGCACCCCCCCGGTCAACCCCATAAATACTAACAAGAGCAGCAGCGCAATCGCGCCGCCTCGCAATCTCTGCATAAACATACCTCAACGATTTACGGACAAACCAGCGGGGTAATTATCAGACGATGAGGCCGATTGTCAAGCCGGCAGTTGGGCGTAGAGCCGGTCAAAGTTATGCAAGGAGACTGATAGAGTGTAACGCTCCGTCACTGTTCCGGCGGCTTCCCCGGCTGCCCTGTGGTAGCCGGCAGAGTCTCGCCAGAGCGCGACTACCTGCCCGGCAAGCGTCTCCGCCTCCCAGGCCGGCTCTGCCGCCGCGACCTCCGGGAGCACCCCCACGGGCGTGCCAAACGCCGGCAGGCCGCACGCCATCGCTTCCAGCACCGCCATCCCCTGCGACTCGTGGCGCGATGTCTGCACGTAGATGTGCGCTCCGGCGTAGATGGCGGGCATAGCGGGATGAGCAACCCGGCCCTTCCAATCAATCGCGCCGGCAACCCCCAGTTGCTCGGCCTGTGCGCGCAGCGACGGCAGCAGCGGGCCGTCGCCGGCCAGCGCCAGGCGGGCATCCGGACATTCGCGCTTCACAAGCTGGAATACCTCCAGAAGTAGCGTCTGGCCTTTGACCGGCGTCAGCGACGCTGCCTGTATCAGCGTCAACGGCTGCTTTTTCGCGGCCGGGCCGAACGAGAAGCGTTTCGTGTCCACCCCAAAGGGCGCCAGATGCAGGCGGGCCGGTGGGACGCCTTGCTGCCGGGCCAGTTGCAGTTGATATGCCGAGCCGCCGGTGACTGCGGTCGCTGCGCGCACGGTCCGCCCGACCAGCAACCGGCGCAGCGCGGAACGGGCGCCATACGGAATATCAGCCAGGTAAACGAACTCCCCGCCCGCGCTGCTGACGATGGCCGGGCGACGCAGCCACCGGCCCGCCAGCACAGCGGTCATGCCCGGCTCGTCCGCCCAGAAGGCGTGGAACAGGTCGAATGGCTTGCGGCGATGCTCCGCGTTTATGGCCCGCAGCGTCCGGCCCCACACAGCCAGCGAACCCAGCCGGAAGCGTACGCCGCCCTTCAGAGCGTGATGCACGAATCCACCGAACTGCTCCGGCTCACACGCCGGGTAGCGCAGGCTGAAGAGATGCACATCGTGGCTTTCAGCCAGAGCCACGGCCAGCGTTTGCAGGGCCGGTATGGCCCAATCAGCCTCATGGGCGCTGAAGCCGGGCGTTATCAAGGCAATACGCATATAGCATACCCTGCGATGGAGTCCGGCGCTGGGCCGGGTTCCCCCATTCTACACAACGAGGGAAGTATGATACACTTGCCGCAGCTTACCCACCTGGAAAGTCGCTGGATGCTGGTACTCTACAATCCGCCGAGCTCGGCCCAACGCAAACCCATCTTGCCGATGTCGCTATTGGCTCTGGGCGCTGTCCTGGAGGGTACGGAGCACGCCGGCTATTGCATCGTGGACGGCAACCTGGAGCGAGATCCGCTGGAAAAGCTGGATAGCATTATCAGAGAATCCGGCGTAGACGTGTTGGGCGTGACGGT
>CAYVQP010000030.1:0-30174 GCA_964452775.1 uncultured Ardenticatenaceae bacterium | reverse complement strand
CGCTATATCCGGCGCACCTTCATGGGCGACCGCACTTTGCCCCACCATTCCAGCTACGGCTGCCCCTTCTTCTGCAACTTCTGCGCGGTCGTTAACCTGGTCAACGGCCGCTGGCTGGCGCAGTCGGCCGAACGTACTGCGGCAATTACCCGCCGGCTGGTGGAAACCTGGGGCGTCAATGCGGTTGAGTTCTATGACAACAACTTCTTCACCCACGAAGCCCGGGTGGCCGAATTCGCGCAGCGCATTATGCCGCTCGGCATCGGCTGGTGGGGCGAGGCGCGCATTGACACCATGCTGCACTATTCCGATCGCACCTGGGAGCTGCTGCGGGACAGCGGCCTGCGCATGGTCTTCCTGGGCGCGGAATCCGGCTCCGATGAAACGTTGAAACGCATGAACAAGGGCGGCAAAGCCTCGACTGAAAAGACGTTGAGCATCGCCGCCAAAATGGCCGGCTACGGCATCGTGCCTGAGATGTCCTTCGTGCTGGGCAACCCGCCGGATCCGGAGGCAGACACCCGGCAGACGCTGGAGTTTATCCGCCGGGTGAAGCGCATCAATCCGGCCACGGAAGTGATCATCTACATGTACACGCCGGTGCCGCTCTCCGGCGAGTTGTTCGAGCAGGCGCGCGCCAGCGGCTTCGCCTTTCCGGAAACCCTGGAGGCCTGGATCAGCGATGAATGGCAGGAGTTCTCGCAGCGACGCAGCCAGACCATGCCCTGGATCGACGACCCGTTGCGCAAGCACGTGCGCAATTTCGAGCGAGTGCTCAACGCCTATTATCCGACCTCGACCAACTATCGTCTGGGAACGGCGACGCGAGCATTGCTAAAGACGGCCAGCGCCTGGCGTTATTACCTGCGCTTTTATGACCATCCGGTTGAGTTGAGGGCCATGCACAAGCTGCTGCATTATCAGCGCCCGGAGACTACCGGCTTCTAATAGGGCGACCTCATGCCGGTGAAACTTCTCTCGCGGCTGACGCTGAATGAGCAGCTCCTGCACGCATAGGTCGCCGGCAAGCCCATGAGCAAACGACTCTGGAGCATGTGGCTCCGGCTCAAGTTTCACCTGTGGCAGAAGCGGCGCTTCAACAGGCTGGTGCTGGAATCGGTCGCCGGCAAGCCGTTCCTGATCCTGCCCAATGTGTTCAATCCGACGCTTTTCTATAGCAGTGAAATGCTTGTCGAAACTCTGAACGAACTGCAGGCTCCCGAGGGTAGCTCCGTCCTGGATATGGGCGCGGGCAGCGGCATCGGCGCTGTCTTCGCCGCCCGTTGGGCCGGCCGCGTTACGGCGGTGGACATTAATCCCGATGCCGTGCGTTGCGCGCGCATCAATGCCCTGTTGAACGGCGTGGAGGATATTGTTACCGCGGTGCAGGGCGACCTCTTTGCGCCGGTGGCCGGCGAGACGTTTGACGTGATCCTGTTTAACCCGCCCTACTATCGCGGTGAACCGAATAGCACCCTGGACCACGCTTTTCACGCCACGGATGTTGTCGAGCGTTTCGCGGCTGAGCTGGTCTTTCACCTTAAGCCGGATGGGTTTGCCCTGGTTCTGCTCTCTTCTACGGGCGATGAGACCGCTTTCCTCGCTTCCTTCCGTGAGCACGACCTGTTGGCCTCCCCCATTGCCCGGCGTGACTTGCCGCTGGAGACGTTAACCCTCTACCGCCTTTCCGCTGCTCTGGAGAAGCTGCCGGCTCATGCATAAAATCGTGCTCTACAACCCTCGGGCGGTCTTTTTCACCATGCCGCTGGCCCTGATCGCCGTCGGATCGGCGCTGGACCGCAGCCGCTACCAGGTGGTGATAGTTGATGGCCGCATTCACCCCCTGGAAGAGTTGTTCCGGCAGTTGGACGGCGCGCTCTGCCTGGGGATCACCGTGCTGACCGGGGCTCCCATGCAGGATGCGCTGAACGTCTCCAGGGACGTTCGCGCCCGTTATCCTGACTTGCCCATTGTCTGGGGCGGCTGGCATCCCTCGCTCTTCCCCGAGATGTGCGCCGCCGAACCGAGTATCTCGATTGTTGTCAGCGGGCAGGGGGAGGAGACCTTCGCCGAGGTGGTAGACCGGCTGGCTGCCGGACAATCAACGGCTGATGTGGCCGGGACGACTGTGCGCAATGCCGCCGGCGCGCTGGCGGTTAACCTCCCCCGCCTGACGGCGGACATCAACCGTTTGCCGCGCCACGATTACAACTTGATTGATGTCGAGCGCTACTTCCAGTTGAAGGGTCAGCGCCAGGTCGACTACATCTCGTCGCAGGGCTGTCGCTTTCGCTGCAACTTCTGCGCCGACCCGACGGTGTTCAAGCGCGGCTGGTATGGGCTGGAGCCGGCGCGTATGGTGGCCGAGATCGGCGAACTCTGGCATCGCTACCGTTTCACCGACCTGTCTTTCCAGGATGAGACCTATTTCACCCGCGCCCGGCGCGTGGCCGATGTCGCTGAGGGCTTCTTGCAGGCCGGGCTGGGCTTCTCCTGGTTCGGCACGATGCGCGCCGATCAGGGTCGCCGGCTGGACGAGGAGATTTATGCCCTCTGCAAGCGCTCCGGCCTGCGGCGGGTGATGATCGGCCTGGAAGCCGGCGCGCAGGAAACCATTGACCTGATTCAAAAGGACATCACGGTTGAGGATATGTGGATCACCGCCGAGAGACTGGCCCGGCACAAGATCGCGGCCATGATCAACGTGATCGTCGGTTTCCCCGATGAACCGCCGGAGAGCGTGCGCGAGACCTTGCGCGTCGCCCAGCAACTGCGGGCGATGAGCAGCGACTTCGAATTGGCGATCTTCTATTACAAGCCTTATCCGGGCAACCCGATTGCGGATCGGCTGCGCGCGCAGGGCTATGTCTTCCCCACCACGCTGGAGGAATGGGCAAAGTTCGACTATATCGGCAGCAGCAACGAATGGCTGACCGAAGCGCAGAAGCGCGAGATCGAGCACTTCAAGTTCTACCAGCGTTACGCCTATAGCGGCAATCAAAACCCGCTTGGCTGGCCGCTAAAACGCATCTCCCGCTGGCGGCTGGCCAGGAGGGAAATGCGTCTGCCCATCGAGCGCAAGCTGGTGGAATGGCTGCGCCCGCAAGAAGCCCTCTCGTAGCGATGGCCGGCGAGTTTCGCAGGCGGCCCTCGCGTAGTGCTGTGCGTGATCTATGGGCTTAGCTGGCGCCTGATTTGCCAGGGGCTATTTTTGCCGGTACACCCCATAGGCGTACCAGGGGGCGGACCAACGGACGCCGGCCTTCAAGTTCGCCAGTCGAAGCTGCGGATATGGCTTTAGCGAGACGCCGGCTGCCCGCAGGCGGCGTCGATCTTCCCAATCCAGATAACCCTTCATCGGCTTAAATTCGCCAATCTCCAACTCCCGCATCCGCCGGCGGAAGGCAGCCACCTCCTCCGCCTTGGCCGTTGCGCTGCGGAAGAAGCTCAAGCCGGCCAGGATCAGCACTCCTCCCGGGCGCAGGACGCGGCGGGCCTCCGCCACGTACGCCGGGGGATCGGCAAAGAACTGCAGGCAGTGATTGACGATCACGACGTCAAAGGGCCGGGCAAAGAGTGAAAGGTCCTGCAGGTCCATCTGCACCGCCTCCCACTGGTGCGGGTAAAGGCGTTTGGCCTGCAGCCCGTCGTAAGGATCAATGAAGAAATCGGCGGCGGTCACCTGGTGTCCTCTTGCCGCCAGCTGATTACTCAGCCAGCCATTCCAGGCGCCGATATCCAGGATGCGCTGCGCCGGCCGGTCGGCCAGCAGGTCGGTGATTACGCTTACATCGTGACAGCGCCAGCGCCATTCGAACATCTGCGCCAGCGCCGGCGCGCAGGGCAGCTGCGGGTAGAGGGCTTCATTCAGCAGTCGTTTATCCTCTTGACCGCGAAATTGTGAAAACTTCTCCAGAAACGGTTCCAGCCGGGCGGCGAAGCCCTCCTCCAGCAGGACCAGCACCTCGCCCCGCCGCTCAAATTCGTGCCCCTGCCGGCAAGTCAGCGTCTGCCCATCCAGCGCCGTCCGGCAGTTAGGGCAAAGGTAGGGTGCTAAATCGCTCACCGCGCCTCCTTGCGCTGCAGATAGCTGTCGCCGGTTATCATTCGTCGCTCGCTAACCGGGCCGGCTGTGCGCCCATCCGCATCAGCCGGCGCATCGATCGCAGGTAGATAAAGAACGCCAGCCAGGAGACCAGCGCCGCCGAAATGAGCGCTCCCTCCATGCCCACACGCGGCAACAATAGCATGCTGAGGGCGAAGTTCAGCCCGACCCCGAGGAAGTTTATCTTGATGACGGTATTTTGCTGCTCAGCCTTGTAAAGCGCATAGATTGCCGGCAGGTAGAAGTAGATAGGCAACACGTAGAGAGCGCCCCAGGCATACATGCCGGCCGGCAAGTAAATCTCATATAGCCGGGTCAGCAGGAGGAACAGGGCGACAAGACCGGGAGGGACGGCAAGGAAACCCAGCGCCGCCAACCGGAAGGAGATCTTGCGAATGGCCGGATAATCCAGCCGGTAGATGCTCTTCACAAACGGTTGCATGATGAAGCCGGCGGCGGCCTGTAAATAAAGCAGGAAATTGATGAACACCTGGTACTGGGCCACGTCGGTCGGCGTGAGAAAGATGTTCACCGCGTACAGGTCAATCCGCGATTGCAACATGCCGCTGAAGGTGAGCAGGAAGAAGGGCATCGCCAGCGTGAAGTAGCGAGGATAGAAGAGCGAGCGCAAATGGGTGACAAACGTTGGCTCTGCGGCCCGATTGGAGGCAATGTCTCGCCTGAATAGCAGACCGTAGGCGAGCGCCTTAAGGACGTGGACGGCGGCAAAGAGCGCCGCCAGATAACCGGGACTCAGGCTATCCCGGCCCCAAACCACGGCCCCCAATACGACAAACAGCGAAGCGATCTCCACGACAGCGGCCGTCGAGAACCGCCTTCTGTAGACCACCAGCACATCGTAAGACTGGGCGAAGAACAGGGCCAGCGACCAGACGACCAGCAGGGGCCACAGGGCCGGAAAGAGCAGTATCAGGGCGACCCACAGCGGCAACAGCAACGGCAAGCGAGTGAGCAGGCTGCTCCGCCACTCCCAGGAAATGGTAGCCGGCGTTCTGCTGAAGGAGCGCAGCAGATATTCCCGATTGCCCCAGCCGGCGATGTGCGCCCCCAATTGGACGACGATCAGGATCTGCACAAACTCCCCCCACAGCTCCACCGAGGCGAGCCGGATCACCAGGAAAGAGAGCAAGGGGCCGAAGAGGATGAGCGCGATCTGGTTGATCGAGTTGGTCAGGATCAACTGCGCGCGCCGGCGGTACTTCGAGCCGGCCAGCGTCCAGATGTAGTTCATTGGGCCCGCGAAATGTGGGGGGATTTACGGGGATGCGGAGGTATCATTGGCCGCATTATGCCGGATTTGGCAGCGCCCTTCAAGCAGGGTAGCATCCGGCCCTGGTCACTTCGAATGTTGGCAGACACACGAACACACTTGGTTCCTGCGGCGACGCTTCTCGGCGGGATACTCCTTACCCTGGCGGTGCGTCTGTTCTTGCTGGGCCGGGGTGAGTTTGACGGCCTGTATGGACAAGATGCCTACGCCTACTACAACTACGCCGTCGGGCCGCTGCGGTCAAGCGTGTTGGCGCTCAGCGGCCCGCCCCCCTTCTCCTGGCCTCCCGGCTATCCCTATCTGGTTGCCCTGATCACCTTTGTCACGGGTCTGACGCCCCTGGCCGGACAGGCCATCAGCCTGGTCCTGAGCCTGTTTACGCCCGTCTTCGCTGCTCTTTTGGCCTGGGAAGTGTGGGGAAGAGAGCGGGCCGATAGCTGGGCCCCGGCGCTTGCCGGCCTATTGGTCGCCTTCGCCGGCCAATTTTGGCAGTCAAGTATCGTCGTGATGACAGATATCACCGGTCTGACGATGGCAACGCTGGGCACATGGGCGCTGGCCCGTTATGGCAGAGAGGGCGCCGAGGGTCAGCCGGCCGGGTCAGTCGTCTGGCTTCTCCTGGCTTCGCTCTCACTCGCTCTGGCTATTCTGACCCGTTGGGCATACGCGCTGGCGGCGATCCCAGCTACCGGCTACGCGCTGCTACTCATTTGGCGTCGTCGGGCCTGGTTGCACGGGTTGCTGGCTGCCGCTGCGGCGCTGACTGGACTGGCTCCCTTACTGTCTTCGTTTCTCAGCAATCTGCTCGCGCCGGGTGAGGCCGGGCTGGCCTTTGTTATAGACTTGCAGGTAGTCCGTTGGAATCCACTGAACGCGCTGCGACGCAGCTTTGAGACCTCGGATGGTTTTCAACAGTACCGGCTGCCGAACGGGTTGTATTACCTGGCTGCGCCCGCTCATCGCTTCTTTTTCACGCCGCTGCTGGCTCTCTTCTTGCTGCCGGGCCTGTGGGTGACCTGGAAACAGCGCACGGGCGCGCTGACGTGGCTGGTGTGGGGGTGGGCCGGCATCATGTTCCTGTTTCACGCCGGCATAGCCTGGCAAAGCTTTCGCTTTACCCTGGCCTACCTGCCTCCGTTGGCGATCCTGGCGGCAATCGGGATGGTTGGGGTGCTCCAGGTTGCCGGGCGTTGGCGGCCCCTCGTAGTGGCCTATATCGCCTTCGGATTCGCGTTGATGGCCTGGGGCGGGTGGACGCTTTCCAACAGCTTCATCGAGCGCAAGAATGAAGACCTGGCCCGGCTGCGCTGGGTAGAGTCGCAGGCCGGAGATGGGGCCGGCCTGCTGACCTTTAACGACACGCTGACTTTTCAGCAATATAGCGACCTGGACACATATGAGTTGTATTATCAGACGCCGGCCGATATGGAAGCGCTGTTGGCAGCCGGCCAGCCTTTCTATCTCTTGATCGACGTGAACAACGTGGAAACGCAATGGCTGGGACGCTCCCCATCCGACAATTACCACTGGCTGCAGGAAGTGCCGGGGCTGACAGAGTTGGGCAGCCGGGACAACTTCACATTCTTTCGCGTAAATAAGGACGAACAAGACACGGAATGACGCCAATCAACCAACCCACCATCACCACCAACGGCATCCTGCGGCCCACGCACCTTGAGATCAACCTGACCCGGCTGGCCGAGAACTTTCGCGCCATTCAACAGTGGGTCGCCCCGGCCAAAGTGTTGGTCACCCTCAAGGCCAACGCTTACGGTCACGGCCTGGTGGAAATTGCCCGGCACATGGTCTCCCTGGGTGCGAATTACCTGGGCGTTGCCTACCTGGAAGAAGGGGTGAAACTACGGGAAGAGGGGATCGATGCGCCGATCCTGGTTATGGGCGGCATGCTGGGCAACCAGGCCCCACTCTTCCTGGAGTACGATCTCACCCTGACCGCCTCTTCGGTCGAGAAACTACACCAGATTGACGAGGCCGCGCGGCTGTCCGGCAAGCCGGCGCGGGTGCATCTGAAAGTTGACACGGGCATGGAGCGCATCGGCGTGCACTACTATAGCGCGGCAACCCTGCTGGAGGAAGCTGCCAGATGCCGGCATTGTCTGATCGAAGGCATCTACTCCCACATGGCCAACTCCGACAGCGCCGACCTGACCTCCGCCGAGCTGCAGTTGCAGCGTTTCATGGACGTGCTTTCGTTCTATTCAGAGCGCGGTGAAGCGCCGCCCATGCGCCACATCGCTAACTCCGGCGCTATCCTGCAGATGCCGCATAGCTACCTGGACATGGTCCGCGCCGGCATCCTGCTCTATGGCTATTACCCCTCCGGCGAGACCCCGCGCACCGTACAGGTCCGCCCGGCGATGACCTGGAAATCGCGCGTCGTCTACTTCAAGGTGGTTAAGCCGGGCCACCCGGTCAGCTATGGTTCCACCTGGAGCACCGACAAGCTTACCCGCGTGGTCACCATCCCGGTTGGCTATGGGGACGGCTACTTTCGCAGTCTCTCAAACAAGAGCTATGTGTTGATTCGAGGCCGGCGCTACCCGGTCGTTGGGCGGGTGTGCATGGACCAGCTGATGGTCAATATCGGCTGGGAAACGGCCTACAACGGCGACGAGGTGATATTGATGGGGGAGGCCGGGGAAGAACGCATCACGCCGGAGGAGTTGGCTGGGTGGGCCGGCACCATCTCTTACGAGGTGTTGACCAATATCAACACCAGGGTCCCCCGCGTGTATGTTGAGGATAGCGCCGGGCAGGAATAAAAGGAGTACCCTTGACCTGGCCTGACGGGAGGTCTAAGGGGCGCCGTCTTTCAGGCCCAACAGCTCATAGGCCATGACCGGGGTGCTGCGGTTCTTTACCTGCACCGCGCCCAACGGGTTTACCTCCACCCACGCGCACACCGGCTCGTAGATTTCGTGGCTGATCAGTATCTGGCCCGGCTCTGCCATCTCTTGCAGGCGTTTGGCCAGGTTCACCGCGTCGCCCAGCACCGAATAATCCTTCCGTGAGTAGGTGCCGACATTGCCCACAACCGCTTCGCCGCAATGCACACCCAATCCGAAGTAGAAGCGGCGCTCCTCCGGCAACACGGCATGGTACGCAGTCAGCTCCTGCACCATCATCAGCGCGGCCCGCACAGCCCGCCAGATGTGATCCTCTTGCGGGTTTAGGGTGGTGTTAAACTCCGCCATGATCGCGTCGCCCATGTACTTGTCGATCACGCCTTCGTACTTGTTGATCGCCCGGGCGGCGATTTCGAAGTAGCCGTTGATCACCTTGATCAGGCGCTCCGGCTCCATGCGCTCGCTGAGCGTGGTGTAACCGCGCACGTCGGCAAACATGACGCTCAACCGCCGTCTCTGCGGCCGTTGCGCCGCATCCAGGCCGCGCACCTGGTCAACCAGGGCCGGGGGAAGATAGCGCCGTAGGCTCTCGATACGCTTCTTTTCCGACACGTCATCCAGCACTACCGCGATGCCGTGCGCCTGCTGAGTCATGTCCCGCAGGGGCGAGAAGGTCAAGTTCAGTGTGGTCAGGCCGGAGCGATTGGCGACTACGGCATCCACTTCCATGTTGTATTGGCCGCCGAAGTTTTTCACCTGATCAACCATCGCCTCTACACCCGGCACCGGCGTCAGCGCCTGCCGGTAGGGCTGGGCCAACACCTGCTGGGCGGCGATGCCCAGGATCTGCTCGGCGGCCCGATTGAAAAGCGAGATACGGTCCTCTTCGTCCAACGTGATCACCCCGCTGGCAATGGAGGCGAACACGTCATCCATCAGGTTCTTGATCTCTGTGATCTCCCGCAGTTGATCCCGGATCTGGGCGAAGAAGCGGGCGTTTTCTATGGCCACCGCCGCCTGATTGGCAAAGTTAGACAGCAGGTCGCGGTCCTCGTCGCGGAAGATGCCGGCGGCAATGCGGTTGTCAGCGTAGATAACGCCGGTGATGCTGTTTCTCACTTTGAGTGGGACACAGAGGATGGAGCGTAAATTGTAGCTGATCACACTCTCTGAGCCGGAGAAGCGGGGATCAGACTGGGCGTTGATGGTGACGATGGGCTCGCCGCTCTCCCAGACCTGTTGCATGATGCTCCGGCTGACATCAAAGGAGCGCTCGCTGATGGTCTCGCGGTTGATGTTGCGGGCGATCTGGATTTCCAGTTCATTGGTCTGCTCATCCAGCAACATCAAGAAGCCCCGCTCGGCGCCGGTCAGGGCAATGATGGCATCCATCACCTCTTGCAGGACGTCCTGCAGCTCTAGAGAGGAATTGATCGCTGCCCCGACGGCCTGCAAGGCGTGCAGATGCTCGCGCTCTTTTTCGTGCGCCTTGACCCGTCCCTCCAACTCCTGCAATGACTGCTTGATCTCCTCCAGCAGCTTCTGCAGATCGTATTGTGTTTGCCCCGATGTCTGCGCGCCGGCCCGCACGACAACCTGACTTAGCTGGCTCAGGCGCAGGTCAATCTGTTGAATCAGCACCCTCAGGCGGGTTAATTCTGTTTGGGTCTGCACTGTTTGCGACAAGGCGATCACCTACAATGGAGCCGCGACGATTGTTCCCCGGCATCCATGGCCCGGCGCTCAACTATTCTTATCTTTCTACAGGGCCTTGGAAGGGCAAGAGTCCAACGGCACGATGCCTATTATAACCCCGGCATATGGCGTGCCAAGCGTCCCGGCCCCCTCTCTGACGACACTTATATTTAGGGCAGGCGTTATCCGCTGCCCCCGACGCGCTGCCGGCCCGCGACTGCCGGTTTTCGACGCAATCGCCGCAGGCGCATGCGGATGCTCTCGCGCAGCAACATCGGCCGCAACACACGCCATTCCATGCGCGGGTCGAACGCCTCATCGCCGTTGCGCCGCGGACTGAACATGCGCAAGACGTATTGACGGGTCAAATTGCGGATGGGACTCCGGCCATCCGGGATCGCCATGGCCAGCATGTCGGCGCGCTCATAGGGCGTGTGCACGGGCCGGAAGCTGATCCCCAGCCAGCGCGCCCAGCTCTCCAGCCGGCCGTAACTCTTTTCCACGTTGCGCTCGATCTTCTGGTTGTAGCGGTTGGCGAACAGCATGGTCAGCCCGGCTATAGCCAGCAGCGCCACGCCGATCGTCCCGCGTATGACCCAGCCCAGCGTATCGGTGCTCAATAAGCCGGCTCCCACCTGTTCCTCCGGCGGCGCTTCCGGCAAGTTGGGGGTTTCGCCCAGCCCCAAGTCATCGTCAGGCAACAGCTCATCGCGACCGGGCGGCAACGCTGAGGTGGATAGCGGGCCGGCTGCTGCTGCGGCCGCATTCTCCGGGCGCACCACTACCGGAATTGAGGCGGTGGGCTCAAACTGTATCCAACCGTACTGCGGGAAGTAGACTTCGACCCAGGTGTGCGCGTCGCTGGCCTTCACCCGATAGGAGTTGCTATCCGGACGAAATTCACCCTGAGCATACCCATTCACAATCCGCGCCGGGATACCCACCGAGCGCAGCATCATGGCCATCGCCGAAGCATAGTAGGTGCAGTATGCTTCCCGGCTCGTGAAAAGAGTGTAATGCACCGGTTCCACGTCATCGGGCGGGGCGTCTATTTGATCGTTGTAGGTAATGTTCTCCCGCAGCCAGGTCTGTACAGCCCACGCTTTGTCATAGACATTGTCATGGGGATCGGTCAATTCCGCTGCCAATTGGCGGGTCTCTTCGGTAATGCCTTCCGGCATCTGCAGGTAGACCTCAGAAACCCACGCCGGATAGTCGGTCGAGGCAGCGCGCAAATCCGCGGCGTTTGCCGTGCTTACCTGTGAGACGACGTTGTAATTGTCCCCGGCGCGCAACACATAGCGGGCGCGCAACCCCTGCACTTCCATTGCCCCCTGCTCGTCTCGATTGAAGTCAACAAAGACTTGCTGGTTTGCGCCGATCAGGGACGGCGCGCCGTACACGGTGCTGGAATTGTTCATGTAGGTGACGACCGTTTGGGTAATCACCCGGCGTGCATTGACAAACGGCGTGTTAAGTACCCCATCATCCGGCATATGCAGCACGGTATCCTGGTTTGCCACCGACCAGCCCCCCTGTCCGTCGTATGTGTCCAGGGCCACCGCGTGCCAGTAAATGTAGGGTAGCTGCTCAGAGACAAAGATGTCCATCACCGGGTCGTTGCCGACTGTTCGCGGCCCACCGAGCACCAGGGAATCCTGGTAAGGGTCGTTGGCGCCGGAGCCATATGACCGTAGTGACGCAAAAAGGCGGGTCCAGGTGTCCTGGAAGCGACTCCAGGGCTTATTTGCCCCATAAAGCGCGTCGCCTACAGAGGCGCTGGCGCCCAGCGCCGGCGCGGTCCAGGCGACGAGGACGGCGAAAATTGCTACCAGGAAGCCGGCCCGCAGGAAACCAATTTGCATCTCCAGCCGTTCATAGCGCACGGAGGCCCGGCGCCACTCCTTTTCTCGCGCTACCAGATGCGTGCGGGCAATGTAGAGCAGGGCCAGCAGCGCGTACACCACCAGGTATAGCGCCAGCGGCTTGGTGCCGTAATAGTAATAGACGACGCTGAGCAGGACGACGCCGGTGGGCAAGACCACTGCCCACACGCGCGGTTTACGGAAGGTGTACCAGGCAGCGGTGTAACCCAGTAGCCAGAAGATCCCGGAAGTTTGTAGGATGAAGATCAGCCCGTCCCGGCTGGTGCCCCCGCCAATTGCCTTATTCAACCACTGGACTTGCCGGAAGATTAGGTCCAGTACCCGCTCCCGCCAGGTCAATTCGGCAGGTAATGTGGCCCCGATCATGAAAGAAACCAGCGCGAATCCATAGACGAGGGCGAAAATATGCGCGGTGCGGCTGGGGAAGCTGCTTTTTGCCAGCGCCAGGCCGGCCAAAACTGCCACCGAACCAATTACCAGCAGCACCTCCAGCCCACTCATCAACTCCGCCGCGACAATGGCCATTGCCGCCGTCATGACCAACGCCCAGACGAGAAAGAGCGTTGACCAACCTTCTTCGAGCTTCAACCGATCCGGCATTGCCTACTCACCTTGCAGGGGCGGGGAATCTGACTATCTATGCCGCCAAGTATGGGGTTTTTACCGCGAAACGACAGTCGCCTTCCGGCTTTCTAAGCCGTCCTTCATCTTAGGTCAAGCCGGCGCAGACCCTGACGGCGTCGCCGATACGGCTTACCTGTGTGCGACAGTTAGAAGTGTAGCACGGGGGCGAAATGGTGACAAGATGGTGTCAAATAGCGGCAGCTACTCGTCGTCGAGCGGGCCGGTCCAGCGAAAAGCGCGCCTCAGCTCTGCCACCCCATCCCGCGAATACCAGCGGCCGTGGGCGAGCAGGACACGCTCCGGCTGCCAGGCCAGCATTTGCCGGACGGCCGCCCGCGCCTGCTCCTCCCGCCCCCTGAACGTCATCCGCAGGTCATATGGCGCCTTCCCGTCCGGATGCATGCTGCCCGCAAGACGAATCAACAAGCGCCAGCCGCGGCCCACCTTTTCCGCCTCAAAGTTCTCGATCATGTCCGTCAAGATCAAAGTGCGCGAAGCTTTGTGGAAGAAGACATACTCTTCCATGAAACTGCTGCCCCGAAACACCAGCTGATCGATCTCCCCGGCCCAGGGCGGGTAAGCCTCCTCGGCCAGCTCCCGATCAAACTGCACCGCGAGACCCACGCTCTTTGCCCGCTCGCGTACACCCGGCGACGCCCACTTAATAGCCTGTGGGTAGGCTTCCCCCCAGGTAAGCACGTGAGCGTAGTGAATCTTGTTGGGCGACACCAGGTGCTTGATGTTCCCCAGCGCCTCGACCTCTTCCTGCAACCCCGGCTCTAGTTTCGTCGGCGAGTGCAGGAAGAGGTCGCCATTGTTCAGCCGGATGACGGTCATGCGCGTGGTGAACGGCACATGCAGCCTATACATCTGCATGTGGATGATCGGCCCATCCACGATCCAGATGTTCTCCGCCACCGGCTTAAGTGTATTGATCGGCTCGTATAACTTCATCACGCGGCTGTCGCGAAATTGCGTAACCTTTGAGCAGTATCAGCGGGGAGGGATGAGGGACTCCTGCTCCAGGTAAGTCAGGATCTCTTGAGCACTTTCCTGCGGCGTCTGCCGGTCGGTGCGCAGATGAATGTCGGGTCGGGCCGGCGCTTCAAAGGGATCGGAAACGCCGGTGAAGTTGGGTATTTCGCCGGCCATCGCCTTCAGATACAACCCTTTCACATCTCGCTCAATCACAACTTCCAGGGGCGCATCCACGAATACTTCCAGGAAGTTGGTGGTGTTTGCGCGCACCATGTCGCGTACCGCCTGATAGGGCGAGATAAAGGAGCAAATGCAGCCAACCCCATTACGGGATAACAATTTGGCGACAAAGGAGACCCGCTCAATATTCTTATCGCGATCTTCCTTGGAGAAACCCAGGTCACGGGTCAGGCTCTCGCGGACAACGTCGCCGTCCAGGCGTTCCACCGGCACGCCGCGCGCCTGCAGCTCGTCCACCACGATATGCGCGATGGTTGTCTTGCCTGCGCCGGAGAGGCCGGTCATCCAGACCACAAAGCCGGGATAGTGGTTATGATGATTGTTGTTCATGTTCATATTTCCTGATGTTGGATGAATTTTCCTTGCATGTCTGCCGGAACCGGCAAACCGAACAAATTGAGCACGGTTGGCGCAAAGTCCATCAACTGCGCTTCCGGCAGCTCTTTTCCGCCCAGATTTGCTTCCGGCGGTGTGTAGATGAAGATGCCGACCTCGGCATGGTTGGCGTCGTCCGGGCCGGTATCATTCTCAAAGGTATATATATCCCCGTGCCCAAGACTGCCCACCGAGCGCCAGTCCAGGTTACCCAGATAGACGATCAGGTCGGGCGCGACGCCGTTGACTTGCCGGTAGATATCCTTCGGCTTGAAGACGACCGTGCCCAGCGGTTTCCCATCCGGGCTTGGTATCGCCTTGATGTCCGCAATGACCTTATCACGGAAGACTTCATACTCGTCTGCCGGGATGATGCCCTGCGGTTCGCGTCCCTGGACGTTCATGAAGATGCGTGCATAGTAACCGCCATCTCCCCATACGGTGGTCTTGTCCCAGTCCACTTCCAGCTTGTCTAGCGGGGTCAGCGCACCGGCCGGCGGCTCTTGTTTCAGAGTCAGGTAACCCTCCCGGCGCAACCACTCATTAATGCAGATGCCGCCATCCATCTTCTTCACGCCGTGATCGGAGACAACGATCACGTGCGTGCCTTCCGGGATGCGTTCCAACAACGTGCCGATTTCCCCGTCCAGGTAACGGTAATAGTCACGGATGCTGTGTCTGAACGGGCTAGCCGGGTCATGTTTGGGATGGGTGGGATCGTGATGCGCCCACAGCCCGTGGTGAATGCGGTCCACGCCCATCTCCACAAACATGAAGAAATCCCAGGGCTTGTTATCCATCAGATAACGCAGCACCTTGAAGCGCTTGGTGGTCATCTCGTTGATCTGCTTCAGCAGGAACGCCTTGTCGTCCGTGCGGAATTGCGGCACATCAACGTCATACACCTGTGGCGCCAGCAACGCCTCAACCTCCGCCCGCAGACCGATGGGGTGCGTCCATTGCACGCTGGGGCTGGTCGTGCTGGGGGTCAGAAAGCTGGAGATGAGATGGCCGTTGATCGGTTTCACCGGGTAAGTTTGCGGCACGCCGACCACAATACACTGCTTGCCGGCTTCGCTGAGGATCTCCCAGACGCGCTTTTCCTTAACCGCTGCGCCCGTGGCAATGAACAAGTTGCTGTAGGTGTGATCTTTGCGATTGCGAAAGCCATAGAAGCCGAGGACGCCGGGGTCCTTGCTGCTGGTCATGCTGCTCCAGGCCGGCACGGTGATCGCCGGGGTGCAACTGCGCAAGCGGGCGTGCACGCCGCCATCCATCAATCGCTTTAGATTGGGGAGCTCGTTTCGCCACTGGTCGAAGAGCAGCTCCGGCGGGGCGCAATCCAAGCCAATAACAAACACCTTCGGCTCTTTGGGTTTGCGACCAAGTAGACGTTTCAACATGGCATTAATCCTCTTTTGCTACAGTTGCCAGGGACTAAACGGCGACTTCTTGAGCAGGTTCCGGGGCAGAATCAAGCAGCGGTTCAGGGCGCACAAAACCACGCTCCATCAGCATTTGCAGGATTTGCCGGGCGTTACTTTCCGGATCTTCCTGGACGCCATCCAGCCGGATCTCCGGATTGCGCGGCGTCTCATATGGATCGTCAATGCCGGTAAAGCCGACAAGCTCTCCGCGGCGCGCTCTAGCGTACAGGCCCTTGGTGTCGCGCTGTTCGCACACTTCCAGGGGCGTGTCTACAAATACTTCCAGGTAGTTGTCCGCACCGAGCATGTTGCGGACTTCGTTTCGTGTAGCCCGATAGGGACTGACCGCGGCGCAAATGGCGATGCCGCCATGGCGCACAATCTCTGAAGCCACGTAGCCCATGCGCAGCACGTTGGTATCGCGGTCTTCCTTGCTGAATCCCAATCCGCCGGAGAAATGGGCGCGCACGACATCGCCGTCAAGCAGCGTCACCTGCCGGCCATGTTCCTGCAGCAACATTGTCAGCACGGCAGCAGTGGTAGACTTGCCGGCGCCGGCCAGGCCGGTAAACCAGACGCAAGCGCCCTGCCGGTAGCGCGGCGGGTGCGACTCCGCCAATATTTCCGCAACTTCCGGCCGCGTAAACCATCCGGGAAGCTGCTTGCCGTTTCGCAAATACTCCTCGCGCACCTGCGTGCCCGATATGGAGGCCGTGCGCGTATCAGATGGAACCTTATCTTCCTCTTCATACCGATTTTCGTCCGGAAGGTAAACCAGCATGTGGAAAGGAACCATCTTGACGCCGATTTCATCACTATGCTTCTTGACCAGTTCCTGGGCGTCATAGGGTCCGTAGAAAGGCTTGCCCTGGGAATCCTTGCCGGGGCCGGCATGGTCGCGCCCGACGATCAGGTGATTAGCGCCATAGTTGCGCCGAATAATCGCATGCCAGAGGGCTTCGCGGGGGCCGCCCATGCGCATCGCCACCGGCAACAGCGAAAGCAAAATCCGGTCCGGATCATAGTAGCGTTTGGCAAGCGCTTTGTAGGTGCGTACTCGTGTAAAATGGTCCACATCCCCCGGCCTGGTCATCCCCACCGACGGATGCAGGAGCAAAACGCCATCCACTTCCTGAGTAGCCCGCTTGGTAAGTTCTTCATGCACCCGGTGCAACGGGTTGCGCGTCTGGAAGGCGACTACATTCTGGTGACCAAACGAAGCCAGCCTGGCTCGGGTCTCGCGGGGTGTCAAGCGCAGGTTGCTGAAATCATAGGCGCGCGGCAGTCGCAGCACCTGCATGGGGCCGGAGATATTGATGCGCCCCCAGCGATGCATCTCTGAGACCAGCGGGTGGCGCGTATCCTGCGTGCCAAAGACCATTTGGGCCGTCTCAGCCAGGTCCCAGGGATAGATCTCTTCCACTCGCATGATCGCCAACAGCTCGTTGCGGTCGTCCCTCAGCGCGATTTCGCTATCCAGGTGTAACTTCTCCTCTCCGCTGATCGGCAGCGTAATCGGGATAGAGAATAGATAGCCGTTCGCAAGGCGCATCTCGGCGAGCACACGCTCATAATCGGCGCGGCCCATGAAGCGATCCAACGGCGAAAAGGCGCCGACCGCCAGCAATTCCAGGTCGCACATCGATCGTTGCGATAGCCGGATGGACGGCAGGTCATTGGCATAGGCCAAGAGCGCTTCCATCTCGTCAGCCGGCGCCAGTAAATTGACCAGCCGGCCCCCATAAGGGGGAATCAATACGGTAGTTCCGTTTCCATTTCCTTCCACGGTAATTCTCTCCAATTTGTTTCCTGCAGGGGTTTACCCGGCAAAGGGGGAGTTCTTAACAGGCAAAAAAACAGCACTGCATATTGCAATGCCCAGAAGCGCATTGTATGCCCATTCGACACTGGGCGCAAAAAAACGCGGCATCTCTGACTATGGATAGGCGGGTGAGCCGGCTGGAGCCGAGCCCGGATATGAATCCTCCGGCAGAGGCGTGATCACCGGCAGTAGGCTGAGTTCTACCTCCAGCGTCTCTACATCCAGCACTTCGCCCAAAGCCGGCGTGTAAATACGAGCGCTGCCGTCCTCATTTTTCAGTACCGCATTAAGTCCGTTCAGGTCGCCCACCACGATCACGTATTCAAGCGCCTCGAGATCGCGAAACACGAAAGCCCCATTTGCATCTGTATATGTACTGGGGCCGGCGCTGCCGTCAATGAAGTAAGCGCCCTCGGATCGGTCTTCGTTATAATGGACGGTCCCCAACCACACCGTCGTTTCCGCCAACGGAGATCGGCCGCCGCCGAGGGTGGAAACAACCCGGCCGACGATGACTGCTTCGTCATTCTCCGGTGTGATAGCTATGGACGCTGCAGCGGGCAGCCCTTCTCCCTCATCATTAGCCGGGTCAGGCTCCGTCGAGTCGCTGCAAGCTGCTAACATGCCCAGGAGGAGCAAGGCGAAAAACCAGGTCAGCAGGATCATTCGTTTACGCATACAACTTCCTCACTTTCGTCCCGGCCGGCGGCATAACCCATTTGGGTTATTGAAGGCCGGCTACCTCAGGAGCGACCCGGCTGATCTCTTGCCGGATCGTCAAAACAGGCTATACAAATCGTGCCATGAATAATGTGCTGATACTGCGAATGGATTATTGTGCTACCCGGTCGCGCACGCTATTATACGAACAGAAGATGGGAACGATTGCTTGTGTTGGACGGTTTCATACTTTACTAAGGAGAAGTTGAAATGACGAATCTAAGAAAATACAGTCTCTTGCTGGTCATGGTTGTGCTGGTCTTCGCCTTTGTCCTGGCGAATGCCCGTAGCGCCGAGGCGTCGGCCCGGACGGCGAACTGGGTTGTGTCTGTCACCTATCAGAACGTAGGCGCGAACCCGGCCACTCTGGGTGTGAATTTCTACGCCGAGGGCAGCTCCACTCCCATTAGCTTTGACCCGCTGAACGGCGGCACGCTGGCCCCCGGCGCAGGTCGCTCCTTCTACATCGGCAACATCGCCGCAGTGCCGGCCGGGTTCCAGGGCAACGCGGTCATCTCCTCGAACGAGCCGCTGGCCTCTACGGTGGTGCAGTTCTCCAATGACCCCGGCTTCCGGATGCGACTCCTCTACAACGGCTTTGACGCCGCGGCGGCGGACAGCACCTATCTGGTCGCCACCGTGCTCCTGAATCGCTTCGATCGTACGAGCGTCTTCTCCATCCAGAACACGGAGAACGAAGACATTGAGGCGACCGTACTGCTGTATGACGCAGACAACCCGGGTTCTCCGCCGGTGAGCGAGACCCACACGATTGCAGCCAATTCCAGCAAGTTCGTGGAGATGGACAATCCGGCTGACACCGGCTTGCCCGGCAGCACTACGGTCTTCAACGGCTCTGCCCTGATTACGGCCGAGAAGGTCGCCGGCGGCGACGCGAAGGTCGTGGCCGCGGTCAGCGAATATTACACCAACAGCAATATCGCCGCTGACTTTGAGGGCCTGCCGCTCTCCCAGGCTGCCAACAGCATTTACATGTCCACCGGCCTGTGCGAGAAGTTCGGCCTGGACACCTTCTACGCGGTGACCAACACCAGCCCGACCTCGGCTGCGAATAACGTCACGGTAGAGTACTACGACACCGGTGGCGCGGCCTTTGCGACCGACGGTCCTTACACCATCGGCGCCGGCGAGAAGCGCTCCATCCGTACCTGCGACCCTAGCGACGGCACCAATATGAGCGGCTTCACCGGCTCGGCGGTCATCACCAGCACCGGCGCCCCCATTGTGGTCATCGGTAAGGCGCAGAACTCGCTCAACGCCGGCACCCCCGGCACGCAGGACTTCTTCACCGCCTTCCTCGGCGAGCCGAACGGCGCTTCTGAGCTGGCTATTCCATTCGCGCGTTGGGCCGACGATGCTTCGTACAACGACCCGAACAACAACGGCGGCCGGCAGCGTTCGTTCATCGCGATTCAGAACCTGGAGAACTCCTCCATCAAGGTGAATGCTGAATACTATGACAAGGACGGCAACCTGGTTGGAACCCATACCCTGACCATTCCGGCCAACTCGAAGGGCAACACCAACCCCATGCTGGCGGGTGTCCTCG
Organism: uncultured Ardenticatenaceae bacterium; assembly: GCA_964452775.1. Lineage (GTDB taxonomy): Bacteria > Chloroflexota > Anaerolineae > Promineifilales > Promineifilaceae > JACKCB01. The sequence goes on along the minus strand of CAYVQP010000030.1, from coordinate 10,574 downwards.
GTTCCCCCGGCATGGTTCCAGGCGCCTTTGGTTACTACCTTGACGGCTCCTTCGGAGCGGGCATCATCGTTTCCGCCCACTCGGACAATCCCACCGCTGAGTTCATCGCCATCAACCGGACTCAGCATCCGGGCGCCGGCGAAGACGTGAACGCCGTAGCCACGCCGTAACCTGACTTGGCCTGAAAGCCGGACATAATGCCCGGCTGACTTGAGGGCGAGGACATCAAATCCTCGCCCTCTTTCTTTTGTTCAGGCAGCCAGGCGATCGTAGATTGTCGCGTAGCAGCGCACCATGTTCTGGGTGGTGTACGATGAAGCCAGCTCAAATGCTCGACCGGCCAACTGCTCAGCCAGTTGCGGCTCCTGCAGCAGGCGGGCGATAGCAGCCGCAAGCGCACTCACATCTTCGCCGGGGACCAGCAAGCCGGTTACGCCGTCCTGCACCAGTTCCCGAGTGCCGGAAATGTCCGTCGCCACCACGGGTACGCGTTGCGACATCGCTTCCAGCAGCACCGTGGGAAAACCTTCCCAACGGGAGGGGTGCACAAATAGAGCCAACTGCTGCAACACCGCCCACACATCCTGACGAGCGCCCAGAAAGTGCACCTTTTCGCCCAGAGCGAGGCGCTGCGCTTGCGCCCGTAGTTCGCCGCCCAGCGGGCCGTCGCCGATAATCAGCAGACTACCTGGTTGTCCGGCAAACACGGGCTGCAGCGCCTCCAGGAGCAGGTCATGCCCCTTCTGCCGGGTCAGGCGACCGACGATGCCGATATAAGGCGGCTCCCCCGGCAGCGGCTGCAGCAAGCGCTGTCTGCCGGCAAACTCCGGCGCAAATGCCTGTTGGTCAATACCGTTGTAACAGAGCGCTGTCTTGCGCCTATCTCCACCCTGTGCAAGCAGTAAATTGTATATGTTGCCGGAGACGCCAACCTGGTAGTCGAGCATCCTGGGCAATAACAGTCGCTCCATCAGAAGTGTGAGGTAGGGACGGGTTTGCCATCTCGCATCAATGTGTACGGTGCGGATGGCCCGTGCGCCGCCTTTACGCAGTCGCCGGTTCACCAGGTTAAGCGTGTCCATGCGCTCTGAATGGCTGTGAACGATGTGTGGTTTCCACTGTTGGGTCAGACGAGACAACGCCTGCGCAGCGGAGCGAAGGCCATTATCCGCCGGCAGCATCCCGTACACCGGCAAATTCAACTCCTGCAAACGCCGGCCCCAGGCCACCTCCGGCTCTGAATGGTGCCGCCAGACGCTGAACAAGGCGCTTTCATATCGCGCCGGGTCGAGGAGTTCGGCAATGCGCATGGCGTGCAGCTCCGCCCCGCCGGACTCCGCGCCGATAGCGATGCCGCTGATCAGCTGCAGCACCCTTATCTTTTCCACGCCCTCTCCGCCAGTAACTCCTGCCAGCGCTGCAGCTCGGGCTGCAACCTCGCATAACGCTCCGCGATTTGTCCGGCAAGCATTTCTCGCCTGGCGACCGCCCGCAGTACGGTTGCGCCCAACGACTCTTCGCTGAGGGTCGCAATATCGAGGCAGTAGTCATCCAGCCCGAAGGATGCCATCACTCCTGCGGCCTTCGGCTGATAGGCGATCATCACCACCGGCGTCCCATTGCTGAGCGCAAAGATGCCGGTGTGCATCCGCGAAGCGATAATCAGGTCCATCCCGGCTAACGACCGGCGCAGCACTGCGGCATCGTCAAAGTGAGCGTGCAGTTGGGCGCTGATTTTTCGCCGCACCAATTCGTCCATAAGCCGCTGCGTAACCTGCCGGTCATCCTGGTCCGGGCTGGGGCCGTAGCATTGTACGAACAGATGGATTTCGGCCTCTTGTTCGTGCTGCAGCCGTTCCAGCACGCTCGCCAGGCATCTTTCATACCCGGCCTGGTTGACCGTGCCGCCCGTCTGCGCGCCACGGTCAATAACTGTCACCCCTACCTGAAGTGACCGCTTTGCCAGGACTCCTGCTTGAACCTGGGCCGGTTGACTAAAAGCGAGGTCCGGCAACACGGTCACCGCCCTGTCTACTCCCAGAGTCTCGCGCAGAAATTGTTGCGACCGCTCCTCACGCACCATGATCAAAGAGACCCGGCGAAAGACCCACCGGGCAAACGCGCGCTGTCCACGCCCCTCAATTGGGCCGGCAGATTGCGGCAGCATCACCACCGGCTTGCCCATCCCCAGCGGCAGGGCGACTGCCGCCAATGCCCAGAGAAAGCCGGGGCTGGGCGAATGGTGGGCGTAGAAGTTCCCGCCGCCGCAGCTCAGCACCAGGTCCGCCTCGTAGTAGGCATTCAACAGCTTGCGGCGCTCCACATTTCGCAAGAGCAGCCGCACTCGCCACAGCCGGTATAGCAGCGATGCAACTAGCAGGAGCAGCGCGTACAGAGCCATGCGCAGGATTCCTCGCCGCCATCGCCCCATCCGGCAGTCAGCCACCCAGGTACATAGCGACCCGACAACCTCCACCTGCGGATATTTCCGCCAGCTCTGCGGGTCATTGGCCGCAACGGTGATGCGCGCGCCCGGATAGAGGCGCTCCAACCCGGCCAATGTGCCGGCCATGATGGCATCGTCGCCCAGGTTGAGCGCCGAATGTAGGTTGGTCAGCAGGATACGCATTGCCGGCCTCGCACCACTATCCCGCCCAGTCATCCGCGAAGCGCTCCAGCATCCCAAAGGGCGCGGCCCCGGCGAGCACGGCGGCAATTTGGGCGGCGGTCATTTCGCGCCGCCACTTATCCGGTTCCAGCGCCGTCTGCCGGGCGACTGAGTGCTCATCTTCGCCGGCTTGCTGGCGGCGATCGTGCGCCAGCAGAAATTGCGCCAGTTTAGCCTGTCCGGCGCTATCCGCGCTGAGGCCTAGCCGGGCGAGCAATTCCTGGAAATGGGCCGGCGGCTCCAGGCACAGCCATTCGTGCGTTGCCCATTGCCACGCCGGCTGATCAACTGCCATTTGCTGCAACAGGTAGTGACTTGCGCCCCAATAAACGCCCAACGAAAAGAAATAGTCACCCCGGCGACGAAGCAGGTCCGTGAACGGAGCCAGTTGGCCCCGAGCCAACGACTCTTGCGCCAAAAGGATGTCGAGCCGGAAATCTACCTCCAGCCCCAGCCGTTGCCAGCTCTGGGCTATTCCACAGGGATGGCGCACCAGGATCAGTACATGCGGTTGGAAATGCTCCGCGATATAGGGCAGGGCCAGACAGGTGTGCACATCCTTGATCAGCACGCGCTCCGCCCGCCGGCTAAACGGAAGACGCCCCCTCAGCGCCCGATTCATGGTGCGTAGCAGCTTCGGCTCATAACTGCCGGCCGGCAAATAGCGCATGTGATACTCAATCAACTCCGGGTGGGCGCGCCAGTTGAACGGTTCGTGCACCAGCCGGGCGCCGAAGGCTATGCTCAATGCCTGCGCCGCCCAGGTGGAGCCGGAGCGCGGCAGGCCGGTGAGGAATATCAGCTGTTGCTTCCGCATTCGTCAGACGCCCTGTAGCCGGAGCGTACGGTAGGCGCTCATTGTCAGATAAGCATAGCCCACGAGGAGCAGCAATTCGCTTAGTACGTATACCATAGCCACCCCCGGCAGCCCAAACGGCCGCACCACCAGTAAGTTCGCCGCCACATTGAATACCGCCGCTGCCACCTGCACACGACTGCGCGTGTGCTGCCGGTTGCTGGAGGTCAGCATAGCGCCCAGGCCGAAATTGCCGGCGCGAAGCAACGGGATGGGGCTGAGGAGACGCAAAATCACTGCCGACGCCGCATACGCCTCCCCGTATACAAGCCGGATGATCTGCGGGGCAAAGAAGAACAAGAGCAGGGACAACACCAACCCGCCTATTCCCTGTGCGACGCCCTGCGCCAGGCCATATCGCACAAACCGCTGCCGCTGCAACTCCTGGTAGGCGCGCGAGAGCAAGGGTACGGCGAAGAAGAAGAGCGCCCGTAGGGGTAGGAAGGCGAGCTGCAACAGACTGACCGCCGGCCCATAGATGCCGGCTGCCGCCGATCCACGGGCCAACGAGACGATTGTCACATCCGCGCGCACGTAAACGGCGCTGGATAGCTCCGCCACCATGAATGTCCGTGAATCCCGCAAGACGGCGCGCGCCGGACGGATCGCAGCCCCGCCCAATCGAAAGGGGTAAGCCAGTGTAACTACCGCCAGCGCCGCGACCAGGACCGAGAGCAGCGCCCGGCCGACGGCAAACGCCAGCAGATACTGCTCGTTCACCGGCAACCACAACGCCAGACCCAGCAGGGCGAACGCGGCAGCGCTCTGCAACAGGGTCACCTGCCAGTGCCGCTGATCGGTACGAAGAGAGGCGAAGCAGAGCAGGCTGACGCTGTCTAGGGTAAGGGCGACAATCGTCGGCAGCATGAGCGCGACCGGATATGTGTCATGTGGGAGCAACAGGGTGAGCAACAGCATTGCCGGCAGCCAAATCGCCAGCAACGGGAAACGGGCCCGCATCGCGCTCCACCACAGGACGATCGTGGCTTTGCGATCTTGTTGCGGACGGGTCAGCAGCCAGGCATCCATGCCGAAGCCGGGGATGATCACCAGGAAGCTGACCAGCGCAAAGGAGGCCACATATTGCCCGTAATCGCCGGGCGGCACGCGCCGGGCGACGATAATGAGCGCCACCGCAGTCAGGCCGTTGTATAACAGCATCCCGCCCAGGATCACGGCCCAATTGAACAGGGTGCGCCGGCCGGCCCGCAGCAGTCCCTGTCGTATCCGCAGCTCAGACTCCATACTGATTCCGGACCGGCTGATCGAATGCAGGCGGCAGCCCACAATGCTCCGGCGCGGCCAGCCAGCGATAAGGGCTAGGGAAGTGCATCCGGCCCTCTCTCGTACACCGTTGCAAAGCGCTGCACCAGCTTATCCCAATACCACTTGTCCCGGCCGGCCAGCGCCGCTTCCGCCATCTGCCGTCGTCGCTCCGGGTCTCCCAACAGCCGGTTGAGCGCTTCTCCTAACGCCTGCGCGTCGCCGGGCCGGACGACACAACCTAGCGCGCCGTCCTGCAGCATTTCGCGCCGGTCGCCGGCATCGCCGGTCACCACCGGCACGCCGGCCGCGATGCTCTCCACCACTTTCAAGGGCGAGCGCGCTCGGGCCGCCGGGTCATCGTGCACCGGGTCTACGGTCACCGTCGCCAGCGCCAAGTATGCGGGGATCTGGTCGGCCGGCGTCCGCCCGGTGAAAATGCTCTGCCCGGCCATATCGAGTTCTCCGGCCATCTGCTGCAAGCGGTCGTAATCTTCGCCGCCGCCCACCAGCAGCAGGCGCGCCGCCGGGATGGTCCGCGACACCTGTTGAAAGGCCCGCAACAATAGATCAACCGGGTGGCTGGGCATACTCAGGCTGCCGGTGTAGAGGATGACCGGGGCATCCGCCGCCAATCCCCATTGCCGGCGCAGTGGAGCGGGATCTGCGGGCCGGGCAAAGCGTTGTCGCTCCACGCCGTTGGGGACGTAGACGATGCGCTCCGCCGGGAAGCCCAATTGCGCATAGCGCTGCACGGTGAAGTGGGTGTTCGCGGTGATCGCCTGGGCGTGGGAGACAATGCTATCCTCAAAGTAGCGCACGACGCGTTGCTGCCAGGCGCCGCTGAAGCGGTTGCTCGCCGCCTCGTAATCGTCGCAATCGTAATAGATGGGCCGGCCCCGCCGGGCCAATCGCGCCGCCAGCGTGTTGAAGGGCTGCGGCTTGCAGACGTGGATTATCTCCGCCTCACAACGGGCCAGCGCGCGCGCCAGACGCAGCGTGGACTGCATACTGACCAGCAGCAGCCGTCCCGGCCCGAAGTAGCTCTTGCGCGGCCCTTCTTTGCGCACATGCATTTGCCCGACGTATTCGACGCGCACGCCCCGGTCAGCAAATTGCTTCTGCGCCAGCCCGGCCCAATCATAGTGCAGGGCAAGCGCCGTCACCTCGTGGCCGAGCTGGGCCAGCTCCCGCGCCAGGGGCCCGAACCGGCCCAGGCCGCTGGGGCTGTCGAGGCTCTGGGTCAACACAAAGACGATCTTCATCAGTCGTTAACGGCTTCTGCCCGCAACATCCGCCAGAATATCTCGGGCCATCGCGCCCAGCGCGGCCACGCTATGCCCTTGCTGGAAACGACGAAATGCGCCCGCCCCCAGCCGTTCGCACAGCGCCGGGTCGCCGCCCAGCAGCCGGATCGCCTCCGCCAGGGCGGCCGGTTCGCCGCGCGGGGTCAGGTAAATCTCCTCGCCATGCTGGAAGGCCTCTCGCACGGTGGGCGAGTCGCCGGAGACGACCGGCCGGGCCATCGCCGCCGCCTCCCAGATCTTGTTTTGCACGGTCATGCAGGATTGCGGCGTCTGCCCGAAAGCGCCCAGGCAGAGATGCGCTTGCGCCAGCTCCAACGGCAATTGCTCCCTGTCAATCCAGCCGTGAAAGTGGACGTGCTCCAAGGCGGCATCCTCAGCGATCTGCCGGCACAGCGCTAAATCCGGCCCGTCGCCGTAAAAGTCGAAACGAACGCCCTCTTCTTCTGCCAACAATGCCGCTGCCCGCACCATCGCCGGCGCATCGTGGTTGGGAATGAATGTGCCCACGTAAAGCACCCGGAAGCAGTCAGCCGGCGGCTGCAGTTCAGGCCGGGGAAAGAAGAGACGGTCGTCCGCCCCGGCCGGCACGAGGCTGAAACGCTCCGGCTGCAGGCCATAGGTGCGGCAGTGGTAATCTACATAGGCAGCCGTGTCCGAAATAAGTCTGTCAGGCAGGCGCAAACCGACCTTCTCCAGGGTCAAGATCAATTTGGCGGAGATCGGGCTGCGAGCGTTCAGGCCGCGCTCCTCGGCGATCAGGAAGAGAGACATGTAATGGTCAAGCGCCAGCGGCCTGCGCCGCCGCCAGCTGAGCAACCGGCCGGGGAAGGCGTCAAACACGCCGGGATAGCCGAGTAACATGATATCGTACTCCGGCGTGGCCCGATGGCGGCGCAGGAGCTGAAGATAGGCGCGCGCGACGCGCCACCAGAAGCCGGGCCGCTTCCAGCCGCCGCCGGCTTGTTCCGCCCGGTCGGCGATCCCCCGCCATAACGTTGCGTGGCACTCGTAGACGGTGACTCCTTGCGCCCGCAAGCCGGCCAACATGATCTGGTTGCGCCCATAGTGCTCCCGGTAAGTCCCGAAATAGCAGACGCGCAGCGGCATCTTCGCTTGCTGGTTCATTGCCGGGCGATTATAACGGCGCGCAAGAGGGCAGCCAATGCGCGAAGGGGCCGGCTGGCCGGCGTTTTGGCTCCCGTCCGGGTACGGTACAATAGCAGCCTGATTACGCGGCGGCCGGGCTTTACGCCGTGGCCGGTTCGATTTGATTGAGGTAGACAGAGCATCATGCGGATTGTCATGACCGGCGCGCACGGCATGTTGGGCGGCGCGCTCAGCCAGCGGCTGCAGCAGCGGCACGAGTTGTTTGCCGCCGGTCGCGAGCAACTGGATGTCGCCGATCGCCGGGCGGTTTTGGCGGCGCTCACGACCTATGAGCCGGACTGGGTGATTCACCTGGCGGCGCTGACGGATGTTGACCGCTGCGAGCGTGAGCCGGAGGAAGCCCGGCGTGTGAATACCCAGGGGACCGAACATATCGTGGATGCTTGCCGGCAAGTTGGGGCCGGGCTGCTCTTTCTCAGCAGCATCGCTGTCTTTGATGGTCGCAAGCAGACGCCATATGATGAGTTGGACAGCCCGCGACCTATCAACCAGTATGGCCGGAGCAAATACCTGGCAGAACAATCGGTAGCGACCTTGCCCCGGCACCTGATCGTGCGCAGCGGCTGGCTGTTCGGCGGCGATGTGGACAAGAAGTTCGTCAGCAAGATACTGTCTCTGGCCGGCAGCCGGCGCAGCTTGCAGGTGGTGGAAGACAAAGTGGGATCGCCCACCTCAGTAACCGACCTGGCGGCGGGGCTGGAGCGACTGCTGCGGGAAGGCGCAGAGGGGTTGTATCACCTGGTGAACGGCGGGCCGCCGGTCAGCCGCTATGCGCTGGCGCAGGCCATCGTAACAGCCGCCGGACTGCCTACTGAGATCCTGCCGGTCTCGTCAGACTATTTCCCGGCCCTTGCCCCTCGCCCGGATATGGAAGCGGCTGTATCTTTGCACACCAACGGTTGGCTGCCGCCGTGGCAAGAGGCGCTCAGCGCTTATGTGGCGGCGCTCAGCCCGGCGGCAAGTTAGAGTTCAGGCTGTCGTTCCCCGATGATCTTTATTACCGGAGGGAGCGGGTTCATTGGCCGGTCGCTGGTCAGGTCGCTGGAGCGCCGACAACTGCCCTACCGGCTATACGACGGCCGGATCAACGACCCGCTTCGTCTGCGCGAGGAACTGCCCGGCGGCGCCACCGTCATTCATCTGGCCAGCGCCGAGAGCCGGGGGCGCATTCGCTCCATCAAGCACGTGGATGTGGAGGGGACCGAGCGGCTGGCAGAGGAGTGTCGCCGGGCGGAGACAAGTCACCTCATCCTGGTCAGCCGGCTGGGCGCGGACCCTAATTCCATTTATCCGCTGCTGCGCGCAAAGGGCGAGCAGGAGCGCATTCTACGCCAGAGCGGCATCCCCTTTACCATCGTGCGTTCCGCCACCTTGTTCGGCCGGGAAGATCGCTTTCTCAATGTCATTGCCGGCCTGGCCGCCTGGACGTGGCCGTTTGTGTGGCTGCCCGGCGGCGGGCAATCCACCTGGCAACCACTCTGGGTAGAAGATCTGACCCGCTGTCTGATCTCCGTTACTGAGATGGAGAGGATGAAAAACCAGGTCGTAGAGGTAGCCGGGGAAGAGCGCTTTCGCTACCTGGACCTGATCCGGCTGGTGATGCTGATCGCCGGTATGCGCCGCACCAATCTTTCGGCTCATCTACGTATTGTGCGTCCGATCGCCATGGCGACCATATGCTGGTGGCCTCACCCACCGGTAAGTCGTTTCTTTCTGGATCGCTTCTCGGTGCCGGATGTGGCCGACCTGGACAGCGTGCTCCGACACTTCGGCTTCCGGCCGGCGCGCGTGCCGGATCACATCGCCTATCTTCGCCGGCCCCACCTACGGCGCTATCTCTTTTATGGCCGGCTGCGCGCATAGCGTCCGCCGCGATGGGCGGTTGGAGAGGCGCTCCCTACTTGTTAAAATACAGGCTCACGGCGGCCGGCAAAATGCTGCCGTCTACACATACTGAGGTTTTCTATGGCAAGCGAAATTACCATTGAACAAATCGCCGGATACGTGGGAGAGCAGGTCAGGCTGAAAGGGTGGATCTATGCCACCACCGGCAAGGGGCGGCTGCACTTCCTGCGATTGCGGGATGGAACCGGCATCGTGCAATGCGTCGCCTTTCGGCCGGAGGTTGGGGATAGCCTTTTCGACCTGGTGAAGAGTCTGGGACAGGAATCTTCCGTAATTGTCACCGGCGTGGTCCGGCAGGATGATCGCGCGCCCGGCGTGCCGGGCGGCTACGAAGTCGGCATCAGTAACGTCGAGGTCTTGCAAGAGGTGTCTGACTATCCAATCGGTCCCAAGGATCATGGCACCGAGTTCTTGATGGATAATCGCCACCTCTGGCTGCGATCCAGCCGGCAGTGGGCGATCATGCGCGTTCGCGCCGTCATCAAGCGGGCGATCATTGACTACCTGGATAGCAACGGCTTCATCAACATTGACACCCCGATCATCACTCCTTCCGCCGCCGAAGGAACCAGCACCTTGTTTGAGGTCGAGTTCTTTGGCGATACCGCTTACCTGGCGCAGACCGGCCAACTTTACAACGAAGCCAACATCATGGCCTTTAGAAAGGTCTACTGCTTCGGCCCAACCTTTCGCGCTGAAATGTCAAAGACCCGCCGTCACCTGGCCGAGTTCTGGATGGTGGAGCCGGAGCTGGCCTTCTGTGACCTGGATCAGTTGATGGAGCTGGAGGAAGGCTTCATCAGCTACATCGTGCAGACGGCGCTGGAGAAGTGTGGGCCGGAGCTGGTGTTGTTGGAGCGAGACACGAGCGCGTTGGAGAAGGCCATACCACCCTTCCCGCGCATCAGTTATGACGACGCCGTGACTCAGATTGCCGCCCTCCGCGAAGCGACTGACGACCCGGACGTGAAGAAGGGTCTGGCGCTGGAATGGGGCAGCGACTTTGGGTCGCCGCACGAGACGGCTCTGACCCGGCAGTATGATAAGCCGCTCTTTGTCTATGGCTTCCCGACTCAGGTGAAAGCGTTCTACATGGAACCGTGGCCCGGCAGGCCGGAAGTTTGTAAGAGCGTAGACTTGCTTGCCCCGGAAGGTTACGGCGAGATTATCGGCGGCAGCGAGCGCATGAGCGACCCGCAGGTGCTGCTGGACGCAATTCGCCGGCACCAGCTTCCGGAAGATCATTACGCCTGGTACATCGAGCTGCGCCGCTTCGGCAGCGTCCCCCATAGCGGCTTCGGTCTTGGTTTAGAGCGCACCGTCGCCTGGATCTGCGGCCTGGATCACATCCGGCAGACGATCGCCTTTCCGCGCACCCTAAATCGTTTGCGCCCCTGATTGTTTCACC
>CAYVQP010000029.1:11410-49329 GCA_964452775.1 uncultured Ardenticatenaceae bacterium | reverse complement strand
AGACCCGCAGGTCTCCTCAACACTCTTACCCGATCGAGTACACTCTGGAAGACCTGCGGGGTTTCAAGTAGCTCTAGACCATTGCTGCCGGACTGACATCGGGATGTTGCCTGACAAAGTTCACCAGATTTTGGGCGTAAGTCGCAAACGGCGGACAGGCGATTCCGCTGCCGGCCAGGTCGCGCAAAGTGTGGTCACAACGGTAGCGGGTGGGGTGCGCAAAATACTCCAACGTTTCCGGCTCAATCTTCGGCTGGCGCGGCAACATGGGAGGTAGGCGCAAGGCTTGCTTGGTTACCCCCTTGGGCAAGCGAACTACGAATACTCGTCTATCGGTTGCCTCTGCCAGCACATTCACGATGTGTCGCAAAGTAGGCTCGGCCGGATCGCTGAGATGATATACCTGTCCCAATGACGCCTCGCTCGCGCTCAGAAAATCCAGCGCATCGATCACAAAATCGCTGGGCACGTTGTTCATGGTGTATCGATCGACATTGCCGACGGCGGGTACCCAGGCGATACGCGGTTGGGCCAGCAGCCACCTGATCAGGTAGTAAAGGCCGTCATACTTCTGCGTAGCGCCGCTCCGGCTATCACCGATGACTATCGAAGGGCGATAGATAGTTACCGGCAAGCCCACATCCCGCTCCCGCTGCACTTCCACTTCCGCCAGATATTTCGTTTCCTCATAGTAGTTATTAAACGTCTGGCTGACGCTCAGGTCGCTTTCGGTGAATTCTCCTTCGTACCGGCCGCTGACGTAACAGGTGCTGACATAGTGCAGCCGGGATAGCTGCGGACACCGCCGGGCAAAGTCCAGTATCTGCCGGGTCCCCTGCAAATTGACGAGCATGGCCAGGTCGCGCTTCACGCCCAAATCATAGACGGCTGCCAGGTGGTAGATCTCCGTTATCTCTTGCTGCAGCGGCTCAAATTGCTCGCCCAGCCCCAGGCCCGGCTGGGTGATATCGCCGGCGACGAGCGCGATCTGCCCGCCCGCTTCCGGATGTACTGACGCGATCCTGGCCACGCGTTCCTCCGCCTGCTGCCGGAATTTAGGTTGAATCAGACAAACAATCTTGTGCTCGTCCGAGTGGCGCTCTATGAGCCGTTCCACCAGTTCCGACCCCAGGAAGCCGGGGAACCCGGTCAAAAACGTTGTGCGCATCTTGTTTCGTTGCTCCTCCTGATAACTGCCGGCGCCAAACCTCGCAGGTCGTTCACATGACTAAGGCCTCCGGCGAGATCGCTCCTGAGACCTGCGGGGTTTTTTCCATTTCAGCGATTGCGCCCGTAGCGCTCATGGCTGGAAACCCAGTCCGAAGAAGAAATGGCCGATGCCAGGGAAAGCTCGCCAGCCAACACCACCCCGGCCACGATCTCCGCCAGCTTGAACACCTGCCCTCTGCCGTAGCAACCCATTATCTCCAGGCATTCCCGCTGCGTCGCCAAGCCGGTCCCGCCGCCGAAGGTAGCCACTATCAGCGAGGGAATGGTAATCGAGATATAGAGGTCCTTCTCCGGCGTTATCTCCGAATAGATGATGCCCGCCGAGGACTCGGCGACATTGGCCACATCCTGGCCGGTGGCAATGAACATGGCGGTAATGCCGTTGGCGGAGTGCGCGCCGTTGTTGTTTGCCCCGGAGAGGATCGCGCCCACGTTGGCCACGCCGCCATGGTAAGCCAGGCTCTCCGGCTCCACACGCATCACCTCGATCAGCACATTACGCCGGATGGTGGCCTCAGCGGTGACCCGTTTGCCCCGGGTGCGCATGACGTTCACCTGCGACGCCTTTTTGTCCGTCGCCAGGTTGGATTCCAGGAAAAAGTGTTTCACCCCGGCGTAGTTGTCCAGGATCCAACTGCAGGCAGCAAAGGTGGCCCGGCCAACCATGTTCTGCCCGGCGGCATCGCCGGTGGTGTAGTTGAAACGCAGATAGGCGAAGCGACTCGCCAGATATGAATCAATCTCGGTCAGCTTTGCCACACTGGAGGTGGCTTCGGCCTCTTCCCGAATCTGGTCGAAATTGTCTTCTACCCAGTGGATGAAATCGCGCGCGCCACGGGCATCGGCAAAAACGAACACCGGCGCCCGCTGCATGGCGTCGCCGACGATCGTGCACTTCACCCCGCCGCAGATGTTCAGCACCTTCATGCCCCGGTTGTATGATGCCACCAGCGTGCCTTCTGTGGTGGCCATGGGAATCAGGAATTCACCCTGGGCATGTTCGCCGTTGACCTGCAATGGCCCGGCCAAACCGATCGGGATCTGGGCCACGCCGGTGAAGTGTTCGATATTGCCGGCGGTCGCATGCGGGTCGAATGAATAGCTGAACATGTGCTTTGGCTCTGTCTGGGTGAACTCCTGCAGAAATTGCTGCCGTTCCTTGATCACCGCCGCGTCATAATCATCTTCCTGCCCGCGTGGGATCTGCACCAGCTTTGGACGCTCCTTTGATATGGTGTCCTCTACATCCACCTTCAACTCGCCGAACGGGTCACTGCGGAACTTGATCTCCAGCTTGTGCTTGCCCGGCGCGAGCGGCGGGATGTCCAGGTTCAGCTCCAGGACCTGGCGTAGGGCAAAGTTGACCGGCGACGCCGCAGTAACATCTGCCGGCTTCAGTGGGTGACCATTGCCCAGGTCCACGGTGATGCTGCTCAAAGGAACGGATTGACCATCAATCGTGATGCCCATGATCTCGGTGACCTTCGCGTCGCTCAGCCGGTTTTTCATGGCGAAGCGCACACCCTTGCCCGTGTTTTCCAGACTGCCAAAGGTGTAGAGTTGCTTTAATAAGAGAGTGGGAACGAACATTCCTGTTACTCCTTGCTGACCAGCGGGATAGGCCCATTGACGGGCTGAATATGAAACGTGCGTAGAATGAATTTTGCATCCGACAAGCGCATCGGATGGCCCCAATTAAAGAGTGTTTGCCCCTTCGTGTCAAAGTTTGCCGGGGAGCACTCCGGCCCAATCAACCTGTATTCTTCAACCCGGCGGCGATGCCGTTGACGGTCAGGAAGATCGCCTCTAATAGCGCGTCCGCCTCGGCGCCGGCCTGATCGGACAACGAGCGCAGCCGGCGCAGTAAATCCACCTGGATGAAGTTGAGCGGATCGACGTATGGGTTGCGCCGGCGAATGGAAAGGTGCAGGGTAATGGCGTTCTCCAGTAGCGATAACTGGCCGGTTATGCGCAGAACCCAGCGCGTCGTCAGCTCATATTCGGCCAGAATATCGCCAAAGACTCGCTCGCGGATACCCTCGTCTTCTACTAACCCGGCATACAACCGGGCGATGCCCATGTCCGCCTTGCCCAGCGCCATTTGCGCGCCGTTGATCAGATTGCGGAAAAAAGGCCATGTCCGGTACATCTCCTGCAATAATCGCAATTGGGCCTCGCCGGTGACATAGGCCTTGCAAGCCGCGCCGACGCCGAACCAGCCCGGCAGCCCATGCCGGCTCTGCATCCAGCTAAAGACCCAGGGAATGGCGCGCAACCCGGCCAGGGGATCAGACGACTCCCGACGCGCCGGCCGGGAACCGATACGTAGCTGGCCAATCTCGCGGATGGGCGTCGCCTGTTGCCAATATATCAGCGTCTCCGGCGTCTCATACACAAAGCGCCGGTATGATTGGTGGGCGTGGGTTGCCAGCTCCGCCATTGCCTCCCGAAAATCCGGGCGGGGCGTTTGCTCAGCTGACCGCAGCGGACTGCTGGCGATCAGCACCGCGTGCACCACCTGCTCCAGGTGCCGGCGAGCGATGGCCGGATGCCCGTAGCGATCGTCAATTACTTCCCCCTGTTCAGTCACGCGCAGGCGTCCATTGACGCTGCCGGCCGGCTGGGCCAAGATTGCCTGATCAAGCGGGCCGCCTCCGCGGGCCACTGTCCCACCCCGCCCGTGGAAGAGGGTTAGCGACACATTATGTTCCCGGCAGACGGCGGTCAGCCGTTCCTGCGCCTGGAACAGCTCCCAATTGGCCGCCAGGTAGCCGGCGTCCTTGTTGCTGTCCGAGTAGCCGATCATGATCATTTGTTCCCGGCCCAGCTTCTCCAGGTGGTGCGCGTAGACCGGGTTATTGAACAGCGCGGCCATCGTCCCCTCAGCCCGGTCCAGGTCAGCCCGCGTCTCAAAGAGGGGGGCAATGGTCAGCTTCTCTTCGCTGCGTTCGTTCAGGCAAAGGCCGGTCCAGCGCGCCAACAACAGGACGGCGAGCACATCATCCGGGTCATGAGCCATGCTGATGATATATGGGCCGATCACGTTTGGGCCATAGATCGTCGTCGCCCGCCGGATCAGGCGGAACAGGCGCAATGTCTCCGTCGTTTCCGGCGACCACTCTGCCTCTCCTCCCAGCTCGGGGATCGGCGCTTGCAGCAGGGTTCCTAACAGTTCGGTTCGTTCGCCGGCGCTCAAGCCTGCGTAGTCTTTGCAATAGTCCAGATGGGCAAATAAATCCGCCAACACCGCCGTGTGCACATCGCTATACTGGCGAATGTCCAGCCGGGCGGTGTGCAAGCCGAATACCCGCGCCTGATCCTGGAATGGCTGCAGGTAGCCGGATACGATGATCTCCGCCCCGGCCTGTTGCAGGCTGTGAGTCAACGCATCAACCCTGTCAATCAAGTCCGCCTGTTGGCTCAATTCCGGCAATGGGCCGGCCGGTTCGCCCAACAGGCGCGCCGCTACGTCATCGTGAACCGCTTCTTCCAGGCCATCACTCAGCAGCGCAGCGTGGATGCGATAGCGTTCGCGCGGATAACGTCGTTGCAGGTAGGCGATGTGCTCCGATGAAGGCTCGTGTTCCGGCTTCGTCGCCGGGCGCTCATCCACGGGGGCCAGCCGGTCGGATATGCTGAGGAAGCGGCCCAGCCGGTGCGCCGTCTCATGGTGGTGCGTCACCGCCATGCCCCGGTGCAAACGCAGCGTCTCAGCGCTTACCGCCGCGGTCACGTTGGGATTGCCGTCCCGGTCGCCGCCAATCCAGGAGCCGAAGGAGAGGAAGGCGGGCGGCGCATCCAGGCCGGGGTAGTATCGGGCCAGCGCATCGCGCATGGCTCGATAGACCTGGGGAATCACTGGCCAGATGGCCGTATCGAAGTAATGCAGGCCGGTGCGTACCTCATCAGTCACCTCCGGTTTGTGTGTCCGGCTGCGCTCCGTTAACCACAAGGCTGTTATTTCGGCCAGCATGTCACGCCGGGCATCCGCCGCCTCAGCCGGCAGCGGATCGCCAAATTCCAACCGTTGCAGGATGTCGCCGATGCGGCGCAACTTGGACAACACCGAACGCCGTTTAGCCTCGGTTGGATGAGCGGTGAAGACCAGCTCGATTTGTAGCCGGGCCAGAAGCTGCGCCATGCGGCGCTCGTCCACGCCGTTCTCGCGTAAAGTGGCCAGGGCGTCAGCGATGCTTTCTTTGGCCGGCAGCGGATGGGCGCGGCGCTCGCGGGCGCGCAACATGCGCACCCGATGATCCTCCTCCGCCAGGTTGATTAGCTCAAAATAGGTGGTAAATGCCCGCGCAACCGCTTCAGCCTCGTTCAAATTCAGCCCGGCGACCAGCTGGGTAAGATAACTATCCACTTCCGGCTCGGCATAATCGCGGCGCGTCTTGGTCAGCGCCCGGACACGCTCTACCAGATCGAAGATCTCGACGCCGGCCTGCCGGCGGATGACCTGGCCCAACAGGTCTCCCAGCAGGTGGATATCACTGCTGAGTTGGTCCAGCATCTTTTCGTCCGTGGACATAGCCCATCCCTTCTGGGGCAATAGACCGCCGGCTTCTCTTGCCGGCAGACATCACCTCAGCAAGTCAATACCCCCTTTCGACTTACTCTCCGGCCGCCCCCGCATCTCATTGTAGAAGCTCTGGTCATATCGGCGCGACTTGATGGGGATCGGCATTTTCACCCCCCAGCCCAGCAACAAGACCTCCTCCTTTTCCTGCAACCGGGCCAGCATGCCGCGTAATTGATCGCGCCCGGCCAGGCCGGTCAGCACCGCGTGAATGTCATCCTCGTCTCCCAGCCAGCCGGTGATGCGCGTGCCCAGTTGGGACATTACCTCGTCGTCAATGCCGGACGGGCGCTGATCGACAATCATCAGAGTCACGAAATACTTTCGTAGTTCACGGGCGATGGTACCAAAGGCGGTCTGGCGTGACAGCTGGGGGCTGAGCAACTTGTGGGCTTCCTCGACGGCGATCATCAGCGGGCGCGGGGCCGGCGCGCCGTGCGACTTGTGCGCTTCCGTCTTCTGTACCCAATGCTCGCGGATGCGGCGGGTGAGGATGTTGGAGACAAGCAGGTAATCCAGGTCATCCTCAAACTCGCCGAAGCTGAGGATCACGTGGCGGCCGTTTTCCAACTGGTCAACAATGGCCTTCACCGGGTCGCCGGCCGGCCGTTCCACCACATAGCGCTTACTCTGGATCAGGGCCAGCCGGCGATGCAGCGCCTCGGCTGACTTCTCATGGACGTTGTTGGCTCTCGCCCAGGCGGCGACCGAATTCTCAGCCGGTTCGGTCACTGTCTTGCCGCTCTCCGTTGTGTAGGTCGCCGTCGCCCCCGGCTCTAGCTCCATGAACTCCCCGAACCAGTTGGAGTCAAAGGAGCGATAGAGCGCGTTCAGGGTGACATCTGCCGTGTCGGTCAGGTTCAGGGCGTCGGTCAGCAGACGAATGTCGCCGGTCTGCAATTCTCCGTAGCCTATCTCCAGGGTGAAATCAGGGGTCTGGCCGCGGACGGTTGAACCCTTTCCCAGCGCTGCCACCTGTACTTTCGCGCCGAAGATCGAGCGCAGGCCGAACACCCGGTTGCCGTCTTCGTCTGCATCGTCAAAGCCATACTCGTTGTGCATGTCGAAGACCAGCGCCGCCGCCGCGTCTTCGCGCATCAGCCCGGCCAGCACCATGCGGGTCAGAAAGCTCTTGCCCGTGCCCGTCGCCCCAAAGATGCCGCTGGAGCGCTTGACGAAGCGCTTCAGGTCCAGCCCGACCGGGTGGTTTTGTTCGATTGTGTAGCCAATGGTAAATGTGCCGGGGAAAATCTCGGCCACATCGCCGCCGTCAGCCAGCCGCACGCCGGCATGATGAGCCGGCACCGTCTTCACCGGCCTCGGCCCGGAAATTTCCTGACCGCTTTCCACCCGATCCCGCCACGCAAACAACTCGTCGGGGTCCTCCGGCCCAGTGTCCAGCATCAAGGTGGGGTACATGTCGAGGGTGACGTAAAGCGTCTTGCCTTGCAGCCGGCTGCCGATGGCCGGCTGCAGGCGATTGTCGCGCTCGTCGGCAAAGCGCGGGTCGGTCGCGCCCAATTGTAGATCCGTCGCCAGCCCATAGTAGCGCCAGCGCCCGCTCTCGCAGACGACGAAGCTGCCCTCCTGCACCGTTTGGCCGGGTACGGTCAGGCGGACGCGGAAGCCTTCCTTCAGCCCGCCGCCGATGATGTAACCGATGGAATCGTTGTCCATGCTGTCTCCGGTAGTAGCTCTCTGGCAAAGACTCTACAGATACCTCGCAGGTCCGGCTAGGTATGCTGGTCCTGCGATGAGACCTGCGGGGTCTTGTTCTAATCTCGCGCGAAGTCCGCTTAGCGGGCGAATAGATCTTCCAGCCCGGCTGATTCCCGAATTTCCGGCAGGGCGTCGCTGATTGCTTCCAGAGTAGGGACGAGTAGCTCGTAATTGCTGCGCAACAAGTGGACAAGCTCCTCCACGCTGCGCAGCAGCCACTCGTCGTCGTAACCGCGACACTCATGCGCCTGCCGCAGATGGGCCACCAACAGTTGATCGACCGGGACCACATCCACCGCCCGCAATATCAGGCGCAAATAACCATGATGGCGCGTGAAACGGGTCATCGCTTCCTTGCCCGAGCAGAGAAAAACGGGATCGAGGTTCAACGGCGGTCGAGGCGGTAATCCATATCGCAGCTCGCCGTTCAGCTGGTAGCCGACGGTGAGCACGCTCATCTCAATGGGCAGCAAGCGATTGTTGCGTTGGTCCTCAATGACCGATGGGCGGGGGTCCTCGGCCATGACCAGCCGGCGAATCAGCGGATCATCGTCAATGTGCATGTCATAGATCAGGCCATACACCGCCTCCCGGCTATCCACCGGCTGGGCCATGACCAGCGCCCCGAAACTCGGTTCGGATAGTTGCTGCACCCGGCAGCCGATGGCAAAGCCCATCGTATTGGCCCGCAACACGCGCCCAAACTCCGCCGGCGCGCTGTTCTGGTATGGCTTGTTCTCAGGGAACATCACGCTCACCTCCTATTTCAGTATCCCGGAAACTTGGAGTTTCCGGGATACTACAAATTACCGCGTAACTCATGTCGCGTCCGGCCCGCCCGCGCGACATCCTTGCCGCCTTGCTTCGGCGTCTCCTCGCGGCTGATTCCGTAGCGCTGCATGGCGTTGGCGATCATCACTTCCAGATTCTCGCGGTCCCGGAAGCGCACCACCGCCTCCTCATCCGCGCGGGTCAACACGTAGGGGTAGTTGCCCATGATGCGACACTGATCGTAGATCAGCGCGTGCACCAGGGCAACGGCGGCGCTGTCCCGCGCCACCCACATGGGGATATCCACCCGGGCGATCTGATTGCCGTGCCGGCCCGGATTCAGGTAGAAGAAGCACACTTCATTGTGCGGATTGCGCCGGCGGAAGTCGTTGTTGTGTTGGGAGACGTCGGCGAACACCTTGCTGCGCTGTCCGGGGGCCAGCAGCCGGCGAAAGAGATGCGCGTCCGTCGGCTCGCCCGGCTCCGCGCGTCGCTCCAGAATTTTGTGGTCAAAGCCGGGCGTCTGGATATCCAGCGTCTCTAGCATGGTCAGGACGGAACGCTTGCCGGGGCGGGTGATGTAGCCGCACAGCAGCGCGCCGCTCTTGTGCAGTTCCGTCATGGCGTTTTGCCAGCCCTCCAGCACGCGCTTGCCCTCGCTGTTGCCGGAAACGCCCGTTGGCCAGTAAAGCAGCCGCTGGTCGAGGATGGCCAGGCAAGGAGGCGGTTCTTCGCCGGCCAACACATGCGCCGACCCCGCCAGCGTCTGAATCTCCTGCAGGTCACGGCGGATGTTGACGATCGCCCCGCTCTCGACGAACTCATCCTCATCCAACAGCTCCGCGCTCTCGGCGCCGTTGGGGTAGGTGAGCTGTGGGTAGGTGATGGTTGCCGGCGTCCGCCCCTGCCCGTGGTAGTAAATCACCACCCCGATATTAATCAGGGCGTACAAATATGCGCCATGCTGATCCGGCAGAATCTGCGAGCCGTCCGTGGCCACGATGGTGGCCTTTGCCGGCGGCGCAGGCGGATCAACCGCGATATCCAGCGGTTCGATGCGGTCTACGGGCCGGGCGGCGCGGAAGAATTTTTCGTCCGTCTGCTCTACCGCCAGCTCGATGCAGGCATCCAGGTTATCCCAGTCTGTGGCGTGCTCTCGCAGCCGCTGCAACGCATCCTTTAGCGTCACGCTCTGCTTCTGGGAGCGCTGGTAAGCGCCCTGGGCCATGCGCTCTATTTCCGGGGTGAGTTTCTCAAATTCCAGTGTCATTAGCGGGTCAGCCGGTATGCGATGTGCTCCGATGGAATGCCAAACAGTTTAGCACAAATGAGCTATCTCGGGCAAGCGCGCCCTTGCCATCAGCGATTGTAGAACTCGCCGGCTACAAACGGGGCCAACGCGAAGGCGACCGCCATTTCAAAGGCCTGCGAGCGCAGTACCAGCCCGCCGGTGAGCGCACCCACCGCCCCGCCCCGGTGGTTGCTCTTGTGCTCCCCCAGCAGATCGTCCATCACCGGCCCCAATTCCTCCCCGGCCAGGATGCGCTCAGCAATGGCGGTCGGCAACGGCAGGCGGGCCGCGCCGCCGTACCCCTCGCGCCCACGATCATCCACCACCGCTGCCCACCCAACCAGGAGCAAGCCGGTTGGCTCTACCTGGACGCCCCCTTCCATGCCCACGCCGACCGCTGCGCCGGCCTGTTCCATTGCCGCGCGCGCCCGGTTACGCGCACCAGCCAGACAGGCAGCGTCACTCAGCGGCATGGCAGACACGCCGCTCGACACAGTCACCGCGACCAGCTCACCCTCAGGCCAGACGCGCTGGATAACCGCGTGCGCAGCGGCAATCTTAGCCGGGTTCTCGGTGCCGATAGCGATCTTCATCAAACAATGTCAATCTTGGTGATCTCTTCGAAGTCGCGAGACTCCTCCGACCCGAGCACAGCCTCCAGCGCCAATTCGGCCACGCGAAAGAACGCCTGCAGATCATCAATGCGCTCCAGGTAGAAGGTGGAAAGCTTCCTCTCTTCAAACTCCAGCTCGTCCTCGGCCTTGCGCAATTGAGAGATGTTGTCCGCCAGGACTTGCAGCGCCAGATGCACCTCCCGTCGTTCCCGGCCCCGCAGCACCGTGCGGATGACCTCCCACAATTCCGGCTCGGCCTGGTAATACTTCTTGCGCTCTCCCCGCATCCACACTTCTTTGGCCATCCCCCAGCGCTCCAGCGCCCGCATGTTCATGCTAACCGATCCCTTACTGATTTGCAGCAGATCGGTCAGATCATCCAGTGATAGCGGTTGCGGGCTGAGCAACAGCGTGCCGTAAAGCCGGCCCATCACCTCGCTGAAGCCAAAGAAGCGCGCCAGGCGACCCAGGCCGGCGACCGTGCTGTTGTTGACCGCTTCCAAGCTGCTATGCATATCTCACCCTACATTCAGAACGTTTTGAATGTATCGTATCAAACGGCGTCGTTTGGGGCAAGGTTCTGCAGACCGATTGGTCGCTCAGCGAAAATGCGCCAGCGGCCCATGTCCCGCTCCTAGGCGCCAGCCGGCCGCGCGCCGAATCGCCTCGAAGGTATAGCTCCGCGCCCGTTCCACAGCGGGCAGCAACTCCTCTCCCTGCGCCAGGAACGCCGTGATGGCCGCGGACAACGTGTCCCCGCTGCCATGCGTGTTCTGCGTCACGATACGCGGCGAGCGAAAGAGATGCTGCTCACCGTCATCCAGCAGATCCAGCACTTCCTCGCCGGCGACCAGGCCCGTAATCAGCGCCGCCGCGGCTCCGCTCTGCCGAATCGCGGCCGCTGCCCGGCCCGCCTCCTCCACAGTTCGAACACTCATCCCGGCCAGTAGACCCGCCTCTCGCGCATTGGGCGTAATCAGCCGGGCGAATGGGGCCAGGTAGGTCAGATAGGCGGCAATCACGTCATCACCAAACATCGCCTCGCCGCGATGATTGACCAGCACCGGGTCTACCACCAGCGGCGGCGGGCCGAATATCGCCAGCGATTCAGCGATTTTGGCGATCAGCCCCGCGTTGCCGATGAAGCCGGTCTTCAGAGCGTCCGCCCGATAATCCGACAGCACCGCCTCTATTTGCGCGGCGACCAGCATCGCCGGCAAGGAGTGCACCGCCCGCACCTCGGCGCTGTTCTGGGCGGTGATCGCGGTGACCGCGCTCATCCCATAGACGCCCAGGGCGGTGAACGTCTTCAGGTCGGCCTGCAAGCCGGCCGCGCCGCCGCTGTCCGAGCCGGCGATGGTCAGCGCTTTGGCCGGTTTTTCGCTCATCAAATCCTCGACAAAAAAGAGCCGCCGGCAGCGATCCTGTCAGCGGCTCCTAACTAACCGGCATTGCCGTAACAGGCTACATGTTCTGCACGATCGCCCGGCCAAACTCTGAGCAACTGAGCTTGGTCGCCCCGGCCATCTGCCGGTGCAAGTCGTAGGTGACCGTCTTGTTGTCAATGGTCTTCGCCATGGCGTTGACCACCAGATCGGCCGCTTCCTGCCAGCCCATGTACTCCAGCATCATTACTCCACTGAGGATCAGGCTGCTGGGGTTGACCATGTCTTTGCCGGCATACTTCGGCGCGGTGCCGTGCGTGGCTTCAAAGAGGGCGATGCCGTCGCCGATATTGCCGCCGGGGGCCATGCCCAACCCGCCCACCTGCGCGGCGGCGGCGTCGCTCATATAGTCGCCGTTCAGGTTCAGGGTAGCGATCACGTCGTAATCGCCCGTGCGGGTCAGAAGTTGTTGCAGCATATTGTCCGCGATGCGGTCCATGATCACGATCTTTCCGTCCGGCGTCTTGCCGTCATAGCGGGCCCACAGTTCCTCTTCCGAGATGGTCTGGTCGCCAAATTCTTCGGCGGCCAACTCATACCCCCAGGTCTTGAAGGCGCCCTCGGTGAACTTCATGATGTTACCCTTATGCACCAGGGTCACGCTCTTGCGCCCGCGATCGATGGCATACTGAACCGCCTGCCGGACCAGGCGTCTGCTGCCGAACTCGCTCACCGGCTTGATGCCGATGGCCGAGCCGGGCCGCACGTGCTTGCCCAATTGCTCCTGCATAAACTGGATGATGGCGTTAGCCCCTTCCGATTCAGCCGGCCATTCGATGCCCGAGTAGACATCTTCGGTGTTCTCGCGGAAGATGACGATATTCATGTTTTCCGGGTGCTGCATGGGGCTGGGTGTGCCGGGGATGTAGCGCACCGGTCGCACGCAGGCGTACAGGTCCAACACCTGCCGCAGGGTCACATTCAGGCTGCGGAATCCGCCGCCGATGGGGGTAGTCAGCGGTCCTTTGATGCCCACCAGGTACTCACGCATGGCATCGAAGGTTTCCTCGGGCATGTAGTCGCCGTCGTAGCGCGCGGCGGCCTTCTCGCCGGAGTAAATCTCCATCCAGGCGATCCGGCGCGCGCCGCCATAGGCTTTTTCGACCGCGCCGTTCCAGACATGCAACGCCGCCGGCGTAATGTCCACCCCGATCCCATCCCCCTCGATGAAGGCCACGATCGGATTATCCGGCACAATCAGCCGGCCATCCTGATATCTGATTTTCTCGCCCGCAGGGACTTCTATTTTTGCGAAGCTCATTGCCAATACTTCTCCTATGCTGTGATAAATAGTGTTCTCGCCTGACAGGGATGAAATCCCGCAGGTCCTTCACCGGTCCTCCGCGAAGCGAGTTTTCGCAACAGACCTGCGGGGCATCCGGCTATTATGAAAGCGTGTCAAGTTCTGGTGGAGTCCGCTAGCGCAACGGCAGCCGGCACACTGTCAGAGGCAGCAACATTATAACCGCAAGCGAGGCAAATCTGAAAGCTCAAAACCGGGAGCTTTCAGTAGCGAGGACGGCTGGCGGGGCTTGATACGGTCCCCGGCGATGAAATCACTGAGAATAGCTGAATGTAAACTGAAAGCCGGCCTGTAGAGACGCCACAGTAAACTTTATCGGGTAGAATCATGAGCGACAGGTAACTCTGTCTGAGTGAAAGGAAGAGTTTAGACCTCCGCCGGCAATGCTACGCCAATGATGGCGCGAAATCTCATCTTATTACTGCTACTCGTCCTGGGCCTGTCCGCCTGCCGTTTCGGCCTACCTGAAAATGAGCTCGCTGTGGCAACTGAGCCGGCTCCGCTGACTGAGACCGGGTCGCCGGCGAGCGCGTCACCGACCAGCGGCGCGACAACCCAACCGCCCACCAGCACCATCGTTCCATCCCCTGTCCCCACGGATACGGCCATTCCCCCATCGCCCACAGCCACCACCGCTGCTACGCCGACGGAGACGCCGGCTCCGGCTGATCTTTCCATCGCGCCGGAGGGGGTCTTCATTCACCCGGTACCCGAACTCTATGCGGGTGACTTGGCAACAGTGCAGGTAGTAGCGACCGTACCGGACGGCATCGCGCCCAGCGATGTACAGGTATATCTCTTGCTCAATGACGAACGCATCGCTATGGGTACGCTAAATGGGCGGAACCTGGGCGGCGATGCCTTGGGCCTCTTTGCCTGGGTGTGGGACACGACGGACTTCACCGGCGAGCAACAACTCAGCGTGGTTCTTGATCCCAATGACGCGATTTTCGCCGGTGATGAGGATCCCGATAACAACCGCGTTGACTTGGCGGTGGCGGTGTTGGATGCCGATGAGCAGCCGGCGGCGATGCAGGATGCGACCTGGATCACCAGCGAGACTGAACATGCCGTGATTCATGTGGTCAGCGGCACCGCGGCGGCGCGCGACATCACTCTGCTCGAAGCGGCTACGGACAAAGCAGCCGAACAGGCGATTGCCCAGTTGCAAGAGGAGCCGGATGAGAAGTTCGACGTCTACTTCGTTGACCGGGTCTTGGGACAGGGCGGCTACGCCAGTTCAGCGCTGGTAGTTTCATACCTCGATCGCGACTATGCCGGCGGCGGCCTGCATGAAGTGCTGGTGCACGAGATCGTGCACTTGCTGGACCAGGAATTCGCCCACCATCGCGTCCCCTTCCTGGTGGAGGGAGTGGCTGTGTGGGCGACCGGCGGCCACTACAAGCCGGAGAATTTGGACCAACGCATGGCCGCCCTGCGCGAAGTGGGCCGCTACGTGCCGTTGGCCGAATTGATTGACGATTTCTACCCGACGCAACACGAGGTTGGCTATCTGGAGGGGGCCGGCTTGATTAACTACCTGGTCAGCCAGTACGGGTGGCCGGCGGTGCGCGCTTTCTATGCTGACGTTAGCCCGAATGAGGGAGAGTCGCTTTCCTCGGCCGTCGACCGCAGCTTACAACGCCAGTTCAATAAGAACCTGGCGACGGTGGAAAGTGAGTGGACCGCATATCTCGACCGTATACCCTATGGCCGGGAGGTAGAATCCGACTTGCTGGCGACCCTGCGCTACTACGATGTGATGCGCCGCTACCAGTTGCAATATGATCCTACCGCCCACTTCCTGCAAGCCTGGTTACCCTTCCCGCAAGAGGTCGAAAGCCGCAACATCACCGCCGACCTGACTCGCCATCCTGAGGAGGAAGTCAACATTGCCCTGGAGACAATGTTAGCGGCGGTGGACAGCGCGTTGCTTGCCGGCAATTACAACCGGGCGAATGCCCTGCTGGACAGTATTGAGCGCGTGCTCGCCTCCGACGGGTTGTTCGTAGATCCCATTGCCAGTGATTACCTCGAGATTGTGCAAATGTTATCCGCCCTGGGCTTTCGCGTGCAGGCGATTGAGATCGACGCCAATGAGTCGCACGTCCTGGCTCGAGACGGCAATAGTCTGACGTTGCAGAACCTGAGTATGGTGTTGCGCAATCAAAACTGGGTCTTACTGAATTAATGAAGCAATTTGCTTTTTATGCTACAATGCCGCCAATTCGCTGGCGCTGAAGGGTGCTGGTTTTCGAGCAGCAACGCCTGGCTTAGCTGTCTTCTCGCCAAGCCGCTACGGAAGCTCCGCAGGTCTGGCAACTTGAGCTTGTTCCGCAGTAAACTCCCATTACTGACCTGCGCGGTCTTACCTCATTTGGTGAGAGCGCGGGCTATGGCCCGGCAGTCTTATGATGCGCAAAGAGGGTGCTCATGATTGAGGTAGTGATTGACAGTATCCGTATCAGTCTGGTCTCTCAACATCGCATTGTCATGCTGAAGGACCCGGACACTGAACGACAACTGGCGATCTGGATTGGGCCCTGTGAAGCGGAAGCGATTACGCTGGAGTTGCAAAACACCGAGCTGGCGCGACCAATGACGCACGACCTGCTGAAGCTGGCAATCGAGGAGATGGGTGGGCGTATTTCTCACATCCTGATTAACGAACTCCGCGACCAGGTTTTTTATGCCCGGCTGTTCGTTGATGTAGACGGCAAGCCCAAGGAAATTGATTGCCGTCCTTCAGACTCAATCGCCCTGGCAGTGCGGGCAAAAGTACCCATTTTTGTCGAAGAAGCGGTAATGGAGGAGGCGGGCATCCCACCTGAGCCGGATGTGCTGGAAGAGGAAGAAGAAGGGAGCGCTCCTAAGAAGTTGGACGCGTTTAGCGACTTTGTAGACACGCTCGATTTTGACGATTTCGAGGAGGGGTGACAGCCGGCCCGGCCGCCCGTTGCCTGACCTCAAAGACAATTTATCCGCCGCCCGTAAACCCCGCAGGTTCCTCTTCATTGCCCTGGTCTCAGACGGGATCACTCGTGAGACCTCTACGGGGTTTCTAAGCCATTTTGGGAAGCGTGAAGCGTAAGATCCCTTGCGTTTCACGCTTTTTAGCCCGGTCGCCCGCGCGACGCACCTGTAAGCGATGACTACTATCGAACGTTTGCCGCCCCAAAGCATCGAGGCCGAAGAGGCCGTAATCGGCTCGTTGCTGATCGATCCGGACGCCATTCTGGATGTTGCCGACTTTCTGAAGCCGGCTGCCTTCTCGCGGGAAAAGAATCGCTGGATCTTCACCGCCATCCTGGACCTGCACGAGGCGCGGGAGCCGATTGACTTCCTCACCCTCTCTGACTTGCTGCGCAAGCGGGGGCAGTTGGAGCAAATAGGCGGCGAATCATATCTGATCAGTTTGCTCAATGCGGTGCCGACTTCGATCAACGCCGTGACCTACGCCCGGCTAGTCGAGGGGACCGCCGTTCGCCGCCGGCTGATTGACGTGGCCGGCAAAATCGCCGAACTCGCTTACGACGAGGCCCAGGAGATCGGCGAGGTCATTGATCGCTCCGAGAAGGCGCTTTTCGGAATCAGCGAAGAACGCACGACCCGCGACCTGGTACCTTTGCGTCACATCACCAGCGGCTACCTGGATCGCATCGAGCAGCTTCACGCCCGCGGCGGCGAGACGATTGGCATTCCCACCGGCTATGGCGATCTCGACCGGCAACTGAGTGGACTTAACAAGTCTGACCTGATCATCGTGGCCGCCCGGCCGGGTATGGGCAAGACCTCGTTGCTGCTCGGCTTTGCTCTGCACGCCGCCCTGAATCTGGGCAAACGCGTCGCCCTCTTCAGCCTGGAGATGTCCGGCGAACAGCTGGTGCAGCGCATGGTCGCCTCTCAGACGCGCATTGATTCGCAGCGCCTGCGCAGGGGTCAGCTTCGCGAGCAGGAGTGGCCCATCTTCTACGAGGCCATTGGCCGGCTGTCTGAGACGCATATTTACATTGACGACACCCCGGCGATTACGCCGCTGCAGCTGCGCACTAAATGCCGCCGGTTGCACGCGGAGTTCGGCCTGGACCTGATCATACTTGACTACCTGCAGTTGATGGACGCCGAACGCGCGGTGAACAACCGCGTGCAGGAGATCAGCGAGATCTCGCGTGGCCTGAAGGGGTTGGCCAGGGAACTCAACACGCCGGTGGTGGCGGCCTCGCAATTAAGCCGGGCTGTGGAAAGCCGGCAGGACAAGCGACCGCAGCTTGCGGACCTGCGCGACAGCGGCAGCATCGAGCAAGACTCAGACATCGTGATGTTCATCTATCGCGATGAGTACTATAATCCCGAGACCACTGAGCGCCCCGGCATCGCTGAGATCAGCATTGCCAAGCATCGCAACGGCCCCACCGGCGTCATCGATCTCTTCTGGCACGACAAGGTGGCTACCTTCCGCAACTTGCAGCGGCAAGAGATCAACCTGTAAGGGGGATAATCAACCATGAAAGGCTTCCCCGGCTTTCCAGACGGCAAACTCCGCCTGACCTCGGTCCCGAACCTCTTCTTCAGCGACCTGATGCCGCTGATAGACGACCTGGCAGAAATGAAGGTGACGCTTTATGCTTTCTGGGCGCTCAGCCAGCAGGAAGGGCAGGTGCGCTACCTGCGGCAGAACGACTTCCTGCAGGACCCGCAATTGATGAAGGGTCTGGCGGCGAGCAAGGCTCAGGCCAAGGACGTGTTGATCAACGCCGTCGAACGGGCCGTGGCGCGAGGCGCCTTTCTGCATGTGAACGTGGAAAGCGCGGATGGGGCCACTGACTACTACTTCCTGAACACCGAAAAGGGACGGGCGGCGGTAGAAGGCATCACCCGCGGGCAATGGCGTCCCGGCGAGGATGACCCGGCGCCGATCTCGTTACTCGTAGAGCGGCCCAATATCTTTGTGCTATACGAACAGAACATCGGCCCATTAACCCCTCTCATCGCGGACGAGTTACGTGATGCAGAGGAAACCTATCCGGTGCGCTGGATTGAAGATGCGATTCAAATCGCCGTGCAGAACAATATACGCAAGTGGAGCTACGTGCTGGCCATCCTGGAACGATGGCGGCAGGAAGGAAAAGCGGATGGAAAGGACCGCCGAGATCCTCGAAAAGATCCAGAGAAACATATCCCTGAACAATACCAGGATATCATCAAACGTTGACGGCGAGCCGCCCTCGCCCCCGGCAGAGGAGCGGCGCGGCCCTTCCACCTGCCCCCATTGCGGTGGGTTGGGCTTTGTTATTCCAGACCTGGAGCCGGGAGACCCCGGCTTCGGCCGGGCCGTGCCCTGCATATGCCGGGAGGCGGAATTAGAGGCGCTGCGCCTGGCTAACCTGGTCAAGATCAGCCAGCTCGGCGCGTTGAGCAATTACACCTTTGACAGCTTCTTGCCGGAAGGACACGGACTGACCCGTAACATGCAGCGCAACCTGCGCCTGGCCTATGACCTGACCCTGCATTACGCGCAGAAGCCGGACGGCTGGTTGGTGCTGAAAGGGGGCTACGGCTGCGGCAAGACCCATCTCGCAGCCGCCGTAGCCAACTATCAACTGGCGATGGGGCAGCCGGTGCTCTTTGTCAATACGCCGGACCTGCTCGATCATCTGCGCGCTGCTTACAGCCCGCATAGCCCGACCACGTACGACGAGCGCTTTGAGCAGGTGCGCAACGCCCGGCTACTGGTCCTGGACGACCTGGGCACGCAAAGCAACACGGAGTGGGCGCAGGAGAAACTCTACCAGATCTTCAACTTCCGCTATAACGCCCGCCTACCCACCGTGATCACCACCAATGAGGAGTTGGAAAGCATCGAGATCCGTATCCGTTCGCGCATGGTGGACCCCGGCCTGGCTCGCATCGTGCACATCCTGGCGCCGGACTTTCGTCGCGCCGGTGTGGCCCAGGACCAGTCCGACCTCTCCACGCTCGAATTGCACACCAACCAGCGCTTTGACAACTTCGACTTGCGCGAGCGCTCGCTGACCCGCACAGAGGCGGACAATCTGCGCCGCGCGCTGGAGACGGCGCAGGCTTACGCTGAAGAGCCACAGGGCTGGCTGGTGCTGAACAGCGTCGGCTACGGCAACGGCAAGACGCACCTGGCTGCCGCCATTGCCAACGAAGTCGCGCGGCGGGGCGACTCGGTGCTGTTCGTCGTGGTGCCGGACCTGTTGGATCACCTGCGCGCGGCCTTCAACCCGGCGGCCGGCATCCCCTATGACAAGCGCTTCAAAGAGGTCAAGACCGCGCCCCTGCTCGTCCTGGACGATCTGGGCACGGAGAGCGCCACCCCCTGGGTGCGCGAGAAGCTTTACCAGATCTTCAACTATCGCTACAGCGCGCAGTTGCCTACTGTGATCACGACAGCCACGCCCATTGACGAGATTGACGAGCGGTTGCGCTCGCGCATGTTGGACGGTCGTCTGTGTACCTTCTTTCTGTTGACCGCCCCCGGTTTTAAGGGCGGCGCGCAGAGCCGGCCCACGCGCAAGCGACCCGCCTGATGCTGCCTAATTGACAGTCACTTCCGTCACGTCGCTGCCGGTGGGAATCGTCTGAGATAACTGGGCTCCCCGCCGCAACTGAGAAAACCTTCGTCGCTTGCCCAACGATTCGTTCCAGCGCAGGCCGCGCTCGCGCATCTCTCGCTGCAGCCCTGAAACTTGCGCCCCTCCGCCAGAACTGCGGGCGACACATTGCTGATCGCCTGCACATCCTTCATTGCAACCTGTGGATGGCCGATCATGAAAAATAGAGCTTGATCGTGCGCCGGTCGCGGCGGCAAATCTCCCGCGCCGTCTCCAGCAGCAGTTAGCGCAGCTCTTGTCCGAAGGGAAATAGCGCCACCGGGATCAGCTTCAAGTGCTGCACCGCAAATGGGATGCCGATAATGGTAATGCCCAGCAACACGGCCGATGTCAGGTGCGCCAGGGCGATCTCCCAGCCAAATAGCAGGATCCAGACAATGTCGAAGAGCAGCGGCAGGCAGCCCTGGCTCCGGCTGGTCGGTGTAACGCTCTTGCCGAACGGCGCGAAGGTGGCCACGCCCAGCCGCATCGCCTGCACGCCGAACGGAATACCGACTATCGTCAGGCATAGCAAAAGCCCGCCCATGATGTAGCCCAGGCCGGCAATGAAGCCGCCAAATATCAACCAGATGATGTTGCCCAGTAGATTCATTTTCTATCCTTCACGTCCTTCCGATCGGGCCGGAAGGAACGACTGATTTAAGATGTTGCGACAGCCCAAGCGCCGCTCACATCATACTTTACGCAGGAGCGCCCGGCTTGTTGCGGGTTTGCCCACTTAATGAACAGTACGGTAGAATGTCCGTTCCGGCCCGCCGGCCGGTAATGCCCGAGGATTAGCCATGAGCTCCCATCAGACCAGAAATCGTCACCCACTCACCCGCCTCTGGCGCTACGCCGCTGCCTATCGGCCCGCAATTGTCATGGCTACCATCTACAGCGTGCTGAACAAGGTCTTTGACCTGGCCCCGCCGGTACTGATCGGCATGGCCGTGGATGTGGTCGTGCAGCAGGAAGATTCCATCCTGGCTGAATACGGCATCACCGATCCCGCCGCGCAGCTACTCTTGCTCGCCGGGCTAACCGTTATTCTGTGGGGCCTGGAGTCGATCTTTCAATACCTGTATGATGTCAAATGGCGCAACCTGGCGCAGATCATGCAGCACGACCTGCGCCTGGATGCATATGGGCACGTGCAGGACCTGGAGATGGCCTACTTCGAGGACCGCACCACCGGCGGATTGATGGCCATTCTGAACGACGATATCAATCAATTGGAGCGCTTTCTGGATAATGGGGCCAATGATGTCATCCAGTTGATCACCACCGTGGTAGTCATCGGCGGAATCTTTGTGGTCATCGTGCCCAGCGTGGCCTGGATGGCGCTGATACCCATGCCGATCATCATCTGGGGTTCGCTGCGCTTTCAGAGCCGGATTGCGCCTCGTTATGCCGCCGTGCGCGAGAAGGTGGGCATGTTAAGCGGGCAACTAAACAACAACATCGGCGGCATCGCCACCATCAAGAGCTTCACCGCGGAAGCACACGAAGTGGAGCGCATCCGGCAGGCCAGCGCGGATTACCAACAGGCCAACGCCGGGGCCATCTCCCTCAGCGCGTCGTTTGTGCCCCTCATCCGCATGGCGATTATGGCCGGCTTCATCGCCATCCTGATCTTTGGCGGGCAGTTGGCGCTTAATGGGCAACTGAACATCGGCGCCTACAGTGTATTGGTCTTCATGACCCAGCGCCTGCTCTGGCCGCTGACCCGCCTTGGGGTGACCCTGGACCAATATCAGCGGGCGATGGCCTCTACCACCCGCGTCCTCGACCTGCTGGACACCCAGCCGCAGATAGTCGGCGGCGAGACGGCGCTGGTCCCCCAGGAGGTAGCCGGCCTGGTCACCTTTGAAAACGTCTCCTTCTCCTATCAGGGTCCGGGCAGAAGCTCCGTGCTGCGCAACCTATCATTGCAGGTTTCACCCGGCAAAACCGCGGCCATCGTGGGCGCGACCGGCTCCGGCAAGAGCACGCTGGTCAAGCTGCTGCTGCGCTTCTACGATGTGCAGGCCGGCCGCATCTGCCTCGATGGTCACGACCTGCGCGATTTGCAACTGAGCAGCCTGCGTGGGGCCATCGGCTTTGTCAGCCAGGATGTCTTCCTCTTCCACGGCACCGTGCGCGAGAACATCGCCTATGGCACTTTTGACGCCGGCATGGAGGAGATCGTCGCCGCCGCCAAGGTGGCCGAAGCGCACGACTTCATCCTGGAGCTGCCCAACGGCTACGACACAATCGTCGGCGAACGGGGACAAAAACTCTCCGGCGGCCAGCGCCAACGCATCTCCATCGCCCGCGCAGTGCTGAAGGACCCGCCGGTGCTCATCCTGGACGAAGCCACATCTTCGGTAGACAACGAAACCGAAGCGGCCATCCAGCGCTCACTGGATCGCATCATCGTAGACCGCACCACCATCGTGATCGCTCACCGGCTTTCCACCGTGCGCAACGCCGACCAGATATTTGTCCTTGAGAAGGGGCAGCTAAAGGAACATGGCCGGCACGAGGAACTGGTCGCCGCGAACGGCATCTATGCCGCCCTTTGGCGTGTGCAGACCGGCGAGCGGGTGCGGGCCTCGGGCCGGAACGGGGACGGCTTCGGGCTGCCGGTGGCCGGCGAAAGGTAACCAGGCCGGGCGGAAGAGGGTTACTCCTCGAAGCAGGCCAACAGCTTACGCAACCAGTATGACGTCCCCCAGGCCAGGTCGGTTCGCGCCCAGGGTTCGAGGTTATCCAGGATGAACTGGTAGCTGATTGCCTGATGCAAGCACATCAGCGGGCGCGCCAGGTGTGACGCCTCCTGCAGCCGCGGCATTGGCTCAAACTCCTGCCAAAGGGCCAGATAATGCTCCCATAGTAGCGGCTGTTCATCTGCCGGCTCATGATACTGAATGGGTATCACGTCCATGAAGGGATGCATGATGCAGCCATCTGTCCAGTCAATGATCCAGTAACCGCCGTCCCTGCCTGAGCCGTTCCGGCGCGCCACATTATTGCCGTGAAAATCGCCATGCCCAACTGTGTGAGGAATGTTGAAGGCAGCCAGTCGCTCGCAATTACCCTTCAACTCGCTCGCAAATCGCTGCAAATGAGCCCATTCTGTTTCGCTCAACGCGCCGGCGATTCCTGTGTGGGCGAACAGGGGGTCCACCTGGCCGGCAAGTACCGGCAGTCGGCGGTCAATCCCGCCCGCCGCCAACAGGGTCTGCACGTGCGCCACGGACTCTTGTTGTAGCCGGGCAAAAGCGGCGAGTATATCGCACGTTTCAGCGAACGGGATGTCGAAGCCCACCACTCGGCCCACGTCCGGCAGTAGCATCCAGCGTTGCTCCGCATCGATCGCTATAGGCAGCGGGATTAGCTCTGGAAATAGCTGCGCCAATCGCCTGGTAAACAGCGGCTCGTTGACGAACAGCGGTTGCAAAGATACTGCTTTGAAGAACACGTCACCGTCGCCGGTAGGGATGCGCTGCACGTAAGAAAGTCCCCAGGAGCGCACCATTTCCACCGGCCCCTGCCGCGCAATGCTGCTTGCCGCCAGTTCCCGCTCCACCCAGGCGATCATCCGCTCATACCAGCCCGGCCTGGCCCAGGGGGCGCGCAATGGTGGAAAATCCCCAGTTTGCAGTTCATGCAGGCAGGCAGACAATGCCTGATGCACGGCTGCCGGGGCATCTAAAGAATTGGCGTCAGCCTGGGTTAGCCACGCGCCCGCTCCGGCAATCTCCTCGCCTCCGGCTACATGAAACACCAGCACGTTGGTCTGCTGTCTGGCCGCCTCATCCTCCGCCGTATATGGCTGGAACAGGAAACGCAGCGGCATGGCGACCAGCGCTTCAATTTGCGGGATTAACCTGGCGGTCTCGAACCACCGGGAGTCGTGCTCCGTGTTCAACCGGGGAAGCGACCAGCCCGCGCCGGCCCGCAATGCCCAGACAGCCGGCGGCTGCTCGCGCAAGATCAGGGCGTAGTTCTCAATCTGCCATGGTTGTTCTGCTTGCATTTGGCCCATCACATTTCTGCAAACCGGCGACCAGATTCCCGGAAACTTAGTTCGTCAGGCATTCCGAAGGCGGCGGGCTAGTTTCCGGGAATCTTCATAATCTGGCGACCAGATTCCCGGAAACTTAGTTCGTCACGCATTCCGAAGGCGGCGGCCTGGTTTCCGGGAATCTTCATAATCTGGCGACCAGATTCCCGGAAACTTAGTTCGTCAGGCATTCCGAAGGCGGCGGGCTGGTTTCCGGGAATCTTCATACTACAGATGCTGCAAAAACTGCTCCGGGTTGTTAAGAAACATCCGGGTCAGCGTCACGTGCTCGACATCCGCATAGGCTACCGGCTTCGGCGGCTGCTGGTCAAAGGAAAGGATGGTCGCGCCCGGAAAGGCCATCAGGATCGGGGAATGGGTGGCGATGATAAACTGCCCGCCATCCGCCACTACCTGCTTCATCAGCGAGAGCAGCGCCAGCTGGCTGACCGGCGATAGCGGCGCTTCCGGCTCGTCGAGTATGTACAACCCATTTGCCGCCGCCCGCGCCTGAAAGAAGGCAATGAAGCTCTCGCCGTGTGAGTAGTCGTTCAGATCGCGCCCATATTGCCTCCTGATCGCGCCAAGCTCGTTCGTGGCCGGCAGTGCAGCTAACTCCTGCGCCAGTTGGGAACGCCCCCGATAGACATCCTTTGTCTCGCGCAACTGCCGCTCCAGGTCTGAGCGCATTTGGGCGACGCGCTTCACGTAACCGAAGAAATCCTCCGCCCGCAGAAAAAGTCCTCGCCGGGTGCGTATCTGCCACACCAGCCGCAGCCGGTCAGCCAATCCACGCACCACCTCCAGCGTCGGATCGCGCCCCGTCTCTTCACCCCCGGCTACCGGCAACCCGGCGGCGATGGCGATCGCTTCCAGCAGAGTGGACTTGCCGGAGCCGTTCTCCCCGACGAAAAAAGTCACCGGGGTGGTGAAGACCAACTCTTCCAACACCTGGATCGCCGGCACGTTGAAGGGATAACCCGCCTCCGGCTCTGGCGCGGGCAACCTGACCGAGCGCAGATGGCTCATCTCACTGCACCGGCATGGCGCAACGGAAGCCGATGTTGGCCCGCGTGACGAGCGGGTCATACAAGGTGCGCTTGGAGACGCCCAGGTCCTCCAGGCCGGAGAGCCAGGAGCCGCCGCGCAATACCTTGAACTCCCCTTCCGGCGGTCCCAGCGGGTTCGACTCCGGCCCGGCCTGATAATAGCGGGCGTCATACCAGTCGGACACCCATTCCATCACGTTGCCCAGCATGTCCATGGCCCCAATCGGCGAGCGACCGGCCGGATAGCTACCCACCGGCGCCGTATCGCGATGGCCGTCGTCCACATCGGCGTCGCGTTGCGCCTGGCTGCAGTTGGCATCGCAATAGTTCAGGTTCTCGCCGTCAAACTCGTCTCCCCAGGGAAAGCGATATTTGACTGCCTGCACCGGGTCAAAGCCGGCGGCCCGCTCCCACTCCGCTTCCGAAGGCAGGCGCGCGCCGCGCCACTCGCAAAAGGCCTGCGCCTTGTACCAGCTAACGAAGATGACCGGGAAGTCGGCATAGGCGGCTGAACCGTAGTAAGCGGGATGGAACGTAGCATTGGGGCTATCCGGCGGGTCGCACGCGCCGGCGTCCACACAAAGCTGGTATTGGGCGTTGGTCACTTCCGTTTCGTCAATATAGTAAGGATCAATCAGGACCACGTGCGACGGCCCCTCGTTCGCCTCGCCCTCGTCATCGCCCATGCGAAAGCTGCTGCCGGGCATGTAGACCATCCGCGCGCCGGTCTCGGTAATCAGCGGGGCCGGCGTGGCGGTGGGTATGAGCGTGGGATCGGGCGTAGGCGTAAAGGTGGGCGCGACCGCGGTCAGCGCCGCGATAAGCCGCGACTCGGTAGTGGCGGTCGCCTCTTCTTCCGTCACGCCGATGCGCGTCAGGTCCACCTGCGACACGACCACCGTCGCCGTCAGCAGGAGGATGAGCAGGGCGGCCAATCCGGCGATGGCCCGCCGCTCCATTTGCCGGCGGCGATTAACGGGCAGGCGCGGCGGCGGTCCAGCCGCGGCCACCGGCTCGCTCCGGCGCAACGGTCCGCCGGCGAAGAGAGGCCGCCCCGCCGGTCGTTGCAGGGCATTGGCGAAGGCCGTGGCGTTATCGTAGCGCGCATCGGCGCGCAATGACATCGCCCGGTTAGCCACGATGGAGAGGTATGGCTCGATATCCGGGTTCACTTCACGGGCGGGGATGAGGTCCGCCAGGCCGCTTTCGCGTTGCAACGCGCCGGGCGGCTCGCGGTCGGTCAGCAGTGTGTAGAGCGTCGCTCCCAGGCTGTAGATGTCGCTGGCCGGCGTCACCTCCGTTTGCGCCTGCTGTTCGGGCGAGCCGAAGCCGGAGGCGGCCGGCATCACCCCCAGACCGGGCAGGCCGGTGTCCACCAGGTAGACATCACCGGCCGGCGTCAGGCGAATGTTGGCCGGCTTGATGTTCAGGTGCAGCACCCCCTTTTCGTGCAGGTAGGCGAGCGGCTCGCACGCCGCCTGCAACCAGGGGACGATCAGGTCGGTGGGCAGGGGGCCGTATTGGGTGAGCAGCGCGCCGAGGTCAACGCCGGGCACATAGTCCGATACCAGGTATTGGCCCGTCTCTTCTACCGCAAAGTGGTCGCGAACGGCCGGCAGCCGGGGATGTTGTAGGGCCGCCAACCGCTTGGCCTCCGCCCGGAAGCGCTTCTGGGTCTCAACCGAAGGATCCAGAAACTCCTTCAGCGCTACTTCCAGGCGGTCTTTGGTGTCCCAGGCGCGGTAGACGCAACCGTAATTGCCCCGGCCCAACAGGGATACGATGCGATAGCGCTTGATCAGGACCTCGTCCGGCAGCAACGGCATGGGCTGATCCTATTGGTGATTGATGAATTGTCAATTGCCGGACAGGGGCGGCGTGTGGGCTTAAGGGAACGCTTACGGATCAGGGCGATAGCGCCCGAGAATGAAGGCGGCTACAATTTCAGGGGTGGGCGGGCGACGCGGCCGAAAGTGGAGGTACTGTGACGGCAACCACGCCGAACCTGATCATCGCCGGCGTCAACAAGGCCGGCACCACATCGCTCTTCACCTACCTCTCCCAGCACCCGGCGGTCTTCCCGTCCAGCATCAAGGAGACGGCCTACTTTCTCACCTATCGCTACGAGGAGCCGGCGCGTCCCTGGGCGCTGTACCTGGATTACTTCCGCGATTGGCAGGGGCAGCCGGTGGTGATGGAAGCTACGCCCGGCTACTTCTACGGCGGGCGCAAGGTGGCCGTACAACTCCGGGAACAGTTGGGAGCAATCCGTATCTGCATCCTGCTGCGCGAGCCGGTGGCGCGGCTGATCTCCTTCTACAAGTCGCAGCAGGCCCTGTTGCGCTTGCCACAGGCGATGACCCTGGGGGATTATGTGGCGGCTTGCGATGCCATCTCGCCGGCCGAGCGTTGGCGCCGCGAGCACAACACCTTTTGGGGCGTGGAAGGAGGCTACTACGCGCGCTGGCTGCCGGATTGGCTGGAGATCTTCGGCGATGACGCGCGCATCTACTTCTTCTGCGACTTTCGCCGGCAGCCCCGCGTCACGCTACGGCAGATCAGCGAGTGGCTGCAAATAGACAGCGAGCCGTTCACCAGGATGCCGCTTGAGACCCAAAACCGCAGCACCAGTTATCGCTATCCGCTGCTGCAACAATTGGCGCTGTCCCTTAATCGCCGAGCGGAAAGCTTCTGGCGGGCGAACCCGGCCGTCAAGGGGCGCATGCGCGCGCTTTATTACCGGCTGAACGGGAAGGAGTTCGTAGAGGAAGCGGATGTGGCCCTGCTACAAGGTCTGCGCGAACGGTACGCTTCGTCGAACCGGAAATTGAAGAGCCGGTTGCAGGCCGCCGGCTATGAGGCCTTCCCCGACTGGCTGGACTCCTGAGCAGTCGCCAACTCCGCTAACAGTGTAGCCAGTTGCATCTCCTGGCCACGCTGCTGGGCCGCTGCAAACGCCTCCGCCGGCAAAAGCGCCTCCGCCTGCGACAGCACCGCTTGCGCCTCGTCGCGCACATACCCCCAGGTCAGGTGAAAAGCCCGGACGAAGGCCGCGATCTCCGTCGCTCGCCGGGGTTCGCCGATCCATAATTGAAGTTCCGCCAGCGCCGCCAATCCCAGCATGACCAGGTCCTGCGTCCCCTCTTCCTGAGCCCTGGCGGTAGAAACAACGAGGTACCGGCTGCCAAGCTCGTAATCGCCCCGGCCGGCAGCGGCCCGACCCAGGCCGACCAAAGCGTAGGCTACGCTCCAATTACGGTTGTCAGCCACTGCTTTCTCCAAATATGTTTCGAAATGTTCAGCCGCCTCATCAAACTCGCCCCGGGCCAAGGCCAGGTCGCCCAACCCGCGATGATAGAAGCCGATCCCCATCTCCAGCCGCGCCGGCTGCATGTGGGCGTGCGATTCCTGGAAGTATCGCAGCGCCGTTTTGGCGTCTCCGGCGAGGCGGGCCAGTTCGCCGGCTTCCCACAACCCCCAGGCGTGCTCCAGCTCGAAGCCGGCCTCGTTGGTCAGACGCAGATGTTCCTCGCGCAGTTGCCAGGCTTCTTCCAGTGTGCCGTAACGATAGGTCAACAGGCATCGCCAATGGAGGGCCGTGTACGCTCGCACGCGGTTGCCGACCCCCATGAACAATTCTTGCTGCGCCCGATAATATGCAAGCGCCTCCTCGATATTGCCCAGTTGAAGCGAAACCTCGGCCAGCGTACGGGCGAGCAGCGCCATCCAGTTTTTGATGTCGCTCTCAATGGCGATAGTTTTTGCCCGGGTGAGCAAGCTCAGGGCGCCTTCATAATCGCTGAGGGTACGGGCGATCTCAGCTCTTTCAAGCAGGACAGGGACCAGCCCAATCGGTTGACCAAGGCGCACACAAAGCGCTTCCGCTTCCTTGAGCGCCTCCATGGCCTCATCAAATCTACGCACATAAATCCTGAGCCTGCCCAACATGTACAGACTCCAGACCAGTGTCCAGGTGTCATCTGTCTTGCGTACCTCTGCAATATAGTCGTGCAGGGCATGTATCGCATCATCTGTTTCGATGGAGTAGCCATAGTGCCCGGCCAGAAACGGATACCAGATCCCGAGTTGGATCAATTCAGCTCTGGTCATTCCGGCGACCTGTACCCAGATCTCCCGCGCCCTGTCCCTTGCTGATTTCCACCAGAATACCTCTTCCATGCCGTTCATGTAGGCAATGGAGATGATTATCCGCCGGCGCTGGTCAAGCCCACCCTCCGGCGCTGCGTCAAGCGCCAACTGCATCAGCGCCCAGACGCCTTCCCACGACTGGCGGAAGTAGGCCCAGAGACAGATCGGCGTCAATATATGGTCCACAAGTTGGTCAAAGCGCCCTTCTGCTACCAGCCATTGCCAGGCGGCGCGCACGTTCTCGAATTCGCGCAGAATCGCGTCCAGGGCCATGATCTGGCCCGGCCCCCTCATCCTGACCTCTTGTTCGTCCAACCAGGCGCAGTAATAATCGGCGTGTCGTTGTTGGGCCTCCCGCCAGGCAGCCGGATTGGCGGCCAATCTCTCTTCTGCGTATTGGCGCAACAGCTCATGAACGCGATAACGCCGGTCATCAACGCGCTGCAGCCAGGACTTGTTGCTCAGCGCCAGCAGCGTGCGTAGCGAGGCTCCGGACACCGCTTCCGCCGCTTCTCGGGTAAAGTCGCCGCGGAGCACCGTCAGCCGCTTGAAAGCGTCCCGCTCCGCCTGGGCCAATAATTCCCAGGACGAATTGAAGACAGCCCGCAGACTTCGCTGCCGCTCCGGCACTCCCTCCAGATCGCTCTCCAGAAAATCCAGACTGCGGGCGATCTCAGCCGCTATTTCACTCGGGGACAACAGCTCTAACCAGGTCGCGGCCAACTCGATCGCCAGCGGCATGCCCTGTGCCAGCCGGCATATCTCCACCACCTGCGCCAGGTTACTCCGGCTGAGCTCGAAGCCGGGCCGCACACGCCGGGCGCGCTCCAGGAAGAGTTGGATAGCGCTGAAAGCCCGCGCTTCCTCGGCCGGCTCGTCCCAGCGCAGCGCTTCCGCCACGCCCGGCGTGTGCATCCCACTAACCAGAAAAAGCTGCTCTCCGGGCACATTCAGCCGCGACCGCGAGGTGACCAGCAATTGCACGTCCGGCGCGCTCCGTAATATATCCAACACCAAATCAAGGCTTTCCGGGGCCAGCAGGTGCTCGAAGTTGTCCAGGATCAGCAGCAGCCGCTGCTGGCGCAGGTAGTCCAGCAACTGCCGGCGCCGGTCGCGCTCTTCTTCCTTGTAGAACGAGAAGCCCAAGGCCCGCGCCGTGGCCGGCACAATCAGTTCAGGGCCGTCGAGCGACGCCAAGGAGACGAAGGTTGCGTCAAGGCCGGCGCTCTCTGCTCGGCGAGCGGCGCTCTCGATAGCCAGGCGGCTCTTGCCGCTGCCACCCGGCCCCAGCAGGGTCAGCAGGCGACAACCGGGATCGGCCAGCAGCCTGCCAAGTTCCGCCAGCTCCGGCCCACGCCCGACAAACGGTGTCGGCTGCAACGGCAGATTAAGCTGCGGCCGGCGCTTCTCCTCCTTCGCTGCCGTCGGTTCCTGTTCGAGCGCCCGGACCACCCGGCTGCCGGCGCCGGCCTCGCCGTGCAGAATCTGCTGGTAGAGCGCCTTTGTCTCCGGCGCGGGCGCTATACCCAACTCTGCCTCCAGTACCCGCACGCACTGCTCGTACTGGCGAACGGCGGCTGAGCGCCAGCCCTGTGCGGCGAAGAGCCTCATCAATTGCCGGTGGGCCGCTTCGTCCAACGGATCCAGGGCCAGCCAACGCCGGGCGGCGGCAATCGCCGCTTCGTAGTCGCCCCGCGCGGCGTGTCCTTCCGATAGCCGGGCCAGCGTGCCTATCAGGTCCTGGCGCAACGCCTGCGCTCGGGCAGTCTGCCAATCATCAAAGAGTGGGCTGTCCGGCAGAGTGAAGCCGGCCAGGAAGTCGTCGAGATAGAGTTCGGTCGCCGCCTGCATGTCGCTCAGCGAGGCGGATTGCGCCAACTGCTGAAACCGGGCCACATCCAGCCAGACGTTCCCGTCCCGGCGCAGCGTGACGGACTCGCGCTCGGTCTCCAGCCACTCGTCCCCAATGCCGTTGTTCAGCTCCCAGATAGCGCGCCGTAAATTGGCCAGCGCCCGCGATTGATCGGAATCCGGCCATAGCAGGGTCGCCAACGTTTCCCGGCTGTGGGTCTGCCGGCTGACAGCCAGATAGGCCAGCAGGGCCACCGCCTTGCGGCGATCGGTGGAGAAAGTCTTGCCGGCGACCTCGATCCGCGGCGGCCCCAGCAGAGAAACGCGTAATTCACTCACCTTCTGTCCCTCACCGGCACATTATAGCGCAAATAGAGCCGCCGTTTCAGCGCCGGAAACGCTTCCGAAACGCCTGTGAAATGTGCCGTGCAACGCGCGACGAACGCGCGCCTCATAGACTGTGAGCAGAGATAACGAAGAAGGAGATACAGAATGTACGGCGACCTCTCTTACTCACAACATCTGGCAACGAAGTCGGGATACGGACAAAGTGGAAATGCGAGCGCGGCGCGGCGACTG
This sequence comes from uncultured Ardenticatenaceae bacterium, assembly GCA_964452775.1. Lineage (GTDB taxonomy): Bacteria > Chloroflexota > Anaerolineae > Promineifilales > Promineifilaceae > JACKCB01. The sequence continues at coordinate 18,081 of CAYVQP010000029.1, read as the reverse complement.
GCAGCGGGTCAATTCTGGAGCTGGCGACTGGCCGCGACCTGGGGACAAATCTGGAGCCGGATGAGCGGTCGCCCGCAACACCCGGCGGACCTGAACGAGGTTGTGCAGGGCCGGCGGATTCATCATCGCCGATCGCTCGGCCTGCTGACCGTGCCGTTGAGCGAGATCGCCGGCAGCGAAGGGCGCAGCGAGGATTTTGACGCGGAGTTCCGCCCGGTCGCCGGTCATATTCGCGACCGCTGGATCGGCATCGCGGTAGCCAGAATGCGCGGCGTGGCCCTCCCGCCGGTGAATCTGGTGAAGTTTGATAACCGCTACTACGTCCGCGACGGCAACCACCGAGTGTCGGTAGCCCGGTTCCTCGGTCAGGCTGAGATCGAGGCCGAGGTCATCGCCTGGGGAGCTGAGTGAGTCTATTTTCCCGGAAACTTCCGAGTTTCCGGGAAAATAAACTTCCGAGTTTCCGGGAAAATCTCCAGCTTAACTCTCGGTAATCGTCACCGAGATCATCTTGTCCCCCTGCCGGATGCTGTTGACCACATCCATGCCGGAGGTCACCTTGCCGAAGACGGTATGCTTGCCGTCCAGATGGGGCTGCGGGGAATGGGTGATGAAAAACTGGCTGCCGTTAGTGCCCGGCCCGGCATTGGCCATCGAGATCACGCCGGTCTCGTGCCGCAGCGGATTATTGCGCACCTCATCCGCGAAGCGATAACCCGGCCCGCCGCTGCCCGTGCCGGTGGGATCCCCGCCCTGGATAACGAAATTCGGGATCACCCGGTGGAACTTGACCCCGTCATAGAAGCCTTCGCGGGCCAGAAAGACGAAGTTGTTCACCGTGATCGGCGCGTACTCCGGCGCGAAGGCAATCTCAATCGTCCCCCTGTCTGTCTCAATTAAAGCGCTATATTGCTTCCCGGGCGCAAGCTGCATTGCCGGGGATGTCTTCCACTGCTTTGCCATGTTGTTGCATTACTCCTTAAGCTGTGCGGGGCGGGCAGAAAAAAGGCCAGGAAGACTGGCCCTTCTGCGTCACCCACCTATATTTGAACTTACTCACGCCATTATACCATGCCTCCGCCGGCTCGCCTCAGCGTGGTTGCGCCCATGCTCATCAACGATACAATGGGCCGGTCCGCAGTTCGCGGCTCTCACACCGGCGCGCGGACATCCGGAGGAATCGCATGACCCAACAAATATGCCCTCACTGCCGGCAGACAAATGAACTGAGCGATCAATATTGCCGTCGCTGCGGCCAGGCGCTGGCGCTGCAGCCCGCGACCTTCCGCCACCGATCGGTCATGACCGTAGGCTCCGGCAGCCTGTTGCCCGCTCCCAGCATGAAGCAAGTGGGCCAGGCGGTCGCCGTCAGCCTGGTGGCCCTGGCGGCGGAGGTGGGCCTTGTTCTGCTGCGCCGGCGGATCGAGCGCATGAGCTTGAACGAACGGGGGCCGGTGGCCATAACCAAAAGCGACCGGCAGGTCACGCCGACCGGCAATGCCATTGTCAGCCGGCGGGTGGTGCAATTCTGGCGCAAGGGGCGGCTGACCGGGCAGGTGGTGGAGCAGTCAATCTACCAGGACTTTGATTAGATCGCGCTTAACTGCAGGCTCTCTGCACAACTCCTGCAGATTTGGACTCTAGAATAACCAGCGTGGCGGCTATGTGTAGCCGCAGGCTTGGTAATTCTAGGAGTACAGGCGATGAGTCAAGTCACGCGCCGGCCTCGCCGGCGTAAAATCTGGATTGCGGGCGCCCTGCTGGTTGGCGCTCTGCTCATTATTCTGGGCTTCAGCTTTGTCCGCAACCGGCTAACCAACGCGCAGCAACAGGCATCTTCCGGAGACATTGTTACCGCCTTTATCGGCGACCTCGCTTCTACCGCCAGCGCAACCGGCGTGGTCGCGCCCAACCGGGAAGCGGATTTGGCGTTGGGCATCTCCGGCCGCGTCGAGGAAGTGCTGGTGCAGGTTGGCGATGAGGTGCAGGCCGGGGACGTCCTGGTCACATTGGAGCGCGGCGCCTTGGAGCGCAACGTCACCTCGGCGGAACAGTCCCTGCTCATCCAGGAGGCGAACCTGGCCGAAATGCGCCGGGGAGCCGCGCCAAGTGACATTGCCGCCGCCGAGGCCGCGGTCGCCAGCGCTCAGGCGCAACTCGACGACCTGCTGGCCGGCCCGTCCCCGGAGGAAATCGCCAACGCGGAAGCCAATGTCAATGCCGCGCAGGCCAACGTGTGGAGCGCTTCCGCCCAGGTGGGGCAGGCGAGCGGCGGCCCGACAGAGGCTGAGATAGCCGCCCAACAACAGCAGGTGGCGGTCGCCGAGCAAGAGTATGAGCGCGCATTGCAGGCGCATGAGCAAACGCTGCAATGTTTTGACGACCCCAGCGGAAATCAGGTATGCCCCGGCGCGGGAGCGCCCGAGGAAGCGGCCCGGGCGGCGCTGAACGCCGCCGAGGCGAATCTGGCTACTGCCAGAGCGCAATTGGACGCGCTGTTGGCCGGCCCTGACCCCAATGTCGTCTCCGGCGCGCAGGCCGGCGTATCGGCAGCGACCTTTCAGCAAGACGCGGCCCAGGCCAACCTGGACTTGCTGCTGCGCGGCGCGAGCCAGTCGCAAATCGCTGCCGCGCAATCAACTTTGGCCCAAACTCGGGCCAGCCTGGATAGCCTGCGCCGCGGGGCGAGCGAGGAACAGCTGGTCATCGCCGAGGCCCAGGTAGCCCAGGCGCGGGTGGCGCTGGAAGAGGCGCAGGAGAACTTAGCCAACGCCACGCTGATCGCGCCCTTTGACGGGATTGTGACCGACGTGCAGGTGGCGGAAGGCGAAATGGCCGGCGGAGTCGCCCTGACCCTGGTGGACACCGGCAAGATGAGCATTGTCCTGGATGTGGACGAAATTGACATCGGTGGGATGGAGGTCGGGCAGCCGGCGATCGTCACCCTGGAGGCCTGGCCGGAGGTGGAGATTGAGAGCGCTATCGCCTCGATCGCTCCTAGCGCCACGGCTAACGCCGGCAGCGCCCTGGTGACCTACGAAGTTCGTCTGGACCTGGGTGAGACCGACCTGCCGGTGCGCATCGGCATGACCGCCAACGCCAATCTGATCACGGGCGAGCGCGATGATGTGCTGCTGGCCCCCAACGCGGCGATCAACGCCGACCGCTCCGCCGGGACCTTCAGCGTCAATCTGGTGCGCACGGACGCGGCGGGCAACCAGACGGTGGAAACGGTCGAGGTAACCATCGGCATGCGCGATGCAGACAACACCCAGATCACCAGTGGGCTGCAGGAAGGAGACCAGTTGATGATCGGCAACGTCACGCCGGTGTTCGAGTTTGGGAGGCCGGACGACGAAAGTGGGCCGGGTGAAAGACGCGATCCATTCTTCGGCGATGAATAGGCCGTGCACCCGCCAGCAGAACGATGATTACCTTAAAGAATATCACCAAGTCATACGAGATGGGCACGCAGGTTGTCCATGCTTTGCGCGGTATAGACCTGGAGGTCAGAGACGGAGAGTTTGTCGCCATCATGGGCCCTTCCGGCTCGGGCAAGAGTACCCTGATGAACATCATCGGCTGCCTGGACACGCCGGATAGCGGGGTCTACAAGTTGGACAACATAGACGTCAGCCACATGAGCGACAACGAGCAGGCCCGCGTTCGCAACCGGCACATCGGCTTTGTCTTCCAGCAGTTCAATCTGTTGGCCCGCACCACCGCCCTGAAGCAAGTGATGTTGCCGCTGATGTATGCCGGCCTCGAGCGCAAGGAGCGCACCGAACGCGCCAGAGAAGCGCTGGCCCGCGTGGGCCTGGAAGATCGCATGGATCACAAGCCGGACGAGCTTTCCGGCGGGCAACAACAGCGGGTAGCTATCGCCCGGGCGATAGCTACCAGTCCCAGCATCATCCTGGCAGACGAACCGACCGGCGCGCTGGACACGCACACCGGCAACGAGATCATGGAGCTTTTTGCCGGGCTGAACGCCAACGGGATCACGGTGATCATTATCACTCATGAGCCGGAAGTAGCCGCCCGCGCCCAACGCACCGTTTGGATCCGCGACGGTCTGATCCAGGAGCACTGACATGAATCTCAGCGAAAGCTTTAACACGGCCCTGGACAGTCTATTGGCCAACAAGTTGCGCGCGGTGCTGACCATGCTGGGGGTAATCATCGGTGTGGCGGCGGTCATTGCCTTGCTCTCCATCGGCAACGGGGTCAACGCCAGCGTCACGGGCGAGATCCAGTCCATCGGCACCAACCTGATCCTTGTTTCTACCGACTTTGACAATAGCGACGGCCTGCCGGCGCTCAGCCTGAGCGACGTGGAGGCGTTGCAGGACCCGCTGAACGCCCCGGCGTTGAGCGCAGTCTCGGCCAGCAGCCAGGGGACGTTTGAGGTCGTGCATAGCAGCCGGGCCAGTCGCACCGCGGTCATCGGCGTCACAGCCAACTACTTTGATGTTAACAATATTGACGAGTTCCAGGCCGGCGACACCCTGACCCAGGCGGACGAAGACACCCGCGCCCGGGTCGCCGTGCTCGGCGCGGACGTTGCCGCCGACCTCTTCGAGGATGCCTTCCCGGTTGGCGAATCTGTCAAAATTAACGGGGTTAGCTATGAGGTAGTGGGCGTCCTGGCAGAATCCGGCAGCGCCTTCTCGAACAACGATGGCAACGTCTATGTGCCGCTATCCACCGCCCAGAGCCGGCTCTTTACGGATCGCACTCGTGACGGCCAACGGGCGGTCGGCAGTATCGTCGCTCAGGCGGCCAACGAAGATGTGACCAACGTCGCCATTGAGCAGATCACCGAAACCTTGCGCCGGCAACACAACATCATCTATACCTCCGATGACGACTTCACCATCTTCAGCCAGGCCGACCTGCTGGAGACGTTGGATGTGATCACCGGCACTCTCACCGCCTTTCTGGGGGCGATTGCCGGCATTTCGCTGGTAGTGGGCGGCATCGGGATCATGAACATCATGCTGGTCAGCGTCACCGAACGCACCCGGGAGATCGGCATTCGGAAGGCAATTGGCGCGCTCAAGCGGGACATTCTGATGCAGTTTCTGCTGGAGTCAATGCTGCTGAGCGTACTGGGCGGCTTCCTGGGCATTGCCTTCGGCTGGCTGATCTCGATCGTCGCCGGCAGCGCGCTGGACATTCAGACGGTGCTCGACCTGGGCACAGTCTTGCTGGCCACCGGCTTCGCTGCCGCAGTTGGGCTGATCTTCGGCATCTATCCGGCCTGGCGCGCCGCCGGGTTGCGACCCATCGAAGCTCTGCGCTACGAGTAATTGCCCTCTCGGTGAACCGGCGCTCGTTCCTCTCTGGTAGCGCGGCCTGGGCGGCTGGTCTATTATTGACGGCCTGTAATCGCAGGCCGCGGAATAGCGCGCAACCGTTCTCAGGTCAAGGAGCACAGCAGATGGCCGGTCGTGATCTCGCTTTCATGTCCGTCGCCGGTTTGAATGAAGCAATGGCGACAGGTAAGTTATCCGCCGTTGAGCTGGTAGATAGCCTGCTGGCGCGTATTGCCGCTTTGGACCACAGCGGGCCGATGTTGCGCTCCGTGATCGAGCTGAATCCGGACGCCCCTGAAATTGCTGCCGCATTGGATGACGAACGCCGGCGACAGGGCGCGCGCGGGCCGCTGCATGGCATCCCCATCCTGTTGAAGGATAACATTGACACCGGCGACCGGATGCAAACCACCGCCGGCTCCCTGGCTTTGACCACGTCAGTGGTTGCCGGGGATGCTACCGTGGCGGCGCGCCTGCGTCAGGCCGGGGCGGTCATCCTGGGCAAGTGCAATCTCAGCGAATGGGCCAACTTCCGCTCCGACCGTTCGGTCAGCGGCTGGAGCGCACGCGGCGGGCAGACGCTCAACCCTTACCGGCTGACACATAACCCCTGCGGCTCCAGTTCCGGCTCCGCGGTGGCGGTAGCTGCCGGCTTTGCGCCAATCACGCTGGGCACCGAGACGGACGGCTCCATCGTCTGCCCGGCGAGCATCAACGGCGTGGTGGGCATTAAGCCCACGGTGGGCCTGACCAGTCGCACCGGTGTGATCCCCATTTCGCACACGCAGGACACCGTTGGTCCCTTCGCCCGCACGGTAGCTGACGCGGCGCTGGTCTTAGGCGCGCTCACCGGCGAGGATCAGCGTGACCCGGCGACCGCTGCATCTGCCGGGCGCTACCACAAGGATTACAGCCGCTATCTCGACCCGGACGGCCTGCGCGGCGCGCGCATTGGCGTGCCGCGCAGCGGCTTCTTTGGCTTTGATGGGCGGGTGGATGCGCTGATTGAGGGCGCCCTGCAACAGATGCGTGAGGCCGGCGCTGTAATCATCGATCCGGCCGACCTGCCCAGCGCCGGGGCGATGCTCAGCAGCCAGGCGGAGATGACCGTGCTGCTGTATGAGTTCAAGCACGATATTGCCGCCTACCTGGCCACCCGACTTCCCCTTCCTGAGGCGGGAGATGCGCCCATCCCGCGCACGCTGACCGATCTGATCGCCTTCAATCAGACCAACGCTGACCGGGAAATGCCCTTCTTTGGTCAGGAGTTGTTTGAGCAGGCGGAGGCGATGGGACCGCTCTCGGACCCGGCATACAAAGCGGCGCTGGTGGAGAGCCAGCTACTCTCCCGGG
>CAYVQP010000029.1:0-11310 GCA_964452775.1 uncultured Ardenticatenaceae bacterium | reverse complement strand
CTCTCGGACCCGGCATACAAAGCGGCGCTGGTGGAGAGCCAGCTACTCTCCCGGGAGCAGGGGATTGACGCGGCCATTGCCGCCCACCGGCTGGATGCCTTGGTCGCGCCCACCGGCGGACCGGCCTGGCCCATTGACTACGAAGCAGGGGACCCCCACGGCGGCGGTTCCAGCTCCGGGCCGGCGGCGATGGCCGGCTACCCGCTGATCTCCGTCCCGGCAGGTTTTGTAAACGGGCTGCCGGTGGGCATTACCTTCATGGGACCGGCGTTCAGCGAACCGACATTGATCCGCCTGGCCTACGTCTACGAACTGCGGCGCGGGCCGTTCGCGCCGCCGGCCTGGTGAGTGGAGCGCAATTTTGGCTCGGCAAGCGGTGCTGGTGGTGGATGACGACAGGGAAGTAGTGCGCCTGATCCGCGGTTACCTGGAGCAGGCCGGATACGTCGTGCAGGTGGCCTATGACGGGGAGACCGCCTGGCATATGCTGCGCCGGGAGCGACCCGATTTGCTGCTGCTGGACCTGATGCTGCCCGGCAAAGACGGCTATGAGATCACCCGCCTGGTGCGGGCGGAGCCGTCGCTAGCCCGGCTGCCAATTGTGATGTTGACCGCCCGCATTGACGATACCGACAAGATTGTGGGCCTGGAACTTGGAGCGGACGACTACATCACCAAACCTTACAACCCCAGGGAAGTGGTTGCCCGTGTGCGCGCCCGCCTGCGCAGCCACGAGCCGCTGCCGGCCCAGGTCATTCGCGTGGGTAACCTGCAGATGGATTTACAACGGCGAGTGGTGCAGGCCGCGGAGCGGCAGATCGAGTTGACGCCGACGGAGTTCAACCTGTTGCGGGCGCTGATGGAGCAGGCCGGCTACGTCCTCACTCGCAATGAGTTGATCAGCCGCGGGCTGGGCGCAGATTACGAAGGGCTGGATCGCACCCTGGATAGCCATATGCGTAACCTGCGACACAAGATTGAGCTGAACCCGCGCGAGCCGGTGTATATCCAGACCGTTTACGGCGTGGGCTACCGCCTGATCCCCGGCGACGAGACATGAACCGGCTATGGGTGCGCTTCAGCCTGGTGATCGGCGGCGCCATCCTGGCGTTGATTCTCATGCCGGTTGCTTTTCGCTTTCTGGCGACCACCATTCCCGGCCTGGATGTCTCCGGCAGTCCGCCCATCCTGCCCGTAGCCGTCCAGGAGTTGCCCCCGGAGGCCTTCGCCGAAATGCAGGAAATCCTTCTGACGGGAATTGTGCGAATATTGGCCTGGGTAGCCGTGGCCGGCGCTATCATTGCACTCCTTTTCGGCGTCTGGTTCAGCCGGTCGCTGACCGCCCCATTGCGTGACCTGGAGAAGGCCGCCCAGGCCATTGAAGCGCAGGACCTGAGTTACCGCGTCCCGGTGGGCGGCAGCAGTGAGCTGGTGGCGGTGGGCGCCGCATTCAACAAGATGGCGGCGCAATTGGAGGAGTCTGAGGCGATTCGACGAAACCTGCTGGCGGATGTCGCCCACGAGCTGCGCAATCCGCTGCATGTCCTGCAGGGCAACTTGCAGGCCATGTTGGACGGCATCTACCCGCTGACTCCCGAGGAGGTAGCCAGGCTCAGCGACCAAACGCGGTTACTTACCCGGCTGGTTGACGACCTGCATCTGCTGGCTCAGGCGGAAGCGCACCAATTACCCCTGACGCGGGAGCCGGCGGACATCGCCGACCTGGTAAAAGAATCGGCCGCCTCATTTCGTTCTCTGGCGGCGGCCCGGCAAATACAGTTGCGGGTGGAGCTGCTGGGGGTCATGCCGGAGGTGGTCATGGTGGACGTGGCCCGCATGCGCCAGGCGGTGCAGAATCTGCTGGCCAATGCCCTGCGCCACACGCCGGATGAAGGCCGGATCACGGTGGCGGTGGAGCGTTTGGGGTCGATCATCCAGATACGGGTGCAGGACACTGGCTCCGGCATCAAAGCGGAGAGCCTGCCGTTGGTATTTGACCGCTTTTACCGCATCGACTCCGCCCGGAGCCGGGATAGCGGCAGCATCGGTCTGGGCCTGAGCATTGTGCGCGCTATCGTGGAGGCGCACGACGGCACGGTCAGCGCCGCCAGCCCCGGCCTCAATCATGGCAGCACCTTTACCATTTCACTGCCGTTCAGCGCATAGCAACAATTACAATCCCGTAGCCTCTTCCGGCGTCCTGATCGCCGGCGGGAATGGCGCTGAGACCTACAGGATATAGGATGAAGTTAGCGAATGGTTCGCTGAGCGGCGATGAGCCGCTCCAATCCGTCCAGGCCTCGCTCCAGGGTGGCCATATCGGGGCCGAAACTGATGCGGCTGTAATTGCCATAGCGGGCGTTGGCCCTGCGCCGGTCCGGGTTGACATCGAAGAAGACCCCCGGCACGGTAATCACCTTCTCCTGCAAGCCGGCCTTGAAGAAGTTGAGGCCGTCGTTCAGCGGCTCCGGCAGGCCGGACAGATTCGCCCACACATAGAACGTGCCCGCCGGCTCCACCTCCACGCCGATCCCCATAGCTCGCAGCCGGGCCAGTGTGTAATCGCGCTTGCATTGAAAAACTCGTTGCAGCGCCCTGGTCTCCTGAATAGTCGCGGCCGGGTCCAGCAGGCAAAGGGCGTCATCTTGCAGGGGATTGTTCGCGCCGCCGTCGAGAAAGGAGCCGGCGCTGGCGATAGCGTCAATCACCGTCCGGGGGCCAAGCGTCCAGCTGATGCGCCAGCCGGGGTAGCGCCAGTTCTTCGTCAATCCGTCCACCAGGATCACCGGATCGGCGTCGACATCTTCAACGTAGCGGGCGGCCGACAGCATATGGGGCATGCCGTTGGCTGCTTCCACCGGCGCATCGCTGTAAATGTAGTGCGAATAGAATTCGTCCAGGATCAGCGCGCAGTGATACTCGCGCGCCAGCTCGGTCCAGGAGCGCAACGTCTCGCCCTCGACGAGTTGGCCCGTCGGGTTGCAGGGATTGCTGATCAGCAGCGCCTTTAGCCCGCGCCCCTGAATCTCCCTTTCCAGCACCTCCAGCGGGGCCTGGTAATCTCGTCGAGGGTCGAGCAGGATGGGAATGGGGATGAACGCCTTAAAGACGCTCAATAGCTCTTCATAGGCGGTGTAGTCCGGCAGGAAATGGCCCATGTTGATGTTGCCCAGGGCCGCCGCCAGCCGGGTCAGCGCCACCCGCCCGCCGCCGGAAATGCTCACGTTTTCATAGCTGTATTGCGAGGGCTTGCCCTGCCGGTAGAGCGTGTTGTACAGATCGGCCACTTTCTGGCGCAAAGCAATCTGCCCCGTGATGGGGCTGTACTCTTGCCGGCTGGGATCGATGGTGATCCGCTCGATGCGGGGTGGCGCGCCGGGCAACGGGCCGGTTTCCGGCGCGCCCTGCCCCAGGTTCGCCCATTCCGGATCTCCGTACTCAAAGCCCTGCGCTTGCGCGCGATGCATCACGTATATGACCCCGGTGCGGGGAACCCGGCGAAAGCCGGGAATTGCTGTCGTCATTTCTTATCCTCTTGTCGTTGCGCCCGTCGCGTCCAGGCTGGCAACAACCCCTCATTATAACACCAAGCTGAAACCGCGTGGCCAATCGCACAGACGCTTGGGCAGAACCCCTGGTATAATGCAGACATGGTGCTCATTTTGACCCACGAGAATTCGGATTTTGACGCCATAGCCTCGCAACTGGCGGCGCACCGGCTGTACCCGGAAGGGACGCCCCTGCTCTCCCGGCGCGTCAATCGCAACGCCAGCCAGTTTCTGGCCCTCTACTGGGACTCGCTCCCCTTTCGCCGGCCCGATCAATGGCGCCGGCAGCGCATCGAGAAAGTGATCCTGGTGGATACGCAATCGGTGCCCAGTATTCGCGGCCTGCGCAAAGAGGTGCAGGTGACGGTGATTGACCACCACGCGCCGGCCGAAGCGCCGCCGGAGTGGATTATGCACATCGAGCCAATCGGCGCCACCACGACCTTGCTGGTGGAGATGCTGCAAAATCGGGGCTATGCGCCGCCGGCTGTTGAGGCGACGTTATTGCTGCTGGGCATCTACGAGGACACCGGCGCGTTGACCTACGACACCACTACCCCGCGTGACATTCGCGTCGCCGCCTGGTTGTTGGAACAGGGCGCGCAGTTGTCCGTCGTGCGCCGCTTCCTGGATGTGCCCCTGACCGAAGGCCAGTTGGCCCTGTACAAGGAGCTGCAGCTTAACGCCCGCTGGCTGAAAGTTGAGGGCCAGGCCATCCTGATCGCTTCCGCTGAGGCGGAGCCGGACTTTCGCGAGGAGATCTCGGCCATCGCCCATCGCATGCGCGACGCGCTGGCCCCGGCCGGCCTGATCTTGCTGGTGGGCTTCAGTCACCACGTGCAGATGGTGGCTCGCAGCACTACCGAGGAGGTTGACGTCTCTGTCCTGGCGCGGGCGATGGGCGGCGGCGGTCATGGCCGGGCAGCGGCAGCAACTATCATGAATACCGGCTTGCGGGAATGCGAGGAGCGCATTATCGCGCTGCTCTCGGAAGCGGTGCGCCCGGCGGTGCGTGTCGCCGACATCATGTCCCGCGGGGTGCAGACGCTGGATACCGAATCGCTCGTCTATCAGGCGGCGCAACAGATGCAACGGTTCGGGCACGAGGGCTATCCGGTGATAGATCGCCGGACGGGCAAGATTGCCGGCCTGTTGACCCGGCAAATCGTCGATCGCGCTGTCACGCATGAATTGGAACGCCTGCGGGTAGGCCAGGTGATGAAGAGCGGCCGGGTGACGGTGAAGCCGGAGGATTCGGTGGAAGTCGTCCAGCAGCTGATGATCAGCGAGGGCTGGGGGCAGATCCCGGTGGTGCAGGAGGCCGGCGACCCGGCCGCGCCGGATGAGTTGCTGGGCGTCGTCACCCGCACCGACCTGCTGCGCCTGCTCAGCGCCCCGGCGAAAGATGAGGCCGGCGGCAACTTGCGTGATCAATTGGCCGGCCTGTTACCCCCGGCCCAGTGGCGGTTGCTGCAGGTGATCAGCCGCGAGGCTGATTCGGCCGGTATGCCCATCTACTTTGTGGGCGGCATCGTGCGCGATTTGTTGCTCGAGTTGCCGGCGACGGATATTGACATCGTGGTCGAGGGCGACGCCATTGCCCTGGTCAGGCGGTTGGCCGCTGAGTTTGGCGGGCGCGTGCGCAGCCACGGCCGATTCGGCACCGCCAAATGGCTGCTCTCGGCGGATGTCTGGCAGCAGATCGCGCCGGGAATCGCCGGGGCAGACGCCATCGCAGCCATTGACTTCGTCACTGCGCGAACGGAGTTTTACACCGAACCGACCGCCCTGCCGGAGGTCACGCACGGCTCAATCAAGCTGGACCTGCACCGGCGCGACTTCACCATCAATACCCTGGCGATCCGGCTTGACGGCCCCCACCTGGGCGAATTACTCGATTTCTATGGCGGCCTGCGCGATCTGGAATCGGGGCTGATCCGCGTGCTGCACAGCCTCAGCTTCATTGACGATCCCACCCGAATCATGCGCGCCGTGCGCCTGGAGCGCCGGCTGAACTTTGCCATCGAGAGCCGCACGATGGAGTTGATCTCCGACGCGTTGCCGCTGCTGGCGCGGGTTTCCGGCCCTCGCCTGCGCCATGAAATCGAGCTGGCTTTCGAGGAGCTGGACCCGGCCCCGGTGTATGAACGGCTGGCGGAGCTGGGCGTATTGGCGCACATCCATCCCGCCCTGGGCTGGGAGCGGCAGCTATCGCAGCAGCTGGGCTATCTCCGGCAGCTACTGGACACTCCCTGGCGTGAGGCCATGCAGGGTAGATTGCCGACGCTGGTGATGTTTACGATCTGGATGATGTCTTTTGCCCCTGATTCACGCAGCGACGTGATGAACCGGCTCCGGGTGCGTAGGAGCACAATCGAAGTGGTAGAGGGGGCCGCAAAGTTACTCCGGCGACTGTCTGACCTGCCGGAGAACGCCCGCCCAAGTCTGGTGGAGCGTACCATCCGGCCCTATGCGGTTCAAACCCAATCTTTGCTGGCGGTGCGGGCTGCGGTGGGCGACAGTGTCGCCGGCGACCTGTTGGACCGCCATTGGCAGGAGTGGCGGCTGGTGCGAACGGAGTTGGACGGCCATCACTTGCGCCAATTGGGGCTGAAACCCGGCCCACAATTTGCCTCGCTGCTGGACCAACTACTGGCTGCCCGGCTGGATGGGCAGGTGGTGGATGAGGCCGGCGAGCGGGCGCTGCTCGATTCGCTGTTGGCGCAACAGCCGGCGAAGGATATCTAACTAACCCCGTAGGTCTCCGGACTGACCTGCGGGGTTTCGACTACTGAGCCGGCTGCGGGCGGAGCGCTCGACCGCCTCTAAATATCGTAGCTGTGAATGCCGGTTGCGCCGCTGGGGCGATTCGGCCTGACCTCTTCGATCTGCGGCGTGCCGTCTGCTTCCGCGCAACGCACCTCAAATGTGTGATCGCCCTCCGCGAAAGGCCAATCATAGCGCCAGATGACCCAGGTAGTTTCAGAAAGGGGCGAACGAAGTTGCGCCGCCTGCCAGGGACCGCCGTCTACCCGCACCTCCACCTTTGAAATACCGCGATCGCCGGAGAAGGCGATGCCGCCCACCGGCACGAGCGTCTGTCCGCCGGCTTCGTAAGCGTCATCCACCGCCACCGTGTCAATCACGCTGGTCGCCAACACCTGAGCCACTTCATCCCAATTGCGCTCCACCCAGTAGCCGGGCACGTAGGTATCGCTGACCTCAATGTGGGTGATCCATTTGGGCTGCTTCATGCCGAAACGATCCGGGATCCAGATGCGCAGCGGAAAGCCGTGATCCTTGGGCAACGGTTGATCATCCCAGCCATAGCAGAACATGATCCGCTCGTCCCCGGCGATCAGCTCCAGGTCCACTGTTTCATAGAAGCCGTCATCGCTGGTAATGATCAGGTAGCGCGCGCCATCCTGTATCTGCGCGTCGCGCAGCAGCTCCTGCGCGCTGACGCCCGTCCATTTGGTGGTGCTAATCAGGGTCGTGCCCACCCGGCCTGAAATGCAGGAAAGGGTAACAAACTGATCGCGAGCCGGATAGTTGTTGCGAATGTCGTCCAGGGTCAGCATCAGCGGTTTGTTCACCATGCCTTCAATGGGCAGCACCCAATCGGCCTCGTCAATGATGCTGGGTTGGGTGCGCAGGAAGACTTTGTAATGATCTTCGACAGGGGTGTGCTCCGGCCGGGTGCCCGGCGCAGGCGTGACCGGATCATCGGCGTTGGGCAACACCGGCTGCCCGTTGACCCGATCAGCCGGCGGCGAGGCAACGGCCAGCCGGCGGCGCTCCTGACTGGCCAGGGCGGTCGCCAGTCCGCCGCTGAGCAGCGTTATCGTCGCTGCCCCGGCTGCCAGGCGGATAATGAACTGCCGGCGACTGAGCCTTTCCACGGCCGGCCCTCCGGCAACCGCCATTGCCTGCGCGGCCGCAGGCCCCATCTGCGGCTGCTCGCGCTCGGCCGTATCCTCCGTGGCCCACCAGCGGGAAGCGGCCCACTCAAAGGCAGCGCCCCAGGCGGCGAAGAGAGCGCCCAGCCAGAGGAAGCGAGCTTCTACCGCCAGTTCTGACTGCGAGATGATCAGGTTGATAGCAATGAAAGGCAGCCCGAACAGCAGCCCAAGCCACACCCCGATTGCCTGCACCCAATGCTTTCGCTTGATCCACGCCAACAGGACCATGAAGATTGCCCCGGCCACCGCGCTGCCGGCCAGAAACAGCAACACAGCCGAGATGCGCTCGGCCGTCTTGGCCGCATCGGCCACATCCAGCCCCACCAGGGTCATGCTGTCAATCATCAAATCGATGCCGAAGGTGACCACGTCGCCCGGCAGGATGCGGGTCAGCCAGTCAAAGAGATCATAAGGAGCAAACGGCAGCCCAAAAGCCACGAACCCCAGGTACATGATGCCGAGGAGCGGCAGGGTAAGAAGGAAACCAAGCAAAGCGCCGGGGAGCAGGTTTTTCCTTAACATCGGGTGCATTTCCTCTTTAAGAGCAGGGGTGAGCAAACTTAGCGCCACGCATCCGGCGCGTATTGCCTTATGAGAATGCTAAGATCCCGCGGTTGCGGCTTCCTTACACAGTTATTGCGAAATGGTTACGACTGCTGTGGGTCGTGACCTGAAATGGGCTTTGCGCGAGACGGCCTCAGAATGATGACAGCGACACCCGTGAGCCGGCGATCTGCCACTCTCCTTCTTTCAGGTATCCTACCGCTTCGTCTCGTGAGCCATCCATGGCAATATGCAGGCGTTTGCCGGGATGAATGGCGGCAATATCAATCACTTTCAGGTTATTGGCGCAGCGCGCATCCGCCGGCAAGAGTTCGGTAAGGGCGTTGGGCGCGTCGTTGAAAAAGGACCAGTTGAAATGGCTGCCGCTTTCCTGCAGATGCAAGGGCAGCGAATAAATGCCCCCTTCAACCAAGTCCTGAAAAAAGTGAGTGCCATAGGACAACTCCGGCGCTTCATCGCCATCTGCCACGGCCATCTCCACCAATACTTTCGTGTTGTATATGTCCGCGTAGCTGACCCGCACGCCCAGATCAATGTTCGTGCTGCCCCATCGCCCCGGCCCGATAAGTATGAAGGAATCGCCGGCCAGCAGCGTGTTCAACCGGCCAATCACCCTCCCTAACTCCAGCTTGATGGTCACATCCCCCAGCCGGCGATATTTGACCGGATCGACAAAGACGATGTAGCGAATACCCCCGGCCTCGCCGTCCGGGATCAATCCAAAAGTATGGAACAGCTTATCCGCTTCCGGCAGGTCCCGGGGGATTTCCACCGGCTGCTCGTCCCGGATAGTGCTCAGTGGCCGGCACTGCAGCAGTTGCAGCCGGTAATTCGGATGCGGATAGTTCGGGATGATCTCCAGCGTGAACTCGATATCCACCGGCGTCTCATATGTGTCCTCCAGCCGGCGCAGGGCGGTGCGCATCAAGCGGACAAAGCTCTCATCCCGAGTCAAGTAGTTAAAGGTCAGCACCAAATCATCGGTTGATTGCAGCGTGCCCGGGGCCAGAATCTCCTGGATGGCGTCCCCATCCTGTCGTGAAAACAGGAATCGCAGATAGGGATAATTCAGGTCAAGCACCTGCTGCACCGGCAAGGTGAGCAGCGCGTTGGTCTCCAGGCAGATCAGGTCCACAAAGTGTTGCGAGTAGCGCACGATAGCCCGGGCGTTGCTCTCCGGCCGCAGGCCGGGATGGCTGAGCGCAATGGTGCGCGGATAGTCATTGTTGACCCGGTCCACCGCCCGCGTGCCGATGCCCCACACCATGCGCAGGAAACCATCCTCGCGCCGTATCTTTGGATGCCAGCGGAATGGATTCCGGCTGAAGCCTACCCCGCCAATAATCGGTAAGAAGTAGCGACCGAAGGAATGGCCGGTCACTACCTGGATGAGCACGGCCATGCGCTCATCGTAGTCAATAAGCCCCATTTTTCGACGGTAAAGAATAGCATCGGGACCCAGGGTGCTGGCATAGATCTGGCTGATCGCCCGCAAAAGGTCTTGCAGGTTTTCCTCCTGAGTACCCTGGTTAGGGCAGAAGTAGCTCTGGTACTTGCCGGCAAAGGCAAAGCCAAAATTGTCCTCCAGCAAACTGGACGAACGCACGATCAACGGCAAATTGCCCATCTGAGCGAGCATATCCACCAGCCGTTCCACGATATGGGTGGGGAAACTCCCGGCGACATGGTCAGCGACAATCTCCTCGTAGTCATCGCGGATGTCATCCAGGTCGCGATACTTCTGGTTCATATAATGGTCGAGATTGTTCTTGTGCCGGAATTCGTATAGCACGTCGGTGCCCAGAAAATACGATTCAGGGATCTCAACCAACCCGCTGATGTCGGGGCCCATGGACGGGCTGCGCTGCTGTAATATCTTCAGGGCCAGCAACATGCCGGCGGCCTTGCCGCCTATCTTGCCGGTGCCGATGCGCCGGTCGTGAATCCACTGCAAATCGTCAACGCTGAGAACTCGCTTGGCAATTGCAATATAAGGTAGCTGATCGCTGATCATGCCTTTGATCAAGACCACCTTGATCTCTTCCAAATGGTGCTGGACCAGTTTCCGTTCCGGCGGCGGCAGCGCCTCGTAGCGTTTACCCTGGCGAAACAGCAGCGTCCAGGGGGCAAGTTCGGGGTTGAAGGCCAGCTCGTAATTGTCCGCCGGCCTGTCCTGTTCACTGAGCACCTCCTGGATGATTTGCTCGAAGAGGGCGCTGGGCAAGTTGTAAGCGAAGTAGAAGTCGGTGTGAAAGGAGCGAATTCGCGCCAGACGCCGGTGCCACACCCCGGCCGGCTCCTGCCCATACGGATCGTGCAGCCCTTCGCGGCGCTGCGATTCGATGGCTCGCTGTTTGACCTCCTCCTCGAAATGATCCGGATCGGCCAGCCCGCGCTTAAACAGCTCCTCGCGCATGCGTTCGCGGATGCGGTCAGCCAGGATGGGATATTGGGCTAACTTAATATAGATGTCTATCGTTGAAGTCGTGCTGCGAAGTGGGCGCTGAACCATATTTGTGTACCTGGCGGCCTGCGACTCTCGTTCATCTGCAGGCGTTAGTAGCCATTATAGCAGTGGAAACCCCGTAGGTCTTGCGGGCTGACCTTGATTTGCAACGCATACGGGATAGACCTGCAGGGTATTGGCCGCATTTGGCGAGTGGGCTGGTTGGCGTAGAATAATCCTCAATAGTGACTGTCACCTGAACGACAGAGGAGAAACGAAATGCCCACCATTTTTGCCAAGATCATTCGCGGCGAGATCCCCGCCGACATCGTCTATCAGGACGATCTGGTCACCGCCTTTCGCGATATTCACCCGGCGGCGCCCACCCACATCCTGATCGTGCCTAATAAGTACATCCCGACGGTCAACGAGTTGGGCGTGGAGGATGAGCCGGTTGCCGGGCGCATGTTGCACGTAGCGGCGCAACTGGCGGCCGCCGCAGGCGTGGCAGAGAGCGGCTACCGGCTGATCATCAACTGCAACCGCGATGGCGGCCAGGAGGTGTTCCACCTGCACATGCACCTCATCGGCGGCCGGCCGCTGGGCCCGATGATCTCCCGGAAGTGACCATGAACGCCGACCTGGTACTGACCAACGGAAAGATTTACACGCAGGACCCGGCCCGGCCCGTCGTCGCTGCGCTGGCCGTTCGCGGCGACCGGCTGCTGGCCGCCGGCGATGACGCGGCGATGAAGGCATTGCTGGCGGATGGCGGTGAATGGATTGACCT
>CAYVQP010000028.1:39023-50018 GCA_964452775.1 uncultured Ardenticatenaceae bacterium | reverse complement strand
GCGTGTACACCGCCGGCTGGATCTAGCGCGGCCCGAACGGCGTGATCGGCACCAACAAGCCGGACGCCGCCGAGACGGTGGAGTGCATGCTGGCAGACGCCCGAGAGGGCCGGCTGCTTAATCCAACCAATTCCGCCCCTTCGGCCATTGATGCGCTGATCACCGAACGCCAGCCGCACGCTTTCCGCTACCAGGATTGGCTGCGCGTGAAGGAGATTGAGGAAGCGCGCGGAGCGGAGCAGGGCAGGCCGCGCGTGAAGTTCACCAGCGTCGAAGAGATGCTGGCCGCCCTGGAACGTGCGCCGGCGTGAAGGTAAGCATCTACACCGATGGCGGCGCGGACCCTAATCCGGGCGTAGGGGGCTGGGCCGCCATCTTGCGTGATGGCCGGCATGAGCGGGTGCTGACCGGCAACAATCCCCATACCACCAACAACCAGATGGAGTTGCAAGCCGCCATTGCGGCCCTACAAGCGCTCACTCGCCCCTGTGAGGTAGATTTCTACACTGACTCTGAATATGTCCGGCGCGGGATCACCGAGTGGATAGAGAAGTGGGCGGAAAAGAACTGGATGCGGAGCGGAAAGCCGGTGGCCAACCGGGAATTGTGGCAGGCGCTCTGGCAGGAAACCAAGCGCCACCAGATCGAGTGGCACTGGGTGAGGGGACATGCCGGCAACCCGCTGAATGAACGGGCTGACATGCTGGCCAGGCAGGCCAGGTTGCCGCTCATGCCGGAAGCCACTCTTGCCCCAAGTTCGGCGCGCATCTTCCTGCGCGCATCCTGCAAGGGCAATCCGGGTCCGGGCGGTTGGGCCGTGGTGCTTGAGTCCGGCGACGGCAAGGACGCAGAATCGGAGCAGATCAGCGGTTGGGAGCAGGGCACGACCAATAATCGCATGGAGCTAACTGCCCTGCTGGAGGGATTGCGTCTGCTGGATCATGGGCAAACGGTCCAGGTGTTCACCTCATCCGACTATCTGTTCCAGGGGGCCACGAAATGGATACATGGTTGGGCCCAACGCGACTGGAATAAGAAGGACGGCACGCCGGTATCGAACAGCGATTTGTGGAGCAGATTGCTGGCGTTGCAGAGCAACTATCGGTTGAGGTGGGTCAATGCCAAGGGTGAACAGCCGGAGAACATCGCCCGTCCTCTGGAAGAGGCGCGCCGGCTGGCCGCAGAGGCGGCGCAGGCGGCCTGGGATGAAGTTCATTGACCGGCGGGCTACGTCATGCTGGATTTTCTCTTGCGTTCATTTGACCCTTCCACGGCTAACGGGTAGAATTCAGGGTATATAAGCCGAAGTGGCGAAATTGGCAGACGCGCTACGTTCAGGGCGTAGTGAGCTTAAGCTCATGTGGGTTCGAGTCCCACCTTCGGCATCCTTTCACAGCCTTACTTCTCTGGTAAGGCTGTTTTGTTTTCTGGCGTATGTGCCGGCTTTAAGCAGTCCCACAAGCCGGTTAGAATCTGGAGTAACATGATCCTGGAATCACTGCTGAACGATGCTGCCGAGATAACCTGCCAGGCCGGGGAAGTCATTATGGGCTACTTCCGGTCGGCGATGGAGGTGCAGGACAAATCGCCCGACAATCCGGTAACCGCGGCGGATTTTGCGGCGGATAGCCTACTGAAAGAGAAGCTCCAGCAACTCCTGCCTGAGGCCGGCTGGTTGAGTGAAGAAACGGTGGACAACCCGCAGCGACTGGACAGGCGCTATGTCTGGGTGGTTGACCCCCTGGACGGCACCAAAGAGTTTGTGATGGGCATACCCGAGTTCTCCATTTCGGTGGCCCTGGTCGAAGATGGCGCCCCGTTGTTGGCGGTCATCCTCAATCCGGCCACCGGCGAGCTGTACCGCGGCGCGCGCGCTCTGGGCGTCCGGCTGAACAACGAGCCGGTACGGGTGTCGTTGCGCGGGGAGCTAGCCGGCGCGACCATTGACGCCAGCCGCTCAGAGATCCGGCGGGGCGAGTTCGCTCCTTTCGAGGCGAACATGTCGATCCGCACAATGGGCAGTATTGCTTACAAGCTGGCCCGCGTGTCCGCCGGACAGGCCGATGCCACCTGGAGCCGCGGGCCCAAGAACGAGTGGGATATTTGCGCCGGTGCGCTGCTGGTGCAGGAAGCCGGCGGACGCTGTGTCGATCTCTACGATGCCCCTTTCCTGTTCAACATGCCGCGCACCAAGGTCAACGGCATCATTGCCGACAATGGCCGGCTGCATGATCAAATCGTGAACGCGCTGTCGCCCCTGGGCGCGGCGCGCACCAACTGAGTGGTTGCCGCGACCGCCTCAAGATGGATACCCCGCAGGTGCGCGGGGTTTTTTGTGGGCGCGAGTTCCACAAAGTGACACGCAATTGCCACAATTCGTGTTATTGTTCTGACGTGATCGTTATACGCTTTGATGCTGGATTATTGTCCGGCCTCCACACCCCCATAGGACATCATGATAGCTGACACTGCACGCCGTATGCGTGAAAACATTCAGAAGGTCATCGTCGGCAAGGATGAGGTGATCGATCTGTCGCTGATCGCACTACTATGCGAAGGCCATTTGCTGCTGGAAGATGTGCCCGGCACCGGCAAGACAAAGCTGGCCCGGACGATCGCCGCTTCATTGGAATGTTCTTTTCAACGCATCCAGTTTACGCCGGACCTGTTGCCCTCAGATGTAACCGGCATCTACTACTTCAATCAGAAGCAGCAGGAATTCGAGTTTCGCGCTGGGCCAATCTTCTCGCAAATCTTGCTGGCGGACGAGATCAACCGCGCCACGCCGCGCACCCAGTCCGCCCTGCTAGAGGCAATGCAGGAGCGGCAGGTGACCGTAGACATCGCCACCCACCAACTCCCCCGCCCGTTTCTGGTCCTGGCAACGCAAAATCCGATTGAGCTGGAAGGCACCTTCCCTCTGCCGGAGGCGCAGTTGGATCGCTTCCTGATGAAAATCTCCATGGGTTATCCGGACGAGGCGCAGGAGAATGACATCTTGCTGCGTTTTGAACGGGTTGACCCGCTGGATACGTTGGAAGCAGTGGTCACGCCGGCGCAAATCGTGGAGATGCAGCAGCGCGTGCGTGAGATTCGGGTGGAAGAGTCGCTGCGCCAGTATGTGGTGCATGTCTGCCGCCGGACACGACAACATGAGGATATCGAACTGGGCGCCAGCCCACGAGCGACGATGGCCCTCTATCGCACCTGCCAGGCGTTGGCGGCGATACGCGGGCGTGACTTCGTCATTCCGGACGATGTGAAGACGCTGGCCCCTTATGTGCTGACACATCGCCTGGTGGTCAATCCCCAAACCCGGCTGCGCGGCCGGCGACCGGAGGACATCATCCGAGATGTGGTCAATACCGTGCCGGTGCCCGTCGAAGCCGGCTGAGTCATGACGCACGACATTCACATTTTCGTTGCCGACCGGCACGAAGAAACCGTAGCGAAAAAGGATGCGGGTAGCCGGGTCCGCTCGCAGCTCATGCGCGGCCAGATGCCCACCTTTGAGGAGATGGCTACTGCCCGTGGGCTGGTGGTGAGCCGGCGCGACAACAGCATCTTCAGCGACGCCTGGGTGCCGCTGGCCTTTGTTTTTCTGATTGCAGGCTTCTTCGCGGATCGCAATCTCGGCTTTCTGGCCCTGGGCCTCGCCTTGCTGATCATCGTGCTGGTTAGCAAGTGGTGGAAGTCCAACTCCTTGATTGGGGTTGACTACGAACGTTCCTTTGATCGCACTCGTGTATTTCCCGGCGAGCCCATTCACCTGACACTGCGGGTCAGGAATGACAAGCCGTTGCCTCTGACCTGGTTGCAATTTGAGGATCGCCTGCCCGTGCCGCCGGTGGAGGCCGGCCGTTTGGCGGCGGTGATGGGCGATACCACCGGCTACTACTCCCTGCAAAACAACTTCGCAATCAGCAGTCATGGACAGATCACGCGCGAATACACGCTATTGTTCGAGAAGCGGGGCTACTATCGCGCCGGGCCGGTGTGGCATCGCTCCGGCGACCTGTTCACCATGTTCACCACGGAGCGGGAGTACAAGTATCTGGAAGATATCGTCATCTATCCCCGCATTTATCCGCTCAGCGAACTGGGTTTGCCGCCGAAGGAGCCGTTCGGCGAGTTGAAGGTCAGGCGAAGTCTATTTCCGGATCCGATCCGCACGCAGGGTGTGCGTGATTACCAGCCGACAGATCGTTTCCGCGATGTGCATTGGAAAGCCTCCGCCCGGCGCGGATATTTGCAGACTAAGGTGTATGAGCCGTCCACGGGCATGACCATCGCCATCTTCCTGAATGTGGCCACTTTTGAGCGCCATTGGATGGGCTATGATCCGGAGTTGTTGGAGCGGGCGATCAGCGTCGCCGGGTCAATCGCCGCGTTTGCCGTGGCCGAGAAATGGGGGGCCGGCCTTTTCGTCAACGGTTCAGTGCCCAAGTCAGACCAACCGATCCGGGTTCCTCCCGGCCGGTCGCCGGACCAGCTGTCGCACTTATTAGAGGCGTTGGCGGCGACCACCGAGTTTGCTACCGGCTCCATTGAGCGGCTGATGCAACGCGAAAGCCCGCGATTGCCCTGGGCCGCGACCATTGTCTTAGTTACCGCTCACGTGACGCAGGAGACGGCGGTTACGCTGACCCGGCTGAAAGAGGCCGGGCGGCGCGTCTGCCTGATTTGCCTGGCGGACGAGTTGCCGGCGCAGATGGGGGACATCCTGACCTATCACGTGCCCTCAACGGCCCCGGCATTCTCCACCGCCAACGGGCGACACGCGATGACGGAGGCGGCTCTGCGCAGCATCCCGGCGCCCACAAACGGCGCGCCCGCAAACGGCGTCCCGGCCGGCGGCGCTGACAATCTCTCTCTGGAGATCTGGTAGCGTTGGCCGGGCTGACCCTCAGGCGCACCGCCTACTTGCAGAGCGCCTGGCGTTATGCGCGCCCGGAGTTTCTCTACATCGCCTGGGCCATTATGGAGACAGCGCTCATTGCGCCGCTGGCGCTGATCTTCATGCCCTGGGCGCTCTTCTGGTCTCCCGTGCTGTTCGCCGGCTGGATGCTGCTGATCATGCTCATCCCGTTCAACCTGAGCCGGCTGATGAGCCTGCGCAAGGTGAGCATCTTCAAACAGCAAAACGTCATCCTCCTGGCCTTTTTTGTGACCTTGCTGCTCTCCATACGGCTGCTGCTGTATTCACCGGCGCCCTTCTTTTCGCTGGCCTGGTTGTCCGAACTGGGCAGCCACTTTACTATCGCACAGCATCCCGCTCTAGGTCGTGACCTGCTGCTCTTCATTCTGCTCAGCGTCTTGTGGTGGCGCGGCATTTCGCTGGCCAACCGCAAGGTAGATATCAATGAATTGGGGCTCCGTGTGCGGGTCGGCGCTCTCATTCTGGCGCCGGCCATCATTCTGATCGGGCAATTCCGCCTGGGTTGGAGCGTAGCCGGCTTCATTCTGCTCTTTCTGTTTGCCGGCCTGATCGCCATTGCGCTGACTCGCGCCGAGCAAATTGAACAGGAACACTCCGGCCAGAACTACCCAATGAGCCCACGCTGGTTCGCAGTGGTTGTGGCAACCAGCACGGCGATCATACTTGTCGCCTGGACAGTCGCCGGGCTGGTCAGCGGGGACTCTTTGCCGTTGTTTATTCGCTGGCTCAGTCCGGTTAGCCTGGCGGGAGTCTTTGCCGGCACGGTAATCTTTACTGCGCTGACATATCTTTCACTGCCCTTGCTGGCCGTGCTGGAGCGGATCGCGCTGTTCATCAACACCATCCTGGGTCGCGAATTTGTTCCGCAAGAGCCGCCGCCGGGGAGTGATGATGCCGATGTGGTGGCTGAGCAGTTCGACGCGCTCATCCGCTGGTTGACGCAACCGGACAGCGACCTGGCATTTGTCATCAACCGCGTCCTGATCTTCCTGGGCTTGCTGCTGGTGGCCGGGCTGGTCTTGCTTTTGCTGGAGCGCTTCTTCTCGCGACGGCGGCTGGCGACGGAGGATGGCGAGGATGCCGGCATCAGCAAGCGTCACGAATTAGACCTGGCCAATGAAGGGGCCGGCCGGCGGTTGTTGCAACGCCTGGGCCTGCTCCGCCGTTATCGGGCCGCGTCGGTTCGCCGGCTGTACTATCAAATGTGTCGCGCGGCGGCGGCATACGGTTACCCGCGCGCTTCGGCCGAAACGCCTTACGAATACCTGACGACGCTGGCGTTGGCCTGGCCGGATGGACAACAGGAGAGCCGGCTGCTCACGGAAGCATACGTGCGGGTGCGCTATGGTGAGGCGCCCGAGACGCGCGAGGAGCTGGCGGAACTCGAGGCTGCCTGGCGAAAACTGGAGCAGCTGAAGCCGGCGGATATTGCGCTGCAGGCTCAATAGCTGTCGGGCCGGGGAGCCGCCTCGGCTCAATGGGCGCATCCGGGGCGCAGCGAAAAACTGCGAAAATTGGGCGAAATTTTCTCCCCGAAGTTGTTGACTTCGGGATACCCGTATGATAGTATGCGCCATCCCGCATGGTACTTTTCGGCTAAGCCGTGTGTTGTATGAGCTTTAGTGAAACCAGGAACATTGAGGTGCTGAGTTAATGCGGTCGCGCGCGGAAACCATGGCCGATCGGCTGCGTGAGTTGCAGGCAGAGACGCAGGGCGTGCAAGCCTCGGCAGTGATCAGCATTGACGGCCTGATCATGGCTTCTGCGCTGCCGGCCGGCGTTGATGAAGATCGCATTTCTGCCATGTCCGCCGCCATGTTGTCTCTCGGCGAACGGATCTCCGGCGAGTTGAAGCGCGGCAAGTTGCAGCGCATCCTGGTTGAAGGGGCCGACGGTATCATCGTGTTGAGCGCCATTGGCGAGGATGCTGTGCTCACCGTACTGGCAGACGGGGGCGCCAAGCTGGGAATGGTATTTTATGACATGAGGCGAGCAGTGAACGACCTGGCGCGGCTACTATGATAAGGGCCACCCAGCGCCGCCGAAGGGCGCAACGAACGGAACCACGGTACGAACGGTGGGGCAGGTCACCACAAATGATCTGCCCCACCGCCCTTTATGGATGCGGACGTTCAGGTGACCGTCACTTTCTGCAGTGACAGTCGCCTCTAAGGATAATTGGGAGGACATGTCGGCAATGAAACCAAAGTATATCTTTTTCACCGGCGGTGTGGTTAGCTCTGTTGGCAAAGGGGTTACGGCGGCGGCGCTGGGGCGCATTCTCCGTGCCAGGGGCCTGTCGGTAGCCGTTCAGAAGCTGGACCCATATATCAACGTTGATCCGGGAACCATGTCTCCTTATCAACATGGCGAAGTGTATGTGACCGAAGACGGCGCAGAGACGGACCTTGACCTGGGTCATTATGAGCGCTTCATAGATATCAATCTGGGTCAGATGTCTAACGTAACTACCGGCCGCGTCTACGCTGAGGTCATCGCCAAGGAGCGGCGCGGCGCCTACCTGGGCGGCACCATCCAGGTTATTCCCCATATCACGAACGAGATCAAGCGCTGCATCCGGCTCGTGGCCAAGAAGTCAGGGGCGGATGTCGTCCTGGTCGAAGTAGGCGGCACGGTAGGCGACATTGAGAGCCTGCCCTTCCTGGAAGCGCTGCGCCAGATGCGTTCGGAATTGGGACAAAAGCACACGATGTATGTTCACGTAACCTTCCTGCCCTACATCTCCGCCAGCCGGGAGTTGAAGACCAAGCCCACCCAACACAGCGTGCGAGAACTGCGCGGGATCGGCATCCAGCCGGACGTCATCATCGCCCGCGCGGACCACCCCATCCCACCCGAACATATGGAAAAGATCGCCCTGTTTTGCAACGTAGAACGCGAGGCGGTCATCCCGGCAGTCACCAGCGATGTCCTGTACAGCATCCCCCTGGACCTGGAGTCAAACGGCCTCGGCGACTACGTGGTCAAGCGTCTGAAGTTGAACAAGCGTGTGCAGTCGCCGGACCTGACCAGATGGGAGGAGCTTATTGAGCATATCCGCGCGCCCAAACCGGCGATTCGGATCGGCATTGTCGGCAAATATGTGGAACTACACGATGCCTATATGAGCGTGCGGGAAGCTCTGTACCATGCCGGAGTGGCCAACGATCGCGATGTATCTATCGAGTGGATTCATTCTGCCGACCTTGAACGGGGCGCCGGCTGGGATCGCTTCGCCGATCTGGACGGCATCGTAGTTCCCGGCGGATTCGGCCCGCGCGGCATTGAAGGCAAGATCATGACTGCCCGTTACGCGCGAGAGCATAAGGTTCCCTACCTGGGATTATGCCTGGGAATGCAGGTGATGTGCATTGAGTTCGCGCGCAATGTGTTGGGCAAAGAGTGCGCTAACAGCACGGAGTTTGACGTCCGGACGCCAGACCCGGTGATTAGCCTGATGCCTGACCAGGAAGAAGTTGAGGACATGGGCGGCACGATGCGGCTGGGCGTTTATCCATGCCGGCTGGAGCCGGACACAGTGGCAGCCGCCGCATACGGAACCGATCTCATTGACGAGCGCCACCGGCATCGCTGGGAGTTCAACAATCGCTACCGGCAGGCGTTCAACGAACTGGGTATGGAGTTTAGCGGCCTCTCCCCCGACGAACGATTGGTCGAGATCAGCGAACTGCGCGACCATCCATTTATGGTGGGCAGCCAATTTCACCCGGAGTTTAAGAGCCGGCCAAACAAGCCACATCCGCTATTCAACGCCTTTATGGCAGCGGCAGTAGCCCATCAATGCCGGAGACTTGGGGAGCCAACAATGGGGCGCAGCGCAAATGGTAAACTTACCGCGACTGACCCGATGCTCAGCCTAGGTTAGGGGCCGGCGCAATCCCGGCCAACTGGATGTCAGGAGAAAGGGCGCAGGTTGCGCCCTTTCCTGCTTTCAGGGGTAACGACCCAAAATGATCGTCGCGTTGTGGCCGCCAAAGCCAAATGAGTTTGACATAATCCGGCCGACCGGCAGTTCTCGCGCCTGATTGGGTACGTAGTCCAGGTCGCATTCCGGGTCCGGCGTCTCCAGGTTTGCGGTGGGCGGGATCACACCCACCATGATTGTCTTGACCGCAATCACCGCTTCCAGCGCCCCGGCCGCGCCCAACAGATGCCCGTGCACGCCCTTGGTAGAGCTGATTGGGATCTCATAGGCGCGCTCCCCAAACAGCCGCTTGATAGCCAGCGTTTCCGTCTTATCATTCAGATTGGTACTGGTGCCGTGCGCGTTAATGCAGTCCACATCGCCAATGGTCAGCCCGGCGCTGTCCAGCGCTCGCTGCATGGAAAGGATCGCGCCGCCCCCATCTTCAGCCGGCGAGGAAATGTGAAAGGCGTCGGCGCTGGCCCCATAGCCGAGGAACTCCGCGTAGATCGGCGCATTTCGAGCAATGGCGCGTTCAAGGGTCTCGAAGACCAGCACTGCCGCGCCCTCCGCCGGCACGAATCCGTCACGATTGAGATCGAAGGGGCTGGATGCTCCTTGCGGGTTATCGTTGCGGGTGGAGAGCGCCCCCATGCTGTTAAAGCCGGCCACGATCTCCGGGTAGAGGGCCGCTTCCGCGCCGCCGGTAAGCACCACATCGGCGTCACCCTGCCGGATCATGCGAGCGGCCTCGCCCATGGCGTTATTCGCGCTGGCGCACGCGGTCGCGATGGACATGTTGGGGCCGCGAAAGCCAAACTCGATGGCAACAGTCCCCGGCGCGCTATCCGGCAGCATCATCGGGATGAAGAATGGGCTCATCCGCGACGGCCCCTTATCGTGAAAAGTGGTGATGCTCTCGATCGTCGCCCCAATGCCGCCAATGCCGCTGCCCATCACCACCCCGATGCGGTCACGGTCGCTCTCTGTAGCAGACAGGCCGGCATCTTCCAACGCCTGCATTGACGCCGCCAGCATCAACTGTCCCATACGATCCATGCGCCGGGCATTGCGCCGGCCAAACAGCTCGTTTGCATCGAAACCCTGCACCTGGCCGCCGATCTGTGTCTTCAGATCATGTTCGGCCAACTCCGGCAGGAGCCTGATTCCACTTACCCCCTGGACGGCGTTTTGCCAGGTCGTCTCTACATCATTACCCAGCGGGCAATAGACGCCCATGCCGGTGATTACCACTCGTCTACTCATCGAACCTCCAGGCTCCTGTCATTCCCCATAGAATAACCCATATTTCGCGCTTGAGGTGCGCGGCAATGCCATATCGTGAGGGGTCCGCATCCGGCGAGATTGTAACACCATATACCTGCATGACCCCGAATTCGGGGCGAGCGTTCTGACGACGATCGAGCCGGTTGGCCGGGTGGTTGATTGTCGCTCCGGCGGGTAGAATTCAGCCGATGACCGAAATCTATACCTATCAACGCATAAAACAGGTGAATGAAGCTACTGGAAGCGCGCCGACCTGGTTGGCCGTCGGCGTATTTGACGGGGTGCATCGGGGCCATCAACGGCTGCTTAGCGAAATGGTTCAGGCCGCTCGTCAGGCCGGTGGCCGCCCGGCAGTACTTACCTTTCATCCGCACCCAAAGGAACTGATTCAAGGGGTCAGTGGACGCCTCTACTTGACGACCCTGGATGAGCGGGTGGAGTTGCTGGCTGCCCTGGGCATTGAGTTGATCATTACCCAGGAGTTCACGGAAGAGGTGCGCCGCACCCAGGCGCGGGAGTTTGTGGAACAATTGTGCCGGCATCTGGCCTTGCGACAGTTGTGGGGTGGGCACTTCAGCCTGGGGCAGGGCCGGCAGGGAGATGCGGCCTTCCTGAGCGCGCTCGGCATGGAAATGGGCTTCACGGTCCACCAACTGGACTCTCTTGACCTCTGGAACGGCGTAGGAGTCAGCAGCAGCCGTATTCGCGACGCCCTGGCGGCCGGCAATATCGGCGACGTGAACGGTTGCATGGGCCGCCCGTTCAGCCTGGGAGGCATCATCGTGCGGGGAGACCAGCGCGGGCGCAAGATCGGCTTCCCGACCGCCAATCTGGACGTTTGGGC
>CAYVQP010000028.1:37088-38923 GCA_964452775.1 uncultured Ardenticatenaceae bacterium | reverse complement strand
GCGGACGTCCGCGCCGTGCGCAGCATCCTGGAAGAGGAGTAGCCGGCCTCCAGGCGGTTCGTCCGTAGCTGGTTGTCAGGCGATCTCCACGAACTTGCCGGTTACCGTAAAGATGACTCGTTCGGCGATGTTCGTTGCCCGATCGCCGACGCGTTGCAGGTGCCGGCCTACCCACAGCAGGTCAGTAGCCTGCCGGATGTAGGCGCTATCCTGCAACTGGGTCAACATCAGCGCCACCAGTTCATTGTAATGGCGGTCCAACTTCTGTTCGCGCCGGAGAATGCTCTCGGCCACTTCCGGATCGCGATCCAGAAATGAACGCACAGCCATCTGCAGCATGTGGCGGGCATGCTTCTCCATCTTCAGCGCGTTGTGCAAGTTGCTCAACATCTGCTCTGAGCCGAGGTCAATGACCACCTCGGCGATGCCCACGGCGTGATCGGCGATGCGCTCAAGCTCATTGGCGATGTGCGTCGAGGCCACGGTCAGTCTGAGGTCGCCGGCTCTGGGTTGCTGGGTAGCCAAAATGCGTAGACATTCGCTCTCAATATGGTAGCGCAAGTCATTGACTCGTTCGTCGCCCAGGACGACCTCTTGCGCCAGGGGAACATCTTGCTTCTGCAGAGCCAACATGGCATTGGCAAGCCCCTGATCGGTCATACTGAAGAGCTTGCTGATGTCTTCCAGCAACTCGTTTAGCTCTCGATCCAGAATGGTGCGCGGTAAGGGACTCATCAGCAATCCTTCACGTCAAGGTCTGCCGGGTAGCATAGTTTGATGGACAGCAAGGTCAGGCCGGCGAGAATGGCGCCGACCAGGCAGGCGATTTATGAACATGAACGACCTGCCAGCCGACTTCGCCGCGAATCAGCACCCGGCTCTCATTGTGAGTGCGATGAAGAATACCATTGTCGCGCACAATTGACAGCATAAAGGTGTAACTGACAATGGCCGCATCGCCATAACGCTGCAGGCGAGGTTCAAGCAGATCATAGCGGTAGCTGCCGTCCGCGCCGGACCAATTCTGTTCAATCATGAACAGATGGAAGTCCAGGCCATCCTGCCGGTGTGGCGTGACAAACCACTCGTAGAGCGAAAGCTCCGGCGTGGTTGTTTGCTGGTAGCTATCCGGATCTTTGGTGAAAATGCTGGTCAGGTGCCGGTGCAGGAACTCCCAGATTTCTTCTTCAGTAGCGTCCATTTCGTTCTCCCTGTGGTGGATTATGTGAAAATAGCCGGCCAATGCTAAAAGCGATTATACCTGGCCAACGCCATAGCCAGCCGGTCGCGATAGGCGCTGCGCGAAAGCTCGACGGCCCCGAAGCGGGCCAAATGGTCGGTGAGATACTGGACGTCAAGCAGCGCAAAGCC
This sequence comes from uncultured Ardenticatenaceae bacterium, assembly GCA_964452775.1. Taxonomy (GTDB): domain Bacteria; phylum Chloroflexota; class Anaerolineae; order Promineifilales; family Promineifilaceae; genus JACKCB01. Next base: position 37,552 of record CAYVQP010000028.1, on the reverse strand, counting down.
TTTTTCGTTCAATCGCCGCACCAGGTGGACAAGCGCGACTTTGCTGGCGTCGGTCTCCCGGCTGAACATGCTTTCGCCGGCAAAGAAGCTGTTGATCGCCACGCCGTATAGCCCGCCTACCAGCCGGCCATTTCGCCACGCCTCCACGCTATGCGCGTAACCCGCTCGATGCAGCCTGTCATAGGCCTGGATGATCTCCCGGCTGATCCAGGTGGTCTCCCTGCCGGGAGCCGGCGCGGCGCAGGCGGTGATGGTCTCATGGAATGCCTTGTCTACGCATATTTCGAATGTCCCCCGGCGCAACGTCCGGTCCAGTGAGCGAGGGATGTGGAAATTATCAAGGGGTAGTATTGCGCGTGGGTCGGGGTCGTGCCAGTAGATGCCGTCCTCGTGCGCCATTGGAAAGACTCCCTGTGAGTATGCGTAAAGCAACGTGTTCGGGTCAAGCATCGCGGTTGGCGGTG
>CAYVQP010000028.1:0-36988 GCA_964452775.1 uncultured Ardenticatenaceae bacterium | reverse complement strand
CTTCACCGGCCCCAAGCTCACGTAAGCGCTCTTCAAATTCGGCCGTGGTCTGATAGCGATGCAGGAACATGCGGCCTTCAAGGCCACGCCGGCGGGTAACAAAGAGCCAGCCGCCGGGACGGAGTACGCGAAACAGTTCCACCAGGGCGAGGTCGCGCGAGGGAAAGAACTCCAGCGCTTCCAGGCAGACAACGATGTGAAAGCGCTCGTCAGGGAACGGCAAGCGTTCAGCGTTCCCCCGCACCAGTGCGACCCGGTCGCCATGACAAGCCAACTTTTGGGCGGCATGCGAGAGCATCTGCCGGGAAGCGTCAAGGCCCACAATGTGGCCGGCAAAGTCCGGCGCTTGCAGCAGGTCATGTGGGACGCGACCGGTGCCGGTGGCTACGTCCAGGATTCTGGGTCGCGGGATGCCGGCCGCCGCCTGCAGGATGGGGTTTGTGACCAGCAGCCGTTCATCATCCGGGTTAAACTCCTTGATCCTGTCGTAGCGGTGTGCGGTCAGGTCATAGAGCCGGACAACAACGCGCCGGCCCAGAAACACCCCCTCCGTGGGCACCAACAGCCAGTAGGCCATAGCCGCAGCGACCAGCAACACGATGAGAGCCACTAACCAGTTAATCACGAATCAAGCTCGCGCGTTCTACTCAGGTAGGAACTACACTGGAAACAGGCCTATTCTATCATAGTTGTAGATGGAACATTTGTTTGACATGGCTTCCGGTCAGGTCTACAATTCGCGGATGCAATGCCGGGGGCGCAGCGACTTGTCTTACCGTGAAATACTCCCTGAAATTACCTCTCAAGGATCATGAGCAACACCTACGTCGCCATTGACATAGAGACCACCGGCCTGAATAGCTACGAAGACGACATCATTGAGCTGGCGACAGTTGTATTCCAGGACGACAAGATTCTGGATGAATGGTCTTCGCTGATTTACCCCGAACAGGAGTTGCCTCCTGAGATAACCCGGCTGACGGGAATCACGCCGGCCATGCTGTCTAATGCGCCGGACATTCGGCAGGTGCGCAGCAAGGTCAGGCAGATGTTGGGCGACCACATTGTCGTCGGCCACAACGTCAGCTTTGATATGGGTTTTCTGGAACGGGCGCACATCGGCGTGCGGCAGCACCGCATTGACACCATCACCCTGGCTTCCATTCTGTTGCCGAAAGCCGGGCGCTATGGGTTACAGGCGCTGGCGCAATCGCTGCAACTGCCACGCTCTGCAGACGCGCAATCTCACCGCGCCCTTGCCGACGCCAGAACGACAGCCGCACTATTCTTTACCTTGAGTCAGAAGGCTTTCGCGCTGGATTTCGCTGTCCTGGATGAAATCGTCGAGGCCGGCAGGTTATTGCAGTGGCCGGAGACGGTCTTCTTTGAGGAGATACTGCGCAAGCGCGTCCGGCACGCCCTGGATGAACGCACACAGCGCCGGCGACACTTGTTCCGGCCGCCGGAGATGGAAGGGCGCACACTGCACCCACGCGACCCGGCATCGCCCATTGACGTGGACCTGGTCGTCTCCATGCTGCAGCCGAATGGGAACTTCGGCCGGGCCTTCCCAAATTACGAGTTCCGGCCGCAGCAGGTGCAGATGGCGGCGGCAGTCGCCAGGGCCTTTAACAAGGGCCAACACCTCATCGTGGAAGCCGGCACCGGCACCGGCAAGAGTATTGGCTACCTGCTGCCGGCCGCCTTTTGGGCGCAAGCGAACGAGCGGCCGGTAGTCGTTTCCACAAACACAATCAACCTGCAAGATCAGCTCGTGCACAAAGACCTGCCGGAACTTGGACGCTTGCTGCCCTTTGAGGTTCGGTCGGCCATCCTGAAGGGCAAGCGCAACTATCTCTGCACGCGGCTTTTCCACGAGATGCGCGTGAGCAGGCCGAGCACAGCCGACGAAATGACCCTATTTGCGCGCATTCTGGTCTGGTTGCCGGCTTCCGAACGCGGCGACGTCAGCGAGATCAGTCTGCGGTCGCCGCGGGAGCAGCTGCTCTGGAACCGGCTGAGCGCGGATAATGACGGCTGCGACATTGCTGCCTGCGCCCAGGAAAATTGTCCGCTGCATGTTGCCCGCCGGCAGGCCGAGACGTCGCACATCCTGATCGTCAATCATTCGCTGGTGCTGGCGGACGTGGCGACCGGGAATCGGGTTTTGCCGGCTTACAAAGACCTGATCATTGATGAGGCCCATCACCTCGAATCGGCGGTTACAGATGGACTGAGCTTCCAGGCGGACAAGGGCTTTCTGGAGGCGATGTTGGAGGACCTGACCCGACCCAAGGCCGGGCTGCTCGCCCAACTACAGACGAGGATCTCCGAGGGGCTGGCCAGGGATGCCGCCGCGCTGTTTGCCTCCAATATCAACTCGCTGCGCGTTGACGCCATGCTGGCTACGGAGCGATTGGAAGAGTTCTTGCAAACTCTGGACTATTTCGTTGCCAATCAACCTAATGGTCAAGGCTCCACCTTTGCCACGCAGGTGCGATTGTTGCCGGCCTTGCGCGCGCAACCGTTGTGGGACTCGGTGGTGTTGAGCTGGGAGAACCTGAACAATGTGATGTTGCCTATCTCCAAACAGCTACACAAGATCGCCAGCGGCTTTGCGGATCTGCTGGGAACAGGACTTGAAGTGACCGACGGCGCGGACCTGCTGGCTTCGCTGCAAGGTCTTTCGCAGAACGTGATCGAGACGCGCGAAAATATCCACAGGATCATAGCTGACCCGCAAGAGGGTGTGATTTATTGGATCGAGCAGTTCGGCTCCCGCCTTACACTACGGTCTGCACCGCTGCACATCGGTCCGCTGGTGGAGAGGCACATCTTTAATGAGAAGGAGACGGTCATCTTGACCTCGGCAACACTACGCACTGCCCGAGATGGAAGCGGCGATGTGAGCTTTGACTATTTACGCGACCGCTTGCACGCTCAGCATGCCGAAGAGTTGTCGGTCGGCTCTCCGTTCAACTATAAGCAGAGTACGCTGGTGTACCTGGTCAGCGACATGCCGGAGCCGCGCCAGCCCGGCTACCAGCGATACGTGGAAGAGGCGATTGTCGCCGTGGCCGCTGCACTGGGCGGGCGCACGCTGGCGCTGTTCACGGCTTATGGGCAACTGTCCACCACGGCGAACGCCATTGCCAAGCCTTTGGCGGAGGCCGGCATCACCCTGCTGCAACAGGATTCCGGCACATCACGCCAGCAATTGCTGGATGTGTTTCGCGCGCCGGACAGCCGGAGTGTGTTGCTCGGCACGCGCTCCTTTTGGGAGGGCGTTGATGTGCCGGGGGACGCATTGCAGGCGGTAATCATCGTCAAGTTGCCGTTCGATGTGCCCTCCGATCCCATTTTTGCCGCCCGCTCGGAAACTTTCGAAAACCCATTCTACCAGTACTCAATCCCGGAGGCGGTGTTGCGCTTCCGGCAAGGATTTGGCCGGCTGATTCGGCGGCGCGACGATAGCGGCGTGGTGGTCATTCTGGACAAGCGGGTACTGACCAAACGATATGGACAGGCGTTCCTGGAGGCATTGCCGGAGTGCATGGTGCTGCGCCAGCGACACGCCCGGCTGGGCGAGGTCGTTTTGCGCTGGTTGAATCGCGACTCAAACAATACGTGACACCGGCAATCACATGAGCAGGCAATCCCGATGAGCGCACCCCTGGCGTCATTGAAGATCCTCGACTTCTCCACCCTGCTGCCCGGCCCGTTTGCCACCATGTTGTTGGCTGACCTGGGCGCAGAGGTCATCCGCATCGAGTCCCCCAACGCGCCGGACATGGTCCGTAATCTGACTCCCACTGTGGGGGGTGAATCTGCCTGGCACGCCACCCTCAATCGCTCTAAGAAATCGCTGGCGCTTGATCTGAAGCAGCCGGCGGCCGTCAAGATTGTCGAGCAGTTGCTTCCGGAATACGACATCATCCTGGAGCAGTTTCGCCCGGGCGTAATGGAACGCCTTAGCCTGGGGTACGAACGATTGCGCGCCATAAACTCGCGATTGATCTATTGTTCCCTGACCGGCTATGGGCAAAGCGGCCCCCTGCGCGATCGCGCCGGACACGACATCAACTTCCTGGCGCTCTCCGGCATTGCCGGGCGCAGCGGCCGGGCTGCCTATGGCCCATCGCTCGCCGGGGTGCAGATCGCCGACTTCGGGGGCGGTTCGATGTTTGCGATCATGGGCATCCTGGCGGCGGTCATTCAGCGCGAGTATTCGGGCGAAGGCCAGCATGTTGACGTGAGCATGTTTGACGGCTCTGTGGCCTGGAACACGTTGGGCGCGGCCCAGTACTTCGCGACCGGCGAAAGCCCCGGCTTTGAAAGTGAGCTATTAAACGGCGGCGGCATCTACGACTTTTATGAAACAAGTGATGGGCGCTACCTGGCGGTCGGCAGCCTGGAGCCGAAATTCTGGCAGGCGTTTTGCCGGGTTATCGAGCGCCCGGAGCTGGCGGCAATTCCCCCTGAGATGGACATTGATTCCGGGCGAACACTGAAGGAAACGCTGGCGCAGACGATCGTCACCCGGCCCTTGCACGAATGGCAGGCGCGCTTTGCCGGAGTGGATGCCTGCGTGGAGCCGGTTCTGACCACGGCGGAGATGACCCGGCATCCGCAGACGGCAGCGCGCGGGCTGATCGTGCAGACGCCGGACGCAAGCGGGGTTCTCCGGCCGCAGATCGGCCAGCCGGTGAAGTTCTCGGCCGCGCAGCCGGTTTACCGGCACAGCGGCGCGCCATTGGGGGCGCACACGGACGAGATTTTGCGCGAATTGGGCTACGAGCCGGCCGAAATCGTCGCCCTGCGCGACCGGAACGTCATTGCTTGAGGCCCAAGGCATCGCGGGTCCAGGCAGCAATTTAGGATGTGAGATGGATTCAACACCTTCCGAACTGACCATGTTTCAAGACGCCTTTCGCCGCTTCTGCGCCCGTGAGGTTGCGCCCAATTACGAAGCCTGGGAACGAGAAGGCATGGTATCGCGCGATCTCTGGCGCAGGGCCGGCGAACTGGGCTATCTTTGCATGGACGTGCCGGAGGAGTACGGCGGCGCCGGGGTCAGTGACTTCCGCTACAGCGCGGTGATTACCGGCGAACTGTCGCATATCGGCGCGCCCGGCGTCGGCTTTGCCATCCACTCGGACATGGTTGTGCCCTATATCACCCGGCACGGCACGCGCAGCCAGAAGGAGCGCTGGCTGCCCGGTCTGGCGCGGGGCGAGATCATCGGGGCCATAGCCATGACGGAGCCGGCTGCCGGCAGCGATCTGGCAGCTATTCAGACGACAGCCATGCCGGATGGCGATCACTTCGTGCTGAATGGGCAAAAGACCTTCATCAGCAACGGCATCCTGAACGACCTTGTGATCGTGGTGGCCCGGACGAAACCCGAAGCCGGCCCGCGCGGGATCAGCCTGCTGGTGGTGGAGCGCGGTATGCCGGGATACGAGCGCGGAAAGCGGTTGGAAAAGATCGGGCTACACGCTCAGGACACGGCGGAATTATTCTTCCATCAGGTGCGCGTGCCGGCCGGGAACGTGCTGGGGGAGTTGAATGCCGGCTTTGTCTACCTGATGCAAAACCTGCCCCGCGAACGGCTGACCATTGCGATCGGGGCGGTCGCCGCTGCGGAGGCCGCCATTGAGTGGACAGTCGCTTATTGCAAAGAGCGCACCGCCTTTGGCCAGTCGATCAGCAGCTTTCAGAACACGCAGTTCCGGCTGGCCGAAATGGCTACCGAAGCAGAGATCGGGCGCAGCTTTGTCGAGCGCTGCATTACTGAGCTGACTGCCGGAACTTTGACCGCCGAGAAAGCGGCGATGGCGAAGTGGTGGTGTACCGATATGCAGGTACGAGTGGTAGACGGCTGCCTGCAACTGTTTGGGGGGTACGGCTACATGCGCGAGTATCCAATTGCTCGCGCCTATCTGGACGCCCGCGCCCAGAAGATTTACGGGGGATCCAACGAGATCATGAAGCGGATTATCGGTCGCTCGATGGGGCTTTAGCGGCTAGTTCGCCAGGTATCTCTGAACACCCCGCAGGTCGGCGGGGTGTTCCGGCGCGATAATCTAAAGTTACGGGGCGCTGGTGGCCGGCGTGGCGGTCGGCGTTGGCGGGGCATCCGAAGCGGCGGGCGCCGTTGCTGCCGGAGTCGGCAGGTCGTCAGCCGGCAGGTCGTTCCGGTCAATGACGGTAGGCTCTGAGTCCTCTTCGGCCACCTCGGGAATCGGGAATGGCTCTCCGATTGTATCTACCTGTCGCAATGGATCGCCCAGATAAGGCTCGTCAAAGTTAAAGTAGTTGTATACCGCGCGCGAGATCTCGCGTAGAATTGGGAAGCTCTCATCAGCTTCCAGCCAGCTGCCGGGGCGATGCAGGTACTCCACCAGAACATAATCGCCGCCCGGCGAGAGCACAATGCCGGCATCCGCATGTGTGCCTCGCGCCCAGCCATGCTTATGACTGACCGGCGTGCCGGCGGGTACGCCATAACGGATCAGGTTGCCTTCCTCATTCAGGATCATCAGGTCAATGATGCTCTGGCATTCTTCCGGGGTCAGCTGATCCGGATAGACCGCCAGCAGCGTGCCGCCGCCCTTCGAGCAATAGTAAATCATGGACAAGAGCGCGCCAATCTCCTCTGGAGTGGTCTGCATGGTGGGGTCAATGTCCTCTGTGGCATCGGGCCGGGAATTGGCTTCGGTCGCATAGGTGTAAGGCCGGTGCGGCGGGGCGGCCGCGTCGTAGGGGACGGCCATAAAGGTGTTGACCAGACCCAGCCGGCGCATTGATTCCGTCAAAATGTCTGCCCCCTGATAGGTGTTGTCTTCGCCGGCGACCACATGCAGCAACAGGTTAGCGCCAAAGTTACTTGATTTTGCTGCTGTATCGTAAAAGAGACCTTCTACATATTCGTTTGGTGGGTCATCAAGAGCCCTATATGCCTCCATGAAGATGGCGATCTTGAGGACGCTCGTAGCGGAGATGGCCGCGTCCGAGTTGATCATGATCTCTTCGCCGGTCTGCAGGTCCTGCACGTAAACGAGGCCTAGGCCGTCAAATCGTTCCAACTGGCCGCGGATAGCGTCCTCCAGCACATCAAGGGTCAGCGCCACCGCCTCTTGATCCGCAATGACCAGCTGGACCGTGCGTCCTTCCGGCTGGTAAAGCGCCTCTTCAACGAGCGGGATGCTGGCATCAATGTCGGTGGTGAAGCCGGCTTTGCCCTGCCGAAAAGCGCTGGTCTCGGCCAGGATCTGAGGGCCGGTGGCCGGTTCATCAAGCCAGCCGGCGACGATTTCGATCATCTGCCGCAATCGGGCAGCGTCAAGCGATGCCCGCAGCGGAACATCCATGGGTTCCCACGTCCAACCAATCACGTGGAAAAGATAACCGCGCCAGAAATCCTGGCTGGTTCGAAAATGCTCCGCTTCAGCCAGCATCGTATCCATGTCCAGGGTAAAGCCGACATCTGCCGGGTTCAGCTCCAGCGCTTCACCTCGATGCACCAGGATAACCGGCTCTGCGTAAATGGCAGCCACTCGCTCACCCGCCTCCTCCAGTGAGAGACCGCCGACCGGAACATCGCCAATGGTTGTCCACTCCGGAAGGGAGCGTCGCACCTGCAAGTATTGCAGCATTTGGTAGCCCAGATAGGCGAGCAGGCCAAGCGTCAACACCAGCAGTAGCGTGCGCTTGAATGCAACCCAAACGGGTGACGGTCCGGTATTGCGCCTCAATTCGCCCTCTGGTTGTCCAGGTAAGGATCGGAGAAATTGAAGTAGTTGTAAGTGGCGCGCGAGATTTGCGCCATGAGCGGAGCACTTACCTCCCAGGGAAGCCACTCCGGACGGTAGAAGATCATTGCCAACACATAATCGCCGCCCGGCGAGAATACAATGCCGGCATCGGCGTGAGTATCGCCAATCCATGAATGGCGATGGGCGACCGGCACATCCGGCGGCACGCCTTCTTCTATCAGGCTGCCGATACGGTTGGTTTGCATTTGTTCCAGGATCATCTGGCACTCAGCCTGACTGATCTGGTCAGGAAATGCTGCCCGAAGCGCGCCCCCATTATTGGCGGCGCAGTAATACAGCATGGCCAGCAGGGTGCCCATATCCTCGGCGGTTGTCTGCATGGCGGGATTGGGCGCGGTCAGCATTACCTCCAGGGAGTTCGCCGGGGTTTCGATAGTCGTCGTGCCCGTGCGGGACTCAAGGCCGTAGGGTGTGGCCATGAAGGTATTGACCAGCCCCAGGCGCTGCAAGGATTCGGTCATGATATCGGCCCCCAGATACGCATTCTCCTGCCCGGCGACCACATTCAGCAGTTGGTTGGCGCTGTCCCCTTCCATGCCGGTGAGCGCTTCCGCGATCCATTGCGTCTGGCTGATCGTCGGGCTGCTGTCCAGGGTACGGAGCGTCTCCACCACCACCGGCAGTTTCATTAACTCCACGCCGGACATGGCAGCCTCGGCCTCTATGCGGACTTCTTCGCCGCTGGCCAGGTCAAGAATGAAGATGCTGGCAACTCCGTCAAACTGCTGATCCTGAAGATGATTGACCATCAGCCGGGCCAGCAGATTGATATCAGGGCGCTCGGCCTCAACGGGCCGCAAGACCAGGTGGGCTTCGCGTCCAGTCGGGCGATAGAAGGCAGCAGCAACGTCCACCATGCTGGCCTCAACATCCGTTTCGATGCCGTTGTTACCATATTCGAAGCTCAGGGTGGCCGGCACTGGCTGTGGCGGCTGCGCCGGCTGGTCGAGTTGAGTGGAGATCGTTTCCAGTACGGCGCGCAATGCATCCGGATTATGCGTCGCCCGCAGCTCTACCGGGTCTACTTCAACCGGCCGATTCCAAAGGTATCCCCAAAAGCCGGCCCAGAAATCCTGTTGCTCTCGCTGGTAATCCGCTTGATTCAGCATCGTCTCCAGGTCCAACTGAAACTCCGCGCGGGTAGGACTCAAAGAGACCGAGTTCTCGCCGTGGTGGATGATCACCTCAGCGTTAACAAATCGGTTGGTCAGCAGTTCGGCGGCCTGTTCAGCGTTCAACCCGCCGACGGCGATACCGCCGATAGTCAGGCCGGCCGGGTAGTTTTGCCGGAAATTGCCGTACTGAAAGATGCTGTATAGCAAGAAGACCACCACAGCCACAATGAAGGTGACCAGGACCCACTGCCCTAAGCCCGGAGAGGATCGCGAACTCATCTTATGCGTGCCAGTTTCTTTCCGGCGCTGCCGGCAAATTTAGATGCATTTCCAAGCCCTGACATATCGCCTGCCTGATGAACGGGTACAGCGGAACCGGCAATTGATCCATAGGAAACCAGGCCGCATCTATAATCTCACTGCTCAAGGTGATCTCTCCGGGTTCAATGTACCCCAGATAAGCCAGACCCAGGTGTTCCGGCCGATCTTCGCTGAGCACCTGCACGACCGGCCCAATGCGCGCGGTCAAGCCCGTTTCCTCTCTAAGCTCGCGGATCAGACAGGCAGCCGGGGACTCACCACGATTCATCCAGCCTCCGGGCAATCCCCAGGGGGCAAATGGATGAAAGACGTGACGCAAGAGAAAGACCTCGTGATCTTCATTGAATGCCACTAACGAGACCCCGACGCGATGGCGCGGCACCATCAGTTTGATTCCCAGGCCCATAATTCGCTGGATCGATCGCCATTCCACCAAATGCGCTGCTTTTTGTTTCCACGCAGCCGGGACTCTCGTCAACCTACCTCCGGGTCCTGCTCACATATCAGGCTCGCCAGTATAGCATATCAGCGCGTCCGGTCGCAGCAGCAGCAAGAGCGGCGCTTGCGCGCATTCAGATCGTTCTCATCTTGCTCTCCTTTGCCACCTTATCCGGCATGATTGTTCAACAGCCATCCGTAAGCTCGCTTGATACGCGCTCACACGGTTTGAGCCGGTAGAAACTTTGAACCATTCAATCCGTATAGGTGGCAGAATAAGGTTTGAGGAGAATTCTATGGAAGCGCGACTGATGCGTAGCGAAAAGGAAAAGATGTTCGCCGGCGTCTGCGGTGGACTGGGCATTTACCTGGGTGTGGACCCGGTGCTGGTGCGCCTGGCCTTCGTGCTGCTCACCTTCACCGGCGGCGTCGGGGTACTGCTTTACTTCGTGTTGATGATCATCATGCCCAGCGAAGCGGATGTTGACCGGTTGCAGGGCGGCGTGGTGGAAAAGAATCTGGATGAAATGGGAAATCCCTTGCCGCCCGGAACCGGTCAAGCCCGGCAGCATCCGCGTGGACCGGTGATTGCCGCCGGCTTGTTGATACTCCTGGGCCTCTATCTGCTAATGGGCGTCTTCGGCATTCCCTTTCTCGGTTCCCCAGGCGTGTGGGCGCTGCTGTTGATCGGCGTCGGTATTTATCTGTTAGTCCAGCGACGCCAATAAGCCGCAAGGGGTTTACGGCGGAAAGTACAGTGATCAGGCCGGGTTTTCGTCTCGACTGACCCTGACGCCCGGCTGAACCCGGCGGGGCGGGCCGGACGGACGACCATTGACTGCCGATTCGCGCATAAGCGGCAGTGTGACAAAGAAGGTCGTCCCCTGCCCTACCTTGCTTTCCACCCGGATCTCGCCCTGGTGCGCCTCCACGATGGATTTGGCGATGGAGAGGCCGAGGCCGGTGCCGCCCTGCGCCCTCGAGCGCGCCTTATCCACCCGGTAGAAGCGGTCAAAGATGTGCCCGACTTCGTCCGGCGCGATCCCGATGCCGGTGTCGCGCACGTAGAAGTGCACGCTGTCGGCGCTCTTAGTCAGCCCCAGATGCACCTCGCCTCCGGCGGGCGTGTATTTAAGGGCGTTGTCAACCAGGTTCAAAATCAGCTGCCTCAAGCGGTCGCGATCTCCCACCACCAGCGCCTGGTCAACTTCATCCAGATATAGCTTTACCGGCTGTTCCAGATTGGCTACCTGGCGGTAAACATCCAGGAACACCGTTTCAAATTCGACCGGCTCGCGCATGATTCTCACGCTGCCCACGTCCGCCCGGACGAGTAGGAGCAGGTCGTTGACCAGCCGGGTCATGCGCTCAATCTCCGCCAGAATGTCATCCAGGAACACCGGGTCGGCCACCTCCATGCGCTTCATCAAGTCCACGTTGCCGCGGATGATGGTCAACGGCGTGCGCAATTCGTGCGACACGTCGGCCAGGAAACGCTGCTGCGTCTTGAACAGATTTTCCAGTCGTTCCAGGGTCTGGTTAAGGGCGTGGGTCAGGTCGCCGATCTCGTCCTGCCGGCCTGTATCGGGCACTCGCCTGCTCAGATCGTCTGCCCGGGTGATCTGCCGGGCCACCGCCGCGATATCTTCCAGCGGCTTGAAGACGCTGGGAGTCAACCAGGTGACCAGGAAGAGTGATGTGGTCACGGCCGCGCCGCCGATGAACAACGAGATAACCAGCAGCCGGCCAAAGGCGTTGTAGTCGTCAATAACTTCGGCAATCTGGAGGTAGCCGATCAAGCGAGGTGGAGCGCTACCCTCCACATACAGCGGAACGGTAAGCACACGGATAGAGACTTCGTCAACGATCCGGGTGTTATGCGTATTGTTGGCTACCCCGACTGACTGCGGATCAAGAACATCATCAAATCCGGCCATGTTCTCGGAGCTGACCAGGATGTCGCCTTCCGGGTCCAGGGCGACGATAAAGGTCTTGGCATTCTCGAAAACATCAAGCTTCGGCGAGATGTCGAGCGCGATAACGTCTCGACGAGTGAATACGCGGGAGTCACTTAACAGGGTGGTCGCCCGTTCATCCAGGCGACCATCAATCTCTCTCAGCAGCGTTACGCGCGGCAGATAGTAGACGACGATTCCAAAGAGGAGAAAGGCGCCCACCAGGATCGCCGTATATATGAGTATGAGTCGGTCGCGGATGGACAAGCGCTGTTCCTTGAGCTGCCGCCGGAGCTCAGGTGGGCCTACTCCTCGCGCAAGACATAGCCGACACCGCGCACGGTGTGAATCAATCGAGACTTTTCATCTAACTCGGTCTTTTGGCGCAGGTAACGGACATAGACCTCGATGATATTGCTCTCGCCGCCGAAGTCATAGTTCCAGACTCGATCAAAGATGACGTCCCGGGTCAACACCTGGCGCGGATGGCGCATGAACAACTCCAGCAACTCGTATTCCTTCGCGGTCAGGTCAAATATGTCGTCGCCGCGCCGCCCACGCCGGGTGCCGGTGTCCAACTCCAGGTCTGCAAAGCGGTAAACCTGCGGCTGCGTGGGCTGCGCCCGGCGCAACAACGCCCGCACGCGCGCCAGCAGTTCGTCAAAGGAGAAGGGCTTAACCAAATAGTCATCAGCGCCGGCATCCAACCCCTGCACGCGATCCTCAATCGCCTCCTTGGCGGTCAACATGAGGATCGGAACATCACCGGTTGCTCGCAGCCGGCGGCAAACCTCGATGCCGTCCATCTCCGGCAGCATCACGTCCAGCAATACCAGATCCGGAGGGTTGTCGCGGGCCAGGTCCAGGCCGGTCGGGCCGTCGGCTGCCGCATCCACTCGATATCCTTCAAAAGTCAGACCGCGTTGCAGGAATTGGCGGATCCGCTCTTCGTCTTCAACTACCAGTATCCTTGCGCTCATAGCTTTACTCCACAGTATACAGATCGAGCCGTGTTGCCGGCCCGCCGCTCATTATAGTCGGGCGCTGCCGGTGCGCAAAACGGTTTGACGTATTGCCTGAGAGGGCGCTACAATTCCTGCCCACTGGGAGCCGGGAAGAGAAGGAAATCCGCCCGCGCACGCTTGCTACCGCGCCGTCAGTAAGGAAGGTCGCCCAATGGAGCCTTTAATTGAATCAAGTCTGGCGGTGACCCATTGGTTACAGGAGAACTACCCGCAGTTAATGGGCTTCATGCTCGTCGTGGACCGGTTGGGAGAGTTCGAGTTATATCTGATAATCGGACCGCTGATCTACTGGTGCATAGACAAGCAACACGGCAAGCAGATAGCCTACCTGCTGGCCTTTGCGAGCGCTCTGAACACCTATCTCAAGCATGCCATACGCGGCGCGCGCCCCTATTGGCTGGCCCCTGACCTTACAGCGGGCACGCAACTTCAATATGGGATGCCGAGCGGACACGCGCAGATGGCAATGGTCGCCTTTCTCTATATCGGCTATTGGTTTCGCCGGAGCTGGGTCTGGGTTTTGTGTATCCTGTTGATATTGCTCACCGGCTTTAGCCGGGTGTACCTGGGCCTGCACTTTCTGCATGATGTGCTTGCCGGTTATCTACTGGGTGGGTTGATCTTCGCCGGCTTCCTGGTCTGGCAGCGCTACTTTGCCGCCCGATTCAGGAATCGCATCCTCGGCCAACGACTGCTTTTCATGATCGCGATACCTCTCGGCTATGTGCTCTTGTATGCGGCGACGCTGTTTGCCGCCGGCGAGCCGGACATGAATGTAGCCTGGGCTGATCACGTCGAGGCCGCAGAAGCAGTCAGCTATGAGGAGATGGCCCAGGCAATCGGCATATTGACCGGCTTGGGGATTGGCTTCATGTTGGAAGCGAGCCGGGTCTACTTCCTGGTAAGCGGCAGTTTCGGCAGAAGGACGCTCAGGTTTCTTGTCGGAATAGCCGTTACGGTGCTCATCTGGCGCGGATTGGACCTGGTATTCCCGGCCGAACCATTATGGTTGGGCATCCCCTTACGCATCCTGCGCTATGCCTTGCTGGGACTATGGGTTTCATACTTCGGCCCCTGGCTCTTTGTCCGGCTCAGACTGGCTGACGCCGCGAAGGGGCCGGAAGCCGGAATTACCGTCTCCAAGCACGGCATCATGCGCGACTGAGGGGCTGTCACCGCTCCCGTCTCTCAGCGATGACGATCATACGCGGGCTGGATTCTGCGAAGGGAGATTGATCGTAATCCCCAACCAATTCCGCCAGAACCAGGCCGGCATCATATATCAGCCGCTCCATCTCATGCGGAAAGAGGAAGTGGTAGTCCGTACTTACTTCGGCCCGGCGCACAAGCTGGTCGCCGCTCTGCCAGGAGTCAAAGTACCAGGTGACTCGTAGCAGCTGAGCCTCTTCAACCAGCCGGCTGGAGCTTGAGACGCGAACCTGTTCCCCTGTTGCAGGGTCATTCACGACTTGCTCCGGCTCCTCAGCGTCGTCGGTCGGCAACTGCCACAGGTCAAAGGGGTTTGCCAGGTCGAGGATGAGCCGGCCTTGGGGCGTGAGGCAACCGCCCACTGCCCTCAGAGAAGTCAGCGCTTCCGCCGGCGTGAGATGCATAAACGTGTTGTGCGCGGCCAGCGCCAGATCAAATGAGCGTCTGCCCAGCGGCGGGGCGCAGATGTCCGCCTGCACGAGCTGAAGGCGATCGCGCTCGTTGGCCGCCAACGCGGCGGCCTTCTGCCTCGCTAATGCCAACATTGCCCGCGAGCTGTCCAGGCCGACTACCGGGTGGCCGGCCTGCGTCAGAGGAAAGATCACCCGCCCCGTCCCGCAGCCCAATTCGAGCACTCTGCCGCCGGAACGAGCGGCGGCCCCCAGCAAGAACGCCAGGTCATCCGTAAAGCCGGTGTGCAAGAGATCGTAGTAACGAGCAATCCGCTCGTAGCTTTCAGTAGTCATAGATGTGGATAATTGCTGCCGCCTATTTCGCCGCTTCGCTCAACAAACCCCGCAGCTCTCTTGGCGTGTTTGGCAAGATGCAGGCCCGGGATAGAACTGCACGGTACTACGCAGGACTTTGACAAGCAGGGCGATAAGATGTTATCTTGAGCGACGTAGCTGCGACCTATCCAAACAGTGATTGTCTGGAAGTCTGACAAAAAGAACGGTTCCAGTCAATTTCACTACGGTTGGCGCACTCACATGAATTGCAGAGTCAAGCAACTACCAGCAGACGCATTGCGTCAACGGCCTGCCAACTGCGGACTTAGAGAAAGGTATGCGGGTCATAATCACAGGAGGCAGCGGCCTCTTGGGGCGCTCCCTGACAGAGGGGTTAGTTGCCGCCGGCTATGAGGTAATCATCCTCAGCCGCACGCCGGACAAGGTTGCCGGCTTGCCGGAAAGCGCCCGCGCGGTCGCCTGGGATGGCCGGACGGCTGCCGGATGGGGCGAATTGGCCGACGGCGCGGAGGCGATTGTCAACCTGGCCGGGGCCAGCATCGGCGGTGAGCGCTTTCTACCGAGCCGCTGGACATCGGACCGAAAGAGGTTGCTGCGCGATAGCCGGACAAGCGCCGGGGCGGCCGTAGTCGAGGCGGTGGCGCAGGCCGGGCAGAAGCCCCGGGTCGTGCTACAGGCGTCCGCAATCGGATATTACGGCGTGCACGGCGACGAAAAGCTGGACGAGAACGACCCGCCCGGCGAGGACTTTCTGGCGTCGGTGTGCGTGGACTGGGAGGCCTGCACCGCGCCGGTTGAAGCAATGGGGGTGCGGCGGGTGATCACCCGAACCGGCATCGTGCTCTCGACGAGCGGCGGCGCATTTACGCGGGTGCTGCTGCCATACAAGTTGTTTGCCGGCGGGCGCATGGGCAGCGGCCGGCAGTGGTGGTCGTGGATACACCTGGAGGACCAGGTTTTGGCCACCATCTCCTTACTGGAGAATAGCCGGGCAAGCGGCGTCTTCAATCTCACTGCCCCGCAGCCGGTTACCAATGAAGAATTCGGTAAGACCCTCGGACACGTGTTACGTCGTCCACATCTGATCCCCCTGCCGGCATTTGCCCTGAAGGCATTGGTCGGTGAGGTAGCAATCGTCGTCCTGGAAGGCCAACGGGTGATGCCGGTACGATTGGCCGAGCTGGGCTACAATTTCCGCTTTGCTGAGCTTGAGCCGGCGTTTGTTGATCTTGTCGGCCGGTAGCTGCGGTTAACACGTATTCAACGAGCGACAACGGTGTGGCGAATTCCTTAGAGCAGGACTCCATTGGGGAAACGGGGAACATGCGTGAACAGCCGGCCGTGCGCGCCGCTGGCGCGCTTCGATCGCCGGCGCTTACCTGGGTCCAACAACATCTCCTGCTGATCATTGCAATCGCCATTGTGGCCGGCTGGGCGCTATACGTTGGGCGAGGATATCTCAATTTCGATCCCACGCTTTCTCCGGCCGGACGCGAGTATGGCTCGGCGGTGCAGGCGCATCACTTGTGGACCCGCATGAAGGAGTGCGGGATCTGCGCCCTGTGGGACGGTTCGGAACGCGGCGGTTTCCCGGCCTTTGCGGATACTCTGGCCAGTTCGCTGCACCCCCTGGTGGCGCTGACGACATTAACCTGGGGAGTGGTCAATGGTTCCAAGGTTGCCCTGATTGCAACGCTGGTGATTGCCGGCCTGGCCCAGCTCTGGCTGGGCGCGGAGTTGCGGTTAGGGTGGCCGGCGCGGCTGTGGGGAGCGATCATGGTCATGGTCGGCGGACATCTAGCGGGCAAGATGGAGCTGGGGCTGTTCAGCATCGTCCTATCCACGGCCATGTACTCGCTGACGCTGCCGGCCGGCATCCGGCTGGCGCGCACTTCGCGCTACCGGGATGCGGTTCTTTTGGCCGTCATGGGAGCGCTGTTGATAGTCGCCGGGCAGGGATACATCCAGGCCGGCTTTTTGTTGGTCAGTCCCGCCTATCTCTTCCTCATCTGGGGCCCGCGAGCTGAGATGAAACAACGGGTCCGGCGCTTCCTGCTGGCGGCCGGGCTGGCGTTGTTGTTGGCGGCGCCGTTCCTGATTCCGCTGGCCCACTTCTGGCCGAACTTTGTCAAGGATGGCGACCCGAGCCTCCGCGCCGGCCAGCCATTGCGCTTCTATTTGCTCAATCTGGTTATTGACGACCCTGACTTTCTGTACTCGGAAGCGCTGGGCAAGCTGCCGTACCCTCACCTATATACGATGTTCACCGGCTGGATTCCCCTCTTTCTGGCGGCCCTCTGCTTGCGATTTGGCCGGCGCGAAGAGCGGCGAGAACTGCTCTTCCTGACTGCAACCGCCGCACTGGCGATATTCGTGGGCAGCTTGATCCCGCTAGTCTGGCTACAACCGATGCTCCCGGCAGTAGGCGCCCTGCGCTTCGGCCCTATGATTGGGGCAATAGCGGTGCCGGCATTAATAGGTCTCGCTGCCTTTGGTCTGGACCGCTTATTGCGCGCCAACTGGCCTCAACCGGTATTCTACCTGGGCATGAGCAACCAGCAGCCACGCTCATACTCGGTGGACTTACGATGGCTGCTGATCCTGCCCCTATTCCTGGCTATCTGGCACGGCTATCGTTTCAGCCAGGAATGGCTTTATCTTCAGCAACAGGATTCGGAGACCCGCATCATTTTGGACAGGCTCGAGACAGTTGGGCTGGCCTGGGTGCAACCGCCGTTCGGCGAGCACGCCTTCATTGAGCCGGCAGTCGGCAGAGGGTTGAAGCTCAGTCCCGGCATTATGACCTGGCGCTGGGAGGGCCGCGAGTTTCCTGAGCCGGTGCTGGAGGCCAACCGGGCGGGGCCGCCGCCGAACACCGTTGACGTGTTGGAGGGTAGCGGTACGCCGATCTACATCCGAAGCTCACCGCCCTATGCCGCTGTTCGCGAGCCGGGAGGCGATCAGGTTTGCCTGGCGACGGGCCTCGGTGGTTACCTGCGCGTTTCTTGCAATACGACGGCTCGCGGCACGCTGGTCGTGCAGGAAAATCAGTGGAGCGGCTGGTATGCCTGGCGGGACGGTGAACGGATCCCGTTGGTGAGGTCCGAACAGTGGCTGACGGTCAATGCGCCGGCCGGCGAACACATCTACGAGTTCCACTATCTGCCCTGGGATGTTCCTCTCGGTGTACTGCTATTCACTGTTGGCTGCGGCGCTTGCATTTACTTCTGGCGCAAGCCGGAGCCAGCTTCCGCACTAACTGTATAGCGGGTCGAATTTGGCCGCGTATATTCTCAACTGCTGTCGAACAGGCGATACAAGAGGAAAGCGGCCTTGCGGCCGCTTCTGGAGAGGAGGAGAGTATTGAGGAGGAGGAGAGAGTTTGTCTTGCCCTTGCTTGACTATAATATAAGCTAGACTACGAATTGAATCAGCGAATTCGGTAACGGTCTGATTGTAAACTCGTTTACACCCGGCGACGGCGGGGTTATTTTTGGAGTGGAGATGGTCTTATGAACCTCTGGCATACGTTATCAAGCGGGCCGAATCCGCCGGAATTGATCCATATTATCATTGAGATCCCGGCTCAGACGCGCAACAAGTATGAGTTCGACCACGACGGCGGCTTCCTGCGCCTCAATCGCGTGCTCTCCTCTGCGTTGCACTATCCATCGGATTACGGACTGATTCCGCAGACCCTGTATGACGATGGCGACCCCCTGGATGCGCTGGTCCTGATTAAGGAACCGACCTTTCCCGGCTGCGTGGTCACCGCCCGGGTTATTGGGTTGTTGCAGATGCTTGACCAGGAGGACCCCGATGACAAGGTGCTGGCGGTCGTCGAGGATGACCCCCTGTACCAGGACTATCGGGAATTGAGTGATGTGCCGCGCCATTTCCTGCGCGAAGTGGAGCACTTTTTCACGCGGTACAAGGACCTGGAAGGCAAGCGGGTGAAGGCGCTCGGCTGGCAACCCCGGCAGTTCGCTTACGAGCGCATCGTCCACGCCCAAGAAAAGTATAACCAGGCCTTCCGGTCAACGGGGACTACTCACCACTGAGCAGCAACCGCCCTCATTGCTGCTCCCCTTGCTGGCTAAGGCCGGCGCTGGACTTGCGCGCCAGCCTTTGCAGCCGGTGATCCAGTTCCCGGCGCGTAGCCGTCGCCCTACCCGGGTCATACCAGCGTTCTACCAATGACATCGCCATAGTGGTCCATTGAATCGCTGCGGCGATCTCCCTCTCATGCCACTCGTAGTGTTTGGCCAGCTCTACGTGGGCGGAAACATCCTCAAAACTGGTCGCGGCGATTTGTTGCCACACCTGCACCGCTTCCGGCCGGCGTTCTTGCTGCTTCAATAAGCCGGCCAATTCATACAGCGCCCGATGGTAGAAGTCCGTCGGCAGTTCCGGCACAGCTGACCGGCGCAAGTTCAGCTCCGCCGCTTGCGTCATGCCCAACGTTAGCTGCCAGTGGGCCAGGCCAAGCAAATCCAGGGGATGTTGGCCGGCCGGCGGCGCGCCCAGCCACTGCATGACCTCCGCCGCGAGGGTGACCATTGACAACATGTCCAGGCGGTTGTGATAGAAGACGCGGGCAATCTCCCTTGCATCGCCGCTGCTCAGGTATTCGCGGTAAAGATAGGGGATCAGCGCTCCTTCGACATCCTGCTCGGTGCGCGTCACCTGCAGCAATCGCTCTTCCAATGCGCCCAGGGCGCACGAACCCAGGCGATTCCGCCATAGCCGGCGGGCCGGCGGCAGCAGGTCCAGATGCGGCCGGGAGCCGATATCGCTGGACATGCGATTCATCAGAAAGCGGTTATCCAGCAGCGGCACGTCAAAGGCCCGGCCATTGAAGGTGATCAGGCCCACCTTTTCGGCCAACAGCTCCTCCAGCAACAGCAAGAGCGCCGGCTCATCAGCGGGGTCGAGCAGGAAGAGCTGCCGGATGACCAGGGAGGGTCCATCAAAGAAAGCAACCCCGGCCATGAAGGCCAGCACGCCGGCTCCCCACAGACCCGTCGTTTCGGTATCCACAAAGACGAAGTCACGGAAGCTAAGCGATTGGAAACGCTCGTCGCCCAGGTATGGGACCGCCTCGGCGGGCCTGCATGCCAGTAGCTCACCCAGCTGCCGGTCGCCATGCCGGCTGTCCAACGAGTAGACATGATCCAGCACGAAACACTCACCCTCGGCTGTCTTCTGCAGGTTGCCGCCGGGAAGCAGTTGGAACAGGTCGCCCTCTGAGCCATAGGCCGGAGAGGGGGACAGCCGAGGTTGGCGCTCCGCCTGCACGGGCGGCGCCGGGCGTAACTGGCGCGCTCCCTTTACGACCCCCAGCCGCCGCAGCCGGTCCAGCAGATCCTCATCCATGGGGTTGATTGTAGAAATGATAGGTGCAGGGTGCAAGGGATGTTATACTTGGGCGCGATTGACCATGCCGCTCATACTACTCGCCGCCGGTTTTTTCCTTCTCGCCGCCCTGGCCAATCTGGCGCTCGTCCGCAATGACTCCTCGCTGCGCCGGTTACTGGATGTACTCCTGTTGGCGTTGAACCTGCCGGTGTTCTTCGCCGGCCTGATGATGCTCTTTATCCGGCCCGAGGCCTTAAACGAAGCCGGATTTGGCCTGGTTGTTGAGGACACGCGGCCAATAGGCATCAGTTTGCTGGCTATGGCTATCTGGGGCACTCTGGTCATGCTGCCGGAGGTCAGGCGTTGGCTGGCGAGGATATTGCCGCTGCAGCCGGAATCGCCGGTTCATACGCTGGCATTAGTCTGCATCGGCTACCTGGCTGGAAGCAGCCTGCTCAGCCTTGGTCTGGGCGGAATCGAGAATCTGGCCGAAACAGCCACGGCCGCCTCAATTCTCGATGTCATCCTTTCACAACTCCTCTTCCTGTTTGCCGGGGTTGCCGGCGTCGGCCTTTTCATCCGACGCGACTGGCGCAAGACACGAGAAAGGCTGGGGCTGGAGAGACCCACCCTGCGCCAGTTGATCAGCGGGTTCGGCTGGGTGATTGTGCTGGTCGTTTTGCAGGGCATTGTCGGCGCCATCTGGCTTGCGGTCAGCCCGGAAGAAGCCACTCTGCTGGAGGAAGTAAACACCCTGCTCCTGGGGAATATGGATACAGTTTGGGAGTGGTTCATCCTGGCCATGGCCGCAGCGTTAGGCGAGGAGATCCTGTTTCGCGGAGCCTTGCAGCCGGTGTTCGGACTCTGGCTTACTGCCTTTGTTTTTGCCTTCGCGCACGTGCAATATGGCTTCACCGTAGCGACGGTTTATGTATTCCTGATCGCCATAGTGCTGGGGCTGGTCCGCAAGCGCAGCAATACCACCACGACTATCTACGTGCACTTCTGCTACAACTTTGCGCTTGGGCTATTGGCGCTACTCGCCCCTATACTTGAAAGATTTGCAACGGGCTGAGCGGGCGCGATTGCCGGACCGGTCTCTGTTTGTCATTCGTCCCCCACTCTGCTAAAATGCGGGCGCTCTTTCGGGGCATGGCGCAGCTTGGTAGCGCGCTTCAATGGGGTTGAAGAGGTCGTGGGTTCGAATCCCGCTGCCCCGACAGATTACAGGAAGAGGCGCCGCGCTCCTGCGCGGCGTTTTGCTACGCCAATGAACGATCAGCTAAGACGTCGTATTCGCCTGGTAATTGTGTTGCTCCTGCTCCTCTTCGGAGTCGTCTCACTGATCGTCGCCCTGGCTGCGCCGGCATTGGGAGTTGACCTGACGCCCGGCTTCGGCGCCTGGCAAATGTTCTTCCTGATGGTCGGCCTGACCTGTCTCACCCTGGCCGGCTTCGTTTTTCTCCAGCGCTTCCGGCCGCCGGGTGCGCCCCGTTCGCTACAGGCAGACATCGCGGTGCGTCTGGCTGCTACCGGCCTGGTCTTTGCCTACGTCAGCGGTTTCGCAGACCTATTGGGCATCGGCACCCATCCCCACGAGAACTATCCGCGCCCGTTCATGGGCTGGCTGCAAATTACGGGCATCGCGGTGGGCATCCTGATGATTCTAATTGGGATGCTGCTATATCACACCAGTCGCGGATCTCGCCCATCTTCATCGCTTGAATTCTTGCTCAATTCCAATGGGCAGGATACAAGGCAGCCGGAGAGTGCTGAGGTAGGAGCCGGCCCGGCGGTTAGCGAATAGTCAGGACTCGACGGTAACGCGCTCGCAGGTCGAGCGCAATAGCTCGTTCGACTGGTGGTTTCTGGACAGGCCGGCTGGCTATTGTCTTCAGCGAGCGAGGGGAGCGGCAAGAGGACTGCTAACGCAATCCGCTCAGTAAGAACGGCTGGCCCAACACCGTAAATACTGCCTCACTGCTGAGCGGGCGTTGAAAGGCCACGGAGAAGGTCATTGTCTGGCCGGGGGGCGCCACCCAGGGAAAACTGGGGTTCGTCGAAAGCTTCAGGTACAGCGTGCCGTCACTGGTCAGCGTGACATCTGAATCGTTGACGATCAAGGGCTGTTCTCCGGTATTGGTCAACTGGCCCACAACGGTGACGCTCGTGCCGTCCAACGAGACTTCAGCGCTCTGCGGCACAACCAGCAAACTCTGCCCCGACTCGCTGCCGGCGACGGCAAAGGGTATCCGGACCCGCACCTGCTGGCCGGCCTGGTCATTCGCCTGGCTGACTACCCAGGTAAGCGTCGGGCTGGATAGTCCCACGGGCAGCTGATAGCCGGCGGTAGCGGCCCGCACTTCACCGGGGTTAAGCGAGCCGAAGAGGGGCGGCGACGTTCCCAACTGGCTGGCAACCGAATTGAGCGCGTAGCGGTTGCCAAATTCGTCGTGTAACTCATACCTGAGGCTCGCCGTATCGAGGTTCGTACTTCCGGCGTTTTGCACCTGAAAGTTGACCAGGAAGAACATGAAGCCGGGCGGCGCTTCAGGTCGATCAAAAAGTGACGTTGCGCTATCAACCGTGAAACGAAAGTCGCCGAGCTGGGCTGTATCGCCCATTTCGACCACATTACCGCCGCTGGGCGACTGGCCGCTGCCGGCGCCGGTTCCACCCTCTGCCGTCTGAAAATCACCGCGCACTACCAGGCGATCTTCGCCTTCCGATCCTACCATCACCAGCGTAATGCTGGGCGCCTGCTGGCTGAAAATATCCGCCTGATTGCTAGACACAATTTCACGGGTCGTCACCACAAAAACAAAATCCGTGCCGCTTTGTGTGCGCAATCGAATCTCGTCTCCGGCTTGTAAGGACTCCAGCACACGACGATTGTCGCTGCTGTCATCCAATCCCAGGGCGTAGTTCACTACCGTGCCAAACACCCAGACCGCCGTGTCGGCGTTGGGAAAGCGCGGCTCCCACCTGCCCGTTGGATCCACGTTTTCCGGGATGACGGAGAAGGATTTGCCGCCAACTAACAGGCCGGTAGGTGAGTTCAGCGTCAGGCTTATGCCCGGCGAATTGCTCACATCTGCCACAATCAGGGCGACCTGCGTGGGTGCTCCCACGCCGGGAGCAAACGGGGTCACCGTGGCGTTCCGGGCGAACGGTCCGACATTCGCATCACGCAACAATAGAAATGCAGCCAGACAGACGATCAGCAGCCCTACGGAAGTAGCCACAACTGCCAGGAGCAGCGGCACGCGACTGGAACGTGGTGAAGGCGCTGAGCTGTTGTCAGGCTCCGCTTCAGCGATGGTCATCGTTCCTCAGTGGGCGACGCGCCGTATGGTGGCTGGACAGCTCGATAGGTCACGGGATTATGATTGGCGTTTCTTGGGGCGCAATGCGAATCAAAATCGTTGAATCGCCTCCGGCAACAACCTGTGAGAATCCCAGGAAGGGAACTGAGACCCGTACCGCGCCGGAAGCCGCAATGGGACCAAAGCGGACATTGCCGGCGTCATTGGTGTAGCCAAAGGCCAACAACGCGCCCGTAGCGTTGTCGTAAACGGCTACCGATACGCCAACCACACCCTCGTTTAGTTCAGGAGTGAAGCTCTCGTTGGCGTCGTAGTAGACCGTGATGTCCAGATTCACCACCTCCGCATCGCCTGCGGAGGGCGTGGAAGTCGGCAAAGGTACGATGATTATTTCCGGCCGCGGAGTCGGTTCCGGCGTTTCAAACAGGCCGGGCGGTAACGCGGTCGGTGTCGGATAAGGAGTTGGAATTACAAAGGTAGGCGCGATGGTCGGCGGCGGGATATTGTTGCCCCCACCGCTAACGAAGGCAGTTGTCGGGCTGGCGGTCGGCGTCGGGGTGAACGGCACTATCGTGCAAAGCATATCGTAAGTGTAGAGATAGGAGATGTCATATTGCACGGGCGGCACCGGCCCAACCAACACATATAGCCAACCGGTGTACGTAGCCAGGAAGCTCATCCGGCTGCCCAGATTTCCAGCCGCTTTGTCTATATCGTCATTACCCCCGATGCCGGCCTCAGCGCTGGGCGCGGAGTAGAAGATCATGTTCGTGTCGTTGACGCTGGACAAGTTCAGGGTCTCGCAAACGTAGTAAAGACCCTGCTTGATCCAGATACGATAGAAATCGTTGTCCGGCCCGGTGCCCACCACGGGGACAAAGTCATAGCTGCCCACCACGGTCAGCTCAATGACGCAAGCGGTGTCAAAGGTGTTGTTTTCTTCACACTGGTCAATGGTGGGTATCCGCGTTCCCGTCGGCCTGGGCGTCGGCGTAGACGTGCCCAAGATCTCCTTGATCTCAAACTTGTACACTCGACCGGCGGGATCGGCCGGCGAGATATTCACCACGCGGGCGTAGTAAAAGCCGGTGATGGTTGTCGAAAATGTGACCTTTGAAGCGCGCGAAAGCGGATCATAGTCGTTGTTCTGACCGATCACATTACCGTTGATATCGTAGATGGTGAGTTGCGTGTCCAGCCCGGCAGTCAGCTCCTTGGTGAACACTTCATACGAGGAGCCGGCATATCCGACAAATCGGAAATAGTCTTGATCGCCCGGCGGCCAAAGTGTCAGGTTTTGCAAGACAAAGCCGGCCTGGGTATCAGTTGCCTGCTGAAACGAGTTGTTCGGCTCATAGGGGTCAACATACACGCCGGTGCTGGGAGGAGCCGGGGTATTTGTGCTGGTCACGGTTGGCGTGGAGGTCGAAGTACTGGTCTGGGTGGGCGTGTTAGTGGGTGAGGCGGTGGGCGTATTGGTCGGCGTATCGGTTATCTGAAACGGGGGGTGGTAATTCAATCCATAGCGGACGACGCCTCCGTCACGGGGCGCCGCCTCAACCGTGCCGGAGTTTGACAACTCGGTAACGACAATAGCCCCCACAAAGAGCAATGCAGCGCCAATGGTGACACCGTAACGAATGAGTCGTCTCGTGTGACCCTCTTCCATCAACTCCTCAGCACCGGGCGCGGCGACTGATCTTCACGGGCTGCAACCAATCCCTCTAGGACCTCATAATTCGAACCGGTCGCTGCCAACACTGCAGACGACGCAAGCACAGTGGGATTATAGGGAGATCAGGGCCTGAGGGCAACAAGCGGTTCTGAAAGGACAAGAGGTGGGCGACATGCCCACCTCTTGTCTCGACTACCTATGGTAGCAGGAGGAAACTCAAGATTTCGAGCCGTTGGAGCGCTTTTCGTCAAACTCAATCGGGCTGCGCAGCACTTCATCTACCAGCCCGTACTCCATGGCCTCGGTCGCACTCATGTAGATATCGCGATCTGTGTCCTGGGCGATCTTCTCTACCGTCTGGCCGGTGTGATGGCTAAGAATCCGATTAAGACGAGTGCGCAGGCGAAGTATTTCCTGCGCCTGAATGGCGATGTCCGTGGCCTGGCCCTGGGCGCCGCCCAACGGCTGATGCATGTGAACAGTTGCATTGGGCAGCGCATAGCGCATGCCCTTGGTGCCGGCGGTCAGC
The DNA here is from genome assembly GCA_964452775.1 of uncultured Ardenticatenaceae bacterium. Classification (GTDB taxonomy): domain Bacteria; phylum Chloroflexota; class Anaerolineae; order Promineifilales; family Promineifilaceae; genus JACKCB01. Next base: position 11,450 of record CAYVQP010000028.1, on the reverse strand, counting down.
AGCACGGTGCCGAAGCTGGCGGTGAAACCAACCGCCACCGTAGAAACCGGGCATTCCACTTGTTGCATCGTGTCGTATATGGCCATGCCGGAGTATACCTGTCCGCCGGGTGAGTTGATGTACATGCGGATGGGCTTCGAGGCGTCCTCGCGAGCCAGGTAGAGCAGCTGGGCCACGATCAGGTTTGCGATCTGGTCATTAATTGGGGTGCCCAGGATCACAATGCGCTCCTTGAGCAATAGCGAGTAAATGTCATAGGCGCGCTCGCCCCGGCCGGACGTTTCAATGACCATCGGGATTAACGACGTAGGCAGATTCTGTAACATAGTGTGCACCTTCTCCTGGTTTACTATGAATTCAGGTTAACTCGTGAGACCCACCGTCAGATTAGTGGGCCATGTGATCAAAAAAGAGCTGGTCATATCCAAGCCGGTTATCCGGCCTCGGAATCAGAAATAGCTATAGGATCGGCAGTCGCTTCCATTTCAGCCGGCGCGTCCTCTTCGGACAGCTCCTGCGGTGGCAGGTCAGGAGCAGCGCCGTCAGCGATCTGTTCCAGCCGGTCAACTATCAAATCTATCAATAGCACATTTCGCAAGCGGTCAAGGCCTGCACCCGTTTCGTAATATGCGCGGAGCTCATCACGCAGCTTCTCATCCGTTATGGGAGCCGTCCGTTCCTCTATAGATGCCTCAACCATTTCCGGCGTCAACATGATTTGCTCGTTCTCCAGGAGCTGGGTGAGCACGAGATTGGTCTCTACTCGACCTACCGCGCTCTCGCGCCATGGTTCCTTGAGCCCCTCTTCAGTCTGGTTTTGCAGCCGCAGGTAGTCCTCCCATTGCCACTCCAGTCTGGCAACTCTGGCCTTCAGATCGTCCAATCTCTCCTCGACATCCACTTCGATTAGAGCCGGGGGATACGCCATCGTGGCGCCCTCCTTAATCTTTTCAATCATGCCGTCGAACAGGTCGGCGCGCGCTTGACCCTTTGCTTCATCCTCCAGGCCAGATCGTATGTCCGCTCGCAATTCGTCCAGGGTTTCGTAGTCGCCTTCCAGCTTTGCCAGCTCATCATCCAGCTCCGGCACTTCCCGCTTCTTGACATCCAGCACGGTCAGCTCGAACTTTACCTCGAATCCGGCGACATCCGGATCGTCGTAATCCTCCGGGAAGCTAATCGCGAAAGTCGCATCGTCGCCGGCCTCCAGGCCGATTAACTGATCCACAAAGGTCGTGCCCTTGAAGGTGACTTCGTCATCCAGAATGATTTCCAACCGGCTGTCATTAAATATGACCTTTTCTTCACCGGCGTCGTTCAGAGAAACGCCCCGCCGGCTGGCGGTCAGTACATCGCCGCGTTGTGATGGTCGCTCGACCGGCTCTACAACCTCATGGCGCCGGCGCACATATTCCAACGCATTGTTGACCGCTTCCTCTGTCACTTCAACCGGATCGTGGCTCATGCGGATTGCGCGATAATCGCCCAGGTCGACAACTGGTTTTAGCGGTACCGTAAACTGCAGCTGCAATGGCTGTAGCTCCAGTTGGTCAAGTGATGGCTGCACATACGGATTGACGTCGAGTTCTTCGAGCATCTCCGTAAAGATCTCCGGCGTTATCTCCTCGACTGCCTCAGCGCGTAAGGCATCTTCACCGACGCGCCGGACCACCACATCGTAAGGAGCCTTGCCCGGCCGAAAGCCGGGGATATGTAAATCACGAGCGAGCCGGCGAGCCATTTGGCGCATTGCGCGCTGCACCCGCTCTTCACTGACTTCGACAGTCACCTTTAACTGCCGCTGTTCATCTTCTACTGACTGGATATTCAGTGTCACCGATTAACCCCTTTTGCAAATGGTAATTGGGAATTGTAGCGTTATTGCAACCGGCGGTACATTTGAATCACATAAAAAAAGCCGGTACTGTGACCGGGATGCCGGTCAAAAGCTCCGCGAATACAAAAAGAGCGTTACCGCGGCAACGCCCTGAATGGGGAAGGCGGGAATCGAACCCGCACGCCTTGCGGCACATGATCCTAAGTCATGCTCGTCTGCCAATTCCGACACTTCCCCGGCTGCAGCCATTATAGCACTGCACGAGGACGAGAAGCAATGCGTGGCGCTAGCGCGCCACGCGCATTGCAAGATCAACCCGAAATCAAAATTATTGTTGACATATGCAATATTTTTGATTATCATAGCGCGTACATTTACAATTGGAGGTAAGATGCGCAAAATATTAGAATCGTGCCCGGCCTGTAACAGCGATCTTGTTATCACGGAACTCAGTTGCACACAGTGTGACACACATATTGGCGGCCACTTTCAACCCACTATTTTCTCCCGCCTATCAACCGAAAACCTCGCCTTTCTGGAGAACTTTGTGAAGAACCGCGGAAACGTCAAGGAGATGGAACGAGAGCTTGGCATTTCATACTGGAGCATTCGTTCCCGGCTGAACGACGTAATCGCCGAACTGGGCTTCGACGCCCGCCCTGAGGATACCGGCGAGAGTGGGCAAACAAGCCGGCAGCAAATACTTGATAGACTCGACAGTGGCCAGATCTCCGTGCAGGAGGCGGCCGATTTGCTTGCCGGTATGGGCAAGGAAGGATAGACAGAAGATGGACGAAGAACGCTTACAAATATTGGATATGCTGGCCCGAGGCAAGATTACGGCCGAAGATGCGGAGTTGCTGTTGAAAGCCTTGAAGGAGGACGGCGCAACTGCAACGAGCGTGGATGGCTCCTCGGCCGGCGTGGAAGCGGTCGCGCCGGCCAGGCCGGTGAAGCCGCTTGCTCCCGTGCTCCCGATGCGCCCTGTGCTGCCCACCCCTCCTACAAGGCCGCCAGCGCCCGGCGGTCAATGGCGTAACCGGGAAGCCAGTCTGGAATACGTCCAGGAAATGCAGCAGGCCGACCTGTCCGGCTTCTCCGCCAAGGAAATGCGAAGACTGGAAGAGCGTGGCGTGCCGGTCGCCTATTTGCAGGCGCTGGCCGCCGCCGGGCTGAGCGGCGTGAGCGTGGGCGAGTACATCAAGCTCTGCGACCACGGCGTGAAGGCGAACTACGTCAAACAGATGCACGCCCTGGGTTACGACCGGCTAACGGTCGATCAAATCGTCCGGCTGGCCATTCATGATGTGCAGCCGGAATACATCCATGAGGCCCGCGAGCTGGGTTTGACCGATCTATCAGTTGAGCAGTTGATCAAGATGAGCATTCATGATGTCGATCTGGACATGGTCTTGCTGGCCCGCAAGCTGGGTCTGGGCGAGCTGACGGTTGACGAGTTGATTCAGCTGCACATCCACAACGTCAGCCCTGAGTACGTGCAGTCCATCTACGAGTTGGGCCTTAAAGATCTGAAGGTCAAGCACATTGTCCAGCTGGCAATCCACGATATTCAGCCGGAGTATGTCCAGCAGGCCCGCGATCTCGGCCTCAAGGATCTGACCGTCAACCAGATCGTGCAGATGGGCATCCACGACGTTGACCTGGAGATGCTCGTTGCGGCTCGCAAGCTGGGGCTCGACCTGACGGCGGACGATCTGATTCAGTTGCACATCCACAACGTCACTCTCTCATTCGTGCAGGAAGTACGCGACCTGGCGCCGGGAGAGGTGTCGGTTGGGCAGCTGGTACAGCTCGCCATACATCAGGTAACGCCGGAATACATCCAGGGCGTGCAGCAAACGGGCCTGGCGCCCCTGAGTTTGAAGGCGCTAAGGGAGATGCGGATCCACAATGTGACGGTGCGGTACATAGAAGAAATGAGCGCCCTGAATCTGCCTGAGCTGACGCCGGAACAGGTGATTCAGATGCGTATACATGGGCTGAAGGCGGATTATGCCCGGGGCATGGCCGGCCTGGGGTTGCCCGACCTGACAGCCGAACGCCTGATTTCAATGGCGATCCACCATGTGTCGCTGAAGCGCGCCCGCGAGGCCCACCGGCTATTGGGGGAGAGGCTGACTGCGGCCCAACTACTCAAGTTCGCCATCCATGACCAGTGGCCCGAACCGGTCCCCGGCTAACCAGGCCAGTTGGCCCCTCCCACTTCGGCAACTGAAAAAGGAGCGCGCGCCCCGGCATTCAATGCGGGGCGCGCTGTCATTATCTTGTACACCGGACTTATGGCTGGCTCCGGGCCTGGATTTGCGTGTTATAATGTCCGGCGTGTCCAAGCCGGCCCACATCCTCTACTGTATCGCCTTGTCGCTGGGGCTGTCTTTTGGGCTGGTCGCTTGCCGGCCTGCTGCGCCCGCCGCCGAGGCCACTGCTCCCCCAGCTGCGTTGCCGCCAACGGTGACGCTTGATGCTCCACCTGAGCCGGCGGCTGTTTCGCCGCTTGGTCCCGGCCTGCCAGAAGGTACTGACGGCATGCCCTGGTGGAATGATACCGTTTTCTACGAAGTCTTCGTACGCAGTTTCTATGACAGCGACGCCGATGGCGTGGGCGATTTGCAAGGCTTGATCCAGAAGTTGGATTACCTTAATGATGGCGACCCGGAGACAAGCGACGATCTGGGAATTACGGGCATCTGGCTAATGCCGATCATGGAGTCCCCCAGCTATCACGGCTATGACGTGGTGGATTATTATCAGGTGGACCAGGAGTACGGCGACGCCGAGGATTTCCGCGCGTTGATGGCAGCCGCCCACGAACGCGGCATTCGGGTTATTGTGGACATGACGTTGAACCACTCCAGTCGCGAACATCCCTGGTTCGTGGAGGCCACCGATCCGGCCGGCGAGCGACGTGATTGGTATCTATGGGCTGAGGAAGATCCCGGCTACAGCGGCCCCTGGGGACAGGTGGTCTGGCACCAGACGGCAGACGGCTACTACTATGGAGTCTTCTGGGAGGGGATGCCGGATCTGAACCTGACTAACGAGGAAGTGACCGAAGAAATGCATGCCGCCGCCCGGTTCTGGTTGGAGGAGATGGGGGTGGACGGCTTCCGGCTGGACGCCATCAAGCATCTCATTGAGGAAGGCGAGGCTCAGGAGAACACCGCCGAGACCCATGCCTGGTTGCAAGAGTTCTATGACCTGTACAAGCAGACCAATCCCAATGCCTTCGCCGTCGGCGAAGCGTGGACGGCAACCGAAGAGGTACTGGATTACATCGGCGACGAAGTAGACATTGCCTTCGAGTTCGATCTGGCGCTAGCAATATTGAACAGCGTTCTGGATGGCCGGAAAGACGGCGTGTCGGCCTACTACGAGCAGGTCGTGCAGGAGTACCCGGCCGGACAATATGGGGTCTTCCTGACCAACCATGACCAGAATCGGGTTATGTCGCAGCTTCGCAACGACGAGAGTCGCGTTCGGACTGCGGCAACGATCCTGCTCACTTCTCCCGGCGTGCCTTTCATCTACTACGGCGAAGAGATCGGCATGCGCGGCATCAAGCCGGATGAGGATATTCGCCGGCCGATGCAATGGTCTGCTGCGGCCAACGCCGGCTTCACCACCGGCGAGCCCTGGCGACCACCCCACAGCAGCTATCCAGAGGCTAATGTCGAAGGGCAGAGCGCGGAGCCGGACTCCCTGCTTAATCACTATCGCGCGCTCATTCGCCTGCGAAATGAGCACGAGGCTTTGCGGATCGGCGAATGGTTGCCGGTGCAGAGTGACGCGCCGGCGCTGTACGCATTTATGCGACACAGCGACGACGAGATAATGCTGGTGTTGATAAACCTGGGCGAAGATCCCCTCACCGACTATCAGCTTGACCTGGCCAACGGGCCGCTGACAGCGGAGCATCAGGCGGTCTTGCTGCTGGGAGACGGCGATTTGACCGGTCCGGAAGTCAATACCGGCGGCGGTTTCGCCGATTATCAACCGCTGAATGAACTGGCGCCATTCAGCAGCACCATCATCCAGTTCTACCTGCCGGAAGGGTAAGGCAGTGAAGGTTAAGATTTGCGGCATTACTAACCTGGAAGACGCTCAAGCTGCGGTCCAGGCCGGCGCTGACTTTTTGGGCTTCATATTCTACCCACCCAGCAAGCGCTTCATAGCGGCTTCTGACGCGCGTCATATTGCAGCCAGATTGCGCGAGCAACCCAACTGTCCCACGCTGGTCGGCGTCTTTGTGAACGAGACCGCTGAACAAATGGCCCGCGTGTTGGACGAGTGCTTCCTCGACCTGGCGCAGTTGAGCGGCGAGGAAGCGCCGGCGCTCATTGGAGACCCGGCATCGCCCATCTACGGTCGCAGCTTCAAGGCCTTGCAGCCGGCCAGTCTCGCCGAGGCAGAAGCCGATGCGGAATGGTATGCGCCGCCGGAACCGTCAGCCGGCCAGCCGATGCTGCTACTTGACGCTTATCACCCTACTTTGCACGGCGGAACAGGCCGGATCACGGACTGGCATATGGCTGCTCAATTGACGGCAAAAGTGCCAGGGTTGATGTTGGCCGGCGGCCTGACGCCCGACAATGTAGCCGATGCCGTGCGTCACGTCCGGCCCTTTGCGGTGGACGTGTCCGGCGGAGTGGAGTGCGCGCCGGGGAAGAAAGATCATGACAAGGTGCGCCGGTTTGTGAGAAGCGCGAAAGCGGCTGCCGGAGAGTTCTCCTGAGCACCCAATCACCTGAACCCGGGCGCCGGTCGCTTCATTCCACACCTAAGCAGGGCGCGCCGTGACGGCTCGAACTCCGGCGACAGCTGATATTGCGGGCGCGCTTGACTACGCGTTCCGCCGCCTGACTACTGACCTGGACCCGCGCTACGTGTACCATGACCAGTTTCACACCTTCCAACATGTCATGCCGGCGGCGGAGTATCTGGCCCAAGTAATTGGTTTGGAAACAGGGGAGCGAGACCTGCTGCGCATCGGCGTTGCCTTTCATGACATCGGCTTTGTGGAAGGGCGCGACAAACATGAACAGCGTAGCAGCGCCATAGCCGCGGAGGTGCTGCCTCGCTTCGATTTTTCGCCGGATGCCACAAGCGTGATCATCAGCCTGATCGCGGCCACGTGCCTGCCCCAACACCCCCAGAATCTGTTGGAGGAGATAATCGCCGACGCTGATTTGGACGTGTTAGGGCGGGATGACTTCCTGGCGCGCAACGCACTGCTTTATCGGGAGACAGTCACGTTTAATGGGGCCATTTCACCTGAAGTGTGGCGGCGCGCTCAACTCCGTTTCCTCGAACATCATCGCTACTTTACCCAGGCGGCGCGGGATCGACGTGATGCCGGCAAGCGCACGAACCTGGCGCTGCTGTCCCAGCCCCCGAACTGAGCGCAAATGCGCCATAGAACCGCCCTGCCTTCTGCCGTAGCTTTGCTATAATCCCGGCCAAACCAAATCTCAGAGACCGCCCATGAACCAGGACGAACGCCAGCCAAATTCTCAATCCGTCCCCAATGAACAGGGCAAGTTTGGTCCTTACGGGGGGCAATTCGTGCCGGAGACGCTCATGCCGGCGCTGGAGGAGCTGATCGCCGCCTATGACGAGGCCCGCAACGATGCCGGCTTTATGGCCGAGTACGCCGAATTGTTGACCACCTATGTGGGCCGGCCGTCGCCGCTGACCCATGCCCGCCGCTTAAGCCGGGCGCTGGGCGGCGCACAGATCTACCTGAAGCGCGAAGACCTGAATCACAGCGGCGCGCACAAGATCAACAACGCCCTGGGCCAGGCGTTGCTCGCCCGGCGCATGGGCAAGAGCCGGATAGTGGCCGAGACGGGAGCCGGGCAACACGGCGTAGGTTCTGCCACCGCCTGCGCGCTACTCGGGCTACAATGCGTGGTCTATATGGGCACGGTGGACATCGCCCGCCAGCAGCCGAACGTTTACCGTATGAAGCTATTGGGCGCGGAGGTCAGGCCGGTCAGCAGCGGCAGCCGCACGCTGAAAGACGCGATAAATGAAGCTATCCGTGACTGGGTGACCAACGTGGACAACACCCACTACCTGCTCGGCTCGGTGTTGGGGCCGCATCCTTACCCGATGATGGTGCGTGATTTTCAATCAGTGATCGGCCGGGAGGCGCGCGCGCAGATTCTGGAAGTGACCGGCCGGCTGCCGGATGTGGTCATCGCCTGCGTGGGCGGAGGCAGCAACGCTATGGGCATCTTCCACGAGTTTCGCGCCGATGCCGAGGTGGATCTGATTGGGGTAGAGGCCGGGGGACTGGGCATCGGTTCCGGCAAGCACGCCGCCCGCTTCGCTGATCTGAACATTGCCCGCATCGGCGTCCTGCATGGCACGAAGAGTTACGTGATGCAGACGCCGGATGGGCAGATCATGGAAACGCACAGCATTAGCGCCGGCCTGGACTATCCCAGCGTCGGGCCGGAGCACGCCTGGCTGCGCGATCAGGAACGGGCCGGCTACACCTACGCTACCGATGAGGAAGCGCTGGCCGCCTTTCAGACCCTTTCTCAGATGGAGGGCATCATCCCGGCCCTCGAGTCCGCCCATGCGGTCGCCGAGGCAATCAAGCGCGCACCGCGGATGCGGCCGGATCAGATTATCCTGGTCAATCTCTCGGGCCGTGGGGATAAGGACCTGGACACGGCCATTCAGGCGCTGGGGATGTAGTCACCGGCAGGCGCCTGGGCTGAGTCGTAGACCCAAAGATTGTTAGCCCATGACGGCGTTGACCGCCCTGGGCGTTGGTTGAAATCACGGAATCGTCAGGACAGGCTCAGGTAGTGAGTGCCCTTGCGATCCGTGCGCAGGATCACGCCGCGAGCCTCGAGATCGAGTTTCACCGATTCGTAGTACCACATCTTGGAACCATCGAACGTGTCGGGCAGGAGGGCATCCACCTTCTCGCCCAACTCCCGATAGGAGAGGGTTCCATTTTCTTCCAGGGCTTGCAGAACCGCTGATCGCACGGCGTCATACTTCTCTTTGCTGATGTTGACCCCTTTCTTGCCGGCGGGGTGTAAGGTGAGTATCCTTTCCGTCATCTTCGACCTCCGGATAGTGACATGTTCAGGCCGGCCAAGTCTACTGATTTGCCGGCCCTCCCGCAAGCGCATATGGACCATTTCAACCACATTTACTCCACCCAGGCCGCCGGCTACCAGCAGATGATCAGCGCCGAGGATGTGGACGGCCATTTGCTGCCGGCGATACTGGGTCAGGTATCTCTGACAGGCAAGAAGGTGCTGGACCTGGGCACGGGAACCGGCCGCCTGCCCGTCCTCTGCCGGAGAGAATCCGCGCACTTTGTGGCCCTGGATCGGCAGCCGGCCATGCTCATCGAGCAGCGACGGCTTCGTGACGAACTCAATGGTCAATGGCCTCTTGTGGCCGGAGATATAGCTGAGCTACCCTTCAGAACGGGCAGCTTTGATGTGCTCATGGCCGGCTGGGCGCTCGGGCACACGACGGAATGGTATCCCGAAGATTGGCTCAGGCGGGTAGTCGGCGTGATCGGCGAAATGCAGCGCGTGCTGCGAAGCCCCGGGACGCTTATTATACTGGAGACGCTAGGCACCGGCGCATTGCAGCCGGCCCCTCCTTCCCCTGCTCTGGCAGCCTACTACACCTGGCTGAAGGAAGAAGCCGGCTTCAAGCGCACCGAGATCCAGACTGATTACCAGTTCGCTTCGCTTGAGGACGCCGCCCGGCAGATGAGCTTTTTCTTTGGCCCGGAGATGGGGTCGCTGGTGCGCCGTCGTCAATGGTCGCGCGTGCCTGAATGGACCGGAATGTGGGTGGGGAAGTATGAGTAGAGTGCGCCGGCGCTACCGATGGGCTATGCGGGGGGCTTGCGCGGGTCGAGCAGCTCATCGAGGTGCATCCACAGCAGCCGGGAGTAGCGGAAGATGAGCGGCGAAAACAGAACGAGCACCATCACGGAGACGGCGAGATACCAGTATAGTGAAGCGCCAAGCGCGTAAAGCAGCAAGCAAAACGGCAGCACCACCGCAAAGCCCAGAACGTACCCGAAGAAGATAGAGACCAGGAAGTAGCCTTGCTCGCGCTCGAAGATGACGCCGCATTGTGGGCAGGGTTCGTTCATCTTCCACATGCCGGTGAAGACGATCCCTTCCAGGCAGTGCGGGCAACGATTTCGAATCAGGGCAGATAGGCGCATAGCCCGGCAAGTATCCGGCAGTGACCTTGGCCCGTCAAGCGAACTACGGCTGTGCGCCGGCTGACGCCGCCAATTGCACCCAGACCAACTCGTGATCGCTGGCATTGCCGTCAAACACGCCGGCGTCCACGACCTCAAAACCCTTGCTGAAAATGTGGTCAGCTTGCGCCGGCACATTGTAGCGAGCGACCGTCGGGCCGATGCCGGCGCTGGCGTGTTGCATCCCCGCCGAGGCCATCAACTCAGCCAGGGCGTTGACCTGTCCGGCAGTCACCGTGTTGAAGTCGCCCCCGGCGATCACATGACCCGCAGCCGGGTCAACATCGGCCGCCAGCGCTGCGTATTGATCGCGCCGGTATTGTGGCAGCGTCATGAGGGTCTCGGTATGCACGCTGTAAACCGGCAGCTCAAACTCGCCCACATCCAGGGTGGCCCGGGTAGCAGTTCGCATCTGATTCGTGAGCGGGTGATTGTGGGGCAGGATGATCTTCTGTGCATCCACAATGGGCCAGGGAGACAGGATCGCATTGCCGAATTGCCGGTGGTGAAAGGAGTGAATGGATGCCGGGGCATAGGCGTACTCCATATCCAGCGCGTCCGCAATACGCTGGACGCCGGCGAGGTCCATTTCTTGTAGTAGCACGACATCCACATCTGCCGGCAACGCCGCTGATTGCAACTCCGCGATAGCCGTTTCTATATCATCTCCGTAGCGAATGTTGTAGGTCGCTACCGTCAGCTCGCCATCGTACAGGTCAGAGCCTTCAGCCTCGCCGCCGACATAGAGCGGAGCGTCCGGATTGGGGAAGTTCTGCATCTCCTCTATGTTCGTCAACCAGGCGCCGCCGGCCACTACCAGTGACAACATGAGCACCAGTGAGACCGGCCATAACCTCGGCGACCGTTTGGAGTGTGCCTGTCTGCCCTGCATCTGCGCGTGTAAAAACCCTGAAAAGAATCGCTGCCATTTCGTCTGAAAATACCGCTCCAAGTGTAGGCAGCGTCTATTGGAAAAACACAAGAGCAAGACCGTCGAGTGTGCGGGCTGAGCGACTTCTCATTAACGGGGTTGCAGTTTTGCACCGGGCAACTGGACTTTGTCAGATGCCGCCCGATGGGTATGATCGCCTGGTATTCTGGCCGCTCTCCTTGGCGTCCGCCAACCTTCTGAGGTGTATGTTATGCCCAATCATCTTGCCGGCGAAAGCAGTCCCTACCTGCTGCAACACGCCGATAACCCAGTTGACTGGTATCCCTGGGGTGAAGCGGCTCTGGCCAGGGCCCGGCGTGAGGACAAGCCTATCCTGCTCAGCATTGGCTACGCCGCCTGCCACTGGTGCCACGTTATGGCGCACGAGTCCTTTGAAGATGACGAAA
>CAYVQP010000027.1:35654-50652 GCA_964452775.1 uncultured Ardenticatenaceae bacterium | reverse complement strand
CCACCACATCTCCCGGCCATCCGTAATCACCTCAATTGTCCCCAATTCATCGGTGCGTAGGACCTGCGCCCCGATAGCGGCTATTCGCTCCAGCACCTCCGGATGCGGATGACCGAAACGGTTGTCGGCTCCGGCAGAGACGACCACGATTTGCGGCTGCACAGCGGCCAGAAAGAAATCGTTGCTGCTTGTGTTGGAACCATGATGCCCGGCCTTGAACACCAGGGCCCGCAGCTCCAGCCCACTGGCCACCATCGCCCGCTCTGCGTTCTCCGCCGCATCGCCGGTGAGCAGCAAGCTGAAGTCGCCGTAGGTCAGACGCAATGATACAGAGTTCTCGTTACGGTTCTCCGGGTCCCGCTCCGTGCCGGGGTGCAACACTTCGATGATCACGCCGTCGCCCAGGTCAATGCGTTCGCCCATCACCGCTTCGTTAATCGTTGAACCGTCCGCCTGCGCTTCCTCCAATAGGACTTCATATGCCGGCGTGACATCCGGCAACTCACCGTTGGTCAGCAGCATATCTACTCGATAGCGCTCAAATATCGCCGGCAGTCCGGCCACGTGATCCAGGTCCGGATGCGTCGCCACCACCAGGTCCAGCTCTCGATCCCAGAACGGCATCTGTTCGCTCACCCGTTCGGCCAACAGGGCCGGTTCAGGTCCGCCATCTACCAGCATTTGCCGGCCGCCCGGCGTCTGGATCAGGATCGCGTCCCCCTGCCCTACATCAAGAAAGGCGACGTGCAGGTTGCCGTCCGGCAGCGAGAACGCCCATATGACCGCCAACAGCGCCACAATGCCGCCAGCCGCCAGCAGTGCGCCGGCGCCAACGTTCTCGCGTAGATAACCGATCACGACCTCCCTCCGCTCTCGCCGCTGATAGACGAGCCAGGTGATGCCGAAGAGCAGCAGATAATAGCCCAGCAGAACAGCCGGGGATAGGTGGGCCGGAACGGTGGCCCACGGAATTTCGGCCAGCAGGCTGACCATGCCGGTGGTGTAGGCCAGGAACAGCCAGGCGACCCAGCCGATTACTTGGCCCAGCGGCAGATACAACATCCCGGCCAACGTGGCCAGCCCGCCGAAGGTCATTACCCCCGGCTGGGCGGGAAGGATCAGTAAATTGGCCAGCGGGCTGATGGGCGACAGGCTTTCAAAATGATAGATAAGCAACGGCATCACCAACATCTGCGCCGCCAGAGTGACGATCAGCAGGTCGCTCACGATACGCATCGTTTGCCTGGTCGCTTCCCGGCCCAGGCGCGGCGCTATTTGCCGGCGCGTCCACTCCGTCGCCGGGGCCACGTAGAGCAATATGCCCAGTGTGGCCGCGAAGCTCAGCTGGAAGCCAATGTCCCACAGCGCCTGGGGATTGACCATCGTCATGAGCAGGCCGGCAGTGACCAACGGCGCTATCGCAAAGGTGCGCCGGCCCAAGAAACGCAGGCTAATCATCAAGAGCAGGCCCATAGCAGCGGCGCGCAGGACCGAGCTTTGCGCGCCGACCAACACCGAATAGAACGCGACCACCAGCAGCGTCAGCCAGAAGACAGCCCGCCGGCCCATGAACGGTTGCCCTACCCAGACCACGATACCCACCAGTAGGGCGATGTTGAAGCCGGAGATAGCGATGATGTGCGTCATCCCGGTGTCACGGAAGTCATCCCACAACTCCGACGGCAGGCCGTCGTCGTTGCCCAGCAGGATGCCGGCCAGCAGCGCCGCCTGTGGCTCCGGTAGAATCCGGTTGATCGTCTCCTGCGCCCGCTGTTTCACTGCCAGGATCGCCCGGCGCATCGGATCGCCCCCTTGCCCAACGATCTCCACTTCCGGCCCGGACATCACGCTGTATATACCCTGCCGCTGCAGGTAAGCCTGGTAGTTGGGGTCGCCTTGGCTTGCCAGGTCTTGCAGCTCGCCGGTCGCCGCAATTCGTGCGCCGTATGGGATGAGCGGATAGCGCCCAAGCCTGACGAGCACCAACCCGTTCGTGGGCCTGGCGACCGCGTCATCCTCTCCGCGAACGGTTGCAGCCGCTACCCGTAGCTCCTGGAGACTATCGTAGACAGCCGGCTCGTCAACCACTTCGCCGGTAAATGTAACCGGCCCGGCCCCATTACGGCTGGCAATGTGATCGGCATCAATTTGAGGTTGGGCCAGGAGACAACGCAGGCCGCCGGCTGCTAATGCGGCCCCACATAACAGGCCCAGGGCGAGGGAGCGCCTACCCCTTCTGCGCGCGACCCAGGCAAATAACAAGCAAAGTAGTGAGCTCGCCACCCAGACAATCGCCGGCGCTCCCGCCAGCCGGTCCGCCAGCGCGATACCCACGAACCAACTTATTCCAACGTAGACGATTGTCATTGCCGGAATCGGAGTGCGATGACCTGTTCGCTCCGCAATTGTCCATTGCGTAAAGGATTCTATTGTAGCGTCAACCGGCCGCTTATCAGCTTACCGGTATATCTATCTCAGGTGGGTTATCAAACAATGGTAATAGTCGGTCGGCTACCCGTCAGGGCAGCTGCCGGATGATCGTGGCCCTGAATGGCGCGGCTAACAGATCCACCAGAGGTGCGTATGCGCCGGTAGCTGCAGCCTCTTGTATTTGCACCGCCCTCGCCTCGGCTGACTCTCATCCGGCAATCTCGATCAGCATGTCCGGGTTATCAAGCACCTCGTAGCGCATGTTGCCCAGGAAGCCGCGCTGGCTTGAGCCCTGTTGCGCCCCAATGCTCTCGCCCAGACTCTCCAGCTCATCCCACCTGCCTGGTTTAGCCTGCAACGCGACGAGCACCTTGATTGCCGCTTCGCGCTTTCCTTTCAACAATTCGTCAGCGAAGCTCACCCGCATGTTCCCGGCGGCCTGACGGCTACTTCATCGAATCGCGATACGCAAAACACGACCACCGGCAAGTTTACTTCGCCAACAAGTGCGGCACAAGCGACACGTTTCCTTAAGTCACTGCTAGCGCCGCCTTCGCAGCCGACCGGCCAACACCGGCGGCAACCGGTACACCTTTCTCCAGGATAGCTCCGGCGCATCGAAGGAGTCCTGTTCGCTAAACGCCGGCTCCTCCAGCGCTTCCAGCACAAAGCCGGCAGCAAACGCCTCGCCCAACAATAGATACAACGGCCGGTGATAGTAGTAGTGCGGCGCCGGTTCGTTGGGCGAGCCCACCCCCATCTTACGAATGCTCTCGATGTAAGCGCTGATTTTCAAGGCGTGCGTCATGACCAGCTCGCCGCCAACATCTGACAGCTCAGCCGTGAAGATGGGATTGTTGGTATTGAACGCCGGATGCGCCGTTGCAAAGACAAAGCGCCCACCCGGCCACAGTAGCCGGTAAGCGGCCCGAAAGAGGGGAGCAATAACCGGCATATCCATCAAGGCCATTGTGCAGGTCAGCGCCTCAAACTGCCCCTCGCCCAGCGCCGCCAGCGCCGATTCGTCTGTAGCGTCCACAACCCGATACTTCACCGGCGTATCGTGCTCTACGTTGCGGGTTTGCGCCCGTTCAATGAGCTCCGGGCTGAAATCGACGCCGGTCACTTCCCCGCCTAGCTCCGCCAGCCGGCGAGCCATCACGCCATTGCCGCAGGCCACATCCAGCACACGCTCGCCCGGCGACAACGCTAACAAACGCTCCACAGCCGGCCCGACCAGCCGCCGGTGGAACAGATTGCCCTTGTCGCCGTGCAATTCATCCCAGAAGGCGGCCTTCCGGTCCCATAGTTCGCGCCCTTCCCTGTTTAGCGATTGCCCTTGATCGTCCACATTACCCTCCTTGTTCGCAGACTCTGCTCTCGGCGTCCCCGATCAAAGTAAGAGGCGCACTCCGATCACCAGTAGCAACACAAGTACAAGTTGCTCAAATCGGTGGGGATTCAGGCGCTTGTCGAGGCGTAGACCCAGCCAGATGCCGATCAAGATCGCCGGCACAGCCAACAACGCATAGCGCGCCACATCCAGCGTCAAGTTGCCGCTCAGGGCATGTACCAGCAGCGCCACGCCGCCGCTGATCATGAACAGCGCCTGCAAATTCCCCTTGAACACCGCCGGCTGCCAGCCGCGACAATTGCCGTAGATGACGTAAGGCGGGCCGGCTGTGTTGTACGCGCCCCCCAGCAACCCGCCGGCAAAGCCGAACAAGTACGCCCAACCGGACCAACTCAGCGCCGGTAGCCGGAAGCGCAGCAGCGCGTAGAGCGAGTAGCCGACCAGAATGATGCCCAGCGCCGTTAATAGCAGATTCTCGTCAATGCGGCTCAGGCCGTAGATGCCGATGGGCACCGCGATTACGGTGCTGAGCGCCAACGCGACGATTGAGCGTGGGTTCAGCGCATCGCGAAAACTGCGCAGCAGGATAAGTTGCACAAACATGGCGATTATGGCTCCGATTGGGGCCGCCAACTCTACCCCCAGCAACAAGGAGAGCGCCGGCATAACCACCAGCGACACGCCAAATCCGGTCAAGCTCTGAGTGAAAGCTCCTAACAGAATGACCAGGAAGATGAAAACAGCGGTTACGGTCATGGCGCTATCCGTCGCCTGATACTATCCGTGAACGGCCCATACTGCGAAAAATGGGCGACGAAAAAGCCCTCCTATGCATCGCTGCCGGGAGGGCTTTCAAAGAACTTCAGCGAATGGTCGCCGGTTTAGCGCCGGCGCCGCCGGTTGTAGGAGCCTGACGGGCGCGCTGACGGTTGATTGGCGTGGTTGTTGCCGGCCGGCCGGCTGCGGGCGGAGCCGTTGCCGTTTGGCCGGATCTCAATCTCGGGATGGAAGCCGCCGTAGTCAAAGGCGGCCAGCCGGCGCTGTTCAATCGACGTGCCGAGCGTCTTTTCAATGTCGCGCACCAGCGCCGCCTCTTCCGGCATGGCAAAGGTGTATGCCTCGCCGGTCTCACTGGCCCGGCCGGTGCGCCCGATGCGGTGCGTGTAAGCATCCACAGTGTCCGGCATGTCGAAGTTGATCACGTGCGAGATTTCGGATACGTCAATACCGCGGGCGGCAATGTCTGTGGCCACCAGGATATCGTGCCGGCCCTCGCGAAAGCCGTCAAGCGCGCTCTGGCGCGCGTTCTGGGACATATTGCCCTGCAATGCGCTGGCTCGATACCCTTTTTGTTCCAGGTCGCGGGCGAGGAATCGCGCGCGGCGCTTGGTGCGGGTAAAGATCAGCACGCGCCCGGTAGCCGTCTGCGCCAGCATTTCCAACAGGAGCCCTTTCTTCAGCTTTTCGGTCACGGGATAGAGGGCGTGGGAGACCGTCTTGGCCGGGGCGATAACGCCGATTTGCACCGTTACCGGCCGGCGCAGAATCTGGTCAGCCAGCTGGCGGGTATCGGTCGGCATCGTGGCGGAGAAGAAAAGCGTCTGCCGCTCGGCCGGCAACAGCTTCAGTATCCGGCGAATGTCGGGCAGGAAGCCCATATCGCACATGCGGTCTGCCTCGTCCAGGACGAGCACTTCGACGGCGGACAGGTCCACGTCGCCGTCGCCGACCAGGTCGAGCAGCCGGCCGGGACAGGCTACGACGATCTCGGGGTTGCGCCGCAATGCCTCCACCTGCCGGCTCTTGCTGACTCCGCCATAGACGGTGGCGCTGCGCAGGCGGGTGTGCTTGCCCAGGGCGCGAAAGTCTTGATGGATCTGCTCCGCTAGCTCGCGCGTTGGCGCCACGATGAGCGCCCGAATTGGCCGGCGCTGACCGTCGAGAAGTCGCTGCATGATGGGCAAGGCGAAGGCCGCCGTTTTGCCGGTGCCGGTCTGGGCTAGGCCCAGGACGTCGCGCCCTTGCAGCACGACCGGGATTGCTTGTTCTTGAATGGGGGTGGGCGTGGTAAAGCCCATGTCTCGAATCCCGGCCTGCAGGCGTGGATCGAGAGCAAATTGTGTAAAACTCACTGGAAGTACTCCTTGACTTCGTTGAGCCAAGTCGCACTCTCAGCCCAGTATCTATGAAGAATCGAGCGGCAAAACATCGTGCCGTCGCAGTTGGTAAGTGCGTCGCGGGCGCACGGGCCGGCGACACAAGGAAAGCAGTATACTGTCCGCGGGCATCTCGCGCCAACTCTCTCATCTTGTGCGTTGCGGCGCTCGAGTGTTACGGGGGGCGAACCGGCCGGCGCACTCATAGATTGGCCCGCTGCCGGCGGCGGATGTAAACTCCAACCAGCCTAATTAGCCGGCGCAAACGATACCAATGAACGAGATTTCGCTGGAAACCATCAAGCGGGCGCTGGCCCTGCAACCCTTCGACAGCCTGGACGCGCAGCGCCACATGACGCCAAGCCATCGCGCCATCGAGCGACCGGCGAGCGCCGGCGGCCGGCCCCGCCTGAGCGCCGTGCTGTTGCTGCTGTATTGCCGGGCTGAGGAGTGGCACGTGTTGTTGACCAGGCGGCGGGACGACTTGAACTCGCACGCCGGGCAAGTTTCTTTCCCCGGCGGCAGCCGGGAAAGTAATGAGAGCCTGTTGGAGACCGCGCTGCGCGAAACGCGGGAAGAAGTTGGGTTAGCGCCGGAGGGGATTCAGTTGCTCGGCGAGCTGTCCACGGTCTACATCCCGCCGTCGGACTTTGAAGTGCACCCTTTTGTCGCTTACCATGCAGGCCGGACCTATTTTCATCCGGACCCCGGCGAGGTAGCCGAATTGCTGGAGACGCCGCTGCGTTTGCTGCTGGACCCGGACACGCGACAGGTCGAGGTATGGGAGCTGCGCGGGATGCTGGTCGAGGTGCCGTTCTACCAAATCGGAGCGCACAAGGTGTGGGGGGCGACGGCCATGATGTTGGCCGAATTCCTGGAGCGCTTGCGGGTCGCTATCGCCGTCGAAGCTGGTGGTTGATGGCTGCCGCAAAACGATTTTCCCGGAAACCTTGTTCAGTTTCCGGGAAAGTGCCGAAACGAGGTTGGCTCTGAGCGCTATTCGCAGACGGCGACTACTTCAATCTCTACCAGCGCGCCGGCCGGCAGCCCGGCCACGGCCACAGCCGAACGAGCCGGCGGCTGCGCTCCCAGGTAGCGCGCATAGACGGCGTTGACCGCCGCGTAATCGCTCATGTTCTGCATGAAAACAGTCGCCTTGACCACGTTCTGCAGGCTGCTGCCGGCCGCCTCCAGCACCGCGGCCAGATTTTGCAGCGCGCGCTCCGCCTGGGCCGACACATCGCCGGGGACCAATTTGCCGGTCGCCGGGTCCAGGCCAACCTGCCCGGCGGTAAACACCAGATTGCCGCTCTTTATCGCCTGCGAGTAGGGTCCCAGCGCCGGCGGCGCCCCGTCCGTTGCAATAATCTCTTTCGCCATACTGTTCTCCGCTAATCTGGGAAATCTGATGTAATCCTCGCAGCTCTTCCCGACCTGCGAGATCTCTGGACCAGCTAGCTTCGCTCCTCGAGTGCTACCAGCCGGCGTCCGGAATCTGCCGGTAAGGCCCACAGGGACGCTTCACTGGCCGCCACTTCAAATGCGATGTCTTTCAGCCAGTCCTTTCTCTGTACTTCAATCTCCAGCACCAGAAACTCCAGCAATTTCCGGGCATCCTCCGGGCTGACCGTCACCGGCTGCAATGAAAGCTGGCCCTGCTGATTTGCCGGCAAAGGCCGATATCGGGGTTGTGACTTCGCCAGGGGGACGCTCACTTCCTGCAGGGTGCTCAGGGAAAGCTCCCAGGCCGGAATATAGAAATAGCGCGGCCCCTCCCAGAACTCACGCCAACTATTGTCGCCCCGGCCCTGCGTATCCCGCTTGCTAATGGTTACCTTGCCCTGGAAGATCCACATGGGCAACCAGCGATCAGCCATTGCGCCGGGGCCGGGGGTGGCATAGACGACCTGCACTCGCTGCAACTCTCCCTGGTCTAATCGAATCGCCGTCCGGCAATTTCCGCAGGCAACTATGAGGTCATCCTGCTCCACCTTCAGCATTTGGACGCAGACCGGACAACGGGCGGCAATCAGTTTCATCGTAGCTTGCCCAACTCCTTGCCGATATCCTGCAAAATATCCAGGCTACCGCCGCCCTTTTCTGCCGGGGCGGCCTTCCTGGCGCCCTTCGCCCGCTGCTCGACTTCTTCGCCATAGCGAAAGGCGCGGTAACCGGCCAGTATAATTGCCAGGCCAATGATCGTCGGCAGGCAGAGTAGCAGGGCAGAATCGTCGTCGCTGGATTCAGAGAGCAGCATGACCGCCAGAATGGTCCCATTTACCAGCAGCAAATTGCCCAGCGCCATGCCGCCCACCAGCATCGCCGCCCGGAAGAAGATGTTGCCCGGCGCCTTGCCATAGAGCACCTTCCCGCTGACCCCATCAACCACCACCTGATAGTTGCGTTTCCGGAACTCATACCGCCCTACCCAGAGCGGATAGTAAACCAGCGATAGACGCGGGCGCAGGATGTGGAACTTCTCAAAGTACTTTTTGGTCAGCGACTTCTTTGTCTGGGCGCGGTAGGTGAAGTAGCTGCGGGCCTCTTCTTCGGCCGCCGTGGGGGATTCGGCCGGCTCAAAGACCATTCCCTGTAGATGCAGCTGATCCTCGTTGTAGGGCAGCAGTCCCAGGCGTTCCAGGGAGACGTGATGGACGCCGAACTCCGAAACGTCGGTAGCGGCGTCATTCCAATCCATCTCCTCGCTAACCTGCACCTCAACCGGCTTGGTGTCATCGTCGCCGGACTTGACCCGGCCCAGCAGCCAGCCTAGAACGAGGGCATGGACGCGCCAATAGGGCAGGTATACCAGGAACAATTCGCGAATCGTGGCCTCGCGTTTCAGGCCGATAGCCCGATTGAAACCGCCCAGGAAACCCCTCACCGACTCCAGCGCCTTGTCCCGGGCGACGTTGGCTGCCACTTGCCAGCGCTGCACGCCGCT
Source organism: uncultured Ardenticatenaceae bacterium (assembly GCA_964452775.1). Taxonomy (GTDB): domain Bacteria; phylum Chloroflexota; class Anaerolineae; order Promineifilales; family Promineifilaceae; genus JACKCB01. The sequence goes on along the minus strand of CAYVQP010000027.1, from coordinate 41,768 downwards.
GTCGCCGTAGACCATCGAACGCATGCCGCAGAAGGGACATTGCACCGTGCGCGCCCCTTCGGCCACCGGCACGATGCCGCCGCAGTTAGGGCAGGTTAATCCTTCGCTCTTGTCTCTGGTCGCCATTCAATCGCTCGCCAAATAAGCACAGATTCCTACAGCTCTCTCTCGCATCTACTGCAGAGCAAGCATACTCCTGAATACCCGCGGGGTGTCTACAACAGCAATGCTGAGGTCCATCATACCCGGGCCGAGATGAAGCTGGCAATGCCGAAAAAGATCACTCCAAAGATGCAAGTGGCCAGCAAATAGGCCCCAATTCCAATGCCAAGCCCGGTCGTTTCGGCTGTAAGAAAGCCGGCCAGAGGCACCCACGCGGCGCAAAAGAAGGTGGCAAATGCCGCCAGCGCGACGGTCAGGTAGGGCACTTCCCACTTGGCCGGGAAGATGTTGGCGTAGACGGCGCTGGTGGCCGCATCAACGACCGCCGTGTACCGTTCGCCCTTGAATTGATACTTGCAGATGAAGATCGGTAGATGGACCAGGGACACCTCGGATATTTCGGCCGGCGTCAGTTGCTGATCGTTTTGCAGCCATTCCAGCATCATCTCGTATGGCACGGTCACCGGCCGGGCGACGCTGTCCATTGCCGGATCGTAAGGCTGCAAATCGGCAGCCGGCACCGCTGTCCGCTTCAGCTCGCTTACCGAGAGCGCGCCGGCCGGCTCCAGGAAAACGCGCTCCTCCCCGCCTTCCTTAGCGCGGATGAGCCACATGGGAAAGAGTTCAAAGACCGGCTGCTCGATGGTGGATTTCGCGTCCAGGCCCTTGACCGTGGCGTTGCCCGCCATCCAACGGCGCAAGGCGGTCTGGGCATCCTCCGGACGCAATGTGGGGCGGACGGCATAGTGGAACACTGCTCGCCGGCGGTCAACGAAGTTCGTGGCCCCACAAAACGTGCAGGTCACGTACTTGGTGCCCTGTTCGACATTTAGCGGCGCGCCACACTGCTGGCAGGGGACTTGCGAGGCGGGAGTAGACGGAGCCGGGGGTGATGGATCGGGAGCAATCATCGCGCGAATTCTAGCATGGCCCGGCAAAGCGGCAAGCGCGCGACGCCGGCCCCTGACTTCCCCTCGCGATTATGCTAGAATAATGTTATGGGATCGTTACCCACCTACCTGGTCATTGAATTGGGCAATCTGAAGTTGAGTAGCGCCACCCCGCCGGCAGAGGTTCTCTGGTTTCTGGCCGGCTTACTCTTGTTGGGCGCTCTCTCCTTCTTCGCCCTGTGGTGGAACCGGCGTGGGCGACGGGATCCATTTGTTTGAAAATCACAGCTTCCAAACCCCGCAGCTCTTGTAGCGTATCCTCGCTCCTTGAGCGATCCAGGTAAGAGCTGCGGGGTTTTCCCTTCACCAGTGCAATTCAGGAGTTTCCAAAGATGATTGATGTGAACCAGTTGCGCCGCGGCGTGACGTTTTTGCTGGACGATAATCTTTATAAGGTAACGGAGTACTCGCACAATAAGCCGGGGCGCGGCAAGGCTACTATCCGGGTTAGCGTGCGCAACCTGCGCAGCGGCTCCAACTCGCAGATCACATTCAGCTCCGGCGACCGCGTCGAAGACGTGCGCCTGAGCAAAGTTGCCATGCAGTACCTCTACGATGACGGCATGTTCTACGTATTCATGGACACCGCCACCTACGAGCAGAAACAGGTCGGGCACGCCGTCCTGGAATCAGACGCCAAATACCTGTTGGACAACATGGAGTTGGAGCTATTGCTGTACGAGGGAGAGGTGATTGATTACCTTCTGCCGAAGACCATCGATCTGGAAGTGGTAGATTCTGAGATGGCCGTGGCCGGCGACACGGCCACCGGCGCGACCAAGGAAGTGATCACCGAGACCGGCCTGAAGGTGCGCACACCCCTCTTTGTGGACATCGGCAACACCATCCGGGTGAACACCGACTCCGGCGAATACATCACCCGCGTCTAACGGGTCTTCTTGCGATTTGAGAACAAAACCCCGCAGGTCCAGGAAGACCTGCGGGGTTGGCTAAGCATCAGGCCGATTGATTCTCACACAGTGGCGGCGCCGGCTGCGATCGACTGCACTCCGGAGCCGGCCATCAACAGGCCCAACTGCTCCCGGGTCGCCTCATCAGCCGGCATCTCGGCCACTATCTGCCCGTGAAACATCACCGCAATCCGGTCGGCCAGCGAGAGAATCTCGTCCAATTCAGCAGAAATCAGCAGCACCGCCACCCCGCTATCGCGCTGCTCGATGATCCGTTGGTGGATGTACTCGATGCTGCCCACGTCCAGGCCGCGGGTCGGTTGGTTGGCGATCAGTAGCTTGACCGGCCGCGATAGCTCACGGGCGACGATCACCTTCTGCTGATTGCCGCCGGAAAGGTTGCCGGCCGGCGTCAATGGCCCCGGCGTGCGTACATCAAACTCCGTGATCAACTTCTGCGCGTTTTCCAGCGCGGCGCGATCGTTGCGCTGCAATCCTCGGGCGAATGGCTTCCGGTAATAGGTGCACAGCACCAGGTTATCTACAATTGAATAAGGGAGCACCAGGCCGTGCTTCTGCCGGTCTTCGGGGATATGGGCCAGGCCGTGTTCAATCAGGAAGCGGGGGTTGTCAAAGGGTGCTTCCTCGCCGTCCAGACGCATGGCGCCGCCCTCCGGCGCGCGCAGCCCGGTCAACGCCTCGACCAACTCTTTCTGTCCATTTCCCTGCACCCCCGCCACTCCAAGCACCTCGCCGGCGCGCACCTCAAACGAGATCCCATTTACCGCTGTCACCCGGCGCTCGTCCAGCACGGTCAGATTTTCCACCTCCAGCACCGTCTCGCGCGGCGTGGCGGCTTCCTTGTCAACGCTTAACATGACATCGCGCCCGACCATCATCGCCGCCAGTCCATGCTCGTCCACTTCGGCCGGGGTCGTCGTGCCCACCACCCGGCCCCGGCGCATGACGGTGATGGAATCTGCGACCGCCAATACCTCTTTCAGCTTGTGGGTAATGAAGATGATGGATACCCCACGGCCGGTCAGTTCGTGCATTACCTGGAAAAGCTCTTCAGCCTCCTGAGGCGTTAGCACAGCGGTCGGTTCGTCCAGCACCAGGATGCGTGCCTCGCGGTAAAGCGCCTTCACGATTTCCACCCGTTGCTGCACGCCCACCGGCAGATCTTCGATGATCGCGTCCGGGTCCACATCCAGGGCAAAATCATGCGATAGCTGGCTGATGCGCTGCCGGGCGGTGCGCATATCCAGGGAAGGTCCACGGGTCACTTCCATGCCCAGGATAATGTTCTCGGCCACGCTGAACACCGGCACCAGCATGAAGTGCTGATGGACCATACCGATCCCCCTGGCGATTGCTTCGTTGGGGCTAGTCAGGTCCAGCTTCTGGCCGTCAACCAGGATTTCACCTTCATCCGGCCGGTAAAGGCCGTAGATCACGTTCATCAGCGTGCTTTTGCCGGCCCCGTTCTCGCCCAGAAGGGCGTGAATCTCACCCTTTCGCAGTTGGAAATCAACCTGGTCGTTAGCCAGGACGCCGGGAAAACGCTTGGTGACCTTGCGCGCCTCCAGCGCGTAGACTTCGTCCGCCGTCATCGCTTATTCCTTTTCGTAGGGGATGCCGTCTGCCGCCGGCGGTCTGGCCCTGCCGCCCACGCCGGCTAACACAACGATAGTGAGCACATACGGCAGCATGCCGATGAATTGCGGCGGCACTTGCAGATTGGCCTCAGAGAAGGGCACCGGGATTCCGCCCAGGAACTGAATCAAGGTATTAAAGGCCAAAAAGAAGCCGAAGAGCAGCGCCGCACCCCAGGAGCCTAAGGGGGTCCACCGGCCAAAGATCATCACCGCCAGAGCAAGAAATCCCCGCCCATTGGTCATCAGCCGTTCAAATGAGCCGACCGCTTCCAGGGTCAGGTATGCGCCGGCCAGACCCGCCAACGCCCCACCCCAAATGACATTAATGTAGCGGGTCTTAAAGACGTTAATGCCCACCGTGTCCGCTGCTCTTGGATGCTCGCCCACCGCGCGCGTGCGCAGCCCCCAACGGGTAAAGAAGAGCAAGTAATGAGAGAACATCACCAGGATCAGCGTCAGGTATGTGAGCGGTGGATTGCGAAAGAGCACCGGCCCCAGCAGCGGGATGTCGGCCAGCGGACCGAGCGCGATGGGCAGCAGCTTGCCCTGCGTGGTCAGGCCGGACTGGTAAAAATAGCCGGTGATGCCGATCGCCAGGATATTAATTACCGTACCGCCGATGATCTGATCCATCCTCAAGGTCACGGACATGAAGGCCAGAAACAGCCCGAGCAGCGCGCCGGTGAGGATGCCGGCTGCCACCGCCAGGGCCAGGTTGCCCGTGTACACGTTGACCAGAAAAGAAACAAACGCCGCCAACAACATCTGCCCCTCGATGCCGATGTTGATCACCCCGGAGCGTTCTCCCCAAAGGCCGCAAAGCGCGCCCAGAATCAGCGGGGTTGACTGCCGCAAGGCCGAGGCCAGCACAGCCGTCGTGGCGTTTTGATTCAGGATATATCCAGTAATGGACAGCGCGGAAACCACCACAACGATGATGATCAGGTTCCGATTGCGACTCCAGAATCGGCTGCCCGCGCTAACCGTGGAAACGGGTGAAGTTGTTGCCGCCATCTCGCTCTCCTGCGCCTCCTAATGCTGTCCCCAGCCGGTGCTCAACTGCACCTGTTCCGCTTCCCCGGCCCGGACAGGAATGATCTTGCGCACAATCATGTCGGCCGAGACGAAGAACAACATCAGCGCCAGGAGCAAGTCTACGATCTCGCCGGCCACGCCGGCGTCAAATTGCATCTGGCTGGCTCCGGCGCGCATGGCGCCCACCAGGATTGCCGCCGGGATCACACCGAAGGGGCTGGTCTTGCCCAGCAAGGCAATGGTAATGCCGTCGAAGCCCAGGCCGACATTGAAGCCCGGTTGGTAGCGGCCGACCACCCCTAGCGTCTCAACAGCGCCGCCCATGCCGGCCAACAGACCGCTGAGGAACATGGTCAGCACGACCATCCGGGCGACACGAATACCGGCGTAACGAGCGGCGCTGGAATTCAAGCCCACCGTCCGGATCGCATAACCCAGCGTCGTTTTCTGCAGCACGTACCAGGTAACGATCGCCATAAACACGGCCAGGATAAAACCCAACGGCACGGGGCCAATGGCGGAAATGGCGGCTGTCTCCAGGATCGCCGGCGTGCGGGCCACAATGTTGCCCGGCGACGTATCCTTCCAGGGACCGTTGGCCAGCCAATCGGTGAGGTTAACGGCCACGAAGTTGAGCATGATGGTGGTGATCACTTCGTGCGCGCCGGTATAGGCCTTCAGCAAGCCGGGGATGGAGCCGAATAGACCGCCGGCGATCGCCCCGACGACCAGCGCCAGCGGGGCGTGCAGGACGGGCGGAAGGCCGCTGACCGAGAAGCCGACATAGGCGGCCATGATCGCGCCCAGCAGGAGCTGGCCCTGCGCGCCGATATTGAACAAGCCGGCCTTAAAGGCAAAGGCCACTGCCAGACCGCTGAACACCAGCGGGGTAGCCTTTTCCAACGTGCGCATGATGGCCCGGCTGCTGCCGAACGCTCCCTCGAACAACGCCTTGTAGGCGTCAAGCGGTTTGACGCCGGAAATCCATAAGATGATCGCGCCAATCAGCAGCGCCAGCAGAACAGATACAATCGGTATGAGTGAGGCCCTTACCCCGGCTCGCAAAAACGCAATAGTGCGTCCCTCTGAATTCATACCCTCCTCGCAAAAAGAAAATGTGCGACGCTCCAACGGGAACGTCGCACATCATAACACCTGTCTCCGGAACTAACGGGAAAGCTCGCGATTCATCGTCTCAATTTCCGTATCGTTCCGCCATCCGGTCAGAGTTTAGTTACTAGCCGCCGGGATTGTAGCCGGTCTCGATGGTGCCGTCGCGCAGGCCGGCGTCGATCTCGGCTAACATGGCCTTGATCTCGTCCGAAATCAGGGCATCAAAGTCGTGGAAGGGGGCCAGGCCGACTTCACCGACGTAGTTGCCGCCGGGGAACTCCCCGT
>CAYVQP010000027.1:30795-35554 GCA_964452775.1 uncultured Ardenticatenaceae bacterium | reverse complement strand
GCAGGCGCTTCCGTAGGTTCGGCGGCTTCTTCTTCCGTTGTTGACTCCGCGGTAGCTTCGGGAGCAGCCTCCTGGCCACCCGTGCAGGCGGCAAGCGCCAGGGCCGCAATCAACAACACAACCATCACAAATCCAAATCGCTTTAGCATATCTCCTCCAGATACTTTGTTGGACAATTGATGGAACTCTACATGGTTCATTCGCAAACCAACTCGACAACGCCACAGGTCTCCATAGCGACTTGCCGGAGACCATGACGCCAAAGAGCGCTACGCGGGTTGCTACGGGCTAAGCGAATTCACCACTAAACAAGCAAGCCTACAGTCTTAGATCACCGGGAGGTGAGACGGGACTTGCAACTTCCGGGGATTATACCCGCAGGTCGGCAAGTTACAAGCGTGTGAAATGACTCCTTGCATATCCAATTGTCTGCGCCGGGCCAATCCCGGGAATGGCGTCAATTGCCCGGGGTGTTTCCTCATCGCGCCGATTCGTCTGCACTCGCACTGAGGATATTGGTCACCAGCAGGGTGGCCTGATAATCCTCAAATTCGATGGGCGTTGCCGGGTTTTCCGGATATGGGTCCAGGCTCTGCAACTCGATTTGGTAACCATTAAATACATTGATCAGTTGGGTCATGCCGGGCGCAGGATTGGTGCTGAAATCCAGGTCAGCCGGGGGCAGCTCTCCCAACGTGACCGTTAGCCGGATGTTTGCCTCCCCGGCCTGCACGCAGTCCACTTGAGAGGGACAGCGCGAGTCTTCCAGGACCTCGCTGAACACGATGCGCAAGCCGGGTGGATCCACATTTGCCTCCTGTCCGCCGGCCAGGACAAAGGGTTCACCCAGCTGCACGGTTTGCGACCCCGGTTCCTCTTCGCCGCCGCAACCAGTTAAAGCTAACAATAGGAACAGGAGTAGGAGAACGTTTCGATATGTCATAGGTGAATTTTCTCCTAAATCATCTACAATCGCCCGCCGATGTCGCCGGATATTTATTGTCTCACAAATAGAGTGATTGTTCGCATCCCATGACTGACTTGAAAGAATTGTTTCTGCTTGATCCCGAGGTCGCCTTTCTCAATCATGGCTCATTTGGAGCCACCCCGTTGCCCGTGCTGCACGCCTACCAGGAGTGGCAGCGCCGGCTTGAGCGCCAGCCGGTGCACTTCTTGATTTCCGAACTGCCGGCGCTGTTGGCCGAGGCTCGCCGGCGCTTGGGCGAGTATCTGCATGTAGAGGGCGATGACCTGGTCTACGTGCCCAACGCCACCTTCGCGCTAAACGTGGTCGCTCGCTCGCTGGCGTTGGGGCCGGCTGATGAGGTGTTAAGCACGGATCACGAATACGGCGCCTGCGACAACGTGTGGGGCTACTTGAGCGATAAGCGTGGTTTTCGCTACCGGCAACAGGCGATAACTTTTCCATTTGAATCTGACGACGCGATCGTGGAGCAATTCTGGCAGGGAGTGACGCCGGAGACACGGGTCATTTTCCTCAGCCACATCACGTCTCCCACGGCGGTGCGCTTTCCGGTTCAGGCTATCTGCCGGCGCGCTCGGCGGCAGGGCATCCTCACCGTGATTGATGGGGCGCACGCGCCGGGCCAGATTCCGCTCAATTTGCCTGAAATCGGCGCGGACTTTTACTTCGGCAACGCTCACAAGTGGATGTGCAGCCCCAAGGGAGCGGCATTTCTCTATGCCCGGCGGGAGAAGCAGCACCTGATCGAGCCGCTGGTGGTTGGCTGGGGTTGGGGTGAGCACCGCAATACGTCGTTCGGCTCCGATTACCTGGATTACCTACAATGGCTGGGCACTCACGATCCTTCGGCTCATCTGGCAGTCCCGGCGGCCATTGACTTTCAAGCGGAGCACGATTGGCCGGCTGTGCGGACGCGCTGTCACGACCTTCTACGAGAAGCGATAAAACGGCTCAGTGAATTGACAGGCTTACCGCCACTCTATCCGGACGACAGCCATTATCACCAGATGGCCGTCGCCGCTCTGCCGCCCATTGCCGACCCGGCCGGCTTCAAGCGCCGGCTATATGGCGAATATCGCGTGGAGGTCCCGCTTACGCGGTGGCGAGAACGCGCTTTCATTCGCGTTTCCGTGCAGGGATACAACGGGCCGGACGACATTGACCGCCTGATTGCCGGGCTGGAGGCGCTGCTGCAGGCTGAAAAGGCAACGCTCGCGGCCGAAGCAGTTGTCTGATGGGTGCCGGCGGCGCTTCCCGGCTGCTTAAGTAGACATGAATCGCTACCCCATCCCCGCCGCAGAAGCGCGCGCCGAGCTAAAGGTGAAGAACTCGCTCTTCATCGCCAGCGCGGGGCCGGCATTCAGCGTGGAGCAAGCGCGGGCTTTCATTGCCCGGGTGCGGGCGGAGTTTGCCGGCGCGTCGCACCATGTGCCCGCCTACCTGATCGGTTACGGGCCGGCGGTCATTGCCCATTGCACCGACGACGGCGAACCGGGCGGCTCCGCCGGCCGGCCGGCGCTGGCGGTGTTGCAGGGCAGCGGCCTGGGCGATGTGGTGGTCGTCGTCACCCGCTACTTCGGTGGGACCAAACTGGGCGTCGGAGGCCTCGTCCGCGCCTATGGGGATGCGGTCAGGGTGGTGCTGGATGTGCTGCCCCGCGCTCAGAAGGCGCCGACCCATACGGTGATGGTGGTTACTCCCTATAGCTACTTTGAGCGTCTGCGGCTGCTGATCGCCGCGCACGGAGGCCGCATCCTGGACGAAAGCTTCCTGGTAGACGTCGCCGTGACGGCGCGCTTTGAAGTTGACCACTTCCCGGCCTTTCAGGCGGCGCTATTTGAACAGACCAATGGCGCGCTTGAAGCAGAGATCGTGGAAACGAACGAAGAAACGATCTTGCCGATGTAGACAAAAACTGCTTCATTGCGCTAGAATGTGGACGAGAGGAGAGAACCATGCCTTGGTATGATTTTCGATGCACCGAATGCGGCTCTGTTTTTGAGAAGAAGCGCTCGTTTGCGCAGGCCAGTGAAGTGGCTACCTGTCCGGTCTGTTACAGCCGGGCCACACAAAAGCTGGTGACTGCCGGCCACGTTATCAGCCAGCAACCGGCCACCCGCAGCGTGCCCGTGCCCATGACCCGCAAGGGCGGCGGCGCTTGCGGATGTGGCTCCTGCTACTGCAACGACTGACTGTACACTCAAGAACGCGCTATTTCGCGTGGCATTAAGAAAGCAAGAATAGCACCCCGAAGCGGCCGGTGCGACCGCCTTCTGCCCGATGCGAGTAGAAAAGCTCGGTGTGGCAGGCCGTGCACAGTCCGGCCAGTTCAATGTGCTCCACACCGGCCTGCTGCAGGCGCAGTTGATTGGCGGCCGGCAGATCGAAGTGCGGTCTCTCCCCACCATTATTTCTGAACAATTCCTCCGGCTGAGCATAAGCAGCTCGCACGGCCGACACCAGCGGCTCGCCCACTTCATAGCAACATGGCCCAATACTCGGCCCGACCCCGGCCCAAAGCTCGGCCGGGTCGCTGCCGAATTCCTGCTGCATCGCCCTGACCAGCGCCCCCGGCAAATCCTTCACCGCTCCCTTCCAGCCGGCATGCCCCAGGCCGATGGCCCGCTTTCGCGGGTCGTAGACCAGAATCGGCGAGCAATCCGCGAAGTTCATCGTCAGGCCGCAGCCCGGCTCATCGGTGACCAGCCCGTCATAGCGCCCGGCAACCTGCCCATGTTGGGCGGACGTTACCCGGCGGACATCCGCATCGTGCAACAGGTGGGCATGCACAGCACTCTGAACGGTGCGGCCCAGGACGCCGTAAGCGCGCAGCCGGTTCTCGTCCACCCACGCCGGATCATCCGCGACGGATGTGCTCAGATTCAGGGAGTCGAACGGCGCCTCGCTGACTCCGCCGCGGCGGGTAAAGACGGCGTGCCGGCTGGCTCCGTCCGCCGGCATCGTGCTGAACTCAAAATAGGGGATCGTGTTGGCTTGTCTGGATTGCATGCCGGGATCGTACCACATCTGCCGGATGGTTGCTTACATGCTATAATCTCTCTATGGGAACATTTGAGCTATGACGCAGAAGAAAGGCTCATCGCGCCCGGCCGCCACTCGCGGCGGAACAAAGAGCAGGTCCAGCCGCTCAGCCGGCGCGCCGGCCAACAACAAGAGCCAGGGACCGCGCTTTAACCTGGATCGTCCCCGACTGGCGATCATCGCCGGGATGATCCTGATGATCGTTTCCTTCATTCTGCTGCTCAGCCTGGCGTCGCCAAACCAGGGCCAGCTGACCGCCGCCTTGTCTCGCGCGATGCGTTATGTCTTTGGTTGGGGTAGCGTCGTCGTTCCGGTGGCGCTCATCGGAGTGGGCTTTTATCTGGTGCTGTGGGGAATGGGACAGGCCCCGGCCTTGCCGCGCAACCGGCTGCTCGGTCTGGGGGTGCTGTTTCTCGTCTTTGAAGCCTTCGCCACGTTAATCGCCCTGGCGATGGATAATGGGCTGAACGACATCTGGGCGGTGGCCGCGGCAGAAACCGGCGGCGGCTACCTCGGCGGACTTCTCGTCTGGCCCCTGCTCAGCATAGTCGGACAGGGCTTTGCCGTCATTGTGCTCACGCTCGCCGGCCTGGGCGGGGCCATACTGCTCTTTGATGTGACCAGGGATGATTGGCGCCAGATCGCCGGTTGGGCGCGGGCAAAATTCAGGCCTGCAACCATGCCGCCGCCGGCAGCAACCGAGCGAGAGATCCCGGTTAATACCGGCGGTTC
>CAYVQP010000027.1:21920-30695 GCA_964452775.1 uncultured Ardenticatenaceae bacterium | reverse complement strand
GGCAAAGGATACGTCGGCCTGGAGATTCCCAATCCCAGCAAGAGCCTGGTGTCGCTGCGCGATGTGATGAAGTCACAAGAATTCAGCCGCATTCGCTCGCCGCTGCGCCTTGGTCTCGGACAAAACGTAGCCGGCGTACCTACCGCCGCTGACCTGACCAAAATGCCGCATCTGCTGATCGCCGGCGCGACCGGGGCGGGCAAGTCGGTGTGCGTCAACGGCATCATTGCCTGCCTGCTGCTGCAAAATACGCCGGAAGATCTGCGCCTGGTCATGGTTGATCCCAAGCGGGTGGAATTGACCGCTTACAACGGCATTCCCCACCTGGTTGCGCCGGTAGTCGTGGACATGGAGCGGGTGATCGGCACGCTGCAATGGGCCTTGCGCGAGATGGACAACCGATACAAGCGGCTGGCAGAGGTCGGCGCGCGCAATATCAGCGACTACAACCGCAAGCTGCTCGCCCGGGGTGAGAAGAAGCTGCCCTACATCGTCATTTTCATTGACGAGCTGGCCGACCTGATGATGCTCTCGCCGGAGGATACGGAGCGGGGAATCACCCGGCTGGCGCAGATGGCGCGGGCAACCGGCATCCACATGGTCATCTCCACGCAGCGCCCATCCGTGGACGTGGTCACCGGCCTGATTAAGGCAAACTTCCCTGCCCGCATCGCCTTTGCGGTCGCCTCCAGCACGGATAGCCGGGTTATCCTGGATACGGTCGGCGCGGAAAGATTGTTGGGACAGGGGGATATGCTGTTTCAAAGTCCGGATGCCGCCGTGCCGGTGCGCCTGCAGGGCTGTTTCGTCAGCGATCGGGAGTTGAGCAGCATCATCGAGTACTGGCGCGGCGCGCGGCGCTTTAACTTGATCACAGCGCAAGACGCGGAGCCTGCCCCAACGCCGGCAGAAGCGCCGGGCGGCGCGCCGGCCGGGGCATCATCGCGGCCGGCCGCAACACCGCCGCCGGCTGCCCCACCGCCGGTCCAGCAGCCGCTCTGGGAAGACATGATCATCGAGGCTAAGCAGGATTCCAATTATGAGGACGACCTGATGCCGGAGGCGATCGCTCTCGTACGCCAACTGAATCGCGCCTCGACCTCCCTCCTGCAGCGCCGCTTTCGCATTGGTTACACGCGCGCCGCCCGGCTGATGGATCTGATGGAAGAGGAAGGGGTGATCGGCCCACCGACCGGCACCAGCAAGCCGCGCGACGTATTCCCCCAAAACCCGGACGATCCGGAGCGACCAACGGACAACGCCAACGGCTCCAAAGACGCATCGTAGAAGTGGCTGAATTACAGGGAGAAGCACGGGCGCAATACGTGCAGGAGATGTTTGCTCGCATCGCCGGTCGTTACGATTTGATGAACCGGCTGATGACCTTTGGGCAAGATAGTCGCTGGCGGCGCTATGTTATTCAGCAAGCACAGTTACCGCCCGCCGGCCGGCTGTTGGACATTGCGACCGGCACCGGAGACATCGCCTACGAAGCGCTGAAGCAACAGCCGGGTGTTCAGGCGGTGGGCGGCGACTTTACGCTGGCCATGATGCTGGCCGGCAAACAGTACCCGGCCCGCCGCCAAATCCTCTGGACGGGCGCTGACACCCTGGCCCTGCCCTTCCAGGATGAGACCTTCGACGCCGTCACCTCCGGCTTCCTGATGCGCAACGTCATTGACGTACCCGGCGCTTTTCGGGAACAAATGCGGGTGACTAGGCCGGGCGGCCGGGTCGTGGTATTGGAATCCAGTCCGCCGAAGCGAAACCTGCTGCGCCCATTCATCTATCTGCATCTGAACTACATCATTCCCTTGCTGGGCCAGGTCATTACCGGCCAGGGGGACGCCTATCGCTACTTGCCCAACACCACTCAGCACTTTCAAAGCCCGGAGGCGCTGGCCGGGACCATGCGCGAGATCGGCTTTGAGCATGTACAATACCGGCTGTTCATGTTTGGCACCGTGGCCATTCATGTCGGTCAGAAACCTTGAGACATGAGGCACATTCCCATGCTACGCGCGCTGTTCATCTTTTCCCTTTTGCTGTTCGTGGCCTGTACGCCGGCGGATAAATCGTCTGATGCGCCGGGTGTCCAGCAGGAAGCGGCTTCTGTTGACGCCGCCCCCACGGATCCACCTTCTCCGGCTCCTGTCACAGTAGCGCCAACGCCGACGACAGCTGTGCAGCAGGAAAGTCCCACTGCTGTGGCGACCAGTATGCCGGCGGCGACCGCTGAGCCAACCATAGAAGTCGTTGCTACCATAGAACCGACCGCCCAGACTGGCCCGCAGGTAGTGACCGGCCGCACGGCTGACGGCGCTTACTTCATCGGCGCGGTGGATGCACCGGTGACCATTATCGACTACTCTGACTTCCTCTGAGGTAACTGTCGTGCCTACGTGCTAGGCACTGAGCCTCAAGTAATCGAAGCATATGTGAACACCGGAAAGGCCAAACTGATCTTCTGGCCAGTGCTGAATCACGGCGATCCCAGCCTATATTCAACCGTTGCCGCCGAGTGCGTGGCGCAACAAGACACGGAAGCGTTTTGGGAGATGCACGAGCAGCTTTTCCAGAGTCAGCAAGAGTTGTGGAGCGCCGACCGAGATTATTATGTCAATGCAGCAGTGGGCGTCGGTGTGGATCAGGCTGCTTTTGAAAGTTGTTACGACAGCGGCTCCGGCATCAGCCATGTTACCAGCCTGGACAATATCCGCCGCGATCGGGGTATCTACACGCAGCCGGTCTTCGATATCAACGGTCAGGTCATCTTCGGCTCGCAATCATTCGAGACATTTGCCGGGATCATTGACAGCTTGCTGCCGTGAACCGCTGCGACAGGAGGGTAAAGTCTGTGCGCCGTATCTGGCTCTTGATGTTACTGTTGCCGCTCGCTTTCGTGGCCGGCTGCACGTCCCAGAGTAACAGTAGTACGCCGGTGACTGAAGCCACGGCCGATTCGCCGACTGCCGTGACGGAGGCGAGTCTGACCCCAACGCTAACAGTCACCGCCGCCATTGAGTCGCCGCCGGATGAAACGCCGGCCGCTCCACCGACAGCGGAACCGGCCGCGGCCGAGGCGTCGCCGGCGGCTACGAATGAAGCGACAGCAACCCTGGCCCCAGGCAGCCTGCGCGGGCCGGACATCGCTTATGATGGAGTGAGCTTCACGCTGCCGCCGGAGTTGGGCGAGGTCGTGTACTACCTGGCCGGCGGCTTCATTCCCGATGGGATCAGCTTCAATTTCAGTCCGGACGGCGAATGCTGGCGCAATCCCTGCATTGACATCGTTCCCGCGGCGGCGATGGCCAACACGATGCGTGGCGGGGCGATTGAACAGCTCAGTGAAGGTATTGCTTCCGGCGAGCTGACCGAGATGCCGTCGGCGGGCGCGGCGCTGCTGGCTCAGGCTCAATTTGCGCCGCTAGACTTTCAGAACGGCAGCGGCTATCGAGCGGTGGTAGCCAGGGGACAGAATAGCTACCCGCTGAACAATGAGGCGTTACGCTACGAGTTTCAGGGGTTAACCGCCGATGGCGAGTTTTTCATCGAGTTTGTTTATTACATTGACGCGCCCAACTTGATCAGCACGGGCGACCCGGCTGAGAACACCAACGAAGCCGCCTTTCTCGTGCCGGAGCTTCCCGCAGATTTTCCGGAGCGAGCGCAGGCGATATTCGAGTACAATGCCCAGGCCGAACAATTGCTGGAACAACTGAGCGCGGATGAATTCACGCCGGACCTGGCGCTACTGGATGCGTTGGTACATTCATTACTCATCCAGATTGGGGAGTAGCGAGTGTGAGGTCATTCAGTTTGCGCAAGACCCTCATCGTTGGCGTCGGTTTTCTGGGCATCAGCGTCATCTGGCCGATCTTCAACCAGTACATCCCGATCTTCCTGCAGGCGGGCAACCCGGAATTTGAGCGGCAATTGCTGGAGGCCGGGCGGGAACTGCCGGATGTCGTGGGCTTCGGCCTCGCTCCCAGTCTGGCGCTGTTCATCATGACCTGGGACAATCTGATCAACGTCTTCTTCCAGCCCTGGGTCGGCGAACGCAGCGACCGAACCTGGACGCGCTTTGGCCGGCGCAAACCCTGGTTGATGGTTGGCGTGCCCATTGCCCTGTTTGGCTTCCTGCTGATCCCCTTTGGCCAGACGCTGTTCGCGCTGGCGATGTTTATCCTGATCACCAACCTGGGCATGGCGTTGTTTCGTTCGCCGGCTGTCTCCTGGCTCGGCGACCTCTTTGAGCCGCAAGATCGCAGCAAGGCTAACGGGATCATTAACCTGATGGGCGGTATCGGCGGGCTGCTGGCGTTTTTCGGCGGCGGCATCCTCTTTGAACGTTACGGGCGGGCCGCGCCGTTCTTTGGGGCTGCCATTGTGGTAGTTCTGGCCACAATTGTCGTCCTGTGGCGGGTGAAGGAGCCGCAAGAGATTGACGCGCCGGCTCGCGATGCTGCGGGCAAAGGGGTATTGAGCAATCTGCGCGCGCTGTTGGGCAACCCGGATCGCAGCGGTTTCTTCGTGCTGCTGGCGATTCTGCTCTGGTTCATGGCCTTCAATGCGCTGGAATCCGGCCTCTCCTCCTTTGCCGTCTTTTCGCTGGGCATCTCGCCGGGGGTGGCTTCTATCTATGCCGGCGCAGTGACCGTTTCGTTCATTCTCTTTGCGGTGCCGGCCGGCTGGCTGGGCTCGCGCTATGGCAAGCGGCGCCCTATCCTGTTCGGACTGAGCGGCCTGGCCGTGCTATTTGCCGGCGGCTTCTTCATAATCCAGGGGGCGGCGCTGTTCGTGGTAGTTCTGCTGGTAGCCGGCTGTTTGTGGGCGCTAATCAACGTCAATAGCCTGCCGCTGGTGTACGAACACGGCGACGAACGGCGCATCGGCGCCTTCACTGGCCTATATTACTTCTCATCGCAAGCGGCGGCGGTGCTGGGACCGGTGTTGGCCGGGATTATGGTGGACGTGCTGGGCGACCAATATCGCTGGTTGTTCTTGTTCAGCGCGTTGTTCATGGCCCTTGCCCTGGTGGTGATGCTGCGCGTGCGACCTGTGGCGGCTGGTCAGCCGGTCAGCGCGGTCGTGGCTTAGGCGTCTCAGACTCAAAGTAGAATTGTGTCCAGGCGCATCTATGCCTAAAATATGGTTATGAGTACAGGATTGGTCCATCCGGCAAACAGATGGGAGCAAGATATCGGACAAGCGCCGCAAGCACGAGCGTACAGGCTACGGCTTGCTGCGATAGCCGGACATGTTCGTCTCGACAAGATCGCAGCTCGTCGGACCGCTCTCATTGATCTGCTGGCAGACGGCCGTCCCCATCCGCGTGAAGAAATCTGGGAAGTGATCGCGGCTCAGTTGGCGGAGAAGTGTTGGGGGAAGGCGCCACGGGAAGCCCTGGCCCGAGACCTGGCTGCACTGCGCCGTGGCGGAATCCGCATTGCTTATTCGCGCAGGTCCGAGACCAAGGGTTACTACCTCCAGCATCCGGCATTGCAGAAATCAAATAAACCACCTGATCAAGCGATCAGTTGGGAGCTCGTGGCTGCCATAGACAAGTTAACAGTGGCAGAAAAAAATCAGCGCGCCTTCGCCGCCGCAGAATTCGCTCTCCAGCAGAAAATGCTCATCCTGATGGAGGAACACGCAGATTGGCCCCCTGAAAAGGTAGAGGCAACAGCACGGCGAATTGTGTTTGGCCCCGCAGCAGAATAAGCGCTATGACGGCCTATGAACAGAATCAGGCCTTTGGCGGCGTCATAGATGTGCTGGAGGCTGTTGGGGCCAATTATGCGATTTGGGGCGGCCTTGCCGTTGTCGTCGCTAAGCTCCGGGCCTACAAGGACAGTGAATCAACCCGGCATCTGGAGGATGTCGCCTCGATTATCCGTCTGCAGGGTGGAAGGCTGAATCGGGGGCAACTGGAAACGACGGCAGGACAACTGGGATTGTTGGGCGTCTGGCAGGCGCTGTGGGAACAAAACAGGCCGGGTGCAGCGCCTGATCAATTGGACGCTGAGGAGGGTGTCAAGTGACCGCTTTGGTGAAATTCGAACAGCAAGGCGAATTATTCGAGATTGTGCTCAACCGGCCCGAAAAACGAAACGCCATCAACCTGGAGATGTATCGCGCCCTGGAGGAGGCCGTGCAATCGGCAGCCCGGGCGGACGGCGTGCGCGTCGTATTGCTGCGCGGCGAAGGCCGGCTGTTCTCCGCCGGCATAGATGTGACCACCTTCATGCTGTTAGCCCAGGAATACGGCCCTAATTGGCCGCAGCGGATGCGCGCCATCACGGACAACTTCCAGCGCGTGCTGACGCAGCTGGAGCGGCTGGAGTTGCCTACTATTGCCCTGATCCATGGCCATTGCCTGGGGCTGGCCCTGGAACTGGCGCTGGCCTGCGATATGCGCATCGCCGCCGATGACGCCCGGCTGGCCCTCTCAGAAACGCGCCTGGGCATGATCCCCGATGTCGGAGGAACGACCCGCTTGACCCGCCTGATTGGGCCGGCGCGAGCGAAAGAGATGATTATGACCGGCCGCGAGATTGACGCCGCTTGCGCCGAAAGATGGGGATTGGTCAGTCGAGTGGTCCCGCCGGAAGGGTTGCTGGACGCCGGGCTGGAATTGGCCAAGGAATTGACCCGAGCCGCGCCGCTGGCGGTGGGCATGGCCAAGCGCGTCATTGACGGCCTGGCCGACATTGATCGCGGACTGCAGCTAGAGGGTTGGGCGCAAAGCCAGCTATTCCAGACGGCCGATTTTCAGGAAGCGCTGGAGAGCTTCATGACCCGCCGGGAACCAAAGTTCAGGGGAAAATAAGGCGGTAAACCCCGCAGGTCTGCAAAAAACGCTTGCTCCGGAATAAGCCATGGGAAGAACTGTGGGGTTTTATGCGCCGGCGGCCCGCTGCACAATCCGGCTGACCAGTTCGCGCACCTCTGCTTCTGCCGGGGATCGGCCGCTTAATGACGACGTATCCGTCTTGAATGCCGGTACGTGCTGCTCCGCCGCGTGACAGACGCCGCACGCCTCGCAGAAGAGATCCGCCTCGCCGGGCCGGCACAACCCCATCTCCTCGCGCATACGCAGCAACTTGCGCACTTCATCAGCCGGCAGCGGCGCGTGGACGCCCAATTGGGCCAGCATGAAGCGAACGCGAGCGGTTTGCTCCAACGTCTCCAGGCGCATGAAAGCCTGCATGGGATCCGCGCCGACGGTCAGCGATCCGTGCCGTTGCAGCACGATGGCATCGTGCCACTGGACCAACGAGCGGATGGCATGCATGTTCTCCTCGCTGGAGGGCGTGGCGTAATGGGTGGTGGGGATGATGCCCAGCATGACGATCGCCTCTGGAATGAGGCAATCGCCCAGTGATATGCCGGCAATTGAGAGGGCAATCGAGATTGGCGGGTGGGCATGGACGACCGCCCCAATGTCGGCACGCTGCCGATAGGCTTCCAGGTGCATGGGCAGTTCACTGGTCGGCTTAAGCGCCCGGTTGGCCGAGGTGCGCGGGCCGATGACCGCTCCCGCCTCGTCCACCACCAGCAGGTGCTCGCTCTCGAGAAAGCCCTTGTGCAGGCCGGAAGGAGTGATCAGGATTCTGTTTCGTTCAAGGCGGGTGGAGATATTGCCATCGCTGGCGCTGATGAAACCCTTGTCGTATAGCAGCCGGCCGATACGCACGATCTCCTGTCGCAGCCTGATCTCCCGCTGATCCATCATGATTCCCGCTGGCGATATTTGTCCACTTCAGCTAACAGCCGCTCCGGCCGGCCTCGATACTCGTCCCATGCGACTTCTCCGCCGGCGATTGCCATCAGGATTGTGCCCAACGCGGCATTCACCGGCGCTGCCAACCCGAGTTCGGCGGCCTTCTGCGCCACCGCCAGGTTATGGAAGCGCACTTCATTTTGCCTTCGTCCGGCCTGCAAGTCCAGATAAAACGAGGGCATCTTCCGGCCTCGCCCACCCGCCACCAGCCGGGTCAAGACCGGCTGCAGCAAGGGCCGCGGCGCGTAACGCACACCCAGGGCCAGCCGGCCGGCCGGCGCGCCGGGCAAGTCCAGCACCGGCAGCCGCAACCGGCTCATCACCGCCAACGTTTCGCGCAACATTTCCACTTCCAAATCAAATGTGTCCCGCCGGCGGTATATTTCGCCGGGAGGGCGATCCAGGATGGCGGAGCCGGCGTTGCCGATCATGTTCAGCAGCGCCTTGGACCACTTCATCGCCCGATAATCAGCCACGCCCTGCGCCGGCACGCCGGCATCAGCAAACAGCTTCACCCAGCGGCTGATGTCCTGCCCGGCGACCGTGGGGGCCAGCGCCAACCCGCGATCCTGCCGTTCGACCACAATACGCCCCGGCCCATCTTTTCTCAGCGGAGTGGTCAGCGACCCGGCCACGAGCCGGTCGGAAGCGACGCGCTGCATGACCAGCTCCTCCAAACCAATGCCATTTTGTAAAGTGATCAGCAGAGGAGGTTCCGGACAAGCAACCAACAGTTGATCCAGCGCCTGCTCCAGATCGTATGATTTCGTCGCCAGTAGGACGGCATCAAAGCGCTGATCGCCCAAAAAGGCCTGCTCAATCGCACTGACGACCACCGGCTGCACCCGGAAGTCGCCGGCGGAGGACACAATTGATAGACCGGCGGTCTCCAATTCAGCGACCACGCCCGGCCGGACCAGCAAGGTTGTCTCATGGCCCTGGTGCAACAGAGAGCCGCCCAGGTATCCACCTACCGCGCCGGCTCCAAC
>CAYVQP010000027.1:20364-21820 GCA_964452775.1 uncultured Ardenticatenaceae bacterium | reverse complement strand
TCGCTGGTTGATGCCAGTCAATCTGCCCAAACTCCTTCTTGAGCATGGGCGCATAGGTTGCCAGCTCCTCCTGTTGGGGTTTAGGCGGGAGGTCGCCGGACAGGATGTCATCCAGATAACGGCCCAGCATTGCGCCGCCCAACTCAGCCAGCCGGTCGTGCAGGCTGCCCGCCGTGTCCGCCGGCAGGATGGGCATCGCTTCCTGCACGTAAATCGGGCCGGTATCAAGGCCGGCTTCCATGCCCATCAGGGTGACGCCGGTGACATCGTCCCCGGCCAATATGGCGTGCTGGATTGGCGCAGCCCCTCGCCATCGCGGCAACAGCGAGGCGTGCACGTTGTAGCAGCCCAGGGGCGGCAGTTCCAATACATGCGGGCGCAGGATCTGACCAAAAGCAGTTACAACAATGGCCTCCGGCTGCCACTCCAGCAATGGCCCCAGCGACTCCGGCGGGCGCAGGGATGGCGGCTGGTAGACCGGGATGCCGGCCTCTGCAGCCAATTGCTTGACCGGCGAAGGGCGCAATTGCCGGCCTCGTCCCGCCGGCCGGTCCGGCTGAGTGACCACCCCGACCACGTCTTGCGATTTCAGTAAGCTTCTGAGGCTGGGCGCGGCGAACTCCGGCGTACCCATGAAGACGATTCTGTGCACCGGGCGATTCTAGCACGCGCCTTCAGCGCCCGGCAAACCTTGACGAAATGAGATGCGCTCAATACAATGCCCATGTTCGCCAGTTGTTGGTCCTTCGCCTGTGCGGGTAGCCTGTCCAAGCCCGTACTTGAGAATAGTCTGGAGGAAACCATGGATTACGCTCGCGCTTTTACCTTTGTCACCGAGGACAAGAATTGGGTCACCAAGCTGATCATCGGCGCGGTGATCGCCTTTTTCGGATTCCTGGTCTTGCCCATTTTCTTTTTGATCGGGTACATGGTTGCCGTCACCCGACAGGTGCTCCATCACCAGGAGTTGCCGATGCCGGAGTGGAATAACTGGGGCGATCTGTTCAAGGACGGGATTATCGTCTGGGTTGCGCAGCTTGTTTATACCCTGCCATTCTGGTTGCTGCTCTGTATTGGCGGCGCAGCGACGACCGGATTCGGTTTTCTGTCCGATCAGGCTCCGGACCTGGCTGGGGCCGGCATATGGGCGACCTTTGGGCTGGTTGGTTGCCTGTCTCTCATCTTCGCCATCGCGCTCTTCTTCATCACGCCGGCGGTCATCATCCAATATGTCCGGCACAACGAATTTGCGGCCTGCTTCCGGATTGGCGAGGTGCTGGGCATTGCCAAAGCAAACATCGTTCCCATCCTGGTCTCGGCGCTGGCCCTTTTTGCGGTAGCGCTGGTGATCACTACGGTAACCGGCGTACTTTCGTTCATTCCTTGTATCGGCACGATCATCGGCTTCATCATCAGCGCCCTGGTTGGTCCGTACATCGTGATCGCCACCGGCCAC
>CAYVQP010000027.1:0-20264 GCA_964452775.1 uncultured Ardenticatenaceae bacterium | reverse complement strand
AAGGCCTACAAGGGCGAGACGATCGAGATTCCGTTCTTGACGGACTTCGCCAAGCAACAGGGTTGGGTCTAGATCGGCACCCCCTGTAAACTCAACTGAAACAAGAAGAGGCGTGATGCATAATCACGCCTCTTCTTGTTTACTTTATTCAGAACCGGCGGCGGGCGCGTCAGTCCCCGGCAGCCGTCTGAGTGGCATCATATTTGGAGGGAGGAACGCCATCTTCCGCCGGCGGATATGGCTTGGTGCCGAACTGCGTCAGCGCCGTCGCGCCCAGGCCCAGGCAGAGGAAGGCGAAAGCCACCAGGCCTTCCCCGGGGAAGAAGCGAGCCAGGCCGAGTAGACTGAGAATCAGCGTCAGCAGCGCGGTGCCGATGGTGGCGGTCAGCGCCAGCGTGCGCCCCTTCGCCTTAAACAAATCGGCGATGGCTTCGCCCAGGATGTTGCCCACGGTCACCCAGCCAAAGATCGCCGCTGCGAACAAGATGGCCGCCAGAACGATCACAATGGGGAAGCCGAGCAGCCCGATGCAGACAATCGTCAGCAGCGCGGACAGCAAAAGCAACAACACCAGCAGTGAAGGGCCGGCCACCGCGGTCAGCAGGCCGACCGCGCCGCTGGCTGCCGGCTTGCGGCGTACGACCTCGCTGGCCCGGCGTAATTGCAGCGGCATGAATGCCGCCAGCAAGAAGCCCACGAAACCAGCCAGCAAGCTACGGCCCAGCACACCACCCAGGTTCAGCACGAACGCGCCGAAGCGGGCTGCGTATGAAGGTGAGGCCGGCGGCATCTCCATGGGCGGAACCGGCATTTCGGGTAGCTCGGGCATTGCCGGTGTAGCCGGGCCAAAACCGAGGAAACCCGGCAGCACGGCGTTTCCGCCTATCGTGGCGCAGCTGGCGCTGGCCCCGAAATCTTCCACGTTGCCGCCCAACACGGCGCAGTCGCCGTCAATTACTGCGGGCTCCTCGATGGTCACGTTGCCGCCGAAGGTAACCAGGTCCCCTTCTACGACGCCGGACATGGTCACGTTGCCGCCAAACACCGACAGGTCGCCCGTAATCAGGCCGGCAATATCTGCGTTGCCGCCAAACACGGTCACGTCGCCGTCAATTTGGCCGCCGGCGTGCAGCTCCATCTCATCGCCATAGACGGTTACATCGCCGTCGTAAACCTCTCCCTCCTGGACAATGATGTCGAAGGGGGAGGCAGCCAGAGCAGCGCCGGCCGGCACGGCTAAGAGGAATATCAGCGTCAGAAACAGTGCGATTCTCTTCATAGTCAATGCTCCATCTCACGAATGTGCATGTCGATCAGCGGCCATTTCGCCGGTAGGGTGCGATTACCAGTTGGCGGTAGATGCCGCCCCACATGGCGACAACTCCCAGCATCACCAGGAGCGAAACCAGGACCAGCGGCTGCTGCCGGATGTAATTGCCGGCCCCCAGCACCAGAGCATACAGAACTACCCCGAGCAGGTTGACCAGCTGGCCCCCTGCCTGCACCAGGCTGCGCACGATCGCCGGCTCAAACAGCGCCGGCGTAAACTGCATCGTCAGCCAACCCAGGAACACCACCGGGATCAGGCCTACCGACAGCAAAAGTAAATAGACGGCGGCCACAAACCAGAGCCTTACCCGGCGGTTCGGCAGCCGGGCCAGGGTCCGTTGGGTGAAGTCTGCCGCCGGGCTGAGCGCCGGGGTGCTACGGAACAGGCGATCTAAGGCCTGCATAGCCTGCCATTCACGCGACAGGTTCGGACGTACGCGAAGGTGAGCTTCTAACTCGGTCCAACCGCTGTCAGTAAGCTCACCGTCGAGCGCCTCCATCATCAGTGCGTAGACGGTCTCGTCAATCTCTTCCATCATTCGTCTCCGTTAACTGTTTGTACGCATCAAACCGCTTCCGGTTGCAGGGACGGCGTCAGTTCGCGCTGCATGCTGATCTCCGCCAGCTGCCGGCGTGCGCGAAACAGTCGCGACTTAATTGCGCCCACCGAGGTGTTCATCATCTCGGCGATCTCGTCATAGGAAAGGTCATACCAGTAGCGCAGGACCACGGTCTGCCGGTAGTCTTCCGGCAATTGATCCAATAGCGACTGCACCAACTGCTGCTGCTCGTTGATGATCACCTGGTTCTCCGGCCGGTGTTGCCCATCAGCCATCAGCGCCGGGTGAGGCGGCAGCGGCTCGTCAATTGACAGCAGCACCGCCCGCCGCTTACGCAAGAGATCGATGCAGTAATTCGAGGTGATCGACAGTAGCCAGGTGCTGAACTTCTTTTCCGGATCATAGCTATCGAGGCGTAGGTAGGCGCGAATAAAGGCCTCTTGGGCCGCTTCCTCTGCTTCACGACTGTTGTGCAACATGCGGTAGGCCAGGTTAAAGACGGGAGTCTGGTACGCTTCAATCAACTTGCCGAAGGCCTGTTTATCTCCCTGTCTGGCCTGATCCAACCAAGCCTGCTCATTCTCCACGCGGGCTAACTCCTGACTACTCACCCTACATTACGCACATTTTGCCGGCAGGTTGCAGTATGACATGAACTCGCTTGTCACGTATAATTTCCCAATTATGGCAGACAATCAAGAGAGCAGGTCGCTGCCCTCCACGTTATACACGGAAGAATACTTTCTGACCGCCTGCGAGGGATACGATGAGTTTCTGGCCTCAGAGGGCTTGCAGCTCTCGCGCCGGCTGCGTGAGGCCTTTGAGGTGGCGGATGTGCGCCCGGGTATGCGTATCCTGGATGTCGGCTGCGGGCGGGGCGAGATCCTGCGCCACTGCATGCGGGCCGGCATCGAGGCCTATGGCGTTGACTACGCCGAGGTAGCCGCGCTGATGTCCCGGGATGTCGTGCGCGCCGAACAAGCGGACAACGCGGCCACCGCGCCGGCCGGCGTTCTGCGGGCAGACGCCAAGCGGTTGCCATTCCCAGACGGCTACTTCGACCGTGTGCTGATGTTCGATGTCGTCGAGCACCTCTATCCCTGGGAATTGCATGCGGCCATGCTGGAAGTGGGCCGCGTACTCACCCCGCAGGGGCGCTTCATCGTCCACACCGCGCCCAATCGCTGGTATGATTCCTATGCCTACCCACTGGTGCGCCGCTTCCGCACCTTCATCGGCCAGGGAAACCGCTATCCAAAGGATCCACGAGCAATCATTCCCGTTAATCAGGATGTGCACGTCAACGAACAGGACATCCTGAGCATGCGGCGCGCGTTGCAGGCCGCCGGCTTTAGCGCCAAAGTTTGGCTGGACTCACCTCCGCAGGAGCGACAGGAGAACGCGGTCATTGACTCGATGCGCTGGTTTGCCTTTCGCGTGCCGCCGTTTCGCTGGTTCTTTGAGCGCGAGTTGTTTGCGGTGGCGCAGAAGCGCGGCCAACCTGCCTAGCCGGCAACACGACCGCGAGCGCGGCGGCTCGCGGCGCACCTCAAACGGGTGCACAATCCCCTGATGACCTGGAAGCGAGCCCTCCCTGTCCTGCTCATACTGTTGCTGGCTTTCTTCCTGCGCGTCCACGCGCTTGACGAATTTCCGCCCGGCCTGACGCATGATGAAGCCAATCATGGCCGGGAAGCGATTGGCATCCTGGGCGGAAATCTGGCTCTCTTCTTTCCCCTCAATTACGGCAGCGAGCCACTTTACAGCTACTCGGCCGCGCTGGCCATGGGAGTTGGGGGGCGCAATGTGTTTTCGTTGCGCCTGGTCAACGTCTTTTTTGGCGTGCTGACCGTGGCCGGCGCTTACCTCTGGAGCCGGATGGTGTTTTCCCGCCGGGTTGCGCTGTTGGCCGCGGCGCTGCTGGCGCTCTCCTTTTGGCCGGTTGCCGCCAGCCGGGAGGCATTGCGGGCCGGCATGATGCCCTTCTTCACCGTCGGGGCGATGATCTTCTTCTGGTTGCTGCTTGGCGCCGGACGCAGCGGACATAAAGATGTCGCGGAGGAGCCGTTCTCATGGCGCGACTATCACCGGCTCGGTTACACGCTGGCCTTCGGGTTGTGCCTGATTGCCACGCTGTACAATTACCTGGCGGCGCGGGTGTTCTGGCTGATTTTCCCGCTATTTCTTGCCTACCTCGCCTTGTTGCATCGCCGGCTATTCCAGCGCAGTTGGCGTCCGACCGTGGCCGGTCTGCTCCTGTTGGGGGCGTCGGCAATCCCCCTGGCCTGGTACCTGAATCGCCATCCCGCAGCCCAGACCCGGCTGGATATGCTGGACAGCGTCATCCAAGGCGTGCTGCAGGGGGAGCTTGCGCCGCTGGCCAGCAATGCCGGGCAGGCGCTGCTGGCCTTTGTCTGGCCCGGCTATGGCGACCAATTCCTGGCCTACAATATCCCCGGCCGGCCCGTATTTGAGATCTTCACCGCCGTGCTTTTTCTGGTCGGGGTGGTCATTTGCCTATGGCGCTGGCGCAAGCCGGCCTACTTCCTGCTGTTGCTCTGGTTCCTGGTGGGTATCATTCCCTCCCTGGTCACCGGCCCAACGGCTAATACCACCCGCAATGTGGGCGCTTATGTACCGGCCTTTATCATTCCGGCGGTAGCGTTCGTCGCCCTGGCTGACGCCCTGCGAGCGCGCAATGAAAGGGCGCTCCGCCCACTAACAACCGTGCTGGCCGTCCTCTGGCTGTTCTTTGTCTTCACCAATACGGTCGTTGACTACTTCCTGCGCTGGGGAGAGGCGGCGGACGTGCGCGCCGCATACCAGCATACCCTGGTGGAGGCGTTGGACTATCTGGCGACAGGGCCAACCGGCCAGACGACTGTCATCTCGTCGGTTTATCCCGGCCCGGCGCACAATCCCTCCATCGGCCTGCTGGTGGCCGGAACCGATGAGGGCTTCCGCTGGGTAGATGCCCGTTCAGCGCTGGTCTTGCCGGAGGAGGGGCCGGCGCTGTTGGCGGCAATGGCCTCCGCGCCGGTTCATCCCGCGTTCTCAGGTCTGGTAGAGCTGTTGGAGCAGCGCACAGTGCGCCCGAACGACCTCGATCCCGGCTTCAACATCTACGAGCTGTCGCTGCCGGCCGGCTGGATACCCCTGCAGGAGCCGGTCACCTTTGGGGCGGACGCGCCGGCTCTGCAGCTGGTTGGCTATCGCTGGCTGGGCGACGGGCCGGCGTCGCCCGGCGGCAACGCTGAGCTGTTGCAGGTGTGGCGCGTCCTGGATCCGGCGGGCGTCGGGCCGATCACGCCGCCCAGCGATACCACCGACGTGGTGTTGTTTACCCAGGCGTTGCGCGCGGACGAGAGTATCCTGGCCCAGCAGGACCGGCTGGACGCGCCATCGTGGGATTGGCAGGCCGGCGATTACGTCTTGCAGGTGCACACGCTGGCGATCCCGCCGGACGCAACGCCGGGCATTTATCCGGTCATTGTCGGGATATATGATCGCGCCACTGGGGAGCGGCTACCGGTGTGGGATGGCCTGGCGGCGTCTTCCGAAAGCCGCGCCTTTGTTACCCCTCTTGAGATCGGAGAGCCTTGAGGTCTGCCGGCCAAACGGGGACCCACCGGCAAGATGAAACTGTTTGACTGGTAGGGAAATGCGGCATACACTGGTGCAATGAGCAATCGCAAAGTACGTCGCGTGAAGCGCCTGCCGGAAGCGGAGCCAGTCGGACCTGCGGTCGAGACAAGGCGCTTGCCTGCTGAGCCGGCGTCCACCCCGGCCTGGCGCAAGCGCGAGGCGAGCAAGGAGGAGCTACGCCGGGAATACGCCTACGTGCTGGCTGATCTACGCCGGTTGGCGATCGTTGCCGCCGTTATGTTCGCCCTGTTGATCGTATTGGGCGTCGTCTTGTGACGGCGGTAGGGCTGCCTACTCGCCGGGAAGGAGTCGGATCCGGAGCGAGCGATGGTCAGTTGCAGGATCGTAGAATTATTGACGCTCCAGAGCGCTTGTGCTATGATCCCCCTTGTTCCGGTCGGGCATCGGCCGGACTTTTGCTGTCTTGGTTTCAGCCCGAGACGATTTATCAGCCGCTATTGCGAAGAGGTGCACAATAAGTACAGATTACCGAATTAACAGCCAGATCCGGGTACGCGAGGTTCGACTTATCGACCACACGGGCAAGAATCAGGGCGTTGTCCTAACGACGGACGCGAGAGATATGGCCCGTGAAGCAGGACTTGATCTGGTCGAGGTAGCGCCAAATGCCGAGCCGCCGGTAGTGCGGATTATGGACTACGGGAAGTTTTCTTACGAGAAGACAAAACGGGAACGCGAGGCGCGCAAACACCAGAAGCAGATCGAGATCAAGACGATCAAGTTTAGCCCCAAGACCGCCCAGTTTCATCGCGCCCTAAACGTCAAGAAAGCGCGAACCTGGTTGGAAAGCGGTAAGAAGGTGAAAGTGGTCATTCGTTTTAAGGGGCGCGAGATCCATTATCCGGAGATCGCCCAAAACATAATGACCGGCGTGGCTGAAGAACTACAGGACATTTCCACAGTCGAGCAGATTCCCAACATGGAAGGACGCACGATGGTAATGATGCTGGCGCCCACGGCTGATTAGGGCCTCAGTTCCGGCAGCTCAAATCAAGCGGATGAGGCTGCCCAACAATAACAACCGGCTGGATTATCAAAAGCCCCGATGGGGCTTTTTTGTGAGAGAAAGTAGATGGCAGAGAAGAACAAGAAATACAAGCTAAAGACATATAAGGCGGCATCGAAGCGCTTCCGCGTGACCAAGTCCGGCAAGATCCTGCGCACGAAAGGCGGCAAGAGCCACCTGCGCCGCAGAAAATCGGCGCGGGTGAAGGCGCAATTATCGGACATGCTGGAAGTTACCGCCCCGGGCGACAAGCGGCGCATCAAGCGGCTTGCTCCCTACCTGAGGAAGTACAAGGCCAATCCACCGGCCTGATCAAGTGAGTGGATAAGACAAACCGCTGCCTGGCCCCGACCACAGGTTAGGGCGTCCAGGCCAAGACAAAATGCGAGGTAAATGAAATGCGCGTTAAAGGTGGGCCGGTCACACAACGGCGACACAAGAAAATACTGCGAATGACCAGGGGGCAGTGGGGAACCAAGAGCAAGCTCTTCCGCCGCGGCAATGAAGCGATGATGAAATCCTACTGGTACGCTTATCGGGACCGGCGGAACCGCCGTCGCGATCTGCGCCAGCTTTGGATTGCGCGCATCAATGCGGCCACGCGGGTGAACGGGATCAGCTACAGCCGCTTCGTTCATGGGCTGAAGCTGGCGAACGTTGAGCTTGACCGCAAGGCGCTGGCTGACATTGCCGTGCGCGACGAAGCAGCCTTCGCCGCCATTGTAAACACCGCCAAGCAAGCACTCTCCTGAGCGAGAGCCTCTCGATATCCAGCCGGAGCGCCGCCAAGATTGGCGGCGCTTTTTGTTTGCCGGCTGCCGTCACTTGCTGGTACGTTCGCGAATCAGGTGAAGAAACCCCGTAGGTCTCACGAGCGTTCCGGCTGGAGGCTCAGGTCGTTGAAGAGACCTACGGGGTTGATGCATGGGCATTGCGTGGGATGAGCGCAGCTTGCCGCCCCAGATCGCATCCAGTATTATCCGCTCGCTATGACCTCCAAGAGAGACCGCCTCGGCTGGATACTCCTTATCTTGCTGGCGGCAGCCGCCCTCCGCCTGTATGCCATCAGCGAAATCCCACCCGGCATGACCCACGACGAGGCGGACCACGGGGTTGACGCCTGGGGGGTAGTGAACGGCGAGCGGCCCATCTACTTCACGGTCGGCTATGGCCGCGAGCCCCTGTATGATTACAGCACCGCCGTGCTGATGTCCTTTATGGGTCCGACCTATTTGGCCGGACGGCTTACCTCCGTCTACTTCAGCCTGATCATGATCGCCGGCATGTATGCCTGGGTGCGGCTGGCCGTGGACCGGCGCACCGCTCTGCTGACTGCTGCCGGCCTGGCGATTGGCTTCTGGCCGCTGATGGTCAGCCGGCACGCCCTGCGCAGCGTTACCTTGCCCGCGCTGTTCGTGCTGGCGGTGCTATTCTTTTGGAGCGCCTATGCCGCCCGGCCCGAGCTTTCGGCGCGCCGGCGATTTGGTCGTTATCTGCTGGCCGGCCTCTTCCTGGGGACGACGTTCTACACCTACATTCCCTCACGAATCCTCTGGCTGATCTTCCCCGCCCTGCTGTTGT
Organism: uncultured Ardenticatenaceae bacterium; assembly: GCA_964452775.1. Classification (GTDB taxonomy): domain Bacteria; phylum Chloroflexota; class Anaerolineae; order Promineifilales; family Promineifilaceae; genus JACKCB01. The sequence continues at coordinate 12,122 of CAYVQP010000027.1, read as the reverse complement.
ATCTGCTTATCGTTGGCCGCCCTGCCTTCTCACGCGCCTGGCGCGGCGTTCTGCCCACTCTGGGGGTTGCGTTCCTGGTCGCCGCCCCGCTCATCCTCTTCCTGGGCCTGCATCCGGAGGCAGAGGTGCGTTTGAGCCAATTGGGCGGGCCATTAACTGCCGCTCTATATGGCAACTTCGCTCCATTACTGAAGAACACGCTGGGCGGCCTGGGGGCGCTAACCTTCACCGGCGACAGCCAGTGGCGCTACAACATCGCCGGGCAACCGTTCTTGCCGCCGGTGATGGGGCTGCTCCTTTATGCCGGCCTGGCGCTGGCCCTGTACTACATCGTCGCCTGCCTGATTCGCCGCCGCTCTCCACTGGCTGAGCAGAGGGCGCGGATGGCCGCGCCGCTGTTTGTCGCCGTCGTCTGGCTGGTCCTGGGGCTGCTGCCCGTGCTCGTTACCGGGCCGGAGTTGAGCACGACCCAGGCGGTGGGGATGCAACCGGTTCTGTACTTATTCCCGGCGCTGGCTCTGGTTGGGGCTTACGGGTGGTTGGAGCCGCGCACCGCCGGTCGTCTGCGACGATGGGCGCCGGTGCTCGCCCTGATCCTGTTTATGCTCACCGGCCTGCGCACAGCCCGTGCCTACTTCTCGGTCTGGGCCAACGAGCCGCAGGTGCGGCTGCAATACGAAAGCTCGCTGGTGACAACGATTCGCTATTTGAATGAGACGGACGGCGGGCCGGCGGCGATCTCCTCCACCACGCCGGGTCGCTTTCATGACCCGGCTACGGCGGCCATGACCCTCACCAACCCGGACGTAAGCCTGCGCTGGTTTAACGGCCAACACAGTCTGTTGTTGGCGCAGGACGCCGCCAGCCGGCTGCTGTTTTCGGGCCAGAGCAGCCTACATCCGGCGCTGCAGCCCTTCATCGCCGGAGCCGAGTTGGAAACAAACCTGCCGCTGCGAGCGGATGACGTGGACCGGCCAGTCGCCATTTATCAGATAGACGGGCCGGCGACCCTGGAGATGATTTTGCCGGCGTTTCAGCCGGACAATCCGGATGCCCTCGCCGAAATTGACTTTGGCGGCCGGCTGGCGCTGCTCGGATACCGGCTCAGTGATGGATCGGCAAGCGCGGGGGAGACGATTCAATTGGCGACGCTCTGGCGCATCGAGCAGCCGGCGGCCGGGGAAGCGGTGCTGTTTACCCACGTCATCGGGCCGGGTGGGCAGCCCATCGCCCAGGTGGACCGGCTGGACGTGCCCAGCTACTACTGGCATGCCGGCGATGTCTTCATCCAGCTGCACGAGATCACGCTGCCGGCTGACCTGCCGCCCGGCAGCTATCCCGTGGCGATCGGCGTGTACAGCAGGCTGGATGGGGCGCGCTGGCCGGTTGCTGCAGACGGTCAGCCGGCCGGCGACCTTTGGCCGTTGACGGAAGTCGTCGTTACCGAATGAGGATTTCGGCGGCGCGGGCCAGATTGCTACTACTGCTGATCACGTTGGCGGCCTTTGGCCTGCGCGTCTACCAGCTGGAGGCCGCGCCGCCCGGTTGGAGCGACGACGAGTTGAGCAACGTGCTGGTCATCGCCCAAAAGCCGTTGCAGGGCGACTACTCCGTCTACTACACCGATGCCACCGGCCTGGAGGCGCTGTACCATGCCGCCTCGGCCATCCCCCTGGCGCTATTCGGCTTTAACGCCCTGGGCATCCGGCTTCTTTCCGCCTTCCTGGGCACGCTCACCGTACCGCTGACCTACCAGGTCGCGCGCCGGCTCTTTCGCAACCGGCTCATTGCGCTGGTCGCCGCGGCTGCCCTGGCGGTCAGCTTCTGGTCGCTGATCTACTCGCGGGTCAACCTGCGGCACATCAGCGCGCCATTGTTCATGTTGCTCGCTTTTTACTTCTTCTTGGCCGGATTGCAATCACCTGCCCCGGATGATCGAGATCGTGCTGCAGCCTCGAAATGGCAATCCGCCGGGCGACGAAACTATGTCGCGGCCGGCATCTTCCTGGGCCTAGGCTTTTACACCTATTTTGCCGCCCGGGGGACGCCATTGATCCTGGCGGCCTTCTGTCTTTACCTGGGGCTATTTCATCGGCCCGTCTTTCGCCGGCATTGGCGCGGCTTCGCGCTCATGTTCGGGCTGGCCCTGCTCATCGCGATTCCGCTGGCCGTTACCCTGCGGGGTGCAAGCGGCGCAGATGCCCGAGTGGCGGAGGTCGCCGCCCCATTGATCGAGGCCCTTGACGGCGACTTTACGCTCCTGCAAGAGCACGTCGCCGGCACGCTACGCATGTTTGACGCGAACGGCGACAGCGAGTTTCTGTACAACATCCCGCACCGGCCGGTATTCAAAGCGCTGACCGCGCTGCTATTTTGGGGCGGCGTGCTGACCGCAATTGTCTACGCGGTGCGTCCCTTCCGGCGGCGAGCGGCCGGCCCTGATGCAGCGACCAATCAGCTGGGGGCTACCTTTCTGCTCCTCTGGTGGTTTGCCGGCATCTTCCCTGGCTTCCTGAGCGTGCCGGCCGGCAGCCTGGGCCACACGATCCTGGCGCAATCAGCGGCGTACATCTTGCTGGCCCTGCCCTTGCTTCCCTTTCAGGGTTGGACGGCGCGCAACCGTCGTCTGGCGGCGCTGGTTCCCCTTGGCGGCGTGCTGCTTCTCACCCTGGTTGCCGGGCGCGATTTGCCGGACTATTTTCTGCGCTGGCCGGCGCAGGGCAATGTGCGCTTCCTTTATCGTGCGGATATTCGCGAGGTAGCCGGCTATTTGCAGGCCAATCCTTCGTTGGTGGACGCCGGTATCAGCAGCCTCTTGTCCGGCCCCTGGGACCGATTGGCGCTGGAAATTGATTTAGGACGTGACCCGCTGGCCGGCAGCGATAACGATGCCCCACACCTGCGCTGGTATGACCCCCGGCGGGCGATCTTACTGGAGACAGGTGGAGAGCCGGCCGTCGTCCTTGCCGGCTATCCGGTCGTGGAGACCGTCTATGACGAGTTGTACCATTGGCTGGAGGGAGAGACGGCGGGCGGCTACTCGCTGGCTGAAGTTGCCGGCGACTATCCATTGTTGGACGCGGAGATCTGCTTCGAGAATGGACTCTGTCTGGCCGGATACCACTTTGACCGGGAGAGCGGCAGCCTGGACTTGCTCTGGCGCGTCGCCGAACGGCTGCAGCTCCCACAGAGCGAGTTGGTCAGCAAGCCGCCGCCGCCGGACGTCTATGACGGCCTACGGCTTGCCGTCTTTGCCCAATTACTTGATGGGCAGGGTGATTTTTTGGTCGGCGATGACGGCCTGTGGGTGGACCCGACCACCTTGCGAGCCGGGGATCTCTTCATGCAGCAGCACCGGCTGTTGCCCATATCCAGCGCGGACGATCGCCGGGTGCTGGTTGGGCTATACGACCCGTTTACCGGCCAGCGCATCCTGACCACTGCCGGGCAGGATAGCGTTGAGTTGGAGCCGGACTAAATTGAGTAGAGGAGCAACCCCGCAGGTCTGCTGGAGTACGAGCGCTCCAGAGTGAATCGCCGAAAGACCTGCGGGGTTTTGTTCTAATTTTGATGAGCGACGACAGTCAGGCTACCCTCGCCAACGGTCACGCTTTGCAACGAATATTCGGGAGGCAACTGGGTCATCAATTGGGCGATGGTGCTGTTCAGCGACTGCACCACTGCGCCGGCCAGCGAAGCGGGCACCGGCAGTATGCCCAACGAAGCGCTGAGCAGCGTAAACTGGACCTGGCCGCCGGAAAGCTCCGGCCGGAGAGTTGCCGTCACGCCGGAGCGGAGCGGCGCAGTCATGTTGCCGGTGAGAATGACATTACCGCCGGTGAATTGCAGCTGCACATCCTGGATCGTCACGTCGCCCTGCGAGAATTCACCCTGGGACTGCAAGGCGGTGTTTAGCTGGTCATCCGTGACCGTGACCACGATATTGCCGTTGGCGTCCGGCTGCAGGCCGCGGAGTTGCTGTCCGAGCTCCTCGAAGCTGTCCGCCATCTCGAAGCCGGGGGACTGCACTGTGGCCATCACTGCCCCGGCCTGCTCTTCAATCAGCGTGGCAGCGGCTGCGGCGGCAGTGGCAGCGGTATCTATCGGGACAGGCGTGGGCGGCGCATTAAAAGTGGGCAGGCCGCAGGCCAATGTAGCCAGGGTTATTAAGGCCAGCAATAAGATCAGCGAACGTACACGCATGTGACAGCTTCTCCTTGAAATTCACTTACCTTGACCTGGCAAGTGACCTCGTGTAGCATACTCGCTATCGTCTCGGGCCACCCGATCCATTCATGAATGGTTAACCAATGAAAGCCACGACCTTTATCGCCATTCTGCTGACGTTTCTCATGGCAATCCTCGTGTTGAGCGCTGCAGTTGTCTTTCTGCTTCAGGGCCGGCAGGATGTGATGGATGCGGCAGATGTCGCCGTCACGGGTGTCGCTGCGCTGGAAAGCACCAGAGTCCAATTGGAAGCAAGCCTAGGGGCGATAGACGCGGAGCGGGCCACTTCCGTCGCCAATCTCAGCACGGCCGAGGCGGAAGTTGCCGGCCTGCAAGGACAATTAATCCAGTCAGATCAGGCGGCCACGTCTGCCCTGGCAACCGTCCTGGCTCCGACTCCCACCGCTGCCTCGGATCTCGCTCCGCCAACTGTGGAATTCCTGTCGCCGCGGGTGGATGATGTCTTTCAGGTGGATGACACGATCCCCATTGCATTCACGGTTTATCACCCGGCTGGATTAGGCCAGGTACAGTTGTCAATAGAGACGGTCAATGAGATATTGGCGGTCGAGACATCTCCGATTACGGGCGAGCCATACCAGCGATTCGACGTTGACTACACCCTCGACGCGGCCCAATTTGACATCCCCCAAGCGATCGTCATCTCAGTGGTAGCAACGAGCACGTTGAGTGTGGCGAATGAGCCGGAAAGCGTCACTGTAACGGTCAGTGTGCCGGCCCCCGAACCGACGGCAACGCCGAACGCCTCGCCGGAGACCCCCACTACCCCTACCACGGTTCCGCCCACGAGCACTCCCGAAAGCGCCATTGATAGCCCGAGGCGGGTAGCCGAACTCCCCGCTCAACAGCAATTTGGCCGGCTCAGTCCCTGTCAGGTGCGGGGAAGCGAACTGGTCTAACGTTTCACTCTTGTTTGCCGCGGCGCTTCTCAATCTGGGGAGCTACCCAGGCCACGACAATCAGGATCAGGAAAAGTACGGCGATAATAAGCGCCAGCGCCTCAAACTCCATTGCACACCCTTACTCTCAGCTTTCTTCCCGGAAACTGGGCAGAGAGTTGCCTGGAACGGCGTCTCGCAAAGCTCCCGAGAGAACGTCTCTAAAATACAGAAAGCCCCGAACATGCATGACGCAGCCGGGGCTTACCCAAATCACCAAACAGGACGTGTACCGTCCCTTACTTCTTGTACAGCACCGGCAAGCCGTTGCGGCTTTCCTTCACATCGTACCCTTTAGGCACAGCATTGATGGCGCCGGCCTTCTGCTCTTTGGCAAAGAAATAGATCGTCTGCTCGCGACCATTCTTCAGGGTCGTCTGGCGCTCATGAAGATAGTAGGTGTTTCCCTTCGAGTTCTTGTAGCTGAAAGCCATTTTTATCCTTCCTTGTTTTGTGAGATTTCCTGCCCGCCATCCTGACCCTCCGGTGGAAAATCGTCCCCACCGGCGGTCGAAAGGCAGTTGGCACAGACACTACAGCATCATGTTAAACAATCTCACTCGAGTTGGCAAGAGTTTTCTCCAGATTAGTGCGCATTTTCACCCTGGATTCGGCCATCTCTAACCATTCTCGAAGGATCGGTGGACGTTCAGGCGTTTTCCCGAGTGACGGATGCCTATTCTGTGAACGTTTTGCCGGCCTAATAGGTGGGCAAGGAGTGATCCACTTCCTTTGCCCAGCGATTGATGCCGCCATCCAGATTCGTCAACTTGCTGAAGCCGTGCTGCTGCAACTGGCGAATCACGTCTGCGCTGCGCGCGCCGGAACGACAGTAGACTACTATCTCCCTGGCGGTATCTAGTTCCCCCATCCGCGAGAGGACTTCGCCTTTTGGAATGAGCACCGCGCCCAGGTCCTCCAGGTTCGAGATGTCCCACTCATGCCTTTCGCGCACGTCGAGGAGAAGCAGTTGGTCGCCGTTGTCCAGCCGGCTTTGCAGTTCCCGCGGCGCAATTTGGCGCACATCGGCGCCTTGTCCGTTTTTGCCGGTCGCGTATAGGCTGTGGTCATGCGCCGGCATGCCGCAAAACTGCTCATAATCAATCAGTCCGGTCAGCGTGGGGTGGTCGCTGCACACCGGGCAGTTCGGGTTTTTCCGCAGGCGCACTTCGTCCACGGTCATGCTCAGCGCGTCGTAGAGCAGCAGCCGGCCAATCAACGGCTCGCCGATGCCCAGGATCAGCTTGATCGCCTCGGTAGCCTGCATGGCCCCAATCGTGCCCGGCAGCACGCCCAAGACGCCGCCCTCTGCGCAGCTGGGTACCAGGCCGGGCGGCGGCGGTTCGGGGAAGAGGCAGCGATAGCATGGACCTTCTTTGGCATAAAAGACCGATACCTGTCCCTCGAAGCGGAAGATGCTGCCGTACACGTTCGGCTTGCCCAGCAGCACGCAAGCGTCATTGGTCAGGTAGCGGGTAGGGAAGTTGTCCGTGCCGTCTATGACGATGTCGTAAGGGGAGAGAATGGCCAGCGCATTCTCGGAGGTCAGGGGGACCTCGTAGCTCTCGACCTGGACGTGCGGATTTATCTCCAGAATCCTGGCGCGAGCGCTCTCCAGCTTCGGCCGGCCCACATCTGATGTGCCGTGTATGATCTGCCGCTGCAGGTTGGTGAAATCCACCACATCGTAGTCTACCAGGCCGATAGTGCCCACGCCGGCCGCCGCCAGATACATGGCCAGCGGCGACCCCAGGCCGCCCGCCCCGATGAGCAGCACGCTGCTGGCCAGCAGCTTCTTCTGTCCAGCCATGCCCACTTCGGGCATGATCAGGTGGCGGCTATAGCGCAGCACTTCCTCGTGCGATAGTTCAATGGCGTCCGCCGCAATTCTCTCGCGAATGCTCATAACATTTTCTCCAATTGATAGGCCAGCCGCTGTGAATCGGTCAGACCATAGTTGGCGTGCCGCACCTCGCCGGACGAATCCAGGATCAGGATGGTCGGCAACGTGAACACGCCGTACTGCGCTGCTATTTCCGGCTCACTGTCCGCTTCAACCTTGCGAAATGCCACCGCCGGCTGAAATCGTTCTTCAACGATACCCAAATACCGGCCCTGCGTGACGCAGGGCGAGCAGGTGTCGCTGCGAAAATAGAGCAGCGTCGGCCGGCCCGGCGCGACGCTCTCTCGCCCGGCGCGACGCATATGCCAGCGCTTGAAACCGGCAAAGGCCAAGTACGCCAGCGCGATGAGCGCCGTTGCGATGAGCGCGCGTTCAAGCATGATGTTACCTGACGATTGGTTGTCGCGTAAAGCCGGGAATCCCCAGCCGGTTTAGCTGATAATAAAGGAAGCAGCCGGCGCAAAAGCCCACGAAGAGATTGAGCGCCGCCAGCCCAATCACCAGCCAGACCAGCGCCCAACCAAGCCATGCGCTGCCCAGGACGAGGGCCAGCAACGCCACAAGCAGCACGACCCCGCCAAAGCCCTGAGCGAACCGGTGTGGTTCGGGGTTGTCCGGCACAACTCGCGGCTTCACCAGCCCACGCGGAGCCAGCAGCCGGCGATAAACCTGCTTGAACAGCGCCAGCGATGGAATCGCCGTGCCCAACAGCATGACTGCCGCCACAAAAGCAACCAGCCAGTCCGCGCTGAGCACAAAGGCCAGGATCAGCAGCCCGATGATGAACGCCTGATTTACCTTCAGCGCCGAGTGATCGACCCGGCTTGTCTCTGATTGCGCCGCCATTATCTTGCACCTCCTGCGATGGAAGGAATGATCATCAGCGTGTCGCTATCCTTCAGCGCCGTTTCCGGCCCGTCCAGGAAGCGCACATCTTCCTGATTCAGGTACAGGTTGACGAAACTTCTCAACTTATCCCCTTCAAAGAGATGGTCGCGCAGCTCCGGGTATGATTGTGACAGGTTGTCCAACGCCACCCCAACGGTATCGCCGGCAACCAGAACATCCTTGTGTCCACCGGCGTACGCCCGCAGCGGAGCCGGAATCCTAACAGTAGCCATTTATGCTCTCCTTCTATCAATCTACTCGAATATAGATTCCCTGAACGTACAGCCGCAGCGCCCAATGCAAGCACTCTCCGGGAATCGGGAACTAACCGACTATCTCGACCTTCTCTTCTTCAAAGCCGGAACGGTCCGGCAACAGTTGCCAGGAACGACTTTCGGCCGGCTGTGCGTCGCGCACGGCAGTGATCAAGTAGGAATAGCCGCTCCAGGCGGCCCAGGCGAGGTCTCGCGGCGAAGCGACCGGCTCGTCATCGGGGTGGCTGTGGAAGACGCCGATGACCTCCCAACCGGCCTGATCCGCCGCGATCTCTGCCCGCAGCATGTCCGCCGGCGCTATCAGAAAACGCACTCGTTTCTCCTCCGCCGGCTGCCACTGGTTCTCCACCGGGAATAGGGCATGCACGACATTGTGCCCGCCCCTCGTCTCGCCGAGCAGCAGCCCGCAGCCTTCATAGGGATAGGCGCGCGTCCCATGTGCGTTGATCCCCGCCAGCAGATGTTCATTCAGCACCAACATTGGACTCCTGCCCTACCCTTGCTCTGACCAGAAGCGCTCGCTCAGATATTTCAAGCCGTTGTCCGGCATGACCGTCACAATCACGCCCTGCTCCAACTCGCCGGCGACCTGCACCGCACCCGAGACAGCAGCGGCGGCCGATATACCCACCAGCAACCCCTCATGCCGGGCCAGGTCTCGCGCCATCCGATAGGCTGATTCGGTTCTGACCTGGCGATTCTCATCCGCCAGCCGCTCGTCATAGATGCCCGGCTTGAGCGCCGTCGGCATGTGTTTCAGCCCCTCCAACCCATTGAAAGGGCCGTCCGGCTGCAGTGAGATGGCGCGCACCGCCGGATTGTGTTTGCGCAGGCGACGGGTCACGCCGGTGAAGGTGCCGCTCGTGCCCAGCCCGGCGACGAAGTGCGTCACCTGTCCGCCGGTTTGCTGCCAGATCTCCACCCCGGTGGCGTGGTAGTGCGCGCGCCAGTTGGCCGGGTTGTTGTATTGGTCGGCATAGTAGTAGTCCGGCCGCTCGGCGGCGATCTGGCGAGCGGCCAATAAGGCGCCATCCGCCCCTTCCAATGGGTCGGTCAGGAGAAGTTCCGCGCCGTGCGCGCGCAAGATGGCGATGCGCTCCGGGCTGGCATTGGCCGGCAGCGCCAGCACGATCCGCAGGCCCCGCGCCGCGCCCAACATGGCGTAGGCAATGCCCATGTTTCCCGATGTGGAGTCCAGCAAAGTCATGCCGGGGCGCAGTTTGCCGGCCCTGATGGCGGTGCGAATGATGTTTAGCGCCGCGCGATCTTTGACCGAGCCGCTGGGATTAAACCACTCGGCCTTGGCAAACAGCGAGACAGACGCGGGCAGATCGTACAGCGCCGCGATTCTTCTAAGCTCTAGGAGAGGGGTACTCCCCACCTGCGCTTCGAGGCCGGCAGGTGAGAACAGCGGAGGATCTTTCGGAACAGGTTTACTTTGGACAAGTAACATGCGGTGACTTCCTGAAGAGACATATCGTGCAGAACTCGGTACACCGCCCGGCGCCATCTCCGGGCATTGCGGCATGGCGATCGCTACAGCACCACGTCCAACCGGACGCTGCGAGGGTAGCTAACATCACCTGCCTGAGCCTGCACTGGCTCTTAGGAAGCCGGCAAGGGTGTTAACTCCCTCGCCTGATACACCTACATATCATTGGCCACATATGAACAAACCTCAGGGTTCCAATAGAAAAGTTGTGTTTAAGTATAGCAACGGCGTTTTTCAAGTCAAGAGCCGTGATCTTGACACGCGGGAACTTCCGCAACGTCAGGGAGAACTTGCCGGAGCGGGCGACTGCCGATAGACTGATCCGGCTGGATTCGTCAAGCCCCGCAGGAGGTCAACTGAAGATGCTGTATGAAAATCAGGTAGTGCTGGTAACGGGCGCATCACGCGGCATTGGCCGCGCCTGCGCGCTTGCCTTTGCCGCCGAGGGCGCGCGAGTGGCAATCCATTACCATAGCCGGCGTGACGCTGCGGAAGAAACGCAGCGCCTGCTAACCGGAGCCGGCCACCAGCTTTTCGCGGCAGACGTGGCGCAGCCGGCTCAAGTGGAGCAACTTATCGCCGATGTGGTCAGCCGGATGGGCGGCCTGAACGTATTGGTGAACAACGCCGGCATCTTCGTGGATCACTCGCTGCCGGATCTCTCCTACGCCGAATGGCAAGAGGCGTGGGAGAGTGTGCTGCGCACCAATCTCTATGGGCCGGCCAACCTCATCTACTGCGCCGCGCAGCACATGATTGGCCGGGGAGGCGGGCGTATTGTCAATATCTCGTCGCGCGGCGCTTTTCGCGGCGAGCCGGAAGGGCCGGCCTACGGAGCCAGCAAAGCCGGTCTGAACTCCCTAAGCCAGTCATTAGCCCAGAAGCTGGCTTCCCACGGCATCTTTCTGGCGGTGGTCGCTCCCGGCTACGTGGAAACGGAGATGGCGGCCGAGCACCTGGACGGCCCAATGGGAGAGGGAATCCGCAGGCAAAGCCCGCTCAACCGCGTGGCTCTTCCCGAGGAGGTTGCTCGCGCCGCGCTGTTCCTGGCCTCGCCGGGCACCGAGTTCATGACCGGCTGCATCCTGGATGTGAACGGCGCATCCTATTTGCGCACCTGAGCGGCCCTTCGGCGACCAATCCGGCAGCCATTGACAGCAAGGCCCGGCTAACTATACACTCCCATCAATCGCCGGACGCCGCGAGCGCCTTGCGATGTAAAACCACATCCTTCTGGATAGAGTTCACCCCGTTGCGTTTCCGGAAGGATTGACAACAGGATGCAGAAATGAAGAAGATTGAAGTTGGCGTGCTGGGAGCCACCGGCGCAGTTGGACAACGCTTCGTCCGCCTGCTGGCCAATCATCCCTGGTTTCAGATTGTCGCCGTTACCGGCTCCGATCGCACGGCCGGCCGGGCCTACGGCGAGGGTGTCAATTGGGTAATCCCCGGCGACGTTCCAAGTGAGATCGCCGACTTGATCGTCCAGCCAACCACGCCGGATATTGACGCGGCGGTCGTTTTCTCCGCCTTGCCGACAACCGAGGCGCAGGAACTTGAGCCGGTGTTCGCCGCCGCCGGCTACGCGGTGGTGACCAACACTTCCTCCTACCGCATGACGCCGGACGTCCCCCTGATCATCCCGGAGTTGAACCCTGACCACACCGGCCTGATCCCCTGCCAGCAGGCGCGACGCAACTGGTCCGGCTTCATCGTGGCCAGCCCGAACTGCTCCACCACCAGCGCGATACTGCCCATGAAGGTGTTTCAGGATGCCTTCGGCTTGCGGGCGGCGATCATCACCACCCTGCAGGCGATCTCCGGGGCCGGCTATCCCGGCGTGCCTTCGATGGCCATTACCGACAATGTTATTCCCTACATTTCAGGCGAGGACGCGAAGCTGGAACAGGAACCGCGCAAGTTGTTGGGCAAGCTGGGTGACGGCGCGATCACACTGGCGGATATACAGCTGAGCGCGCAGGCCAATCGGGTGCCGGTGATGGACGGCCATCTGGCCAGCGTGTCGGTGAAACTGGAGCAGCCGGCGACGCCGGAAGAGGCCGTAGAAGCGCTGGAGGAGTGGCGCCCGCCGGATATCTGCGCTGAATTGCCCTCTACGCCCCAGAGAATACTCATCTACCGCAATGAGCCGGACCGGCCGCAGCCGCGACTCGACCGCGACTCCGAAAGCGGCCTGGCCTGGACGGTCGGCAAGGTCAGGAGATGTAACGTGCTGGACCTGCGCTACCTGGCTATGACCCACAACACGTTACGTGGGGCTGCCAGCGGCGCGCTGCTGAACGCCGAACTGCTGGTCGCCCAGGGGTACATCAAGTAGACCCTATTGCCGGACCTGCGGGGTTTCGTAAACCCCGCAG
>CAYVQP010000026.1:40182-50918 GCA_964452775.1 uncultured Ardenticatenaceae bacterium | reverse complement strand
GGCGGGCTGACCGGCGCAGGTCCCTGGTCAACTTACTTTGACCTGGACGAGGACACCACTACCTCCGCCTCGATAGGCGGCGTGAAGGTGTTCGTGAACAACGCCGGCTACGGCGCGGTGGAGACACGCAGCCTGATTGACGACAGCAACGACGGCCAGGTGGACATTGGGCCGACCGCCAACTACACCGGTTTCATTGACCTGCAGGGTCGTTCCAATGACACCGGCGGCGTGCTGAACGTCTACGACACATCGGTCATCGGCTCGGCTGTTCTCCAGGCCACCGGCACCAGCGTCTCGTCCGGCAGCTATACGACCAGTGGCTTGTTGATGCCCACCGGCCTCACCTTCTGGCTCTACGCCGATGCGCCGCTCTACCTGCCGACCACGGCCACGGGCAGCGTGCTTTACGCGCACAGCGCCGTCTTGACCACCCGGCCGCTGACCCCGCTGAACCTGCTGCTTCTCAAGGGCGGCGACGCGACGGACAACAACATGATTAACATTCTTGACGCCACCTGCATCGGCACCGACTTCGGCATGTTCGTCAGCACCTGCGGGACGGGCAGCTCGGATGTCAATGGTGACGGTATCATCAACGTCCTGGACCTCTCGCTGATGGGAGGCAACTGGATGGGTACCTTCAGCAGCTGGACTCCGCAATAACGGCGGAGCGAACTGATACCCCGCAGGTCACGGCGGCAACGCCGGCCGGGACCTGCGGGGTGCGCTTTGCGTGCATGAGACGTTTACATCTACTTTTCCTGCTACCGGCCATGGTGCTTGTCCTATTGCTGGCGGCGCTGGTCGCTCATGCTCAGGGCGAGCCGGTACTGGTGAGCTTTGCGCCGGAGAGCGCCCAGGTTACTGTGGGTGAGACGGTTTCGGTAGCGGTCAACGTGGCCGACGTGCCGGAGTTGTACGGCTTCACGGTAGCGCTAACCTTTGACCCCGGCGTGCTGCAGGTGCAGGATTCTGATCCCGTGCTGGCCGGGGTGCAGGTGGGTTTCGGCACCTTCCTGCAGCCGGGAGCGGTCATCGTCAACCATGTGGACAACGAGAACGGCTTCGTCGAGTTTGCCATGACGCAGCTGAACCCCAGCCCGCCGCAGAGCGGCAGTGGTTCGCTGATCGTCCTGTCTCTGCTGGGCGAGACAGCGGGCAGCGTCTCGCCGTTGGAGATAGTTTTCGTGCAGCTGGCCGCGCCGCGGGGAATCGAGATTCCCTCTAGCGGCTCATCGGGCAGCGTGGAGGTGTTGGCGGAGCCGCTACCCGGCCCCACCAGCACGCCGATCCCGACCCAGCCGGCAGGCACCACTTTGCCGTCGGCCACCCCGCCCGTCGCCGCGACAAACGCGCCGACCAGTACCCCTCAACCCACAGAAGCAGCGCCCTCGGCGACAGCTACGCTGGCCGCCGGTTCAACCGCCTCCCCGCCGGCGTTGACGGCCACAACCGCGCCCGCAACCCTGCCGGCGCAGACGGGCGCGCCGTCGCCGTCACCTGCCGGGCAGGCAAGCGCGACGCCAGCGGAGCAGGTAGTGGACTCAACGGCGACTGGCGAAAGCACAGTCCCGGCCGAGACGGCTGCCATGGACTCGTCCACGCCGGGCGCCGCCGCGACAGGTGAGGCGATTGCTGGGGCCGCGGACAGCGGGGCGACCGAAGCTGCCGCAGACAGCGGTGAACAGGCTGATGCGAGCAGCGCCCAATCAGACGCATCCGTTATTGGGGAAGGGGTTGATACGGAGAGCAGCTCCGTCGCTGAGGAGCGAGAGAGCCAGGCTGGTGTTCCCTGGGCCGTGATCTTGCTGGCTGCGGCCGGCGTTGCCCTGGTCGTGGCAGCGGTTGCCTTCATCTTGCGCCGGCAGCGGCCGGGAGAATAGTTATCGGGCCGTCAGTAAAGTATGGCCGCACAAGTAAATGGAGAAATAGCATGAACAAGGACAACATTCGCAAACACGCGGGGAGCAAGTTTCGTAGGCTGGCGCTGGTCGCCCTTGTCATCGCGTCGCTTCTTTCGTTGCTGTACGTGACCAGGCCCGTCGCTGCGCAAGGATTGCCCATCGTGCGCTGCGAACCGCTCAGCGTCAACGGCCAGGTTGGCCAACAGTTATTCGTGGACATGTACATTGAAAACGTGACCAATCTCTACGGCCTGCAGTCGCGCATTTCCTTCGACACCACAAAGGTCCAGGCGGTTGATCAGGATGGAATCTTCCCCGGCGTCCAGATCTTGCCCATTGTCACCTGGCTGGTGCCGGGCTTCATTGTCGAGCGCGAAGCGGATAACACCCTGGGCATCGTGGAGTACTCGATGACCCAGTTGGATCCGCAACCGCCCGCCAACGGCTCGGGCGCCATCGCCCGCATCGTCTTCCTGGGCATCAGCGCCGGCAGCTTCACCATGGTGTGGGATGACAGCTACGTGTTGCTTTCCGCACCCGCCGGCGTGCCCATCCCCAGCACCAACCAGGATTGCCAGGTAACGATCAGCGGCCCGACGGCGGTCACCCTGAGCGGGCTGGAGGCGGCGAGCAGTGGGCCGGCCGGAACGGCGTTGGCCGGGGTCACACTATTGGCGCTGTGCCTGACGGTCGCCGTGGTCTGGTTGCGCGCGCGCAATTTGCGCCGCAAAAGCGCGTAAGTTAATCCGAATACCTCTGGACGGCCGGTGCGATCGTGCCGCACCGGCCGTCCGGCAGCATCTCAACTGATAAAGGAGCTAACCCATGAAGCGTCACCGCATACTCCTGTATGGGGCATTCCTTGTCTGCGCCGCCGCCGCACTGTTGACTCGTGCGCCGGTGAGCTACGCCGCCGTAGTCCTGGTGGACGGCAACGATCCTGACTGTATCCCGATGGGTCCGGGGCCGGCCTATTGCGCCATCCAGGATGCGATTGACGCCGCCGCGCCGGGCGACACGATTCAAGTGAGTCCCGGCATCTATGCGGAACAGCTTGTCGTGACCAAGGACAACCTGACCGTTGACGGGGCAACGCCGGCCACGACGATCATTGATGGGACCGCCGTCAGCGGCTACCACGTCCACGTCAGCGCGGACGGGGTTACGCTGCGCGATTTCACCCTGCTGGGCAACAGCACGGTCGCCGGCTCCTACGGCCTGAAGATTGAAGGCGACCTGGGCATTCCGGCCCAACACACGGGCATCACCGTCGAAAACGTCACTATTGACGGCAGCTACCGCACGGGCATTGACTTGAACGGCATTGACGGGGCGACCCTGACCAACGTCACCGTGAAGAACGTGCCCTACGGCAACGGCATCTCCGTTTCTGACTCAGACAATGCGACCCTGAGCGGCATCACCACGACGAACAATGCCTGGGGCGGGGTCGCTATTTACACCAGCGGGCAATGGATTCCTTCCGGCGCGGCGGACAACATTGACGTGCTCAGCCTGGCAGCCGGCGAACTGAATCCGCTCTACTGGCAAACCGGCTGCGTCGGGATCGGCTGCACGCCCCACCCGATCACCAATTTTACCGCCCCGCAATTCACGCACGCCTTGCGTAACGCCACATTTGTCCCCGGCGGAGAGAACTACACCTTCTTTCAATACAGCGAGGCGGCCGCAGTTGCCGGCGCGCTGGGTCTGCCGAATCCGGCTGATTCGACCATTAACGAGTTTGACGGGACCAATGGGCTGTTCGGCAATTTCGTGGTGGCGAACAGCGGCGGGGCGGAGATGAGCATCCAGACAGCGATAGACGCAGCCTCGTCCGGGGCCACTATCGAAGTGCGCAATGGGAGCTACGTGGAAGCGCTGACCATTGACAACAAGACTCTGACCATCCTGGGCGACTCCACGAATGCCGTTGTGCAGGCGCCGGCCAGCGTGCCCACCTGCTTTACCACGCCCAACCCGCCTAACCCGCCCAACGACAACAAGGCGATCGTGTGCATCCGCGGCGGCGCAGTGGCGACCCTGGACTCGCTCACCATAGACGGCGACGGACAGGGCAATGCCAATTACCGATTTGTCGGCATCGGCGTCAACAACTCCAGCGCCACCATAGAGGACAGCGCCGTTACGGCAGTGCGCGACAACCCGTTGAGCGGCGCACAGCATGGAACGGCCATATATGCCTGGAACGAAAACGCGCTGCCGCAGACGGTCAACGTGCGCAATAACGAAATCGCGGAGTTCCAGAAGAACGGGCTGGCGTTGAACGCGGACAGCGATACGGCGATGGCCGTGGATATCAGCGGAAACACCATAGGCGGCGCCGGCCCGCTCGGCCTTGGTTTGCCCGCTCAAAACGGCATCCAGGTCTCCGGCGAGCTGGTCACCGGCCTGATTGACGGCAACAGCGTCAGCGGCATCGCCTATGACAATACCCTCAATCCCATCAAGTATGCGGCCACCAGCATCCTGAGCATGTACGCGGACGTGGATATTAGCAACAACACGATTTTTGGCGGCCACGTCGGCATCTACAGCTATGGTGGGGCGGGTAGTTTCACGGACAATCACCTCACCATTGACAAGGTGGGTGTTTACGCCTACGGCATTATTGCTACCGACCCGCCCGAGGTCGTGCCCAGTCCATATGGCATAGAGGCCGGCGGCTCACGACCCATTGGCCGCGCGCCGGAAGCGCTGCTGGACGTGGATATCAGCGACAACTTCTTGCTCTTCCACGGGCCGGACAACGCGGACACCTTTGCCGTCGAGGCCGATGCCGGCTACGGCCCGGACGATCTGGATTTGCTGGTGGAGGACAACATCATTCGCGGCTTCGGCGCCGGCGTGGAGCTATACGAATGTCAGAGCGGCTGCAGCACCGGCGTGATCAGCGCCCTGAACGTGACCAACAACTGCATTGAAAACAACATCATCGGCCTGCGCACCAACCTCACCCTCGGCGTTGGCGCCAGCCCCATCCCGGCGGAGAACAACTGGTGGGGTGACAGCACCGGCCCGGCCCCAACCGGCAACGGCGATGAAGTAGTGGGCAACGTGGACTACGACCCCTGGCTGAGCAGTTGCCTGCTCAGCAGTCCCGGCGAGTGGCTGAATCTGACCACGGGCGAATATTACGCCACGCTACAGCTCGCGGAGGACGACGCCTCGCCCGGCGACGAAATCATGGCCACCGGATTCGGCCCATATGCCGGCGCGGTAGTGGACACGCCGGGTCTGACGATTGACTTGAACGGGGCGACCCTGAACGGCGCTTCGCCGGCCATCACGGTTTCCGCCGCCAACCTGACGGTGATGAACGGCGTGCTGGATGGTCTGGGCAGCAGTAGTCCCGGCGTCCTGGTTTCGCCGGGCGGTCACAACTTCATCTTGCAGGAGGTGGAAGTCACCGGCTGGGCGGACGGCGTGCAGATTGCCACCCCCGTCACATCCTTCAAGATGGTCAGCAACTATGTCCATGACAACGCCGGGGCCGGCCTGCTGATTGACCCGCTTGCCGCCCTTTCCGGCGTGATCACCATCGAAGGCAATCTCTTTAAGGCGAACGGCGCTTACGGCGTTGAGAACCTGAACGGCGTAGCCGTTGACGCCACATACAACAGCTGGGGCTGCTTTGCCGGGCCGGGCAACCCCGGTTGCGACGTTGCCGGGACTGACGTGCTCTTCACTCCCTGGACCTTCTCCGAGATCTACCTGGACATGGAGCCGCCGTTGAACGCCGCCTCGGTGAATGTGTACGAAAACGAGAGCTTCGACGTCAAGCTGATGATAGACGCCGTGAATCTGAGCGCGGTCGCCTTCGACATCAGCTACGACAGCAGCCGGCTTACCCTGGACAACCTCACTTTCGTCGCTCCGTGGAACGGCAATTGTCTGCCCGTCGGCACGCCGGTGGCCGGGCGAGTTTACCAGAGCTGCAATCTCGCTCCGCCGCCGACTCCCACTGGCTACACCCAGGCCGGCAGTGTGCTGGCGATCCTCAGCTTCACCGCGGAGAACAACGGCGGCCTGCTTGACCCCGGCCCATGGACCACCCACCTGGACATCAAGGCGCTGACCTCAGCCTCAGCTGCGATCGGCGGGGTGAAGGTCTTCGTGAACAACGCCGGCTATGGCGCTTCCGCCCAACTCCCCATAGACGACAGCCAGGATGGGCAGATCAACATCACTCCCACCGGCCAATTTACCGGCTTCATAGATCTGCAGGGCCGGCCCAACGAAACCGGGGGCACGGTCACCGTCTATGACAGCTCCACCGTTGGCAGCGCTATTGCCCTGGCGGCCGGGACCAGCAACTCGGGCGGCAGCTACACCACCAGCGGCATTGCCGGGGCGTTTCTGCCGCTGGGCCAGACCTTCTGGCTATATGCCGATGCGCCCCTCTTCCTGCCCACCACGGCGGACGTTGACCTGGTCTACGCGCACAGCGCCGTGCTCACCATCCGGCCGCTCACCCTGCTGAATCCGTTGATGTTGCGCGGCGGTGATGCAACGGACAACAATTTCGTCAACATTCTGGACGCCACCTGCATTGGAACGGACTTCGGCGGCGTGATCAGCACCTGTTCCACCGGCAACTCGGACGTCAACGCGGACGGGGTGATAAACGTGCTCGACCTGACCTTGATGGGCACCAATTGGCAGCACGCCTACAGCGAGTGGACCCCGCAATAGGCGACACCCCGTAGGTGTATCTGAACACCTACGGGGTGTCACGCCTCTCTGTCGCCGAAGGCCTGGGGTCGCCGGAGCCTCACAAGTCCAACGTAATGCGGAGCGCTCGATCTACCGCCTGCAGGGTCTCCGCTGAGAGTGCGCCGCGCCGCCGGAGGAGCCGGCTCTTTGCCACCGCGCGTACCTGTCCGCCCAACGCAACTGAATCTATGCTGACGCCCCCGTCACCCTGCCCGACGGCCACATTGTTTGGATATGATTTGCGCACATGTGCGGCGTTGGTCAGTGGCACGATCACCACAACCGGACTGTTGATGTTGATTGCGTCACGACTCACAATGATTACCGGACGCACGCCCATGACTTCTGAGCCTTCCGTCGGGCTCAACTGTGCGTCATAGACGTCCCCCCGCCTCATGTGGCAACCTCCTCACCCACCAGCAGCGCTTCCCAGTCGCTCTCGGCAAACTCCTCTGCAAGTTCCAACGCCAATGCTTGCGACTCAGGATCGTCAGCCATTGCCGCAAACTGGCGATCTATTTCCTCTCGTTCAAGCGTGGCCAGGAACTGCTCTATTGCAGCAACAATCAGCGCATTTCGGCTGGGAACAATTCCCTGGTCAACATAGTATTGGCTCCAGAGCACCAGGTCAACCGGCAATGACACAGTGGTGCGTATCGTCTCGAAGCGGCGTAGTTGAGTTCCAGACATCAATAACCTCCGGGAAAGATATCAAGATTGATGTCATTATAGCTATCGAATCAGATGACTGTCAAGCTTCTTTGTCATGCGAGCCTATCTCGACGCGAGACAGGCAACGAGCGCCTTCCGGCCGGCTTCTCGCCGCCGGCAGAACATCCGGCCCTTCGCCAACCGACCACCTGACTCAAGATTGCTGTCACATTATTCCGCGCAATGTGGCATAATTCGCCCCGGCTACATTGAGGCGCAGCATTGCAATACATCGGACTCCTGCAACGAAACCACAACTTCCGCAACCTATGGTCGGCGAGCGTCATCAGCCTGATTGGCGACTGGTTTAACCTGGTTGCCGCGGCTACCCTGATCGCCACCCTGACGGAATCCGGCGCGGCGGTCAGCCTGCTCTTCCTCGTTCGTTTTGTTCCCCTGTTCCTCTTCAGCCCTATCGGCGGCGTGCTCGCCGACCGTTTCAGCCGTAAGCGCTTGATGGTCATTTCCGACCTGATGCGCGCCATCACGGTGCTGGGCTTCTTGCTGGTCCGCTCTCCAGAAGACATCTGGATCCTTTATACGCTGACCATCGCCCAGTTCGCCTTTAGCGCGGTGTTTAACCCGGCGCGCAGCGCCGTCCTGCCCAACATCGTCGGGCCGGGCGAACTGGTCACCGCCAATGCCCTGGACAGCCTTACCTGGAGCAGCATGCTGGCCATCGGCGCGTTACTCGGGGGCGTGGTTGCCTCCATCTTCGGCTTCCAGGTCGCTATTACGGTTGACGCGCTGACCTTCTGCGTTTCGGCCCTGTTTATTTCGCGCATCGTCATTCCGCCGGAAGTGGACCGCCGCCGGCCCGGCGAACCTACCCAGGCGCGACGCCCCTTCGCCGACTTGTTTGAAGGTTTCCACTACTTGCGCCGCGAGCCATTCATTCTGGGCATCGCTCTGGCAAAGGGCGGCGCTTCCCTCTGTTATGGGGCGGTGAACGTGCTGGAGGTCATATACGCCGAGAAGGTCTTTCCGCTAGGGGAGAGCGGCGCGACCACCCTCGGGCTAATCTACGTGATCGTGGGCATCGGCACCGGCTTCGGCCCGATGGTCATGCGCCACTGGTTTGGCGACAGCACACTGGGCATGCGCTGGGGCGTGTCGCTGGGCTTCCTGCTGCTGACGACCGGTCTGACCGGCCTGGCCCTGGCCCCCAGCCTGCCCATATTCCTGAGCGCAACCCTGGTGCGCGCCGTTGGCAGCGGCACCATCTGGGTCTTTACCGCCGTCATCTTGCAAATGCTGTTGCCCAACGATGTCAGGGGGCGGGTGTTCGGCTTCGAGTTCGCCTTTCTCACCCTGACGAACTCACTCTCCGTTGTCTGGGCCGGCTACGCGCAGGACACCCTGCAGATGCCCATCCAGCAAGTCACGCTGAGCATGGCCCTGCTTTCCGTCCTCGTCGGATGCGCCTGGCTCACCTTTCACCTGCGCCATTTGCGCAGCAACCTCACCATGCCGGAAGGGACCTCCCAGGCCTGATCCGCCCGCCCCCTGCTCGCTGCAAGATGAGAAAGTCATGATCTGCGCCCCAGAATGGACTCACAATGTCCAGGCCACGAACGCATGTGCTACAATGGGTGGTTGTTGAACTACAACAATTAGCAAAGGAAGTACGCGATTGAATAGTCTGCCGGCGAGGCGCAGTGATTAAGGCCCGTCATCTTGCAGTCCTGGTGCTCCTGGGACTGGTGATATTTTTTGCAGCCACCACCCTGTTGCCCTCGGGAGAACTAAGCTCCACCGCCGAGGCGCAGGGACCGCCGCGTATCGAAGGCGTTGCTTCGGTTGACGTGGGCGCGGTTGAGTATCACGCCCCGGCAGCCGACGGTCGCGTGGCGGACGCCGCGCCGGCAGCGGCCTCCGGTGAACACCTGCCGTTAATGATCCGCTGGTCCAACTGGCGCGCTGAGTATAACCCGGCCATCGTTTACGCCCGCTTGCAGGATGTGGACGGCATGTTGCGCATGGACCGTTCCGTGCCTAAGATGCTGATGGTCACCTCCTACGGGGAGCTGGAACAACTGATGGCGCACGTGGACGAGCTACATGCCGCCGGCGTCACCGCCGTCGGTCTGAACACCGAGAACGGCCCCGGCATGACGCCCATGGACGAGATGCGCAGCCTGGAGAGCGCCGATCCAAACGTCAATTTCGTGGCTCGCGCCGCCCGGCTGGCGACCGAAAACGGATTTAGCGTTATCTGGGGACCGATCCGGCCAATGGCTGATTCGGTCAGCGATGATGTCCTGCGCACCATGATGCAGGCCGGGGTCAGCGGATTGGCCTTGCAAGAGCAGAAGTTCATCGAGACAGAGTCTGCACAATCTCGCATCGCCGCCGTCAACCACACCCGCGACCGCTATCTCCGGCTGGCTCAAGAGATGGGCGTCAGCGATTTCAGCTTTCACGTCCAGGTGATGCACGAGCGCTGTCCCGACCTGAATAATTGCGTGCAATTTGTGCAGATGCTGGAGGCAATCCCCGTTGACAGCATCGCCATCTGGTCGAACGGGCCAATCCCGCCCGAGTTTGTGCAGGCAATTCGCCGGCAGTAGCCCGCCTACTCGACCACGTCCACCCGCCCACACTGTAGCGACAAGAGAAGCACCCGCTCCACTTGCGGCGCGCGCAGGATCAGCCCGGCCAGGCGCCGGCCGGCCTCCAGTTGCCCCTCGCCATCTACCTTGTTGATGGCTACCACACAACGGGTCTGATCCGGCAAGCCTTTCAACCCGCCGTCCGGATGGGTCAGCAGCAGGGCCATCGCTTCTTCACTCACCGCATCGCCCGGCTGCAATCCCGCCAGCTCGCAGACCAGCTCCGGCCGGTGCGCAACCTCCTCCACGGGCCGGCCCAGCGCGTCAATGCCGGCCATGACCACCAGCAACGTTGCGCTCGCCGGGAGCGCTGGCTCATGGGCGGCGGGCGCTTTCAATGGCCGCATCCGCGCCCCGTCCGCCTCGACGACAACCAGGGCGACATCCGGCCTGCTTAACCATCGCGCGGGCAGGTCAGGAGCCACGCCGGTCGCCTTCTGTCCCGACAGCTCACCAATCACCAGGCAGCGGCCGTGCTCGGCCAGCATCTCGGACAGCAGGTCGCGTCCTTGCCCGCGGCCGGCGGCAATCTTGGCCAGCGACAGGCAGGGCGCCAGCCGGGTCTGCGCGCTGAAGATGCGCGTCGTCGTGCTCAGCACAGTCGGGCGCGGGTAGGCCTCGCCGAGGGCAAAGAGCAAGCTGGACTTGCCACCTCCGCCAACCAGCGCGACCAGGTCCCCATCGTGTACACCCAGGGCGCGCACCAACGCCTGGCCGGGCTTGATCATAGCGTGTCTTTGCTACCTCATGACAAGTTTCCGGGAAAATA
>CAYVQP010000026.1:33443-40082 GCA_964452775.1 uncultured Ardenticatenaceae bacterium | reverse complement strand
TCAATCAGGTACCCGTTCGGGTCACGGAAGGTGCAGTGATAGATGTTGAACTCCGGCTTCAACTTGGGCAGCGACTCAAAAGGCACCCCCTTGTTGCTCAGCACCTGGTGCCACAGGTCCACCTTTTCGGTCACAATCGTAAAGACGACCCGATCCGGCGGCACGGGCGTCGCCGGCGCATCCCCGCGCTCACAGAAGCCTACGTAGCAGTCCCCAACCACATGGAAGATGACGCAACTCCCCTGGTCCAGCGCCACCGCCAGCCCCAGGACATCCTCATAAAAGGTGACCGTCCCCGGCAAGTCCCGCGTGTACAGGAAGGTGATTTGTTGCTCAATCGGTGGATGCATTCTCTCCCCCTCAGCCGCCGGCCTGCTCGATCTGGGCCAGCGCGGCTGAGACGACCGCCTCCTGCGTGAAGCCCAACTTCTCAAATATCGTTTTCGCCGGGGCTGACGCGCCGAAGCGATCCAATCCGATAATCGCCCCGCCCGCGCCCGCGTATCGCTCCCAACCCAGGCGCGCCGCCGCTTCAATTGCCACCCGGGCGGTAATCTCCGGCGGCAATACCTCCAGCCGGTATGCTTCAGGCTGCTCCTCAAACAGCTCCCAGCAGGGCAGCGACACGACTCGGGCGGCTACGCCCCGGCGCTGCAGCTCCTCCCAGCCGGCCAGCGCCAAACCGACCTCTGAGCCGGAAGCGATGAGGATCACTTCCGGCCGGCCCGATGCGTCGCGCAGCACATAGCCCCCGCGCGCCGCCCCGCGCACTTCTCCGGCGGGCAGCGTAGCCAATCCCTGCCGAGTGAGCACCAGCGCCGTCGGCCCTTCCTTGCGCTCCAGGGCCAGCCTCCAGCCAATGACGGTCTCATTCGCCTCCGCCGGCCGGAAGACGTACAAGTTGGGGATCGCCCGCAGGCCGGCCAGCTGCTCCACAGGCTGGTGCGTCGGCCCGTCTTCACCCAGGCCGATGCTGTCGTGCGTGTACACGTAAACGACGGGCAAGCCCATCATCGCCGCCAGCCGGACGGGCGGGCGCATATAGTCCGAGAAAATCAGGAAAGTGCCCCCATAGGGTCGCAAGCCGGAGAGCGCCATCCCATTCATCAGCGACCCCATGGCGTGCTCCCGCACCCCGAAGTGAATGTAGCTGCCCGAAAAATCGCCCCGCTCCACGTGCTTCTGCCCGGCGGCGCGGGTGTTGTTGGAAGGAGCCAAATCCGCCGACCCGCCCATGATCGCCGGCAGCCGAGGCACAATCACGTCCAGCACCTTGCCGGAAGCCGCCCGCGTGGCCATTGACCCCGGCGCGGGAAAATCAGGCAGGGCATCGCCCCAGCCGGCCGGCAGGGTCCCATCCAGAATAGAGCGCAGTTGCGCCCCTTCCAGCGGATAGTTACGCTCATACGTCGCCAGCATCTCCCACCAGCGCCGGCAAAGTTCCGCTGGTCCCTCCGGCCGGAGATAGTCGTAGGCGCGTTGCGGAACGTAGAAGTGTTCTTCGGCCGGCCATTTCAAGGCGGCGCGCGCCAGGCGCACTTCGTCCTCGCCCAACGGCTCGCCGTGCGCCTTCGAGGTATCATGCCGGTTGGGAGAACCGAAGCCGATGTGCGTCCGGCAGGCGATCAGCGCCGGCCGGGCGTCTTCATCCTCCATCGCTCCAATTGCGGTGGCAATAGCGTCAGCGATGGCCTGCGGATCATGCCCATCCACCCGACTGGTGCGCCAGCCGTAAGCCTCAAATCGCGCCGGCGTGTCCTCGCTCCAGGCCAGCGAGGTCGGCCCATCAATGGTGATATGGTTGTCGTCGTATAGCACGATGAGGTTTCCCAATCCCAGGTGGCCGGCCAGCGCCGCCGCCTCGTGGGACACCCCTTCCATCAAGTCGCCGTCGCTGGCGATCACAAAGACCCGGTGGCCGAAAAGCGCAAAGCCCGGCCGGTTGAATTGCGCCGCCAGCCGCCGGCCGGCAATCGCCATCCCCACCGCATTGCCGAAGCCCTGTCCCAGCGGGCCGGTGGTCGTCTCTACCCCCGACGTGTGGTGATACTCGGGGTGGCCGGGCGTGATGCTGCCCCACTGGCGGAAATTGCGCAAATCGTCCAGGGTCACCGCGTAGCCGGAAAGGTGCAGCAGGCTGTACAACAGCATCGAAGCGTGGCCGGCGGAAAGCACAAAGCGGTCGCGGTCAGGCCAATGCGGGTCCGCCGGATTGTGGCGCAAAAACTGCCGCCAGAGCACGACCGCCACATCCGCCAGGCCCATCGGCGCGCCGGGATGGCCGGAGTTGGCCTTCTGGACCCCGTCCATGGCCAGGACGCGGATGGCATTGGCAGTCACTTCATGGTCGGTATAATGGCTAAAGTCGTACATTCTGTTCCCTCATTGCTGACTATCCCTGGCGCGCCTGATTGGCCGGGGACCTGCTGTGTTGACTCGTTGATTTTACCGGAGGCGACGTTAATACCCAAGTACCTGACTTATCCAAGCGGTCACTTAACTCGCGCAACCGCGCTCACATTGACCGCCATCCCCGGGGTCTCGGCCCATCAATAAGGAGAACTATGGCGTCTCATCGGCAACTCCGCATCCAACGCATCGTTTCCCTCTTCTCTGGCCTATTACTCTTCTCCGCCTGCACCCTCGCTCGCCAACCGGCCGGCCCCGCCGAGCAGGTTGCGACGGAACTACAGGACACCGCTCTGCCGGTGGTGCTGGCCGGAGAGAGCGGCGAATACCCGATTATGTTCGTCACCCAGCCGCCCATCGCCGAAGACTTCACTACCATCGGCTCTACCTTCGGCAACCACCTGCCCGGCATGCAGGAGGTGGGCCGCGGCGGCGATCTCTGGATCCGCTATCCGGACGGCGCACTGAAGAATCTCACCGCGGCGGCCGGCTTCGGCAGCATCGACCCCTCCGGCTTCCAGGGGGCGGACGCCATTGCCGTGCGCGACCCGGCAGTACACTGGGACGGCGAGCGGGCGGTCTTTAGCATGGTTATCGGCGCGCCAACGGAGCAGTACGTTTGGGAGGAGTACTACTGGCAGCTATACGAAATCACCGGCCTCGGCCCGGACGATACGCCGGTGATCGGCCGCGTGCCCAACCAGCCGGCGGAGTACAACAACATCAGCCCCCTTTACGGCACGGACGACCGGATCATCTTCACCAGCGACCGGCCGCGGAACGGGGCTGCCCACCTTTATCCGCAGCTGGATGAGTATGAAGAAGCGCCGACGGTCACCGGCTTGTGGAGCCTGGACCCGGCCACGGGCGATCTGCGCCTGCTGCACCACGCGCCATCCGGCGCCTTTACGCCCATATTGGACAGCTTTGGCCGGGTGCTCTTCACCAACTGGGACCACCTGCAGCGCGACCAGCAGGCGGACGCGGACCGCGAGGCGCTGGCCAACGGCGACCCGTTGCCTTACGGCACGTTCAACTACAGCGATGAGTCCGCTGAAGCAGTTCCCCTGTTCGACGACCGGCGCGAGCAGTTCCCCGAGCCGCGCACAATTACGGGCACGACCAATCTGAATCCGCACACCTTCAACCACTTCTTCCCCTGGCAGGTCCGGGAGGACGGCACGGATGCCGAGGTGCTCAACCATATCGGCCGGCATGAGCTGCACGATTACTTCACCGGCAACTTCACGGATGACCCCAACATCGTCGAGTTCTATGACGATGGCCGTTTCAACCCCAATGCAATCCTGAACCTCTTTCACCTTGCCGAATCGCCCGGCCAGCCCGGCCTCTACTACGGGGTGGACGCGCCCGAATTCGGCGCCCACTCAGCCGGCTATCTGGTAAGCCTCTCCGCCCCGCCCACATTGGATGCCGACCACATCGCCCTTACCTACGTCACCGACCCGGAGAACGGGGACGGCTCCTACCGCAACCCGCTGCCTCTGTCAGATGGGCGCTTGATCGCGGTGCACGCCCCCTACGCTGAATATGAGGATGGCAGCGGCCTGGACTCCGACTACGCCTTCCGGCTGGTCACCCTGGAGCGCTCCGGCGACTACTGGAGCGCGGGCGCGCCGCTCACCGCCGGCATCTCCAAGACAATCAGCTTCTGGAACCCGGACGTGCTGCTCACTTACTCCGGCAACCTGTGGGAGTTGGACCCGGTGGAGGTGCGCCCGCGCGTTCGCCCCTCCGCCGAACCGTTGCCCCTGCCGGAGCCCGAGCAGCAGATACTGCAGCAAGCGAGCGTCAGCCTGGAGGCGTTGCAGGCCTATCTCCGGGCTAACGGCCTGGCGCTGGTGATCAGCCGCAACGTCACCAGCCGGGACGACGCGGACCGGCAGCAACCCTTCAACCTGCGCATCGCCGGCGCCGACACGCAGACCATCGGCGCGCCGGGTCTGATTTACGACATCGCCTTCCTGCAGTTCATACAGGGCGATCAGATTCGCGGGCTGACCGGCTGTTGCTCGGACACGCCCCAACCGGGCCGGCGCGTGCTGGCCCAGTATCTGCACGACCCGGCCGCCCTCGCTGCCAACCCGGCTTCCGGTGGGCCGGCCGGGAGTGTGGCGCTGGCCGAAGACGGCTCCATGGCCGCCTTTGTGCCGGCCAACCGCGCCCTCTCCTGGCAACTCACGGGCGTGGACGGCGAGCCATACGTTCGCGAACGTTATTGGCTGTCGTTTCAGCCCGGCGAAGTGCGCGTCTGCGCCGCCTGTCACGGGCTGAACGAATACGATCAGGCCGGACAGCCCTTGCCGGAAAACCCGCCGCAGGCGTTGCTGGAACTGCTAATCTACTGGCAGAACAATCGCTGATTGCCGCGACAAAACAGCCCGTAGGTGTCTGGGAGTGGCGACTTTGTGACAGGCCAGTGGGAGAAAAAAATGAGGTGGTCGGCGCGATTGGCATCGGCCGGCCACCTCTGGGGGGGGGAGCCGAGATGACTATACCACAGCCGGCGGGCGACTACCAATACCAGGGCCGGCGCTCACCTATTGCTCATGTTCCACATAAGCAAATCACGCTCCGAATCCAGACAGGGCGAGGCTCGAGAGGCAACCGTACTGCACCCAATTTGGTGATAGAATTGCAGCCATGCAGAAGACGAAGGTACTGGTGGTTGATGATGAACAGGCCATACGCCGCTACCTGCGCACCGCGCTCAGCGCGCACGGCTACGAGGTGGTGGAAGTCTCCAACGGCGAGGATGCCATTTTGCAGGCCATCAACGCCCGGCCGGACCTGATCATCCTCGACCTGGGGCTACCCGGCATCAACGGCGTCGAAGTGACCCGCCGCATCCGCGAGTGGTCGCAGACGCCGATCATAATCCTCTCCGTGCTGAATCAGGACGCGGACAAAATTAGGGCGTTGGACGCGGGGGCGGACGATTATCTGACCAAACCTTTCAGCGTCGGCGAACTGACCGCCCGGCTGCGGGTAGCCATGCGCCATGCCCGGCAGGATGAGCCGGAGTTGGCCTTCGTCAGCGGCAAGTTGCGCGTGGACCTGACGGCGCGCACCGTAACGCTCGACGGAGTAGAGGTGCAGCTTACGCCGACGGAATATGACCTGTTGCGCGCGCTCATTCAACACGCCGGCCGGGTACTGACCCACCAACAGTTGTTGAAAGAGGTGCGTGGAGCCGGCTTCCAGAGCGAAACGCACCTGCTGCGGGTGCACATGAGCAACCTGCGGCGCAAGATAGAGGCGGACCCCTCAAATCCGCAGTATATTCTGACTGAGCCGGGGGTCGGCTATCGCTTGAAAGTAGAATCCTGATCGGCCGGCAGCGCCAGGGTAAACACCGCCCCGCCTCCCTCTCGATTCCCCGCCCAAATGCGGCCCCCGTGCGCTTCGACGATGCCTCGGGCGATTGACAACCCCAGCCCCGTTCCGCCCACCCGCCCGCGTTCCAGGCGAAAGAACTTGTCGAATACATGCTCCAGCTCGCCTTCCGGCACGCCGGGGCCGCGATCCATGACTGCAATCAGCACCATCCCCTGCTCCGGGTAGGCCTCAATTTCAACCGGCATATCGGGGGACGAATACTTCAGCGCATTATCCACCAGGTTCATCAGCGCCTGCACCATCAGGGTCATGTCAATATCCACCGGCGGCAGATCAGCCGGAATACGGCGTTCGACCTTCCTTCCGCGCAAGCGGGCCGGCATCTGCGCAAGGATCGCGCCAACCAACTCCTGCACGTCATAGGGCCGGCGGGCTACCTTCATTGCGCCGGACTCCAGGCGAGCCATATCCAACAGGTTGCCCACCAGCCGGTTCAGGCGCAGCGCCTCCTCCCAGGCATTACGTAACAGCTCTTGCCGGGCATCCTCCGTCAGCAGGTCGGCGTCATCCAGCAGGCTGCTCAACGCGCCCGTGATGGAGGCCAACGGCGTGCGCAAGTCGTGAGAAATGGAGTTCAGCAGCGCGGTTTGCAGTTTCTCGGTTTCCTCCAGCAAGCGCGTCCGGCGCGCCTGCTCTGCCAGATAGGTGCGCTCCAGAGCCAGGGCCGTCCGGCCGGCAAAGGACAGCAGCAGGTTCCGCTGGTCGCTGCCCAGCCCGCCCCGCTGGTCAGCCGGGAACTCCACGCACAGCACCCCGACGGTTTGCTCGGCGCTTAGCAGCGGCAGGTAATGGCCGGCCACCGCCGACAGG
>CAYVQP010000026.1:25330-33343 GCA_964452775.1 uncultured Ardenticatenaceae bacterium | reverse complement strand
GACGGTTTGCTCGGCGCTTAGCAGCGGCAGGTAATGGCCGGCCACCGCCGACAGGGTATCCGTGAAGCGTCCGGCCGGCTGCCCGTGCCGGTAAACCCAGTCCGCCACCGCCGGCCCTTCCGGCTCCAACTCAAAGTCCACGGTTCCGGCCCGCACCGCCAGATGACCATGGTTGCCCGGATCGTCTGCCGGCCGCAACGGGGCGACAACTTCGTCCGGCAGCAGGATGGCGGCCGGCGCGGCGAAGGTAGAATGCACGTGCGACACGACCGTCCGGGCAATGTCCAGTGGGCTGGAGACGGAGGCCAGGCGCTTGCTTAGCTCATACAGAGCGGCCGTCTGCGCCTCACGTCGCCGGGCTGCCCGCGTTTGCTCCTGCGCCCTGGCGGCGAGGCTGCTAATCACCAGACCTACTGCCAGCAGGCCGGCAAACGTGAGTAGATACTCCGCCTGCTCCACCGCAATTGTGCCGTATGGCGGCACAAAGGCGATATCAAAGACGAGCACGCTGAGCAACGCGGCCAGGATAGCGGGCCGGCGACCCAGGCGCAAAGCACTCACCACGACCGCCGCCAGGTAAAGCATGACCAGGTTCGTCGAATTGATAAACGGACGGAAAGGCAGACCCAGTACGGTAGCCAACAGCACCAGTCCAGTCGAAAGCAGGTATGGGCGCCAGTGAATGGCCCGGGCCGGAGGCCGGCGGCGGCCCGTAACCGGTTGCTCCGCATCCGCCTTGCCGCTGATCACGTAGACGTCCAGGTCCTGGCTGCGCTCCAGAATCTGGTCAATGATGGAGCCGCGCAGCAGATCCCGCCAGCGCGGGCGCAGAGGCTTGCCGGCCACAATCTTGGTCACGTTGCGGCTGAGGGCGTACTCGACCACCGCCTCCGCCACCGAATCGCCGCTCAGCCGGACCGCCTGCGCGCCCAGCCCTTCGGCCAGGCGCAAGGTCTGCGCCACGCGCGCCTGTTCTGCTTCCGGAAGGTCGCCGGACCCCGTCGTTTCCACGTAGGCGGCGATCCATTCCGCGTCCAGCCGGCGGGCCAACCGGCGGGTCGTGCGCACCAATCGCTCGCTCAGCGGGCTGGGGCCGACGCAGACCAGCAGACGCTCGCCGGCCGGCCAGGGGCCGGTAATGGCGTGCGTCTGCATGTAGGCGCGCATCTGCTCGTCCACCCTATCCGCCGCCCGGCGCAGCGCCATCTCGCGCAGGGCGGTCAGGTTGCCTGGGCGAAAGAACTTGCGCAGCGCCCGCTCCGCCTGGGCCGGCACATAAACCTTACCCGCCTCCAGCCGGGCCAACAGCTCATTGATCGGCAGGTCAATCAGCTCGATTTCGTGCGCTTCGTCAAGCACCCGGTCGGGCACCGTCTCCTGCACCGTCACGCCCGTGACCTGCGCGACCACGTCGTTGAGGCTCTCCAGATGCTGGACATTCATCGTCGTGTAGACGTTGATGCCGCTATCCAGCAGTTCCAGGACATCCTGGTAGCGCCGGCGATGGCGCGAGCCGGGCGCGTTAGTGTGCGCCAGTTCGTCTACCAGGGCGACTTGCGGCCGGCGGCGGAGCACCGCGTCGGTGTCCATCTCGCTCAAAGTGGCGCCGCGATAGGCGATTGCCTGCCGGGGGATGATCTCCAGGCCGGCGAGCAAAGCGTCGGTCTCCGGCCGGCCGTGTGTCTCCACGTAGGCGACGACCACGTCCACCCCGTCCACGCGGAGCTGCTGGGCGGCGGCCAGCATCGCGTAGGTCTTGCCCACGCCCGCCGCATAGCCGAGCATAATCTTCAGCTTGCTGCGGGCGTCCTGGGCGTCCTCCCGTTGAATCTGGTCCAGGAGCTGGTCGGGATCGGGTCGTGCGTCCATAGTTAAAGAATCCCGGAAACTTCTGCGTTTCCGGGATTCTACCTAGCGTTCATCCAGAGCCAAGTTAAGGCGCAGTACGTTGACCCGCGGCTCGCCCAGAATGCCGACCGTCTGGCCCCGCGTTGAAGTAGTACGCGACCAAGGCGGCGCGCAGTGCCATGCCATACTTCCGGCCGGCAACGGGCCAATCTTGGGTATCGTTCGAGGGCGCTAATTTGGTGTTGCGTGGGCGTCTAGCTCACAGCAATGACCGAAGTTCCGGCGAGCCGGCCGGCGTTAGCCGTGGGCTCCATCATCGGCGACAGCTCTTCCGGCGAAAGCAACGCCTTATTCCGGCGAGCCAGCCGGCGCTGCAACAGCCGGCGATGAAAGCGCTGCCAGATTGGAAATCGCGATGCCGCCGCCGGGATGACCACTGCCGTTGCGGCGAGTTGCTCGGCCGCGTCCAATACGCCCGACCAGTAACTCGCATATTGGCACACACAAACGTCCAGGGGTACGCCGTAATCCTCGGCCGTGGCCGCCAGGTCCGCCAGCGCCAGGGAATGCTCGCGTATGCGGTCAAGATTGCCGGCCGGATCGCCGAGTAAACCGGGATGGCGGACCGGCGTCAACTTCACAAGCACGAGGCCGGCCCCACTGCTCCGGGAGTGCGCGCAGGCGAAATGTAGCGCGTTCCGGGTACTCTCGAAATCCCCCATGACAATCATCAACCTGGACTGGTTCATACTCAACTCCTCAGCGCTTTCCGCGACAGGCCTGCCTCTTGCCGCCCAACGGGCCATCGGTACATTTGCTGCTAGCGTACCACTGCCGGGGTCAAGATGGTGTCTGGGATGTGCGGAATAGGGTCAAGGAGTAGTCAAGATGCGGCGCAGCGGTCGTCAGCCTTCCGGCGGTCGCGAATTGCCGGCGCGTAGCTCTTCTTCCGTGAAGGCATTGTGGTCTACCCCCTCTGCGCCCGGCTCGTGATGCCGGATTTGATGCGGCACAATGGACAGCACCACCCGCTCCAACCCGTATAGCGCCAGGTTGAAGATCAGCACGCTGTTCTGATGCAGCAACTGCTCCCACGCCTTTTCCATTGCCAGGTGGCCGACGACCACGTGAATGATCGTGTCCGGATTCTGTTCAAGCAATTGCGTCACGTATTCCCGGATGGGATTATTCAGCCGGCGATAGGGCGACGCCACAACCACCAGCTCGCCCTCGCGGATGATCTCATTCCAAAGCGCGGTCACCTTGGCGGCCTTTTCCGGGTTTACCCCGATGTGCACCGCGTGCCAGGGATGTTTGAGCGACTTGGCGAAACTTACCAGCTCAATTGTGCCCGTGTGTACCCCGTCCACAAGCACCACCGTATACATGGGATGGCCGGAAAGATCATAGGGCTTGCCGTTTAACTTCAAGTTGTGGGCCACCGCCTGATAGTGATGGTGGATGCGGAAGAAGATTGTGACCAGCACCGGGATGAGCAGAATGACAAACCATGCGCCCGAAGTGAACTTGGTGACCGCGAAGATCATCATCACCACGAATGTGCAGACCGCCCCGATCGCGCTGACCATCATCTTCCAGCGCCAGTGCGGGTCATACTCCATCACCGTCTCCAGCCCCTGCACTCTTTCGCCCGGCTTCATCCGGCCAATCTTCCGCTGGCGCACCACCATGCCGGTCTGGGAGACCGTGAAGCTGAGGAATACGCCAATGGCGTAAAGCGGTATCAACGCCGTCACGCTGGCATCCATGACCACGACCAGCAGCGAAGCCAGCGCCGCCAGGGTGACAATGCCCCAGTTAAAGACCAGCCGGCCGCCGCGATAAGTGAGTTGGCGGGGAAGGAAGCCGTCTCCGGCATGCAGCGCCGCCAGCCGGGGAAAGTCAGCGTAACTGGTGTTGGCTGCCATCAACAGAATCAAGGCGGTGCCGGCCACGACCGCCAGGTATAGGAAGCTTCCTTCGCCAAACACCGCCCGGCCCAGTTGGGAAATGATCGTCTCTGTGTGGCTCGGAACCGCCTCAATCTGATGGGCGAGGAAGGTCACACCCAGGAACACTACTGTCAAGGTGCTGCTCATCCAAATGAGCGTAATCGCCGCGTTGTGACTGCGCGGCTCGCGGAAAGCGGTGACCCCGTTAGATATGGCTTCAATGCCGGTCAACGCCGCCGAACCGCTGGAGAACGCCCGCAATATCAGGAAGAGGGACAACGCCTGCACCGTTTCCGGCTGGATCATCTCCACGCCGGTTATGGTACCCAACGTTCCGTTGAAGTAGCGATAGAAGCCCACCAGCAGGGTCAACAGGATGGCCCCCAGGAAAAAGTACGTGGGGACCGCGAATATCGCCCCGCTCTCGCGGACACCGCGCAGGTTGACGATGGTTATCACCAGGATCACCAGCAGGGCCATTTCCGCGCGATAGGGATTCAGCCCCGGAAAGGCGGACGCGATTTGGGCCACGCCGGAGGAGATGCTCACTGCTACGGTCAGGATGTAGTCCGTCAGCAGCGCCGCCCCGGCCACCTGCGCCGCCACTTCGCCCAGATTGTCCCGAGCGACGATGTACGCTCCACCGCCGTTCGGATAGGCGTAGATCGTCTGCCGGTAAGAGACAGTGACGATGAGCAGCAGGACGGCAATGGCAATCGAGATCGGGATTGACAGCCCAAAGTAGATCGTGCTGCCGGTAAGGGCCAGGATGAAGAGTATCTCTTCGGTCGCGTATGCGGTAGAGGAGAGCGCGTCGGAGGCAAAGACGGCCAGCCCGACCAGCCTATTGACCCGCTGATGCTCCAGGTCGCGCGTTGCCAGCGCATCTCCAAATAGCAGGCGTGAGATTGATGTGTGCGGCGCTTTCGTCGCCGGGGTGGTGTCAGACATGGTTCAGAATTTTCTCCAACCATCCAGCTTACACCTTTGCGCATCAAGAAAGTGTCAAGAACATCCTACAGGGCAACAAGGGCGTGTCAAGGCGGCGAGCCGGCACTGCTCGACATGCTCGCCGCCGTTTGCCCGGCTACCCCCAATCCTCTATACTTCAGCCGGTATGTCATGCTCAGCTGAGCAATCGTCTCGCCAAAACCCGCAGGTTCCGTTGAGTAGTCTCGGATTGCGAAGCGCCTGGTGAAGGGCTGCGGGGCTTTAGCAGTAGGTATTCCGCGCGGGGGCCGTTTGCATTTGGATAATCTGCGATCCATTCAGATGGGAGGAAAAACATCATGAGAACCATCTTGAGCTTTATCGCCCTCACCGTAATCACCTTCGCAATGGCCGTCATCTCGGCCGGCAACTCATTCGCTGCCGCCGGCGCGGCAAACGATGTCTACCTGCCCATCATGAGCAGTCAGACCCCCACCGGCCCCATCAACGTCTACTACTTGCAGAGCGATGGCGGCGGCGCTTTCAACGTCCCGCTCACCGGCGGCGGCCAGCAGCAGTTCGTCGTTCAGGATTATTTCGACCGGCCGCTCGGCGGCATCAACGTGACCGCTATCGAGAACCAGGACGGGGTCACCCTCATCGCCGCCGGCGAAGGGGCCGGGTACACCGACATCTATCATCCCTTCCTGGCCTCCTTTGGCCCGGCGCCCGGCGCGCTGGAACATTACCAGCTCAGGCCGGACGCCCCGATCAACATCACCATGACCGGCATCACCCAGTCCGAGCGTTACGGCGAAGGCAATGGGCTGATCATGGAGCACCTGCTCATCCTGCCTGATTACGCCCCCGGCTGGCAGGAAGACACCGGCGACATCGAGGAGTATTGCGACGTAGCCGCAGACGATGACAGTTGGGGCGCGATTGTGGGCCACAGCATCCAGGGCGTTGCCGCCCCGGCCAGCGGCCTGCAATTCCACGTCAACTTCGACGTTTATGGCGGCCCGGAAGGCGGCTCAACGGCGCAAGAGTGCGAGAACCTGCTCGCCGGTCCGGGAGAATTCAACCAGCGCATTATCTCGAACCCCGGGATGGGCGCATACATCTTCGCCGCCGACGCTTCGGTGGGCAATACCAACGGCGTCGTCTACGGGCAGATCACCGATGACGGCTCCGGCTTCACCGTATCCGGCGCGAACATCACCCTCAGCGGCCTGCTGGACAACCGCGGCGCGGTCGCCGAGACCGAGTCCTTCCCCAACGGCTGGTACCGGCTGGAGGGCGTGGCCGCCGGAGATTACCTGGTGGAGATTGCCCGCCCCGGCTACGCTCCTGAGACCGCCAACGTCTCGGTCGGCCCCGGCGGGGCAGCTAATGCCGGCGATACCCCAATGGTGCTCACCGACCCCGCCTTTCTGACCATGTACAACAATTCTGATGGGGTGCTTACCTTCTGGATATTCCTCTACGGCCTGGAAGTAGTGCAGGACACCATCCCCAGCTATGAAACGGGCAATTACGAGCTGGCCCCCGGCGACTATCACTTTGTCGTCTCCATCAGCCTTTGCCCTGCGCCCGGCGAGGGCTACACGACCCTGGACCCGGGCGAGACGGAAAACTGGCAGGCTTACTGCTTGCTTGAGCCGCAAGGGGGGCCAGCCAGGACGGCTATTTCGGATTAGCCACCCCTGATTCGGCCGGCCGGGCGGCGCGCCCGGCCGGCCCTTACTTTCCCGCACGGATAATTCACCAGAGAGAGGAAAATGAGAACCATTCTGCTTGGGCGCCTGCTGCCGGCTGCCCTCATCCTGTTACTTGCTGCCTGTTCAATCCCAACGCCGGAAAACCCTCCCAACACCGTTGCGCCCGCTACCGCTGCGCCGGCCGAGACCGAGACCGCGCCCGCTACTACCGTGCCGGAAACGGAGACGCCTGGTCCAGATGCCGGCGATTCGCTCGCCTCCGTTGAGTACGACCTGGGCGAAGTTACCATCGTCCAATCCAACTTCCCGGAGGACAGCCGTTTCCGCAACATGCCCGTCCGGCTAAACGGCCTCATCGCCACCCCGGACGCTGCCACCCTGGAGGATGGGCCGGCTCCCGTAGTAGTTATCCTGCACGGCGCGCACCCCGGCTGTCCAGTAAATGAGTTCGGCGTGGACGCCTGGCCGTGCGCGCCGGATGTGGAACAGCCCAACTATCGCGGCTTTGACTACCTGGTGAACTACCTGGCTGAGCAGGGCTACGTGGCCCTATCCATCAATATCAACGGTGACAACACATTCGGCTTCGGCGAAGGCGTTGGCGGCGAGAGGCTGGCGCAAATCCTGGACGCCCATCTGGGCGCCCTGGCAATCGCCGCCGGGGGCGGAGAAAATCAGTTCGGGGTGGATTTGGCCGGCGTGGCCGACACCGGCAGAATTGCCATGTTCGGTCACTCCCGCGGCGGCGAAGGGGCGCTCTGGTACGCCCACCAGCAGGGATTGACTTCAGCGGAAGGGGCCGCAGAGAAGGGTTTTGGGCCGGTGGAAGGCTTACTGCTCATCGCCCCGGCCGTGGCGACTCACATGCCGGTCGCATCCGAAGTGCCGCTTGCCGTCATTCTGCCCGCTTGCGATGGCGATGTGATTTCCCAGGACGGGCAGGTTTTCTACGAGGCCGCGCGCATGAACCCCGAGCAAGCGCAGCCGGTCACTTCCGTCTGGCTGGAGCGCGCCAATCACAATTACTTCAATGAAACGCTGGGCGGCGACATGATGGGCAATTTCGGCCGGCCCGACTGCGAGCCTTTGCTCTCCCCCTTCACCCAACGCGGCTTCATGCTTGACTACGCCACAGATTTCCTGACCACCGTATTCAGTGAGGACGAGACAGAAGCGGCGGTCGCTGCCGTACGTATGGGCATGGTCGTGCCCGAGCATGCTCCCAGCGCGCTGTATGGGTTGCCGGCCCGCGTCTCCTCCCTCTCCCCCGCGGCCGACCGGCAGACGCTGTTCATCCCGGCAAATGCCGACGAGCTGACCACCAACCGGGCCGGCGGAGCAGTGACGACCGACGGAGCAAGCATCTCCTTCTGCCCCGAAGGCTTCTACAGCCCGGCCACGATGCCCGGCACCGAACCTTGCCGGCGGGTAAACGTCACCGTTCCCGGCCAACCTGCCCATGCCGTTGTCTCCTGGGAGCAGCCGGACTCCGCCCTCAAATTGGCCTTGCCGGAAGGAAGCGGCGACCTCAGCGGCTTCAACGCCATCTCCCTGCGCGCGGC
>CAYVQP010000026.1:17962-25230 GCA_964452775.1 uncultured Ardenticatenaceae bacterium | reverse complement strand
TGCCGGAAGGAAGCGGCGACCTCAGCGGCTTCAACGCCATCTCCCTGCGCGCGGCGGTAGAACCGCTTTCGTCACTCAACCAGTCGGGCAGCCCGCAGGCATTCAGCGTGCGTCTGACGGACGGCGCGGGTAATAGCGCCATCGTAACTACGCGGCCAGGTGAGCCGGCTCTCGTCTTTCCGCCCGGCTACGTGGAGGAGAATGACTTCTTTGAGGGCGGCTTATTCACCGGCCGCGTCCCCATGACCACCATCCGGCTGCTGCTAAGCGACTTCGCCGGGGTGGACTTGAGCAATATCGTTGAACTGGCCCTGGTTTTCGACCAGACGGCTGCCGGCTCCCTATTCCTGGGCGACATCGAGCTGGTGCGCTAGCCGGCTCTCCCTTGACCCCGCAACTCACAGACTGAGTTGCGGGGTCTTGCCCAGAAAACAAGAAGCGCGACCAGCAAGAACCCGGTCGCGCTCACACTCTCCTCTTCTCCACTAGGAGCCCAGACAACGAGGAGCCCCAAGTAACCTTAGGCTGGACTTTCCGCCTCCGCTGGACTTCCGCGTCGCGCCGATCTGTTTTAGACGGGCGTATTGGCGCAGGATGTACCTTTGGATCTTCCCTTCCGCTCGGGCTGCGTCTTTCAACAACTGCCCGCGGTGCGGTTGGTATTGCGCCGGTTCCTCTACAACCCCCGCTGGGCGGGTCCCGCTGGAGGTAACCTTTGCTTCGGAATGCCGCCGTCCAATTTCTCGGGGCTTCCTCTACCTTACGGCATTCGGGTGTTAAGCCGATTTTGCCGTTTGGTACCTGCATTATAAAACAGAATAGGCGGTTTGCAAGATGATCTTTGTCACGCCGCAGGCATGACAATTGTCACTCGACAGCACCTCCCGCCGGAGTTCGCGCCCGCTGAATCAAGAGCCGGCTATCAACCTACCAGGGTGGCCTCGTCGCAACCACGGCGCCGGCACGTTGCCCCTGCTGCTCATCCAGCGTGATCAACTCTTCGCCGACGCTTTCAGCCAGGGCCACGTAGACCGCGTCGCATCCTCTGATTCGATACTCCGCTGCGATAAAGGCCGCCCGAATTGCCAGGCTGGTCGAGATGGGCGTCAGCACGGCAAATGACGCGGTCGCCAGGGTTTGCACAATACGCCTCGCCAACTCCGGCTGCCCATAGGCGCGGCCAAGTGGCGCGGCGATCTCACTCAGCAGCAGGGTGGGCGCGGTAAAGTGATTGCCGGCCTGAATGAGCGACGAAATCCAATCGCGACTCGCCTGATGATGCGGGTCGTCGGGAAGTATGGAGGAGAGTATCACGCTGGCATCTACGACGGCCATTGACTCTCCTCATCCCGCAGCGTTGATAGTAGCTCAACTGCTGATTCGGACCCTAGCTTGCTTTCAACGAGTAGACCGCCCAGGTCAAGCAACTGCTGCAGCACTTCGAGCGACTCCTTTCGTTGTAGGTTTAGGAGATCTTCTTCTCGTATCGGTCGCAGAATTGCTACGGGATGACCGTGATGCGTGATCACGTATTCCGTCGCCTCCTCCCGGACCCGGCGCACGATGCTTGAGGCCTGACTCTTCAGTTCGCGAATACCAATTTCCTCTGCCATCCCAATCACCTTTTGTGACTATATGGTAGTCACATTTCCTGGTAATGTCAACAGAATGGGTTGCCGGGGATTAGCGCCACAATTGTTGAATGAACGCGAATGGCTCTGCCCGCACGCAGGCAAGAGACCGGCGCTTCCCCTCGCATCATGTAGAGCCCCGGCAACCTTGCCGGGCCTTCCGCACTCGCCCGACAGGGATGTCGGGGCAACGTTGGATTTGTTTCCGCTTGCTCACCCGACAGGGATGTCGGGGCTACGCCGGGTTGTCGTCTGCGCACTCGCCCGACAGGGATGTCGGGGCTACGTTGGGTTGCCGCCCGCAAGCTCGCCCGACAGGGATGTCGGGGCTACGCTCCGGCCTATGCTGCTAGAGTCCCAACAGCCGGCCAAAGAACGACCGCTTCTGATCCCCCGGCGCAATCAGCACAATGGCGGTGTTCGTTGAGTTGCGGGCCACCTTGGCCGAAAAGCTGTTCAACTGTATCTTCCCCCGCCAATCCCGCGGCGATCCACCCACCACCAGCAAATCATACTCGCCCGCCTCCCGAATCAGTCCCTGGACCGCATCTCGTTCTACAATCACGCGCCGCTGCAACCGGATACCCTCCGTGTTCGTTTCTCCCAGGGTCTCGGCGATCCGGCTTTGACCGGCCTCCACGCTCTCCGGGTCTCCCGCTGAAGCAATATATAGCACATGAAGCTCCGCCTCAAAGGAGCGGGCGATATCCACCACCAGGGAGGCGGCGGCCAGCGCATTCGGCCCGCCTGAAGTAGCCAGCAGCACCCGGTTCACCTGCTTCAACCCGCGGTCATGCACGATGGCCACCGCGCTCAGGTCGTCCAGCAAGATCTCCTCGATTAGCGGCCCTACCTCCGTTTGATCCCCCGCCATCCTTCCGCCCGCCCCCTTGTGCCAGCCGCGAGCCTCGATGACCAACAAGTCGCAGTCGTGGCGCGATACCGCCTGGGTCAGATTGGCCTTCAGCGACTCCGTGGAGCGACCGACCAACGTCATGGGAACCGCCCCGCCGGCCCGGGGGCGATACTCCTGCAACTCCAGAGCCAACTTCTCGTTCAAATCGTCCTGGTTAGTGGCCGCCAGCACCACCAGGTCCCCGTACCGGCTGCGGGCGATTGCCGTCGCCAGGTGAAGCAGCGTCTTGTTCTGCTCGTCGCCGCGCAAGGGCAGCAGCACCCGGTAATCGCGCACAGTCAGCGCCGCCACCCGCTCAGGACGCGCCCCCGCCAATCTCGCCAGGTGCGCCGGATTAAACAACTGCGAATCAAAGGAGGCCGTGTAGCCGCAGCGATTGCACAAGAACTGAATGGGCATCAACTCCTGCTCATTTACCACGCCCGGCTCCCCTTCCGCGAACTCATACAGCCGCGTCGGGGCCACGCCCTGCAGCTCCAGCTCGCCCCTACACAGCGGACAGGGCAGCGAAAAGTCATGCAGGATCTCGCTCCAATGCCGGCCCAGCTCCTCGGCGCGCTCCCGCTGGCCGGACTCCTCACCGGCGCTGACTTCATCACCTGGCTGGCGTCGCGTTGTCATCGTTCCATCACCAATCCCTGGAGCTGCACCCCGCAGGTCCCGCGGGGCATGCCCTTACAATCCACGCCCATCTCCCAGCGCAAAGACCGCCACAAAAAGCACCAACAATACTGCCGTCCCAAACGCGTTCCACAGCACATAATCGGGCAGCAACCCCGAATGCCAGCGACGCACAAGCCGGTACAGCCCATTGACTCCCGGCAGCCCCCAGAAGCGCCGCTCGTTTCCCGGCAGGCTCACGTATGCCAGCGCGCTTCCGGCGACAACGATAAAGATCACCGCCGGCCAGAGCGCCCAATCGAGCAGGCTCGGAGCGTGCAACCCGGCCGGCAAGGCGGGCAACGCGGACAGCCCGCCGTTAGGACCCAACACCGCCTCGACGTAAGCCGCCGGGCGCATAAGCGCGGTCATCGCCGGCGCGCCAAACCATTCCACCGGCAACCACGGGGCCAACCCGGCGGCGACGGACAAGGTGACCGGCACGGCCATTGCCAGGAGCATCAGCGGGTGCGCCTCTCGAATTCGCACACTAACTGCTCTTGACCGAGCCGGCTGCCCATCCCCGGCCGGCCGGCGCACAAACACCACCCAGAGCAAGCGAGCCAAGCCGGCGAAGGTGAACGCGCCGCAAAAGATGGCCGCCAGCGCTGCCCACGTCGCCCCCTCCTCCAGCGCCGCCTCCTCCAGCAGCGCCTTGCTGACGAAGCCGATGGTCAGGGGGAAACCGCTCAAGCTCAGCCCGGCCGCGACCATCAGGCCGAAGGTCGCCGGCATCTTGCGCAATAGCCCGCCGCCCTCGGATAACAGGCTTGCGCGGCCATAATGCTGGATCGCGCCGGCTCCGAAGAAGAGCGCCGACTTGGCCATGGCGTGCATGAACACCAGCAAGGCCGCCGCTGCAATGCCCATCGGCGTTCCGATGGCCAACCCCAACAAGATGTAACCCATTTGCGAGACGGACGAGTAGGCCAGAATACGCTTGATGGAGTTTTGGCGCAGCATCTGGAAGCCGCCCACAAACATGGTCAGGACGGCGACAGCGAGAAAGATGTTCAACACCAGCTGGTTGAACTCCACCGGCGTCACCGTGAAGAGCAGCCGCCCGATCCCATAAATGCCAATCTTGATCAGCGCGCCGGAGAGCACCGCCGAGACGGGAGCCGGCGCTACCTGATGGGCATCGGGCAGCCAAAAATGCCAGGGAACCAGCGCGGTCTTCGTCGCGTAGCCCACGAACAGCAATCCCAGGGCGATAATTTGCCCGTTCGAGCGCCCGAACTCCCCGGCAATGGCCGCCAGGTTCAGCGCGCCGGTGGTCGCGTAGACCAGCGCCAGGGCAGTGAGAATAAACAGCGAAGCCAGGGAGTTGGTGATCAGGTACTTGAAGGCCCCCTCCACGGCGATGCGTTCCTGGTAGTGGAAGGCGGTCAGCGCAAAAGCGGAAAAGGAGAGGATTTCCAGCCAGACGAACTGGTTGAACAAGTCGCCGGTCAGGCAAAAGCCGATCAGGGCGGCCAACAGCAGCATCAGCAGCGCGTAGTACCCCTCCTTGCCCGTTTCCTCGGCCATGTACGGGATGGAGTAAATCGCCGCCAGCAGACCTACCAGGGCGATGTTCAGGGCGATGAGCAGTCCCCAGGCATCAACCGCGAAGTTTATGCCGATGGCCAGCCCATCCACCGGCGTCCACCCGCCCAGCCAATAGACCAGCACCTGCCCTGCGCCAAACACCGGCCTGGCCAGGGAGAGCAACGCCGCCAGCGAGATCGCCATGGCCGGCAAGGTGATCAACGGCGCGAACCGGCGCGAGAGGAGCGACGCGAGAGGCAACAAGAAGGCCGCGCTCAGCGGAGCCAGCACGGGCGCAAGTAAGGCGAAATCCTGCATCAGCCGCGCAGCTCTCGCAGCCGGCGCACGTCTAGCGTGCCGTAGTGTCGCACCAGCAAGATGATCATGGCCAGGGCCATCCCCAGGGTCGCTACGCCGATGACAATCGAGGTCAGGGTCAGCGCCTGCACGATGGGGTCCACCACCTGCGTGATGCCCGGCACAATCTCCTCGCCCTCGCCCGCAGCCAGAATCGGGGCCGTCGCCTGCAGCCGGAAGCCCTGCACGATGAGCATCAGCACCGCGGCGCTCTCCATCAGACCCAGGCTGAGCAGGATGCGCATCATGTTGCGATGCACGATCATGCCGTACAGCCCAATCAAGAAGAGCAGGATCGCTCCCAGGTAGAGGATGATGGCCGCCGGGCTCAATCTTCCCCCTTGCGCAGCGTTTCCAGCAGCACCACGATGATCAGCAACGTTCCGGCGGCCACCTTCAGCCCGACGACGAAGTTCAACACGGGTACGAAACCGCCGGAGAGCAGATTGCCGGGGAT
This sequence comes from uncultured Ardenticatenaceae bacterium, assembly GCA_964452775.1. Taxonomy (GTDB): domain Bacteria; phylum Chloroflexota; class Anaerolineae; order Promineifilales; family Promineifilaceae; genus JACKCB01. The sequence continues at coordinate 19,679 of CAYVQP010000026.1, read as the reverse complement.
GCCGCTGGGCAACAGATTATCCAGAAAGCCGCGCCCAAAGAGGCCCACCAGGCCCACGGCGAAGAAGAGCAGGATGGCCGCCGCCTCCACCAGCTCCAGGGTCAGGTGGCTGAAGCGCTCCAATATCTGGTAGCCGAAGGCGAGATAAAAGGTGACCACCGCCCCGGCTAGAATCATCCCGCCCTGAAAGCCGCCTCCCGGAGACAGATGGCCGTAGCTGATTATATAGAAGCCGAACAGCAGCAATAGCGGTAACAGCGCGCGCACGATGACGCGCACCAGCACGCTCATCTCCTCCGGTCGCGCTGAAACCGGGGCCCGCCGCTTGCGCACCGGAGGGCGTTCCGAGGTTGGTTGGCTCACTACACCCACCCGGTCCTGCGCCGGCGCTCCTGCCAGTGGCGCAGCAGCAGCCGGATGCCCACCGCGGCGGTCAACAACAAGGTCGCCTCCCCGAAGGTGTCAAAGCCGCGCCAGTCAAAGGTCACCGCCGAGACGATATTGGTCGCTCCCACTTTGGGCACGGTCTCCTTGACATAATAATCGGCAACCGCCATCAGCGGGTCCGTGAAGGAAGGCGCTTCACTGAAGGCCAGCAACAGCATCCCGAAGAGCACGGTCAGGATGAAGAGCAGTATCGCCTGGCGCATTTAGTCTGCCTCCGAGGGATCGTCAAGCAGAGAGCGTATCTTGGCCAATGCGACCAACATCACGATCGGCACGGCCACCGCCCCCACGGCGGCTTCGGACATGGCCACATCCGGCGCTTCCATCAGCAAGAAGAGCAGCGTCAGGAAGGTGCCCGTAGCCGCCGAAGCGACGATGGCGTTGACCAGGCTGCGCACCCACACGACCAGGGCGGCGCAGGCGATCAGCCCGACGGTAAAGATGGCGCTGAGCACCGTAAAGGAATCCATGTCACCTCACTCGCTTTCGCCGGCAGCCTGCCGCTGCCCGTACTCATCAACCACGCTGCCCGACCAGAGCGGCACGCCGGACCAATAGGCCGCTCGGGCCAGCGCGTGCGACGCAATCGGGGACACAATCATCAACACCAACCCGATGAAGAGCAGCTTCAGCGAGGCGGCCCATGAACCAATGGCCAGCTGCCGGATGGCCAGCCCGAGGACAATCAGCAGCGAACCCAGGGTGGTGTTCTTGGCGGTGGCGTGCAGCCGGCTATACACGTCGGGCAACCGAATGATGCCCACCACGGCCGCCAGGTTGAAGAAGAAGCCGGCCGCATACAGGACGAGCAACAACCATTCCAGCACGCTCATTGCAACAACCCACGCTCCAGGTAGCGGGCGATGACCAGGGTGCCCAGAAAGCTGAAAAGGGCCAGCAACAGGGCCAGGTCGAGATAGAATGCCCGCCGGGCGACGATGCTTAACACGGTGAGCATCAACACGCCAATCGTGCCGATGACCTCCAGCACCAGCACCCGGTCGCTGGTCGTCGGTGCCCGCCATAGGGCGTACAGCGCCGGAAGTAGCAAAAGACCCAAAAGGGCGACAAGGGTGTTCTCAAGGGTGAAGCCGGCGATGTCCATCACCATCCTCCTGTAACTCGAGATTTCATCTCGAGACCCGATTTGGAAAATCGGGCTACAACCAATGTAACTCGAGATTTCATCTCGAGACCCGATTTGCAAAATCGGGTTACAACCAATGTAACTCGAGATTTCATCTCGAGACCCGATTTGCAAAATCGGGTT
>CAYVQP010000026.1:4344-17862 GCA_964452775.1 uncultured Ardenticatenaceae bacterium | reverse complement strand
GCAAAATCGGGTTACAACCAATGTAACTCGAGATTTCATCTCGAGACCCGATTTGGAAAATCGGGTTACTGCTGCGGGTCACGCCTGCAGCACGCGTATCACCCGTTCCTCAAAATCCGCGGAGACCAATTCGCGCACCGCCTCCGGCTCCGACGCGCGCACGTCAATCCAATGCACATAGAACAGCCCCTGCTGTTGGTCAATGTCTACCACCACGGTATCCGGCGTCAGGGTGATCAGGCTGCCCAGCAAGGTCAGGCCTACGTTGTCACGCAGGGCGGTGGGCACGGCGACTATCCCCGGCCGGATGTCCAACCTGGGGCGCAACACCCTGATGGAGAGGGTGATATTCTGGATCAGCAGCTGCCGGCCCAACTCCCATAGCAGCGACAACATCGCCGGCCAACGCCGCGGCGAGGCCAGCCAGCTCAAGAGGTCAAAGGCAGCTAACTTATATGAAAAGCGGGCAACCACGAATGCAGCGACCACGCCCCAGAGCAGGTCAACGGGGTTAAAGCTGCCGGTCAGCACGAACCAGATCAGGAAGGAGATCACCAGCGCGCTGACGAAGTGCGCCCGGTTCGCTTCTCGCTCGTGCGTCAATTCACGCGTCGCCGGGGCCTGCTCATGGCTGCGTAACTGCGCCGCCCACTGCGTTCCCTGCAGCGACTTCAGCAATGCCGGCGACAGCCGTTCGAGATTGAATGAACTAATCAGGCCACAGGCCGGACAAATGAAGACTGCATCCCACTGCTCAATGGGCGCTTCCGGGCCGGCTCTGGGTCTTGCGCCCCGGACCGGCGCCCGCGCGCTACACAACGGGCAGACCAGGCTGGTCGCCTGCAACTTCGTCTGCAATTGGACCGGAAATTGCTTGATTGGTTGCGACACAGGTGTAATTGTACTCCTCAGCTCGCTGCCCTGCAGGTATTTGCCGGCGCTACGGCTCCTTCCTTTCCTCCAACGGCAAACCTTAACGGTTCCGCGCCAGACTACCCACGCGTTCCAGCCAGGTCAACCACACTCAGCGCAGCGCTTCAATGGCCGTAACCGCCTCCTGCAACCCGGCGGCAAAGTCAACCTGCGCCGCCAGCTGCCGGCAACGCTCCGCCACCTGCTCATCGGCCAACAGCCGGCCTAGTTTCTCCGCCACCAACTCCGCCCGATACCGGCCCGGCGCGATTGCGTCGCCCAGCCCCAGCCGGCGCAACCGGTCCGCGTTGTCCGGCTGGTCATGGCTCAGGGGCATCACCAGGTGAGGGATTCCGGCGGCCAGCGCCTGCGCCAGGGTGCCGACGCCGCCATGATAAACCAGCGCGCTCGCCCGGGGAAGCAACTCCCCGAAGGGCGCATAGGTCGTCGCCATCACCCCCTCCGGCAATTCGTCCGGCAACTGCTCCGGGTATGCGTTCACCAGCAGCGCCCGCCGCTTCAGCAAGGCCGCCGCCCGCGCCGATTCGCGCAGGAACGCGGCCGCGTGCACATTGCTCGTTCCGGCGGTAAACACAATCGGCGGCTCACCGGCCGCCAGGAATGCGCGCACCTCGGCCGTGACGGGCTGCTGCTCGCCGCCGTCATACGCCAGGAAGCCGGTCAGGCGGGTGCTTGCCGGCCAATCCGGCTGCGGCGGGGCGAACCAGTCCGGGAAAAGCCCCAGGTTCAGCAGGGGCGAATGTATCCAGCCGGCGAAGAGGTTGTGGATTGCCGGCAGACCCAATTCGGCGCGAAAGGCATTTACTTTCGGGGCCAGCTGGCGGTCAATTACCAGCCGATCCACCAGCCGGAAGTAAAGGCGCTTGACCGCCTTTGGCAGCCACTCCGGCAGGGCGATTCCGCCCATGTTGGGCGATTGGTAGAGGCTGCGCAGCAAGGACGGCTGCAGGTGCACGGTGACGTGCGCCATTCCCCGCCGCTCGCGCAGCAGGTGCGCGCCAAATACGAGGGCGCTGGTGACCAGCAGCGTCCCGGCCGGATCCACATCTGCAAACATCTCGTAGAAGGGGCGCATGCTGGGCAGGATCACCCCGCGGGCTATGACATCGAACGCCCGCCGCGTGTTCCACAGGTCCGGGTCCTCGACCACCCGCCGGTGCGCTTCCGCATCGCCCAGGGGCATGAAGGGCAAGCCCGCGCTCTCGATGTACTCCTCGAAGAACGGGCTGGTAACCAGGAGCACATCATGCCCGCGCTGTTGCAGCGCCAGCCCGAGGGCCATCATAGGGTTGACGTCCCCGGCGCTGCCAATGGTGGCCAGGATCACCCGGCGCTGGCGCTTACCGCCATCATGCCCAGTGGTCATCAGCCGTCACCGGGCCGCCATGCGCAGCGCACCATCCAGCCGGATTACCTCACCATTTAACATCTGGTTCTCGAATATGTGCCGCACCAGCGCGGCGTATTCCTCCGGCCGGCCCAAGCGGGAGGGAAAGGGAACCTGCTCGCCCAGCGACTGCCGCGCCTTCTCCGGCAAGCCGGCCATCATTGGCGTGTCGAAGATCCCCGGGGCGATGGTCATCACCCGAATGCCGAGGCGGGCCAGCTCGCGGGCGGCGGGCAAGGTCATCGCCGCCACACCGCCCTTTGAGGCCGAGTAAGCCGCCTGTCCGATTTGACCGTCAAAGGCAGCCACGGAGGCAGTGCAGACGATCACGCCGCGTTCTCCCTGCTCATCCGGCTGCTGCGCGCTCATGGCCGCCGCCGCTAGCCGGATGACGTTGAAGGTGCCTACCAGATTAATCTGCACCACGCGATTGAAGGCGTCCAAAGCGTGCGGCCCATCCCGGCCGAGAAGCCGCTGGGCAATGGCGATGCCTGCGCAATTGACCACTCCGCGCAGGTTGCCGCCGGCCGCTGCCTGAGCCACCGCTGCCTGCACGCTATCCTCGGAGGTCACGTCCGTGGCCAGGAAGCGCGCCGCGGGACCTAGTTCGCCGGCCAGCGCCGCGCCCGCCCGCTCATTGATGTCCGCAATCACCACCCGCCCCCCATTTGCGACCACCATCCGCGCGGTCGCCGCGCCCAGGCCGGAACCGCCGCCCGTGATCAAGAACGTACTGTTTGCAATTTGCATGTCTCATCTCCTTCGAGTACCCGGGAAGTTATACTCCAGTAGAGTCACGCGGCAAGTGACATTCGCGCCGGGTTGCCGAAAACGAGCGCCGATGAAGTACAATTTGCCCAGTTCATAACCCAAATGCCAGTCACGCCCGCAAAGGAATAGGTAATGCCCGACCAGTTGATCACTCACCCGGCCCAACTCACCCCTCAACGGCTCACCGCCGCCTTACAGCACAGCGGTGCACTCATCGCCGGCCACGTTACCGGCATCGAGCGCGTGGGCGAGAGCGAGCGGTTCCTCTCCGCCAACGCCCGCTTGCGCCCGGCATACTCGCCCGATGCCCGCGGCTCGCTCCCGCCGGCCCTCTTCCTGAAGATGGTCACTCTCGACCAGGAAGACGACTGGCTGCAGGCTTCCGAATACTACTACTACACCCGCGACTATCTCAATGTGCCCGACGCCCCGCTGCTGCGCTGCTACGACGCCGCCTATGACGAGGAGCAGGGGCGCTTTCACCTACTGTTGGACGATGTCAGCGAGACGCATGTCCCGGCCGGGCGCAAGCCGGTCACGCTGGAGTACGGTCTGGCCCTTGCCGAAGCGCTGGCCGCCCTGCACGCGCCCTGGTGGGGGACAGAGCGCCTGGAAGCCGGCGGCGCGCCCCTGCATGACGCGGCGCAAATTGAAGGCTTCATCGCCGTCGCCCGCCCCGGAGTGGAGCATATCCTCGACTGTTGCGCGGCGGAACTGCAACCCCATTGGCCGGCGCTGATTTATGACATCTTCGCCCGCCACCCACAGATGCTGCTGGAGCGCAACCGGGCCGCCGTGGAGGACGGAGGCGCCGGCTACACCTTGATTCATGGCGACGCCGGGGACAGCAACATCCTGGTACCAATTGCCGGAGTGCATCCCCTCTACCTGATTGACCGCGGCCCCTTCGAATGGAGCCTGACTAGTTGGCCCGGCGCGTCCGACCTGGCCTACGCGATGGTGCTTGACTGGCCGGTAGAGCAGCGCCGCGAATGGGAAATGCCGGTCTTGCGCCGCTATCACGCCGCGCTGGTCGCCCGCGGGGTCAACGATTACGATTGGGAGCGGCTCGTAGACGATTACCGGCTGATGGTCCCGCTAACCGTCTACGTAGCCGTTGAGTGGTGCCGGGGGCATGCCAACCTGGAATTCAAGCACATCTGGATGCTCTACCTGCAGAACGCTCTGACCGCCTGCCAGGACTGGGGTTGGAGCGCCGGAACCGGCTGAAGTCTTAGCGCTTCTGCAAGAGGTCTCGAATCTCGGTGAGCAGCTTCACCTCATCCGACGGGCCGGCCGGCGGGGCGGGCGGCGGCGGCGGCATCAGCTTGTTCGCAAAGCGCACAATCATGAAAATCACGAACGCGATAATCAGGAAGTTGATTACCGCCTGGATGAAGTTGCCATACAGTATGACCGCATCGCCCACCTGTACGGAAAGCGTGGTAAAGTCCACGCCGCCCAACAAGATGCCGATCAGGGGCATAATAATGTCGTTCACCAATGAGGTTATGATCAGGCCGAACGCGCCGCCGATGATCACCGCCACCGCCAGGTCAAGCACATTACCTTTGGTGACAAATACCTTGAAATCTTTCCACATTACTCTTTCCTCCTAAGGCAAGCCAGCACCGGCTTGCCGGCTAGTTGCCCGGTGAGCGCGTTAGGTGCCGCTACTCGCGTAGCCATCGAGCCAGCTAACCTCCCCATCGGGCACATGTTGATAAGTCAACAATAATTAGACCCAGAACTGCCCCCTGCGTCAACCGGTTCGCGTGTTGTACAATACCATTAGCGCCCGTTGAATGGACCTGCCGGGTCTCGCGAGAGAGTGAGTATCAACCATGAAAGTACACACCATAGACTTGCATTTTCAGCAGCTCAGCCACGCCATCGCCTCATATTTGATTGAGGGTGAAAACGAATGCTTCCTGATTGAGAGCGGTCCGGCTTCCACCCTGCCGCAGTTGCTCGCCGGCCTGCGCGAGCATGGACTGCAACCATCGGACATCCGCCACCTGCTGGTCACCCACATCCACCTGGATCACGCCGGGGCTGCCGGCTGGTGGGCACAGCAAGGGGCGCGTGTGTATGTGCATCACGTGGGTACGCCGCACCTGGTTGATCCGGCCCGGCTGTTGAACAGCGCCGGTCGCATCTATGGCGACCAGCTGATCCCAATGTGGGGTGAAGTGCTCCCCGCGCCGGCTGAGCAGGTCACTCCCCTGGCGGACGGCGACGCGGTCGTCATTGACGGCATCGAGATAACGGCGCTGGACACGCCGGGGCATGCCTGGCACCACCATGTCTACGCGATTGGCGAAGTCGCCTTCACGGGCGACGCGGCCGGGGTGCGCTTGCCCGGCGGCAACTGGATCTCCGTCCCCGCCGTGCCGCCGGAATTCGCGCCGGAGAAGTGGTTGGAGAGCGTGGACCGGCTGGCGGCGGAGGGTTTCAGGCGCCTGTACCCCACCCATTTCGGCCGGCTGGACGACCCGCCGGCCCACTTTGCCGCCCTGCGCGCCGATCTACCCCAGGTGACCAAGCTGGTGGGAGAGGCGCTGGCCGGGGGCGCAGAGCGCGATGAGATTGTGCGGCTCTACACGGTGTGGTGCCGGGAGCAAGCGCTGGCTGCCGGCGTTTCTGACGTGCAATTCGCCCGCTACGAGGCGGCCAATCCGCTCTACATCTCTGTTGACGGCATGATCCGCTACTGGCGTAAGCGGATGGAAGGGTAAGTGGTGCTTACTATCGGACAGAGCGCGCGCGCCCAGCAAACTCTAGCGGGCTGGCTGCACCAAAGCCGGGGAGCGGAAAGCCCAAGCACTATCCGGTCAAGTCGTTATTCACCCCGGTAAGCTCTTTCGAGTTCGCTAATAATCAGCTTGTCCATACCAAGCATGGCAGCGCCAACCCGATCAGCTTTGGCAGAGTCTGGATCTCGCATCATGATGTCCAGGCTTTCCGGCATGATCTGCCACGTTAAGCCATATTTGTCCTTGAGCCATCCGCAAGATAGTATTTGGCCGCCTTCGGACAGCGCATCCCAAAGATGATCAATCTCTTCCTGATTGTCGCAGTTTACCGCTATTGAGATAGCCTCGGTAAACGCGAACATCGGGCCGCCGTCCAGCGCAGTAAAGTTCTGACCATTCAGTTCAAAGTCTATTGTTGATACATCTCCGGCATCCTTTCCGGCTGCTTCTGCCACGGTCTCGGTGAGATAGGAAGTGTTAACTATTCTTGCGTCTTCAAATAGCGACACATACAAATCTACCGCTTCTTTTGCCCGGTCGTTAAACCATAGAAAGGTCACTATTTTTCTCATATGAGGCACAGTTCAATCCTCCAGGCAGGAAATCGAGCTTCAACGCATTGCTTGTTGAAGACAATCAGGCAGTCAAGCGATCATCAACCAGGTGAGCGCCAGCGTCGCCACCAGCAACAAGCCTGTGCGCTGGGACACGTACATCCACGACCGGCTGCCCGCGGCCAACGCGCGCAAGCCGCCGTCGCCGGCCCGACCTTCCCGCCAGCTCTCCAGGTCTTTGGCCAGCACCCACAGGAACATCGCCACTACCTGCACCGCCAGGACCAACAGGGCGAGGGCCAGCAACCAGGCCGGCATGGGTCGTAGCGCCAGGTCAGGGACCAGGCCGGCGATAACCAGCAGCACAGCTACGTGCGCCAGCTGGTCCAGCAGGAAGCCGGGGCTTTCGTAGCGCGTCGCCAGGCGTAACTTCGACCAGTCAATCAGGTAGTGCGCCCCGCCCAGCATGAGCAACGCCGCCCCGTCGCGCAGCGGATCCATCAGCAATATGGCCGTGACCAGCATGTGAATGCCTACGTGCACAACCAGGCCACGACTGGAACGGCACTTCAACTGGAAAACGCTGTTGGTTTGCAGCGGAAAGTCCGCGATCAGGTGGCCAAGCAGCAGTGTAAAGAAAATAGTCATCGTCTTTGGCGCCAAAAGTACAACTTCTGTGAGAAGTTGAACTTCCGGCTTCGGCAGGAAATTTTCGCACAGTATACGCCGGTTCCTCCCCGGCAGCTGTCGCCGACTTTACACACCGGCGAAAACGCCCAGCGCACGCTGACGCACAACCATTGACCACGAGACACGCTCCTCCAATTGCCGGGGACGCGTGCTCGGACATACCTCCATTGTCCGTGAATGAATTCGCCCGGCCTGGTCGCATCCGTTCTGGACTTGCCGCCGCGCATTGAATATACTACCCTTTGTAGGCAGGCAGGCAGCCGGCAATCCGCACCAACCGGCCATTCTGCGCTGAGGTATCCCGTATATTGTTGGTAGGCATCTTACGGCCTCGTAGAGTCATCTAAATCAAGTTATCCCTGGAGGAAGAATGAAGAAGACCCATCTCTACATCATGTTGTTCGCCATGTTCTTGTTGTTACCCGTTCTCGCCTGCGGCGGCTCCGACAACACAACGCCGACCGAAGCACCCGCAGCTACAGCACCTCCGGCCCAGGCCACAACCGCCCCGGCGGCGACGACCGCAGCGGCCACCACCGCCCCGACCACTTCCGGCGCGGTCAGTACCCTGGAAGATGTGCGCAAGGCGGTGATCCAGATCGTCGCCCGCGGCACCTTCATGGACCCGGAAGTGGGCCTGCAGCTAAACGCCGCCGGCGCAGGTAGCGGCTTCATCATTGATCCCAGCGGCATCGCCGTCACCAACAACCACGTGGTCACCGGCGCCGCCACTCTGGAGGTCTACCTGGAGGGCCAGGACGAAGCGAGGAACGCTCGCGTGCTGGCCGTCTCCGAGTGTTCCGACCTGGCCGTGATTGACATTGACGGCGACGGCTTCCCCTATCTGGAATGGTATAGCGGTCCAATATCGGTGGGCCTGGATGTCTATGCCGCCGGCTTCCCCCTCGGCGACCCGGAGTTCACCCTCACGCGGGGCATCATCTCAAAGGAAGACGCGGACGGCGACACGAGTTGGGCGTCGGTGGATCAGGTATTGGAGCACGACGCGACGATTAACCCCGGCAACTCCGGCGGCCCGCTGGTTACGGCCGACGGCAAGGTGGTGGGGGTGAACTACGCCGGCGCAGCCGGGGTGGACCAGTACTTTGCCATCAACGAGGCCGAAGCATTGCGCCACATTGATATCCTGCGCAACGGCGAAGACGTGACCAGCGTGGGCATCAACGGCACCGCGGTCAGCGACGGCGAAAGCATTTTCGGCATCTGGGTCTCCTCGGTCGAATCCGGCTCGCCGGCCGACGCCGCGGGCATCGAAGCCGGCGATATCATCACCAGCCTGGAAGGATTGGTGCTCAGCACCGACGGCACGATGGCTGACTACTGCGACGTACTGCGTAGCCGCAGCGCAGACGACGTGATGGACGTGGAAGTGCTGCGCTTCGCCACGGGCGAGGTCCTGGAAGGGCAATTGAACGGCCGCGAGCTGGAGACCACCTTCTCCTTCGGCCAGGAACTGGCGGAGGAGACCGCGGACGAGCCGGCTACCGGTGAGACCGGCGGCACGGCCACCTATGACAGCTACATGACCATTACCGACGATTCCGGCGTACTGACCGTGGATGTACCCACCGCCTGGGCAGACACCAACGGCGGCGCCTGGTTGGACGTTGACGACAATGAAATTGGCCCGGCCGTCTCCGCTGCCCCGAACCTTGATGAGTTCAACACCACCTGGAGCACGCCGGGAATGTTCTTCAGTGCTACCAATCAACTGGACCACACGATTGAATCTTTGCTGGACAACTTCGATTTTTCTACTGACTGCACATACGACGGGCGATTTGACTACGAGGACCCGCTATACACGGGCAAGTATGACCAGTGGAGCGCCTGCGGCGGCACACAGAACCTGTTCATCGTCCTGGTCGTTGAGCCGGAGGATGCCAGTTTCCTGGCCATGGTGCAGGTACAGGTAATATCCGACGCCGACCTGGACGCCCTGGACACCATCATGAACACCTTTATCGTAAATCAGTAGGTGTAGTCGAGAGAAGATTACAACACTCCAAGAATCCCGGAAACTCAGAAGTTTCCGGGATTCTTGCGAAAGTTGAACTTCTCCGATTAGTTGCGTATCATCGGCCCTATGGCAGTAGAGAGCTTTGGCCGTTATGAAATCATAGAACGAATTGGGCGCGGGGGAATGGCCTCCATCTTCCGCGCCAAAGACCCCACGTTTGGGCGCGAGGTGGCTCTGAAGGTGCTGCCCCGCGAATTCCTCCACGACCCCTCCTTCCGCGGCCGCTTCGAACGCGAATCGCGCACCATCGCCACCCTGGAGCATTCCGCCATTGTCCCCGTATACGACTTCGGGGAGGACCATGGCCAGCCTTACCTGGTCATGCGGCTGATGCGCGGCGGATCGCTGGCCGACCGGCTGCGCCATGGCGCGGTGACTTTGCCGGAAGCGACTACTGTTGTCAGCCGCATCGGGGCCGCTCTGGACTATGCCCACGACAAGGGCATCGTCCACCGCGACCTGAAGCCGGGCAACATCCTCTTCGATGAATACGGCCAGCCCTTCCTGGCTGACTTCGGCATCGTCAAGGTGGCCGAGTCCACCATGACGCTCACCGGCGGGGGAGTCGTGGGCACGCCGGCCTACATGAGTCCCGAGCAGGTGCACGGCGACCGGCAAATTGACGGGCGCAGCGACATTTACTCGTTGGGCGTAATCCTATACGAAATGTTGACCGGCGCAACGCCCTACATGGCCGACACCCCGGCCCAGCTGATGATGGCCCACGTGCTGAAGCCCACTCCCCGGGTGCTGGAAGCGCGGCCCGACCTGCCCGCTTACTGCAACACCGTAATCGAGACGGCGATGGCCAAAGACCGCGACCGGCGCTACGAGACGGGCGGGGCCATGGCCAAGGTGCTCCGCGAAGGCTATATGGGCGCCACCCAGGGTCGCAGCGAAGCGACCACGGCCGTCGCGGTTGGCGCGGAGGCCACTATTGTAGAGCCGCTGCCGCCGGAATTCGTTACCGGTGTAGCCGCGACCGGCGCTTCGGCAACCGGCGCTACGGCCGGCTATCGTAGCGCCACCCCACCCCCAACCGGCGGTACAACCGGCGCGCCGGCGGTCGTCCCTCCCAACGCAGCCCGGCCGGTCTCGGAGTCCGGCGGAATGGGCCGCGTGGCTTTGCCGATCATTGGCCTCATCGGACTATTGCTCTGTTGCGTCGCCCTCGCGGCCGGCTTCTGGCAGTTTGGCGGGATAGAAATGCTCGGCATTGGCGGCGATGAGCAACCCACTCCGGAAGTGGCGCTGGCCACGGCCACCAGCCCGGCGGTCACCGCCGAGGCCAGTACGCCGGCTGCCGGGGACACTCCGGCCCCGCCCACCCTCGCGCCGGTGGGCGCCGCCATCTCGAACCTCGATGACGTGCGCAAAGCGGTGGTGCAGATCGTGGCCCGCGGGAGCTTTGTAGACCCGGAATTCGGCGAGCAGACGAACGCGGCCGGCAGCGGCAGCGGCTTCATCATAGACCCCAGCGGGCTGGCGGTGACCAACAACCATGTCGTGGCCGGCGCTGCTACCCTGGACATTTACCTGGATGGCGAGAGCGAGCCACGTAACGCCCGCGTCCTGGGCGTCTCCGAATGTTCCGACCTGGCCATGATAGACATTGACGGGGACGGCTTTCCCTTCCTGGCCTGGTATGACGGCCCGATTGACGTGGGCATGGACGTGTACACCGCCGGCTACCCCCTCGGGGACCCGGAGTTCACCCTCACGCGCGGCATCATCTCCAAGAGCGACGCCGACGGGAATACCAGTTGGGCTTCCGTTGACCGCATCCTGGAGCACGACGCCACCATCAATCCCGGCAACTCCGGCGGCCCGCTGCTTACCCCGGATGGGCGGGTAGTCGGCATTAACTACGCCGGCGTTTTCGAGCAGAACCAGTATTTTGCCGTCGCCCGCGACGAGGCGCTGGCATACCTGGATAAGCTTCGCACGGGCGAGGATGTGACCAGCATCGGCATTGCCGGCACGGCGGTCAGCGACGGCGCGGGGATGACGGGCGTGTGGGTTTCTTCGGTCACCTCCGGCTCCCCGGCGGACGCGGCCCGCATTGAGCCGGGCGACATCATCACCTCAATGGAGAGCTTCGTACTGGCCACGGACGGCACCATGGCCGACTTTTGTGACATTTTGCGCACGAAAGGGACCGACGCCACGCTGAGCGTCGAGGTGCTGCGTTACGCCACGGGCGAGCGATTGGCCGGGCAGCTAAACGGCGACGAGTTGGTAGTGGTTGGGGTAGCGAGCGACGGGCTGGCCAGCCTGGCCGGCACGTTGCCCAGCTCCGGCGAGGCCTACAGCTACACCCAGGTTTCGGACAACACCGGCCAATTGTCCATGGAAGTGCCTACCACCTGGAACGACCTCAATGGCAACACCTGGACGGACGACAACGACCAGGAGATTGGGCCGGCCATTGCCGCCGCGCCAAGCCTGGACGACTATTATGAAACGTGGGATTCACCGGGGGTCTTCTTTGGCGCTTCGCGGACGCTTGAAAAATCACCCGCCGCCCTCCTGGACGAGTCCGATTATTCCGGCGCTTGCACATACGCCGGTCGCTTCGACTACTCCGATTCGCTGTACACCGGGATGTACGATCTGTGGACGGAGTGCGGCGATAACGATTCGGTCTACATGGTGCTTTACGCCATGCCGGAGGACAGCAGCTTCGTCACCCTGGTCGCTGTCCAGGCGGTCACCGCCGAGGACCTGGAAGCGCTGAATCAGATTCTGGCTACCTTCCTGGCGGACATCTAGCCGGGGTCCTGCCTCTGGTAGCGTGAAACAGGCTATCGGCCGGCAACAGCATTTCCCAGGCAGCTACTGTACGTCCGAATGGCATGCTTCGCCGGAGGCGCAAGGCGGGTAGTCGCTCCCGCAAGTTGAGTAGGAGGTCCCATGTCTCGCAAAGCGTTGTTGCTCATGTTGTTCCTCGTGGCCGGCAGTATGCTGCTGGCCATCGCCGCCCGGCCCGGAGTAGCCGGCGACTTTGAGGGCGGGCCATATGATCGCCAGATCGTGCGCGCCTACTTCACCGATCCACAAATGGTCGCCGACCTGGCCGCCTGGAAGGAGCCGTGGGAGGTCAACTACGAAGAAGGCTACCTGGTAGTGGACGTAGACCAACTCGAGTACGCCATGTTGACCGACGCCGGCTTCCGGCTGGAAGTTGACCCCAAGATGACGGCCGAACTTTACCGGCCGCGCCAGCCCCTGGAGGGTCAAATTGCGGGCATCCCCGGCTACCCCTGCTATCGCACGGTGGAGGAGACGTTTGCCAGCGCGGCGGGCATTGTCGCTGCCTACCCATCTCTGGCCACCTGGACGGACATCGGCGATAGCTGGGAGAAGGCTACCGCCGGCGGCAATCCCGGCTACGACATGATGGTCCTGCGCCTGACCAATAGCGCTATCGCCGGGCCGAAGCCGATCATGTTCGTCAATGCCGCCATTCACGCGCGAGAATACACCACCGCCGAGCTGATGACGCGCTTCGCCGAATACCTGGTGAACAATTACAACAGCAACCCGGATGTAACCTGGCTGCTGGATTATCACGAAGTCCATTTGCTGCTGCACACCAATCCCGATGGGCGCAAGATGGCCGAAGCGGGCCAGCTTTGGCGCAAAAATACAAACAACAACTACTGCGCCAACACGAACACGCGCGGGGCGGACCTGAATCGTAACTTCGAGTTCCAATGGGGCTGCTGCGGCGGTTCCAGCGGCAGCCAGTGTAGCGAGACCTTTCGCGGGGCAAGCCCGGCTTCCGAGCCGGAAGTGCAGGCGGTTCAGAACTACCTGCGGGCCGTCTTCCCCGACCAGCGCGGCCCCAACCTCAGCGACCCCGCTCCGGCGGACGCCACCGGCGTGTACCTCGACATTCACAGCTACAGCGAACTGGTGCTCTGGCCCTGGGGCTTCACCTCCAACCCGGCCCCCAACGGAAGTGCGTTGCAAACATTTGGCCGGCGCATGGCCTACTTCAACGGCTATTTCCCGGAGCAGGCCATCGGCCTGTACCCCACGGACGGCACGACCGACGATTTCGGTTACGGCGACCTGGGTGTGGCTTCCTACACCTTTGAGCTGGGCACCGCCTTCTTCCAATCGTGCAGCACCTTCGAGAACACCATCCTGCCGGACAACCTGAATGCATTGATTTACGCGGCCAAGAACGCCCGCACGCCTTACCTGACCCCCGCCGGCCCGGAAACGTTGGCGCCGGCCCTGGATAACGCCGCCGTGCCGGCCGGGACGCCGGTGCAGCTCAGCGCCACGCTGGACGACACGCGAGTGAGCAACGCCAACGGCGCCGAACCAACCCAAAACATCAGCGCGGGCGAGTACTACGTGGACACGCCTCCCTGG
>CAYVQP010000026.1:0-4244 GCA_964452775.1 uncultured Ardenticatenaceae bacterium | reverse complement strand
CGAACCAACCCAAAACATCAGCGCGGGCGAGTACTACGTGGACACGCCTCCCTGGGCCGGCGGCGCGCCGTTCGCGATGAGCGCTTCCGATGGGGGTTTTGACGAAAAGGTGGAGGGCGCGCAGGCTACGCTGAGCACGGGCGGTTGGAGCAGCGGCCGGCACACTATCTTCGTGCGCGGGAAGGATGCCGCCGGCTCATGGGGGCCGGTCAGCGCCGTATTCCTGTATGTGCTCGACCCGGGCGTGTCGCCGACCATCGAAGGGTACGTGACGGACGCGGACAGCGGCGATCCCGTGCAGGCCGACATCGCCATTGGACCCAGCTTCCACACGGTCAGCGACGCCGGCACGGGCTTCTACCAGACCCAGGTAGTCAGCGGCACGTATGATGTCACCGCCTCCGCCGGCAACTACGCATCGCAGACCGTCACCGGCGTGGTTCTGCATGACCTGCAGACCGTGCAGTTGGATTTCACGTTGGAGCCGGTGTGCATCGCATTTGAGGACGACGTGGAAGGCGGCAATATCGGCTGGACGGTGCAATCGCCCTGGGCGATCAGCGCGGAAGCCTCGCACACCCCGGCTAACTCCTGGAGCGATAGTCCGGGAGGCAATTACGCCAACAGTCGCAACCGCAGCCTCAGCTCGCCGCTCATAGACCTGACCGGTTACACCAACGTCTCGTTGAACTTCTGGCAGATCTGCGACACGGAAGCCGGATACGATTTCTGCCGGGTGGAGGTGTCGGAGGACGGCGGCGCAAGCTGGATTTCGTTGGCGACCTATGACGGGAACAGCAGCGCCTGGGAAGAGATCACCCTGGCCGCGTCGCAGTTGGACGGGGAGCCGGACGCCCGCATTCGCTTCCGCTTCACCTCGGACAGCAACACAGTTGATGACGGCTTGCACGTGGACGATGTGCGCGTGCTGGGCAGCGGCGGCAGCTGCGGACAGCCGCTGCTTGAGGCGCGCTCGAAAAGCATCAAGATGAGTTACCAGGCGAGCCAGCTGGTTCGCGCGCGGGTGATTGTGGTTGACCAGGACGATGCCCGCCTCGGTTCAGCCGTGGTAAGCGCGGAATGGACATTGCCCGGCGGCGGCGTCCTGCCCGCCAGCGTGACTACCAACGCCAACGGCGTCGCCGTCTTCAACACGCCCTATGCCGGGGCCGGCACGTATGTGTTCACGATTTTGAACATCTCCAAGGCCGGCTACACCTTTACGGGCGGCGTGACCACTAAGTCCATTGTCGTGCCTTAAGGAGCAGAATCCCGGAAACTTCCGAGTTTCCGGGATTCTTCCTCACCGATGACGACTCTCCTCAGCGCCATGACCGTGCTTGCCGGCGTCGTTCTACTCGTCCTGGCAGTCAGCATCTTCTTCCGCCAGCGAAAGCGCATCGCTACCTGGGAGTTGGCGCAGGGCGAGGTCACCGAGCTGATCCCGGTCCGCGCACAGGGCGAGTACCTCTGGACGAAGACCGAGAAGGGGATGAAGGTGCGCCGCAAGTATCGCTACCGGCCCGTGGTGCGCTTCAAACCTCACAAGGGGCGCACGGTTACCTTCACCAGCGGCCCCTCCTCGCGCCCGGCTCCCTATGCCGCCGGCGACAAAGTCAAAGTATTCTACAATCCCGACAACCCGGCTGAAGCGCAAATAAACAGCTTCGTCACCCTCTGGTTCAGCACCCTCATGCTGGCCTTTTTCGGCCTGTTTTGCCTGGGCATGGGATCGCTGGGGCTGCTTATGGCCGGGTTGTTCGGTCAGTCTTGACCAGACCTGCCAGGTTTCTTAAAACCTGGCAGGTCTCGCACTAATCGGAATCAGCCTCCCGCGAGCGAATGATCAGCAGCGGCCGATCAACGCGTTGCAGCAAGCCGGCGGCGACGCTGCCGTAAAAGACGCGCGCCAATCCGCTCCGGCCGTGGCTGGCCAGGGCGATCAGGTCCACCTGCTCACGGATGGCGGTGTTGATGATTGTCTCCACCACCGGCCCCTGTTCCACGTATCTCTCGACGCGGATTCCCTGCCGGCGCAGATCGTCTTCCTGGGCAGTGAGATACCTTTCAGCCGCGGCCAACTGCTGCTGCAAACCCTCAGCGTTCAGTTCCATCGGCTCGCCATAGGGGGGCAGCGCAATCATGTGTGGCTCCACCACCTGCAACAAGACTATCGTAGCGTCAAAGCGGTGGGCCAGCGCTACGACGTGCGGCAGAATTGATTCCGCCCGCTGGGATCCATCCAACGGAATCAAAATGTTCTTGTACATGTCTCCTTCCTCGTTCTTCCGGCAGCTAAAGTCAGCGTGCCTATTAGTAGGATAACATGGGCCGGGTAGCGATTTCAAGGGGTTTCGCGCGCTTTCCAGGTGCTTAGGGTACATTCCGAATGGGGCTTTGTGACAGTACCCACCCGTTGATATATACTGTCCAGGTTTAGGCTGAATTGCGCCAAGAAAACTGATTGAGGAGGGAGGTGAATGAATGGCGGTTCCTGATTACCAGAGCTTGATGCTGCCATTACTCGAGTTCGCAGCTGGGAAAGATGAGATCTCAACCGGGGAGGCGGTCGACGCGCTGGCCGAGCAGCTCGGCTTGTCAGAAGCAGACCAAAAACAGATGCTCCCCAGCGGGGCTCAATCCACCTTTGCCAATCGAGTGGGGTGGGCTGCAACCTACATGAAGAAGGCCGGGCTGCTTGAGACCACCAGCCGCTCGCACTACCGGATTACCGCACGTGGTCAGGAGTTGCTTAAATCCAGACCTCAGAAGATAGGCGTGAAACTCCTCCGTCAATATCCGGAGTTTGTAGAGTTTCAGCAGCTCAAGGGTACGAGAAGTGGCGGCAAGGCACGGGAAGAGTCTGAACAAAGTTATGACCCCTCGCCTACCACGCCTTCAGAAATGCTTGAGACTGCCTATGACAGTCTGCGCCGGCAGCTTGCAGGAGAGCTTCTGGGCAGACTCAAGCAGGCCAGTCCTGCATTCTTTGAAAGGGCTGTTGTGGAACTGCTGGTCCGGATGGGATATGGCGGCTCGCGTACTGATGCGGGCAAGGCCATCGGCAGAAGTGGCGACGGCGGCATTGACGGCATAATCAATGAGGATCGACTTGGCCTTGACGTGGTGTATATTCAGGCGAAACGCTGGGACAGCAATCCGGTTGGAAGACCCGAGGTCATGCAGTTTGCCGGGGCTCTGGAGGGGCAACGTGCTAGCAAGGGCATTTTTATCACAACTAGCCGTTTCACGGACGAAGCCTGGGGATACGTCCTTAGGATCAATCGTCGGATCATTCTGATTGACGGGGACCGATTGACCGACCTGATGATAGAACATGATGTAGGTGTCTCGACAGTGGCGCTGTATCCAGTAAAGAAGATCAACAGTGATTTCTTCGAGGAGAGCATTTAGGCTTTAGGTCGTCCCGATGTTCATCCGGAGTAATACTGCCCAACTATTCACCACCTCCTTCGGCCCACCGGCCGGCCCACCCATCGTCGGCATCGGCGGTTGGATCGGCAGCTGGGAGCTGTGGCAGCAACCCTTCTCTATCCTCAGTCGCGTCGCCCACACCATCGCCTATGACCATCGCGGCTCCGGCGCAACCATCGCCCCGCCGGACAGCATCACCTTTGACAATCTCGTTGACGATCTCTTCGTCGTTTTGGACGCCTACCAGGTCAACCAATGCACGCTGGCTGCCGAATCGGCCGGCGTATTGACTGCCCTCGCCGCCGCCTTGCGCGATCCGCAGCGCATCCGCCGGCTGGTCCTCGTAGACGGCCCGCTCCATCCGCGTCCACCCGGCGACGACCCCTTCCTGACCGGCCTGCGGCGCAACTACGCGGCTACCCTGGATGCCTTCGTAGAAGCGTGCGTCCCCGAAGCCGGTTGCGAGCACATCAAGCGCTGGGGCCGGCAAATCCTCGCCCGCGCTTCGCAAGAGGGCGCGATTGCTCTAATGCTTACTGCTCGCGGCATTGACCTCCGACCGCACTTGGCGCAAGTGACCCAGCCGGCGCTGATCATTCACGGCGCACTGGACGCGATTGTGCCTGTGCAGGAAGCCCACGAGCTTCATTCCGCGCTCGCCAATTCGCAATTGCTCGTCGTGCCGGGCGCGGGCCACGTACCGACCATGACCCGGCCGGTCGAAGTTGCCCGGGCAATCGCCGGCTTCCTGGAATTGCCGCCGCACGAGTGGGCCGGAAGCGACACCCGCCGATGAACATTCTGGAAAC
>CAYVQP010000025.1:6662-51623 GCA_964452775.1 uncultured Ardenticatenaceae bacterium | reverse complement strand
GGCCATGCCCTATTGCGGTACCCAGACCGGCTGGATACCTTCAGTCACTCGCTCCATCTCGCCGGTATTCACGTCGAGGAGCCAGACCTCGGTGGGAGCGCCGGCAACCCTTAACTGCTGTTGCATGACCAGCAAGTAGCGACCGTCAGGCGACCAGTGGAGTGTTTGCCGGAAGAAATCCGGTTCTCTGGTCAGCTGCTTCGCCTCGCTGCCGTCCGGTCTGACCAGCCATACTTGTCCGCCCAGTGAACTCGTCTCGCCTTGCCGGTCCGGCCGCAACACGGCAATCCAGGTGTTGTCCGGCGACCATGTAAAAGCATCATCGAGAATGTTCACATCTTCCAGGATTGGCGTGGCGCTCTCGCCGGCAAGATCATAGCGAAACAGCCGGGCGGTCATATGTCCGTCCTCGTTGCTTTGCCCACTATCTACACCGACCAGCGCATCGGAGGCCGGCCCCCAGGTGGGAACGACGCCTGAACTGTTGGCGAAAGAGTAAGAGCGGCCAGCTCCCAACGGGTTTACCCGCGAGGCGCCGGCAGATGGAGATACGAAACTCAGATAATCGCCGTCCGGCGACCACTTGCCGCCATAGCCGGGTACGCCGCCATTGCCAAACGGTTCAGCCTCGCCGGCATTCAGATCGTACAGCCAGATCTCCGGCGCCGGCAAGACCGCCTCCTCTTCCTCCGACGCCGGCTCGTCCTGTTCCAGGGCGCGGCGCACGAACGCGATCTGTTGTCCATCCGGCGACCACTCGGGGTGGGTGCACAACGACAGGGGACAGTCCAGCAGAAGCTCCGCCTCGCCGCCGTCCAGGACCATTTTCCACAGGTCAGCGCCCCCATCCTCTCGCCAGGCTGAGTAGATAAGGGTGGTTCCATCGGGCGATACAGCGTAATTGATAATCCCCAACGACGTCTCGGCGATCAATTGCGGCTCACGATCCGCAATTGACATGCGGAAAAGCCGGTTGTGGTCCGGCTGCCCCGCGACCGCGTACAGGATCTCCGCCTGTTCGAGATTATACTCCTCCGGCACAATGGGCCGGCCGGCGACCTGTCCACCCTGTGCACGTTGCCAAACCAGCCAGGCTGCAACCGCCAGAAGTAGTGCACCTCCGGCGAAGACAGCTACCCATCGCCAACGGCTGGCGCTTTGATCTTGCCGGCCGCGTCGCTTACTCTTAGCCATTTACTAACTCCACTATCGCTAGAATCAAATAAGCCCACATCGTTGATGTGGGCTTACTGAGGGCATGTTGCCGTTAACAATAGTGCGCCCGAAGGGATTTGAACCCCTAACCTCCGGCTTCGTAGGCCGATGCTCTGTCCAGTTAAGCTACGGGCGCATTTTGGTGTCTGCGCTAAAGACCCCATTCCACGTGCATTAAGGCGGGGAGGATGGGATTCGAACCCATGAACGATTGTTACACCGTTAACCGCTTAGCAGGCGGCCCCATTCGACCACTCTGGCACCTCCCCAGGTGCACGGAAACTACAAATGTTAAGGCGGAGGGAGAGGGATTCGAACCCCCGGTGAGCAAAGCCCACTACGGTTTTCAAGACCGTTGCCATCGACCGCTCGGCCATCCCTCCTTCCCTCGCAATCCAGGAGGATGGAGAATGATGGCGATTGTAGCACGGGCGCATGGCGGTGTCAAAGCGGGGAAACGCACCGGTATGACCAACCCTTCCGCAGGCCCTCTGTGCTATACTCCGCTGTAGGATGCGCGAACCCGGTATTGGCACCCTCAACGAAAAGTCGCTGCATGCGTCCCTCAAGGCATGGTATGCCTGCCCCGGCGATCTGCTTGAACAGCCGGTAGATGGTTTTGTTGTGGACATCGTCCGCGGCAATCTGCTGATTGAGATACAGACCGCCAATTTCTCCACCATTCGCCGTAAACTCACTACACTCACCGGCAAGCGCCAACTGCGCTTGGTTTATCCCATTGCCGCGCAGAAGTGGCTGCTCAAGATAGCGCCGGAGAATGGCGGCAAGGTGGTACGTCGAAAGTCGCCGCGTAATTTAGGGCCGGCATCGCTCTTTAGCGAGCTGGTGAGATTCCCGCGCCTGATGGCCGAACCGAACTTTTCGTTGGAGGCGCTGCTGATACATGAGGAAGAGGTACAGCGATTTGCCGGCTCTGAACGGTGGCGTAGACGCGGCTGGGTGACTGAGGAGAGGCGTCTGCTACGGGTTGTGGGCCGGCAGCTTTATGAGGGGCCTCAAGACCTGCTGGCCCTTTTGCCGGCCAATCTGCCGGCCAGGTTCACCACGGCGGACCTGGCTGTGGCGCTGCACCAGCCCAGACGCTTGGCGCAGCAGATGGCCTACTGTTTGCGGGAGTTGGATCTCCTGTGCGTAGAAGGCAAGCGAGATCGTTCTCTCTTATACAGCAGGCCGGGCCAAATCCAATGAACCGGCTGCGGAAACTGATCTATTTCATCCGCCTGGGTCGCCCGCTCTTTCTGGCCGGCGGCTTTGTTTTTAATGGGCTGGGCATCGCTGTCGCGTTGTATCAGGACTTTCCGTTCAGTTGGCCGGCGGCCGTTATTGGGCAGCTCGCGATCACCATCATCCAGTTGATGACCCATTACGGCAATGACTACTATGATCTACCCGCCGACCGCGCCAACCAGACCGCCACCCGTTGGTCGGGGGGCAGCCGGATACTGGCGGAGGGCCTCATCCCGGCGCGCGCCGGCCTATATGCCGCGCTGTTTTTCGGGGCCGTCGCCCTGCTGACCTCATTCGTTCTCAGCCGCCTTGTGCAGCCGGCGGCGCTGACGCTCCCACTCTTGCTGCTTGCTATGTTTCTGGCCTGGGAATACAGCGCCCCGCCTCTGCGCCTGCATTCGCGCGGACTGGGCGAAGCGACCGTGGCGCTGCTGGTCCCCGTGCTGACTCCGCTGGTCGGCTACTACTTGCAGAGTGGTGTAATCACCCGCCTGCCGCTCCTAGCTTGCTGGCCGTTGGCCTGTCTGCAGGCTGCCATGATCCTGGTAATCAACTTCCCCGACGCCGCCGGCGACCAGCAGGTAAGCAAGCGCACTCTGGTGATTCGCCTGGGAGCGGAAGGGGCGGTCCGCCTCTATCTTGCGCTGATTGCGGTTGCCTATCTGTCGCTGCCGCTGCTGGTCTGGGCCGGCCTGCCGCCTGCTGCCGCCGCCGCTCTCGCCATACCGTTGCCGCTCGCTGTCTGGCAGAGCCTACGCATGTGGCGCGGCGACTGGCAGCAGCCGGCTGCTTGGGACAGTCTGGGTTTCTGGAGCATTGGGCTGCTCATGGGTTCGGCCGTGCTTGAAACGCTGGCCTTCTCTTGGCTGGCGCTTCCGTGAGGGCCGCCAACTCCGATAACATGCGAGGCGATGGGGTCGGGGAGGGCTAACGACCTCATGCCGGATAGGCGCTATAGAGTATCAACAACAAGTACTCGACGTAAAATAGGCCCCAGAGAAACAGATAGAGCCGCATCATGGAGGCCGGCTGAGCTGGATCCGTCCGCAGGCTGAAAAACCAGAAGAGGAGCAGGATTACCAGATGGGGTAGGGCGAGGACCATGCCGGCCGGCGCGGCCAAGAAAGCCAGCCCAGCGACGATCGGGATCAAGTAGATTGCTGTCAGCAGCCACCGGCCCAAAACAAAGACACGTTGCCGGCCCAGGCGCACCGCAAACGTGCGAATGGCGAATTCGCGATCGCCGGCCCAGTCCGGGATGTCCTTATACAGCGCGATCACCAGCCCAAAGCCAAAGAAGAAGAGCAGCAGCCAGGCCAGCAACAGCGGCAATGGCAGCGCATCAACCCCCAGCGCAAGCCGGTAGTGGGTGTATAGGCCGTAGTTGGCGATGACGCCCCTCGCCAGAGCAATGCTGACCGCCGCCAAGAGCGGCCGCTTCTTCAGGCGAAATGGGGCGACCGAGTAAAAGGTGGCAATCAACATGATCAGCATGAATGTGTACGCCAACGCCGGGCCGAAGCCGATGCCGATCGCCAGGGCCAGCAAACCGGCAATCGCCACATATATCCACGCCTCTGCCGGCGAAAACGTGCCCGAGGCCAATGGCAGGTGCGGCTTATTGACCTGGTCAATCTCGATGTCCGTCAGTTGATTGAGTCCTACAACGTACAGATTGACCGCCAGGCTTCCAATCCAGGTCAGCAACAACACCTGTATCGCCCACGAAGTGAGTGGATTGCCTGCTAAGACGATGATGAAGATGCCCAGCACCTGGAGCGAGGTCGCTCCGATCGTGTGTGGGCGACTGAAGTGATAGAAACCTGCAATCCTGCTTCGATTCAAGAGATACCGCCTATGCTCACATTGTAACAGCAACGATCCCACCGGCATATGCGGATACCCGCACGGAGCCATGCGGCGACGGTTGCCGCGGCGCAATGCTTTCCACTACAATCTTGCTCTGGTTCCTTAATGTCTGGGATGCTATGTACGTCATTGGCACTGCGGGACACGTCGATCACGGAAAGTCCACCCTGGTAGAAGCGCTCACCGGCATCGATCCCGATCGGCTGGCGGAAGAGAAGGCGCGCGAAATGACCATTGACCTCGGATTTGCCTGGCTCAGCCTGGGCGATGGAGAGCTGGCTGAGGTGGGCGTGGTTGATGTGCCGGGACATCGTGATTTCATCGAGAACATGCTGGCCGGCGTTGGCGGTATTGATCTGGCGCTGTTTGTCGTTGCCGCCGATGAAGGGGTTATGCCCCAAACGCAAGAACACCTGGCAATTCTGGACCTGCTGCAGGTCTCGGGCGGCGTGGTGGCGCTGACCAAGTGCGACCTGGTAGACGATCCCAATTGGTTGGAGCTGGTCATATTGGAATTGAGCGAGACGCTGGCGGGCACAGTCCTTGCCGGCGCGCCCATCATCCCTGTCTCGGCGCGCACGGGTATGGGACTGAACGATTTGACGGCGGCGCTAACGGGTGTGCTGTCAGGTAGGGCATCGAGACCGGATCTGGAGCAACCGAGGCTGTCTATCGATCGCGTATTCACACTGGCCGGCTTCGGCGCGGTAGTGACCGGCACTCTGGTAGGGGGAAGCTTCACAATCGGGGATGCGGTAGAGATTCAACCTGCTGGATTGCGGGCCAGAATTCGGGGTCTGCAAACTCATCAAAAGAAGGTCCAGGCGGCCCGGCCCGGAAGCCGGGTGGCCATCAACCTGGCCGGCGTAGAAACACGCGACCTACAGCGTGGGGAAGTCGTTACGAAGCCCGGCGTAGTCCGCGCCACAGTGCTCATAGACGCGCACTACAGCCACCTTCCCAGCGCACAATGGGCGCTCGAACACAATGATGAGGTGAAGTTCTTTTCCGGCTCTGCGGAAGTTATGGCGCGCGCGCGAATCCTGGGCGCTCAGCAGATCAATCCGGGCGAGGAAGGCTGGCTGCAACTGAAGCTGGCCGCTCCGGTGGCCCTGGCGCGCGGCGATCGCTTCATTCTGCGCCGTCCGTCCCCCACAGCCACAATCGGCGGCGGGCGCGTACTCGACGCCCATCCCGGCAAGCAGCACCGCCGCTTTCGTCCGGAGACAGTCAACCGCATGCGGACGCTGGCCGAAGGGACGCCGGAAGAACGGCTGTTACAGACGTTGGCGCAGATCGAGCCGGCCTCTCAGGCGGCCGCGCTGGCCGGCGCCGGACTGGAACCCGTTGCGGCGCAGACTGCCTGGGCCAGGTTGCTGGACGAAGGACAGTTCCGGCTGTTACCCGGCGGCCTGGCTATTACCACGGGGACCTGGAATCGCCTTCAGAGCATGGCGCGGGATATCCTGGAGAACTACCACGAACAGAATCCACTAAAGACGGGCATGGGCAGAGAAGCGTTGCGCGGACAGCTACGGGTAAGCGCCGTCGTTTTCAACCCGCTGTTGGCTGACTTGCAGGATCGCGGCGCTATCGAGGACACCGCCGGCGTGGTACGCCTGGCCGGCCGGCAGATCAGCCTGACCAGCCGGCAGGAAGATGCGGTTGCCGAGCTGCTGGCCCGGATGGAAGCCGCGGGCATCAACTCGCCCAGTGTGAAAGAGTGCAAAGAAGCGCTGGGTGAAGATCTGTACTTCGCGTTGCTAGAGATGGGGAAACTCTTTCAGGTGAACGAGGATGTTGTCTACTCCAAGCAAGGCTATGCCGAGATTCGCGGGCAGATCCTGGACTATCTGACGCGGGCCGGCAAGGTGAACGTGGCCGGCCTGCGAGATCTCTTCGACACCAGCCGCAAGTACGCCATCGCCTGGCTGGAGCATTTCGACAATCAGCGGATTACGCGCCGGGTCGGGGATGATCGGGTACCGTATTGAGTCTCCCGGCCGGCGTTCGCGGAATCTATTGATATTCTTCTATTTGTCAGCTAGACTTAGATTATTATCTACTGATTGAGGACAATTCAGAGCATGGAAGTTTCCTGTATCGAGGGGGCGCAGGCGTTTGCGCTGCTGGCGGACGAGTGGGATGCATTGGCCGCCGATGGAATGACTGCCACCCCCTTTCAATCGTTGGCGTATCAACGGGCATGGTGGACGCACCTAGGCCCAGGCAGACTATTTACTATCGTGGCGAGGGAGGCGGGCGAGCTGGTTGGGATCGCCTGCCTGTTCCGGCATGAGGGCGTACTTCACTTCAACGGCTGTGTCGAAGAGACAGATTACCTGGACCTGATTGCCCCGGCGGAAAAGGCGGGCGTTGTTTGGCCTGCCATATTGGACGTTCTCGGCGCGCCGGAGTTTCCGCAGTGGCATACACTGGACCTTTGTAACGTGCCGGAAATGTCGCCAAGCCGGGAAATATTGGCAAATGAGGCCGCTAGGCGCTCCTGGGCCTTAGAAAGCAGCAT
Source organism: uncultured Ardenticatenaceae bacterium (assembly GCA_964452775.1). Classification (GTDB taxonomy): domain Bacteria; phylum Chloroflexota; class Anaerolineae; order Promineifilales; family Promineifilaceae; genus JACKCB01. The sequence continues at coordinate 44,764 of CAYVQP010000025.1, read as the reverse complement.
TCACGAGGTTTGCCCCGTCATCTCGTTGCCGGGCAGCTTTGACGCCTATTTGGACAGTCTGGACAAAAAACAACGCCATGAGCTACGCCGGAAACTTCGCCGGGCCGAGGCAGCTGATGTGCGGCTCCTGCAGGTGACGGCTGAGGACAACCTGGCCGCCGAAGTCGAAGACTTCCTGCAGCTGCTTGCGCTCAGCACCGATGAGAAAGGCTCCTGGCTAAACAATGGCCGGCGGGCGGTCTTTCATGAAGTCGCTGCGGCGGCGCTGGCAGCCGGTACACTACAGCTGCTCTTCCTGGAAATTGAGGGTCAGAAGGCGGCGGCGCTCTTCAACTTCGACTATGGCGATAAGATATGGGTTTATAATTCCGGCCTGGACCCGGCAGCTTTCGGCTTCCTCAGTCCCGGCGTGGTGCTCACCGCCAGGGCAATTGAACTGGCTGTAGACAGTGGCCGGCGCGAGTTTGATTTCCTGCGCGGCAATGAGCCATACAAATACCGCTTCGGCGCCGAGGATACCCTTGTCCATCGCCTGAAGATCTCCAGGGCCTGAGATGAAAACGCATATGCGAATTGCTGTGCTTAGCGTGCACACCTGCCCACTGGCCCTTTTGGGCGGCAAGAAGACCGGCGGCATGAACGTCTATGTCCGGGATTCCAGCCGCGAGCTTGGCCGGCAGGGGATAGCCGTAGATGTCTTCACCCGCTCGCAAGATGATTGCCAGCCGCGCATCAAACATGACCTGGGTTATGGCGGGCGAGTAATACACATTCCGGCCGGCCCGGAACGCCCAATTCCGTTGGCCGAGGTTGGCGACTACCTGGATGAGTTTGTTGAGGGCGTGCTGGCCTTTGCCGCCGCTGAGGGGATTCAGTATGACCTGATCCACAGCCATTACTGGCTGTCCGGTCTGGTAGCCGAACGGCTGCGGGCCGCCTGGGGCGGAGAGGTGCCCATCGTGCAGATGTTCCACACCCTGGGCCACATGAAGAATCGTATCGCCCTGGACGACAGCCAGCGAGCCGGCGCGGAACGGATCGCCGGTGAAAGCCATGTGATGAAGGTCGTAGACGTTATCGTTGCCGCCACACCGGCAGAAGAGGCCCAGTTGACCTGGCTCTACGGCGCTGACGCGGGCAAGATCGTGACTATTCCACCGGGCGTAGACTTGGATCGCTTTCACCCAATTTCAAAGGAGCGGGCAAAGGCTCGCCTGGGCATCCCGGCGCACGATAACAACATCCTCTATGTCGGGCGAATCGAGCCGCTGAAGGGCATTGACACGCTGCTCTGCGCCATCGCCTTGATTGGCAACCAGCGACCCGAGATTGCCGGTAACATCTCCGTCTCAATCGTAGGCGGCGACCCCTGGAGCGACGATCCCGATGCTGAAATGGCGCGATTGCAGGCGCTGCGACACGAGCTGGGCATCAAAGACAACGTCGCCTTTCTGGGTTCCAAAGATCAGGACACCTTGCCCTACTATTACGCCGCCGCCGAAATGGTTGTGATGCCATCGCACTATGAGAGCTTCGGCCTGGTGGCCCTTGAGGCGATGGCGATGGGTACGCCGGTGATCGCGTCTGAGGTCGGCGGGCTGGCATTTGTCGTCCGCGATGGCGAAACCGGCTTCCACGTCCCCTGCCGCGACCCCGAGGCGCTGGCGGAGAAAATCTACCAGTTGCTGGTTGAGGAGTCCTGCCCTGAGCGATTGGGCCGGCAGGCCTACTATCATGCTCAGCAGTTCTCCTGGCCGATTATTGCCCAACGCCTGATTCGCGTTTATGAATCCTTATTGACCGGCTGAACGATCTGTCTGTAACTCCAGCCGGCCATGAAGCGGATCACCAAACTTCTCCTCCTTGCATGTTGCGGCCTGCCGCTCTGGGTACTCTCTGCTCATGGCGGGGAGATAAGTCAGCAAGTCGCCCCAGCGCCGGCCCTGACCTATCTCGTCGAATACGAACCCTTTGCGACCGGCTTCGAGCAGCCGGTTGGGGTGGTCAACGCCGGCGACAGCCGCCTGTTCATTATCGAACGGCCCGGCATTGTCCGCATCGTTGGTTTGGATGGCGCGCTGTTGGAGGAGCCGTTTCTGGATATCCGCGACCGGGTCTACGATGCTTCGCCGGAGCAGGGCTTGCTTGGACTGGCATTTTACCCCAACTACCCTCAGAACGGTTACTTTATTGTCAGTTACACCGCCGCTGACGACAGCCTGATCATTTCGCGCTTCAGCGTATTTGCCGGCGATCCCAACAAGGCGAATCCCGCCAGCGAAGCGAGAATCCTGCTGGAACCGAAGCCGAGCGGCACGCATAACGGCGGCGACCTCCATTTTGGGCAGGACGGAAACCTGTATGCATCCATTGGGGAAGGCGGCGGGATGAGCAGTCTTCCCAACGCGCAGGACGGCAGCAATCTGCTCGGCAAAATCATCAGGCTGGATGTGGACAGCACCTTTCCTTATGCGATTCCGCCGGACAATCCCTTCGTGGCTGACCCGGAAATCCGCGACGAGATCTGGCTCATGGGCCTGCGCAATACCTGGCGCTTTAGCTTCGATGCCCTGACCGGCGACCTGTTCATCGGTGATGTTGGCGGTGCGTCCGCTGAGGAGGTCAACTTCCTTGCATCGGGCGCACCTGCTGGACTGAACTTCGGCTGGCCCTGTCGCGAAGGTTCCCAAAACTATCGGCCGGAATATTGCGATCCCGGCGCGGACCTTACCGATCCCATCGCGACATACCCCAATCCTGAGGAGGGTTGCGCGATTATCGGCGGCTACGTCTACCGGGGGACGCAATTCGCAGACATGGCCGGCGACTACTTGTTTACTGATGCCTGTGGCGGGAAATTGTGGCGATTGCGCGAGGGGCCGGCCGGGACATGGGTACGGCAATATGTTGGCGGCAGCAGTTTGCGTGCAATTAGCTCGCTCGGTGTTGATTCAGCGGGCGAGTTGTACGCAACTGACCTTGTGCAAGGCCAGGTGCTGCACTTGCGGTCCGTTCCGGCGCTGCCGACCTACCTGCCGATTGCCCTATCCGTGAGCCAGACAACGCGATAACGCTTTTGACAATGAACAGGGCGGACCTTTTGTCCGCCCTGTTCACTCAACCAGGCCGCTAATCCGGCAGGCGCTTACCCGCCCGGGCCGGCGGCAATTAGATCATCCGCTTGCTGGATGGCGGCAACCAGGTAGTCGTGGGCGAAGTTGACTGCGTCTCGCGCCAGGCTGTAGTTCAGTTCTGAAATCACCCCGAGATCGTCGCAAGAGTCGAGTATGCTGGCGTTCTTGGCGAGCACCTCCAGCTGAGCTGATTCATACAACCCATACATACCGCGCCAATCTTCATGAACATCTGTGTAGATTGGGCTGCTGACGATGGTGTTGTAGTGCTGGACAAACAGCTCGCAGTCCAGGGCATTCGTTCCGCTGGCAAACATGATATCCAGCAATCCGCCCAACATGACCACGCTGGCATCCATCTTGATCGCGTCATCGCGCCACCAGAAGCCGTTGAACGGAGCGCGCGTGGGAACGGTGCCCGGCACAAGGGTCGGCGCCGGCGTGCGTGTCGGAGGCGGCGGCGGCGTGGGAGTAGGAGGCGTGACGCTTGGATCGAGGGTTGGGGAGGGTATCGGCGTGGGCACATACAGGGCCACGTCACCCACGGGCCGGTCCAATTGCAGGCTGGCAGCAAACAGCCAGGCTTCCAGCCCGGTATCCGTTCGGACCAGCAACCAGTTGCTATCTTCTGTCCGGTAGAGCACCTGCACAATCGCGCCCGCCGGCAACTCGGCCACAACAGAACCATCGGTAGTGGGCCGGTCGCGCATGTTGGCGTCGGCGACTACCGTGCCGGTGATGGCCGGCAGCGGCGTTGGCGTCGCTGTAGGCTGGGCGGTGGCGACGAATACCAGCTCAACCGGCTGATCGGCGCTCATAAAGTCTGCGGCGACCCAGCCCTCTAACCCATCGTTTGTGCGGACAAGCAGCCACTCCTGATCACGTGTGCGCCCGATTACCTCTACCTGCTCACCAAACTCGATCTTGCGGATGATTGCGAATTCGCCGCCAGGGCCGGTGCGCAGGTTTGTACGTCCGGCATCCGCAATGGCAAACACCACCGGCGGCGGCATGCGCTGCAACGGGAAGTCAAGCAGATTTTCGCCGCCGGCCACCTGAAACTCCACAGGAGCGGCCTCCTCATAGGTCACTGCCGACGCGGTGACCGGGTAGACGCCCGGCGCAAGGTTTGGGAAACGGGCCAGTCCATCTTCGCCGGTCTGCTGGGTGACTGATAGATTGAGCGCGTCAACAAAGATGGCCACGGTCGCTTCCGGAACCGGCGCGCCGCTATCCGCGTCAACCACCCGCACAACCAGCTCGGGGATGCCAGTCGCCGCCGGAGTAAACGTCTGGGTCGGGGGCGACGTCGGGCTGGGCGGCGGGGTCGCCGTATCAGGCGCCATTGTCTCGGTCGGCGGCGCAGTTGGCGGCGCGGTCGGCGGCAATGGCGTCTGCGTGGAGGTAGCTACCGCTGTCGCCTCGGCCAGCGCAACGGTCGGGGTAGGTTCGGCCTGCCTGCATGCGGCGATCGCCAGGGCAATCACAATGAAGAAAAGCCAGTGCAAGCCTTTCAGATATTTATTCATTTACAAGAACACTCCTCTAAGAGATGGCGGTCCGCGGCAGCCACGGCTGCCGAACAATTCGAGGGATCTGCTGCGCCGCTACGGACGGTTCGCGCTGATCAACTCTTGACCACCCAGATAGGGACGTAGGACCGGCGGGATGCGGATTGATCCGTCGGCCTGCTGATTATTCTCCAAAATGGCAATCATCACTCGTGGTAGAGCCAGGCCGCTGCCATTGAGGGTGTGCACATACGCAACCTTCCCGCCATCCGCTGGGCGATAGCGGATGTTCGCGCGCCGGGCCTGAAATGCCTCACAGTTGCTGCACGAGCTGATTTCCAACCATTCGCCGCAGCCGGCAGCCCAACATTCGAGATCATACTTCTTCGTAGCGGCGAAGCCCAAATCGCCGGTGCACATTTCGACAACTCGATAACGCAATCCTAAGGCGTCGCAGATATCGGCGGCCTCCTGCACAAGCTGGTCGAGCGCGGCATAACTGTTCTCCGGCGTGGTGAACTTGTACATTTCCACCTTGTCGAACTGATGGCCGCGCTTGATGCCGCGCACATCCCGGCCGGCGCTCATCTTTTCTCGCCGGAAGCAGGGCGTGTAGGCGACATAGTTTAGCGAAAGATCGCTTTCCGCCAAGATCTCATCGCGATGCAGATTGGTCAGCGCAATCTCGGCCGTGCCCAACCACATGAAATCCTCTTCCGCGTCGTGGTAAATGTTCTCGGCGAACTTCGGCAGCTGGCCCGCGCCGACAAACATGTCCGAACGGGTCATGAACGGCGGATAGACCTCGGTGTGTCCATGCTTCTGCACGTGAAAATCCAGCATGAACTGGATCAATGCGCGTTGAAGTCGCGCGCCCCAGCCAAACAGGATGTAGAAGCGGCTGCCGCTCAGCTTCACCCCGCGCTCGAAGTCAATGATGCCCAGTTCCGGCCCCAACTCCCAGTGCGGTTTGGGCTCAAAGTCGAATTGGGGTTCCGGGGCGCCGCGCACTTCGTGAATGATATTGTGGCTATCATCCGGCCCAATCGGCACGCTTTCATGCGGAATGTTGGGCACCCAGAGCATCAGCTCATCCCGTCGCTGTTCGACCTGGCGCAGCTCGTCGTCCAGCCGGCTGATCGCTTCGCCGATTTCGCGCACATTGTCCTTGGCTTCATCGGCGTTGAATTGTAGGCTGGCGAGCTGAGCGCGCAGGGCGTCCGCTGCCTCGCCGGTTGCGGCGCGCTGCAGATCACCCTCCACCTTTTTGAGCGATCCCATCCACAACCCAATTTGCTTTGACGCTTCGTTGCGCTGCTGGCGAAGCCTTTCCACTTCTTGAATGATTTCGCGCCGGCGGGTATCGGCCTCCAGTATCTCGTCAATTGGCGCCCGGTCGTTGAGCTTTGCGATCTGCTCTTTGACCCATTCGGGCTGTTGTCTAATCAGGTTAATGTCTAACATGGTCACCTCGCGCCAGATCGGGCTGTGCTATCAGCCGGCTAAACGATAAATCCCCCCTCGTTTCCAGGACGAGGGGGGATCGTGGTGCCACCTGGCTTCCTTGCGGGCGGCATCCGCAGCCGCAAGCTCAGCTGCGCGTTAACGGGCGCGCCCGGCCCGGCTAATGCGGCTAATGCGCTTTCTCGCCGGACTACTCGGGAGGGGATTTCGACCGCCGGAATGCCTGCTCGCAGCTTACGCAGACTCTCTGTGAATTCCTACCGGTGTACTTGTCTCCGTCAATGTCAGTATGGTTATTCAGTTATTGGACGTTGGATCGCCCGCACAAATTGTAACGCCGGGCATGCAAAGCCACTGTCAACCATTATACAGACAGGCAATCGGTAGTCAACTTCTCCTGATTGGGCTCAATTCCGCCATGGTGCGCCGGCCAAATTTGCCGGCGCGCAGAAGCCAATATCGGCCGAAAATGCACCTTTTCGAGCAACTAGCGATTCCTTTCACTCTTGCCGGTGTTGTACATATCAGGTGCAACCGCATACGTGAGAGAATGGTTGCAGTTTATTGTGTCCTAATGGTTGAGTAGGAGGTTTCAAAATGAGTTTCGAGTTGCTTTGCGCCACGCTGATCGCCCTGCTGGTGGGCCTGGCCATTACCTTTGGTGGATACAAGCTGTTCCTGGTGTTGCTGCCAATCTGGGGCTTCTTCTTTGGCCTCGCCCTCGGCGCACAGTCCATGCAGATGTTATTTGGCGAGGCTTTTCTGGCCACGGTCACTAGTTGGGTAGTTGGGTTCATTGTGGGCGCGGTCTTTGCACTGCTTTCATATCTGTTCTACATCTTCGCCGTCGCGGTAATCGCCGGTTCGTTGGGCTATGGCCTGGGCGTGGCTCTAATGGGCCTGTTCATTAGCGATCCCGGATTCATCACCTGGCTGGTGGGCATCGTCCTGGCAGTGGTGATGATTGTGGTCACTCTGCGCTTCAACCTGGCCAAGTACGTCATCATTGCGGCTACCGCCATAGGAGGTGCGGCAGCAATCGCGGCCACTTTGGCAGTGGGCGTAGATAAGGTAGACCTGCTGTCCCTCCTCAATAATCCCATTCAGGCCATACTGAATGGATCGTTCCTGGTCACCTTGCTGTTCGTGTTGCTGGTAGTGGGCGGTATCATCGTACAGATGAAGGCCAATGCCAACTATACGCTGGCCGAGTACAACAACTGGGCGTAAACCTTAGCGCTCACCAAACTGAATAATCGTTTCGGAGCAGTTACCGGCTCAAAAGGCCGGGGCTGCTCCTATTCTTTTCCTTCCACAAATCCCCGCCCTCCTCGATTTCGGATATACTTCTCTCAAAGCCATTTAGGCCATTCGTGCTCACTCGAGTAGCGAAAACCAGTTTCGACCTACGGGAGAGAGTTGCTCATGTTCCTGATTCGCCTGTTCCTCAAGCTCATATTCGTGGTCCCGGCTGCGCTGGCCGGCAATCTGGTTGGCTACCGGATGCGGGAACAGATGCTGGGCCAAACCGCTCCCCAACTGCGTTTGTACCAGAAAAGTGAGGAGGGTGAGATCACTATTGCTGTCAATCCCATCTTCACTAATTTGATCCCGGCGCTGCTGATCGGTATGCTGTCGCGGTCGGGTGTGCTGGCGGCATTTCTTGTCGGGGCCGTCGTGGCTGCTCTGATTGGAGACGAATACGAGGATAAACTCTTTGCGCTGCTGGGCATCCACTAATTCGCGAATATTCCAGAGGTAAGACCATGCGTATAAATCGCGTTCTGTTTTTCGCACTCGTCTTGTTTGTGTTCAGCGTTGCGTGTTCGCAGGAGGAGGACCCCACGCCGACTGCGCCGGCGCCGGAAGCGACAGAACCTGTTGGAGAAGCGTCAAGCGGCGACGAAGCAGAGACAGCTGATGCGCAGCCAATCTACCTCTCAATCATCTGGCACCAGCATCAGCCGGTGTATTTCAAGGATCCAGAGACCAATGTCTATGTCCGGCCCTGGGTACGTATGCACGCCGCCAAGGATTATGTGGACATGGCGGCCATGCTGGAACAATATCCGGACATCCACGCCACATTTAACCTGACGCCCAGCCTCATCCGGCAGTTGGACGACCTGGAAGCCGGAGCGAAGGATCTCTATTGGGTGCACACTGAGATACCGGCCGATGAGCTGACTGACGAGCAGAAGCAATTCATCCTGGATCGCTTCTTCGATACCAACCGTAAGATCATCGAGCGTTTTCCTCGCTACCAGGAGCTGCTCGTAAAGCGGGATGCGGCCGAAGATCCGCTGGCAACCTTTGAGGAAGCCGACTACCGCGACCTGCAACTGCTCTTCAATCTGGCCTGGACGGACCCGGAGTGGTTGGCTGAAGAGCCGTTGGCTGCACTGGTTGCCAAAGGTTCCGGCTACAGTGAAGAAGACAAGGCGGTCGTGCTCGCCGAGCATCTGCGCCTGATTGGGGAAGTCATCCCGACGCATCTGGCGCTGCAGGATGCCGGGCAGATTGAAATCACCATGACACCGTTCGCCCACCCGATCCTGCCCCTGCTGGTCAGTACTGACCTGGCGACCGAAGCGTTGCCCGGCATCGAACTGCCGGAGAACACCTTCCAGCATGGTGGAGATGCTCAGCGTCAGGTGGAGTTGGGCGTCCAGCTGTATGAGGAACACTTTGGCCGGCCGCCGCAGGGCATGTGGCCGGCTGAAGGCTCTGTCGCGCAGGAGATCGTGAGCATGGTGGCTGCCAACGGCATCCGCTGGATGGCCACCGACGAAGGCGTATTGGCGAACAGCCTCGGCTTTGACAGCTTTACTCGTGACACCAACGATGTCGTGCAGGAGGCTGAGCAGCTCTACCGGCCCTACTATGTGCAGGGCGGCATCGGCGATCCCGTGGCCGTTGTCTTCCGGGACGTGGTCATCTCTGACAAGGTTGGATTCACCTATTCCGGCTTGCCCGGACCTGCAGCGGCGCAGGATTTTGTGAACCGCATTCATGATATCCGCGAGCAGCTTCAGGCAAGCGGCGAGGAAGGCCCGTTCTTGGTTTCCGTTATCCTGGATGGCGAAAACGCCTGGGAGCATTACGAGAACGACGGCAAGGAGTTCCTGAACACGCTGTACCAGCTGCTGAGCGACGACCCACTGATCCAGACGGTGACGCCGAGCGAGTTCCTGGAGATCGCCCCGGAACAGCCGATGATTGAGGACCTCTGGGCCGGCTCGTGGATCAATCATGACTTCTCCACCTGGATTGGCGAGGAGGAAGAGAATCGCGCCTGGGACTATCTGGCCGAGACGCGGGACGTGCTGCTCAAGTATGAGCAGGGCATCCGTGAGACGGATGCGGAGTCGCTGGCCAGGGCGCAGGAGCTGATGTACATCGCGGAAGGGTCGGACTGGTTCTGGTGGTACGGAGCCGACCAGAACTCCGGCAACGACGACATATTTGACCAGCAGTTCCGCGACACTTTGCGCCAGGTCTATCTGGCGCTCGGCGAGGAGCCGCCGGCTTTCCTGGACATCCCGGTCATTCCCCAGCAGGCCGTCGCCGCGGACAAGGCATCTACCGGCCTGATTTCGCCCACGATTGACGGGCTAATCGGATCAGATGATTGGGAGCCTGCCGGTGTTTATCTCGCTTCCGGCGGCGTAATGGCTTCAGGGCAGCAGACCTTCGAACTTCTCGCCTATGGTTTCGACGCGAAGAAACTTTACTTGATGCTTAACCTGACGGGCAATTGGGAGGAGCTCTTGGCCGAGGACAACGTAGATATCTTCCTCGGGGTACCCGGCAGCGATCCGACAGCAGATTTCAGCAGCGGCGGGAATCCGCTGGGCTTCCCGGCCAATCGCCTGGTACAGGTTATCCGCAACGAGGAGTCCGGCGCCCTCGAAGCCGCAATTCAGACGCTGCAAGATGATGTGTGGAGCGCAGAAGGAATGCCGGCTGTGGAAATCGCCGGCAAGGATGACGTCATAGAACTGGCCTTGCCATTGGAAGCGCTGGGAAGGCCGGACATAGGTGATAACATTACCCTGCGTGTCTACCTCAGCCAGCCGGTGGAGGCAAACGGCGAGACTACGATGGTTGATGCAGAACAACTGCCCGGAACCGGCCCGGCATCGCTGAGCGTGCCCGACCTGGGGACCACCACCATTGTGCTGGATGTGACCGATCCCACCGGGGATGATCATGGTCCGGGAAACTACACTTATCCGACCGATGCCGTCTTCAGCAACGGCAACTTCGATGTCGTAGACTTCCAGGTAGGCTACGATGAGGAGAACATCGTCTTCCGCTTCACCATGGATGGCCCGGTAGACAATCCGTGGGGAGGTGGAAACGGACTATCGCTGCAGACCTTTGACATCTACATTGATCAGGACGGCGACGGCGAGGGAGGAAGGGCCATGTTGCCGGGCCGCAATATCTCTTTCGATCCCGAATATGCCTGGGACTACGCGATCACCGTCGAAGGGTGGGAATCCGGCATATTCGCGCCGACGGCTGACGGCGGTCAGGAACAGATTGCCGAGTCAAGCGAGTTCACCGTCCTGGCTGACAGCAGCCAACGCAAGGTCACCATTCGCGTGCCAAAGGCGATCCTGGGTGATACGCCGGAAGCCTGGAGCTATGCGGCAGTTGTCATGAGTCAGGAGGGCTATCCCAGCGCCGGCGTCATGCGGGTGCGGGATGTGATGCCGGCGGCGGAACAATGGCGCATCGGCGGCGCGCCGGCCGGGGCAACCAACCACACCCGGGTGATGGACTTGGTCTGGCCGGAGGAAGGCCAGCAGGAAACGTGGCTGAGCGCCTTCGCAGTTTCGGACGTAAGCCAGCCGGAGCTGACGGCGAACGACTTTGCCACGGCGCCGATGTTCCAGCCGGAGTAAGTCGTTTCGGGTGACCGGCGCTCTTGGTAGCGCCGGTCGCCGGGGAACTCCCAGCCATGGTACTGCTCGGTTCAATTGTGGCAGCGGTGATCCCGGCGCTGATCTATATCACGATCATCTACTGGTTTGATCGCTACGAAAAAGAGCCGGCGTGGCTCTTGGGAGCCACCTTCCTGTGGGGCGCCGTTCCGAGCATTCTGCTGGCGTTCGTTCTAAATGCCGTTGGCAGCCTGCCTTTCTATGCGGTGGGCGGTGAGGAGTTGGGCAACGCCGCCGGCGCAATCCTGATCGCGCCGTTCGTTGAAGAGAGCGTCAAGGGCATGGCGCTGTTGGCCATCTTCTTGCTCTACCGCGATGAGATTGACAGTCTTCTGGACGGCATTATCTATGGGGCGATGGTGGGCATGGGCTTTGCGGTTGTCGAGAACATCGTCTATTTTGTGGAGGTTTTCGAGCAAGGTGGGGCCGAAGCATGGGGCAGCCTCGTCTTCTTGCGGGCTATTATCTTCGGGTTGAATCACTCGCTGTTTACGGCCATGACCGGCCTGGGGCTGGCGATCGGCCGCTTCAGCCCACATCCGGCAATCAAGATCATTGCGCCGATTGCGGGCTGGGCAGCGGCGGTGTTCCTGCACACGGTGCACAATCTCGCCTCGGTTGTTGCTGGCCCACTTTGCCTGGTGCTGCCCCTGACCGACTGGGGTGGAGTATGGTTGCTGGCGGTGATAATCGTCTGGTCCGTATGGCAGGAGAAGCAGTGGATCAAGCGTTACCTGGCCGAGGAGGTCGGCTGGGGGACCCTGACCAGGACGCAATACGAACGCGCCCAATCGGAGCGCCGGCGCACCCGGCATCGCCTGAACACGCTGTTTTCGGCCGGCATCGGCCCCTACCTGCGCGTGCGCCGTTTCTATCACCTGTGCAGCGAACTGGCCTACAAGAAGCGCCACTATCAGTCGCTGGGTGAACAGCGCGCCCTTGACCTGACCTTACTACTCAGGGCCCGAATCGCGGACCTGAGCCGGCGAATCTAGCCCTCACCTCGCCGCTCTTCCTGGAGTTCAGGAGTTTCGGATGACGGTTCCAAAGGTGACGGACCCTGGCTCTATCAGGGCGGCGGTCAAATTACCCGGCTCGCTGCCGGAGAATATGCGAATCGAAAGCCCGATTTGAGTCTGGACCAACTCCAGCATGCCGGCTACCTTGCTCGCCATGCCCCCGGTGACATCTGTGCCGGCTGAACCGTGCAACGCCGGCCGGATCGCTGCAAAATTGTCCGGAGTGATCAGCGGGATAATGTCGCCGTTGGCATCAAGTACCCCTTGGGTCTCGCCGGCCAGCAAGAGCCAGGCGGGCATCAGTTCCCCCGCCAAACGAACCATTATTTCTTCGGTAGAAATAATCGTCCCGCCCAGTGTGCTGTCAAACGCCACATCACCATAGACCAACGGAACCAGTCCACCTGCCAGGGCGCGCCGCACCGGCCAGGAAGCGTAGGCAATGATCTTCCCGTCCCTGCACTCTGTGGAAGCGGAAGGTTGCAGCGTCACCGCCGGGACGCCGGCCGAGAGCAAAGCCTCTCTGACCAGCGCGTTTAGCCGGGCAGCAGCAGCGCTGACCTCTGCAAAGCCATGCCATTGATCCATGTTCCGTACCCCGCTGCGGGTACCGTGCCGGGCAGCGGCCACGTGACCAAAGGATCCGCTGCCGTGGCCGAGCAGCAGTTGCAAGCTCGCCCTGCTGGCCAGAGCGGCCGCAATCTCAGTCGCCGCCCCGGCAAGCGCAGCCTGCCGGACCGCTTCCACGCCCTGCTTGTCCGTGATTAGCGATCCGCCCAGCTTGAGGAAGATCAACGAGAGCTCCCAATGGACGCACTTAGCAGCGCCACGGCTTCAGCGGGGTGGTCGGCATAGCGGATGAGGGCGGCATGCTCGGCGCGGATGTAGTTGGAGCGGATGAAGGTCGCCATCGTCTCGCGCCACAAGGGACCGAGCAGGATCAAGGGCCGGGGCGTAATCTCGCCCACCTGTACCAGGCTCCAGGCCAGAGCCATCTCTGACAACGTGCCGATGCCGCCCGGCAGCACAATCATGCCCTCATTCTGCGTTACCAGATGCACCAGCCTTTCCCTCAGTGTGCGGTAGCGAATAATTTGGATTACCCACGAGTTCGCCGCCAGCGGGCGATACTCCTCCAACTGGTCGCAGATGACGCCGATCACATGACCGCCCCCTTCAAGCGCTCCCCGGCTGGTCGCCTCCATAATGCCGACGTAGCCGCCGGTTGCCACCGTGTACCCGGCTTCGGCGAGCAGCGCCCCGAGTTGTCGAGCCTGCTCATAGTCAGCCTCTCCCTCCACGGGAGCGCTGCTACCAAAGACGGAGATGACGAGGTTCTTTGGCTGCAGTTCCATCATGATCCCGGGCCGCCAATTGCCGACAGCGGCAGAAAGCGGCGGACAATCTGGGCGGTCTGGTCGGTCTGCTCGAGTTGCGGGGCGTGCCCACATTCAGGGAGCAGGTGATATTCGACTTTGGGTAACAGCCCGGCCAACGCCTGCGCGCCCGCCGGATCAACTACCGGATCCTCTGCGCCCCAAATCAGGCAATTGGGCCGGTCCAGCCTGGGTAGCTCTGCAACCAATTTGTGACGGGCTACGGCGCGCATGGCTGCGCCTGAAGCGCGCGAACGGGCGTAGTCAGCTTCCCGCCTTTTCCACACCTCCGGGTCCAGGCGCTCGGGATCATAGAATGGAGCGCGGATTTGGCGCTGCAACATGAGCCGGCTGGCGCTGATCCCTGCCTCCATCACGGACTGGGAGAAATCATACTTCGACAATTGCAGCATCCAGCCGGGAAAGTCCTGCGGCACCAACAGCGCCGGAGCCAGCAATACCTGGCTTTGCACGTCCTCAGGATAGGACAGCGAATAGCCGGTAGCGACAACACCGCCGAAGGAGTGGCCGACCAGATGTGCCGGGCGCAGGTCCAGAGCGTCAACTAGCGCCGCCAGCCATTCGACCAGGTGCGGCAGGATGTAAGGCGACGTGTCCTCGGTGTAACCGAATCCCGGCAAATCCGGCGCGACCAGATAGTAGTCGGCAGCCAGCTCATGCATGATCTCACGGAAACTGTCGCCGGAAGTGGACATGCCATGCAGGAGGACAATCGTCTCATTCTGCGGGTCGCCGGCCGAGTAATAACTGGTCTCGATGCCCAGAGCGTTGATCGTGCTTCGTGGGAGTGGTGGACTGGGGGACATTAACTTCTCTTCAAGAGGCCAGACCGGGTATGCCGGATACCGTGGCGGCATGGCGCACGCCGTTGCGTATCGCCTCGACAGCGGCTTCAACCGCCAGATTGGACACCAGATCGTGATGTGCGCCGGGCAGCTGGCCGGTGGCCAGCGCGAAAACCGTGTCGCCATCGTGTGTCGTGTGCACGGGACGGATGGCGATGGCCAGCGCATCATGGCCGCGTTGGGCAAGGCGATTGGCTTCAACCTTGTTTAGCCCGGCGTTCGTGGCGATCACCACCAGGGTCGTATTGGTCAGCATGGCGGGCGGCAGTTCCGGGAATCGCCTCAGCGGGTCGCGCTCCACCGCCCAACGGCCGTCGTCGCCTCGGGCGCCGGCCAATACCTCTCCGTTTGCGTCAACCACATCCCCAACTGCATTGACGACCGCTGCGGCGCACACCACTACGTCGTCTACCTGCAAGCGCGCCAGGCCAAATCCACCTTTCATGATGCCCTGGAAGCCGGCCCACTTGCCGACGGTGACGCCCGTTCCGGCGCCGACATTTCCCTGCGCACTGTTGCCTGGCTCGGCTGCCAGACAAGCCTGGTAGCCCATCTCGGAGTCCGGCAGGCGGCGGCCCCAACCCAGAAACAGGTCATACACAATGGCAGCCGGTACGATTGGGATGGGCAGGATGGGCGTCGGATGTCCGATGCCGTGCTCCGCCAGGTAACGCATCACGCCGTCCGCCGTTGACAGCCCGAAGGCGCTGCCGCCGGCCAGCACAACGGCGTTCACATATGTGACCGGCTTTTCCGGTTCCAGAAGCGCGGTCTCCCGGCTGCCCGGGGCCGGCCCGCGTACGTCAACGCTGCCCACCGTTTGCGGCGGGCAGAGGAAGACCGTGCAGCCGGTGTGACAGTCGCTATCAGTGGCGTGCCCTATCTTGATGCCAACGAAATCCATGATCAGTACTCAACAGAAAAACCACCCTGACGGGTGGTTCTAACGAAAGGAACTTGCAATACGCCCGGAGGGACTCGAACCCCCAACCGCGTGGTTCGAAGCCACGTACTCTATCCAATTGAGCTACAGGCGCCTATGAGTGTGTTAGAGGGCGAGTGATGGGAATTGAACCCATGATCTTCTGGGCCACAACCAGACGTGTTAACCACTACACCACACCCGCCATCAGGTACCCAAGATGCTATCATAACTGGCCGGTGGAAGCAAGCGCGCCGCCAGCCGGCAATGCTTCATACTCAGCTTCGAACGCATCCCGCGCAACACTCTGCTCAAATTGCGCATCACGTTCCATCTGAGCAACGGTCCCGGCCACATTCTCAATCGCTATCCGCTGCTTCCGGTAAAGGTCGGACTCGCTCATTGCCAGCCGGCGGGCCACATCCCGCACGCGCTGGCCCTGCACAAACTTGAGTTCCAGGATGTTGTACAGAATCCATTCGGCAGTGGTCATGCTGCGTTCGCCTTCCGGCTTCTGCTGGTCAATAGCCTGTTCCAGGATGGCCCGCATGGCCCGGGTGGCATTGCCGTCGTGCTCCTCCATGGCCTTCTGCACCACTTTCAAGCGCACGAGCGGGCTGTTGGAGAGCTTGGGCCCGCCCCAATAATGGCTGAGGGCATCGCGCACCATCGCCGAGAAATCAGGATCGGCAACCAGCGGCTGGTCAGATACCGAACTCAAGGGTGCGATCAACAACGTGTCGCCGCTGTAGGTTGCTGCGCTGCGCCGCTCCTGAATGGCGATGATTTGCGGCAGCAACCCTTCGACGGCAGCGAAGACCTCCTGCTGCAGAATCCGATCTTCCAGCGCTTCGGCGGTCTGCCGGGCAAGTCGCTCGAAGGCGATCTGCTCTCCCGGCGTCAGGTCCGGCGCCGAAGCCCTTGCCTCCACGCCCATAATGCCCACCAGCGCGTCGTTTTGCCGGTTGTAGAGCGTGCGAATCCAGTAGCCCTGCCAGATGAGCATGTCCTCTACGGTGGTTAGCTCCGGGTTCTCGGAGTGCGCCTCATGACCGTTTGTTGGGTGACCGGCCAGCTCCTGCAGATTCTTACCCTCGACCGGCTCCAACATGACCAGGTTTCCAACGGACATTTCCAGCTTGGCCCCTTCCGGCGTTATCGCGGCCACAAAGGCCGACGGCGTGCGCAGGTATTCGCAGGCCGTGATCAGCACACTTTCCAGGAACTGGTGCATGTCGCGCGTGGTCAAGAGCCGGTCACTCAATTGCTGAATGCGCCAGACTTCGGGATCGCTGTTCAGGCTGAACAATCTTTCCAGCGGGCGCTTGAAGATGTGGATGGCACCCTCTACCAGGATGATCGTGGCCACAATCGCAAAGGCCTGAGCGGTTTCAACGGGTAGTCCGAGCAGAGAACTTGTGCGCCCAACGAGCACGTAAACCAGCAGCACGATCGTGGCTGCTAGGGGCACGCGAGCCATGTACTTGAAGAGCCGGACGCGGACGACGCGGTCCGGCGACACGGCCCCAAAATAAGCCAGGTAGTAGGTCAACAGGGCAAACATCAGCCCGACGACGAGGTTGCCCGCAATGGTGAATAGCCAGAACAGGATCGACTCTCCCAGCTCCAACTGGCGCGAGAACTGGAGATAGGGGAATACGCCCAACGGAGCCGCCATGAACGCCGCCAAGATCATGGTCATTCGCCGGCGGGTCGTGCGCGTCAGGCAACGCTTGCGGGCGTGCCAGACATTGTAGATGCTCACCAGCGATACACCCCAGAAGTAGATGACAAAGAGGGGAAACAAGAGCCCCGGCTCCAGGTGGGGCGCATGCGGCGAGTCAACCAGGCCGGTCACAACCAGGCCGGTCGCTGCCGCGAGGGCGATGAAGACGATCCCCGTGATGTAGCAGACCCGGACGAAAAGCCGGCGACCGCGCGAGATTGAGCCGGTGGTGACGATGAGCGCGTCCGACAGGTGGTACTGCGCGGCCGGCACCATCGCTATGCCCACCCAACCCAGGCGCAACCAGGGTTCGGCGGACTGGGTGATCGCGGTCCGGCTGGCCATCAATTCGGTGAGGAAGACGATGACCACAAAGGTCAGCAGGGAAACAAAGGCTCGCGTCACCCGGTCGCGACGCATCGAGCGCATATAATACAAGATCGCCGCCGATCCAAAGATAACGGCAGTGGCCTGGATAACGTCGTTGATGAAGGCCAGGACTTCGATCATGAGATGCTAGCGGGAGTCGCCATTCCGGCTGCCTGCACTACTTCGCCGGCCCTACTCACTTCGCTACCCCGTGAAGCAGACAGGCTAACGATCCCTAACGGCGACCGGTAATTGCGCCGGGCAGCGGGTCGCTATCCCAGGCAGTTAGGCCGGGGAAGGAGCCGGCGGCAGGTCGATTTTCGGCCGTCGCGGCCAGACTTCCCGCTCTTCGCTCGATTGCTGGTCGGCGGCGCGCGCCGGCTGATGCGCCGGTGAACTACTGGTCGGGGTGGTTTCACCTCCTTCGACCAGAGCCGCAAACTCATCCGCCTCCAGCGTCTCCACCTCAAGCAACCGCTGGGCGACAAGTTCCAGTTTATCCCGATTCACTGAGATAATTTCATACGCGCGCGCGTACTCGGCGTCAATAATCTGACGAACCTCGCGGTCAATTTGCTCTGCTATGAGATCTGAATAATCCCGCTGTTCACTGATCTCTCTACCCAGGAAGACGAGTTCCTGCTTGTCGCCATAAACTCGAGGGCCAAGCACCTCGCTCATGCCATATTGTGTGACCATGGCCCGGGCCAACTTGGTCAACTGATTCAGATCGCTGCTGGCCCCGGTGGTGACTTCGCCAAAAACGATCTCTTCCGCAATCCGGCCGCCCAGCGCGCTGGCGATGAGCGCCCGGAACTTGGACTCGGACATGAAGTAGAGGTCTTCATCCATGTACCAGGTTACGCCTCCGGCCATGCCCCGCGGAATAATGGTCACCTTGCGCACGGCGAGCGCGTGCGGCAGCATGTGGCTGACCAGCGCGTGCCCGGCCTCGTGATAGGCGGTGATCTCCTTTTCCCCTTGGGTCATTACCTTGCTGCGACGCTCGGGGCCAAGTTGCACTCGCTCAATCGCTTCCTGGAACTCGGACATACCGATATTCTTTTTGTTGCGCCGGGCCGCCAGTAAGGCTGCTTCGTTGACCGTATTCTCAATATCAGCCCCAACAAAGCCGGGCGTCGCCCGCGCCAGCGTGTTCACCTTCACATTGGCGGCCAATGGCTTGCCGCGCAAATGCACCTGAAAAATCGCCTCGCGCCCACGGATATCCGGCTTGTCAATTACCACCCGGCGGTCAAAGCGCCCGGGCCGCATCAATGCCGGATCGAGAATGTCCGGCCGGTTCGTGGCTGCCAGGATGATCACGTGCGTATCCGTGCCGAAGCCGTCCATCTCGACCAGGATCTGGTTCAATGTCTGCTCACGCTCGTCGTGAGAGCCGCCAAGGCCGGCTCCACGCTGCCGGCCGACTGCGTCGATTTCGTCCACGAAGATAATGCAAGGGCTGTGTCGCTTGGCCTGCTCGAACAGGTCGCGCACCCGGCTGGCGCCCACGCCGACAAACATCTCCACGAACTCGGAGCCGGCAATGGAGAAGAAGGGCACACCGGCCTCGCCGGAGACAGCCTTGGCAAGCAATGTCTTGCCCGTGCCCGGGGACCCGACCAGCAGCACGCCTTTGGGGATGCGCGCGCCGAAGCTGACGAACTTTTCCGGCTCCTTCAGGAACTCCACAACCTCGCGCAGCTCTTCTTTGGCTTCATCGCAGCCGGCGACATCCTCGAACGACACCGTCGGATGATCGCCGGTGAACATCCGCGCCCGGCTCTTGCCGAAGGACATCGCCTGGTTATTCGTTCCCTGGGCCTGGCGGAAAATGAAGTAAATGAAAGCGATGATGATCAACGCCGGCAGGAAGATGCCAATCAGACTCAGCCAACTCCCCAACTGGCTGGGCGTTTCGTTCACGATATTGATCGTTGCCAGAGCTTCTTCCGTCAGACCGAGCAGCAATAACTCTTCCTGGATGGAAGAAGTGCCGCTGAGCTGCGTCTGGCCGGGCATGGTCCCCGGATCTGTGTAGGTGACGGTCACCTCGCGGCCGTCGCCAGCCACGCTCAACTCTGAAACCTGCCCCTCGTCAATCTGCCGGACGAGTTCGCTTAACGAAAGCTCTTCGGTCGCCGGCGCCGACGTGTTATAGCTCCACACAATCGCAATCACAGCGACCAGGATCAGTAAGTAAACAGAATAGCGCGTCAATCTTGTCGAATTCACGCCGCGTCTCCATGGTATTCCATTAGACCTTTCATGCAGAGCCAGTATAGCAAAAAGGGGGGGACAATGCGAGTGCGCCCGCTCCGCTGCCGCGCTTTATAATGTATTTCTTGCAATTGGGGGAGATTTATGAGAACGGCGCCCCTCTGATCTTTGGCACAACGTGTGCCGGGCCGGGTAGCTCAGCAAGGTCGGCGTGACTATCGTTCAGCCGGTCCAGGCCAGGAATACCAGGTACCAGAGTGGAATGAGTCCAAGTAGCAGGATGATCGCCAGCAGCCCGAGTAGGATGGTCGCCGGATCAGCTCCCGCAGGCTCTATATATGCCGTAATGGGTTCCGGCGCCTCAACAGCACCCGGCCATGTGACCGGTCTGGCCGCAGTGTGTCGCCGCATCACCATCGTTCTGCGCTCGTTCATGTCCGGCGCAGCTTGGGTCGCAGCCTGATCTACCGGCGCTGCGACAGCCGGATTGCTGAGCGCCGCGGCCCCTTCAATGACGCCGCTCCCTGCTACCACGGCCAGCGGCACGGCAACTGGGCCGGTATTCTCCTCGCTGCCTTCGCGATAGCTGCGCAGGATACTCTCCATTTGGCCGGCTGTGCGATAGCGGCCGTTTGGTTCCTTGTCCAACACCTTCATGATGATGCGTTCCAACTGGGGTGGAACCATTGGGTTGAACGATGTCACCAGCGGAGGAGGCTCGTTCAAGTGCTTGAGCGCAAGCCCAGGCAACGACTCCGCCTCAAAGGGCAGCCGGCCGGTGAGCATTTCAAAGAATATGACCCCCAGGGCATAGACATCCGAAGCCGGCGTGGGTATCTTTCCGGCGGCCTGCTCCGGAGAGAAGTAGTGCGGAGTGCCCCAGAGGAGGCTGGCCTCTACCATGCTGTTCTGACTCATCGCCCGCGCAATCCCAAAGTCGGTCACCTTGACGCGATCATCGGGCGTTACCATTACGTTCTGTGGCTTTACGTCACAGTGAACGAGGTTGGCGCGATGCGCGTAGCCAATGCCGGCGCAAATCTGGATCATCAGATCCAGCGAACGCGCAATTGACAACGGCCGCCCGTCCCGCGCCATATCTTCCCGCATCAGCTGTTTCAAGGTGCGCCCGTTGATGTACTCCATCACGATATAGTGCTGTTCGCCGCCCATGGACTGATCGTGACCGATATCGTGCACGGTGACGATGTTTGGGTGCGAGAGATTGGCCGCCGCTCGCGCTTCTCGCTGGAAGCGACGCAAGAAGGCTTCATCGTGCGTCATTGCCGGGTGCAGAATCTTGACTGCCACCAGCCGGCCCAGCATCAGGTCCTGCGCCTTGTAGACAGTCGCCATTCCCCCGCTGCCGGCGCGCGCCAGCAGCTTGTAGCGATTGTTCAGTGTCGGCATCTCCTCGGGCATGGGCAGATTGTATCATAGAGTTTGGTGGAAGGGATACCAATTACGCGGTAGCCGCCGCTCTGCTGCCCGCCTTGTAGCGCCCACTTATCATGCTATACTTGATACAAAATCTCAACCCGTGCTTACCGAGGAGTCCCAAAAACATTGACTGATTTTGTCGCCCGCGTAGCTCATCGCGGAGTCGAACACGAACCGGCTTCACCGACGATTGAACTGGTAGATATATCGTTGGCATATCCGGGCCGGAACGGCACACCGGAAAGGGCGCTGACCGGCATCTCGGTCCGGATCAATGCCGGTGAGCGCGTGGCGGTGGTCGGGCCGAATGGAGCCGGCAAGAGCACGCTGCTCAAGCTTATTGCCGGGACGTTGAAACCGAGCGAGGGTCGAATAGATGTCTATGGCCACGGCCCTGCCGGGCATATTTGCATCGGATATGTGCCTCAGGCGCAGCAGATTGATCGTAACTTTCCCGTAAACGTGGAAGACGTGGTGATGATGGGCCGGATCGGTCAGATTGGCCTCTTTCGTTGGCCGCGCAAGCGCGATTGGGACCACGTTCGCCGTAGCCTGGAAGCGGTTGATGCTGTCCATCTGGGCCGGAGACAGATTGGAGAGCTATCGGGTGGTCAGTTGCAGCGCGTCTTTATTGCCCGCGCCCTCGCGCAAGAAGCGGAAGTCCTGCTGCTTGATGAGCCACTAGCTGGTCTGGATATCCCCAGTCAGGGAAAGATGGTGGAGATCCTCGACCGATTGCGCGGCGATCACGTGACGGTGCTGGTCGCCACCCATGACCTGAACCTGGCGACGGAGCACTTCGATCGCGTCCTGCTGTTGAATCGAAGCATCGTGGCCTTTGATGTGCCAGAGTTGGCATTGACGCCGCAGAATCTCTTGTTGGCCTATGGCGCCCAACTCCACCAGTTGGGCGACGCGCCGGGCGTAGTCCTGACGGACACACACTGTTAGCCGTGATGTTCGCCCGGACCTGCCGCATTCGACATGCTTGATTGGGTTCTTGAGCCGCTGCAATACTCCTTCTTCGTTCGAGCGCTGGCCTCAGCGATCATCGTTGGCACGGTCTGTGCAGTCCTGGGGGCGTACATTGTGTTAAGTGGAATGGCGTTTTTCGGCGACGCGCTGGCGCACACTATCTTGCCTGGGGTGGCTATCGCCTTTCTGATTGGCTGGCCCCTGGCAATCGGGGCGCTGATCTTCGGCGTGCTCACGGCAATCGGTATTGGCTACATCACGGAACGGTCTGCCATCAAGGAAGACACGGCCATCGGCATCGTCTTTGCCGGCTTGTTTGCCCTGGGCGTAGCCTTGCTCTCGGCCGGCGACAACTATACCGTTGACCTGGCTCATTTCTTGTTTGGTAACTTGTTGGGCGTCTCCCCGACTGACCTGCTGTACATCGGCCTGCTGAGCGGTGTGGTATTGCTGATCATCTTCCTTTTCTATAAGGAGTTCCTGGTCATTTCGTTTGATCCGCTGTTGGCCGAAACGCTGCGACTTCCGGCGACCTTTCTGCGCTACCTGCTACTGATTCTGGTAGCACTGACAGTCGTGATTTCACTGCAGGTTGTCGGCATTGCGCTGATGATGGCCATGCTGGTCACTCCCGCGGCGGCCGCCTCGCTGTGGACCCGGCGCTTGCCGGCGCTGATGTTCGTGGCCGCCATTATAGGTGCGCTTTCAGGTATGGCCGGCCTTTACAGCTCATTCTACCTGGATATCGCCTCCGGGCCGGCCGTCGTGTTGGCGGCAACGCTGGTGTTTGTCGTCGCTTTCGTGTCGTCCCCATCCCGCGGTATGCTGCGGAAGAGGATTCGATGAGCGACCTGGAGTCGGCCGGCCAGAGAGTCTTGGCGCTGCAAGAGCGCATGAAAAAGCAGGGCTACCGGATCACCCCGGCGCGCAACATCATCTTGCACGTCCTGGCTCGTTCCGGCGGACATCTCACCGCCGATGAGCTTGCCGCACGGGTGCGCGAGGAAGCGCCCGGCATCGGCCGGATGACCGTCTACCGCACGCTGGAGATCTTGCAACAACTGGGACTGGCCCAGCCAATTTATCAAGGTACAGGGGCGGCTCACTATGTGCTGATCGAAGACGGCCATCATCATCACCTGATCTGTTCACTGTGCAACCGCATCATCGAATTTGACGAGTGCGTTGTGCAGGAGATCGGCGAGGTGTTGAGCCGGCGCTTAGATTTCCAGATTCACAGCCATATGGTCGAGTTCTACGGGCTTTGCGCGCAATGCCGCCAATCACAGGATGCGGCCTGAAAACAGCGGGATTAGTTGCTGGGATATGATGTCGCCAACGGAACAGCCGGCGTACCGGCGAGGTGTGTTGCAGGCGGAGGGCGTGCCTTTACCCGCAATTGCGGACGAGGTAGGCACGCCGGTCTACGTGTATATGCAATCCACATTGTTGGCTCGGGCCGGCGCTTTCCTGAGCGCCGCCCCCGCAGGCTCAATGGTCTGCTTTGCGATCAAGGCCAACAACAGTCCACACCTCTTGCGATTGCTGGCAGATGCCGGGTTGGGCGCGGACGTCACCAGCGGCGGGGAACTGTTCCTGGCGCTACATGCCGGCTTTCCACCCCAACGCATCATCTATTCCGGCGTGGGCAAAACAGAAAGCGAACTGCTCGCAGCCCTGAATGCCGGCATCCGCGCCGTTCACGTTGAATCTGAACAGGAATTGCGCCTGCTCGGCCGGCTGGCGGAACAACAGCGCAAGCCGGCCAACGTCGGTGTGCGACTCAATCCGGATGTGGCGGCTGTCACCCATGCCCACATCAGCACGGGCGGCCGGGAACACAAGTTCGGTGTGGATCCGGAAACGGCTTTAGGCATGCTCCTGTGGGCGGCGGAACATCCCTGGTTGCGGCCAGTGGGAATCGCGGTGCACATCGGCTCACAAATCACGTCGTTAGAGCCGTATGCGCGGGCCATAGAGGGGGCGGCAGCCCTGGCAGGACAATTTGCCGCGCGCGGCGGCAGGTTGGAGTATCTGGATGCCGGCGGTGGACTGGGTGTCAGTTATCAGGGCGAGATGGCGCCTGAGCCGGCTGAATGGCTGCAGGCGATTGTCACCCAGGTGGCCGGCGCGGGTTTGCGCGCGGTCGTGGAGCCGGGGAGGGCCATTTGCGCCCCGGCCGGCCTGCTGTTGACCCGCGTCCTCTACGTGAAAGAGCAACGAAACAGGCGCTTCGCTGTGGTGGACGCCGGCATGAACGTCTTTCTGCGACCTGCTCTCTATGGCGCGCGCCACCCAATCCTGCCGGTCATTCAGCCAACAGGCGCCCCAGGGGAACTCTATGATGTCGTGGGACCAATCTGTGAGACGGGAGACACCCTGGCGACAGAATGCCGGCTTCCGCCACTGGCTCCCGGCGACCTCTTAGCGATCACGCAGGCCGGAGCGTATGGGTTTGCGATGAGTTCGAACTACAATGGCCAGTTGAGGCCGGCGGAGGTGTTAGTCGCAGGGGATAGCCGGCGGCTCATTCGCCGGAGAGAAGCGTATGACGCCCTCTTGATGGGTACGTGATCGCCATAAGGCCGGCGTCTCAACCCACGAGGGTGCTCAAGTGGCAGTATCCTGCGCAAGCCCAGGGCGCCACGGCAGAATCAGGGACCATACAGATATAGGATCAGACGGACCTCCGTCTCGGCCTTGATGGCGTGCGGCAGGTTAGGGGGCATGTGCGCCCATGCACCCGCGCCAACCTCGAATACGTCCTCGCCAAGCGTCAGGCGCGCCTTGCCGGCCAGGAAGTGCAAAATTGCCGGCCGGGTGGCCGTGTGCTCGCTGAGTTCTTCACCCGGCGCAAAGGAGAACAGCGTCACATTCATGGCTGTCTCCTTCATCAGTGAGCGGCTGACAATGCTGTCGGCGGGTGTTTGTGGAATCAGGTTGTTGATATCGGAATTGTACAAGTAGTCCATCATAAGCGAATTTTCTCCAACCGTGCAGGTAGGACGAACCCCGTAAGCCTAACAGTAGACTTACGGGGTTCGTTTCACTTGCCGGGGCAGAGCGATTCCGTCAGGCTGACTGAGAACCGGCCTTAATCGCCTGCTCCAGCTCGGCGGCGAAAGTATCAAGTGGAATGCGGTAGATTGTCGCCGCGTCCGCAATGGTGAAAAAGGGAGCCACCGCGCAGCCAACGCAGCCCATTCTGTGCTTGTTAAAAACGGCAACCGTCTCGGGCCAGCGTTGCAGCACGTCGAAGATGATCATGGCTGACAATGGCTCGTCGGTGAGCATTCCCGTCAACTCCAGTTTCTCCGCAACACATCCGAAAAGCGGCGACGCCCAACCGGCTTGAAGCTTTACTCCTGAACGGTGCGAATATAGGCGATAATGTCGAGCAAGTCCGCATCGGTTAACGCGGGATTGCCACCCTTTGGCGGCATGTCTACTCCGGTCGTGTTCGCAGGATCTCCAATTGGGCGGCCAACTTTGACAAAGGCCAGTAGTTCAGCATCGCTCTGGGATCGCACAAAGTCGCTGGTTGTGAAGGGCTTTCCCAGACCTTCGACGCCAACTCCACCGGCCCCATGGCAGGCAATGCACACCATGTCAAATTGCTCTTTGCCGCGCGCCGGATCACCGGCAGCCACTTCGTCGCCTCCGGTTTCGCCACCATCGCTGCTGCCGCTGCTGGTTGCAGCGCCGTTGCCGGCCGGCTCAGCCTCGTCCGAACCGCCACAGGCAGCCAACACCAGCGCCAGACAGGCAATCACTACCAACACGTAAATCCACTTACTCGACTTCATCAATCCTCCACTTTTATCAGACAACTACAACTTCACTGATGAGCGCTGCCGGCCCCGGGCCGGCAGCGCCCACATCGCTTGCCGCTACATCGCAGGCTCACTCTCCACCCATATCCATCTCTTCACTCATGTCCTCGTGGTCGCCGTTCTCCCCTTGCATGTGCCCGCCCATTGGCTGGGCTTGCAGCTCGCCGGCGGCGGTCGCTTCTTGCAGCGCAACCAGCGTGCTCACCATACCTCCGTTCGCAGCGGCGAACGCTTCTGCTTCCTCTTGAGTGGCAAATGCCGCCACTCCCCAGGCCATAGGGGTCGTAAGGTCGCTGCCCATCACAAAGGACGCTTCAGAGGCATCCAGCCATTCTTCCGAGTGAAAATCATGCACCCAATAACGATGGACTTCTTCGTTATGTCTCAGATCATACACTAACATATCGCCAATATCATCGAAACGCCGGACCTCGCCTTCTGTCGTCACATAGGAAGCAGCAAAGCGAGCCTCGTTGATAATCATGCTGCACTCATCGCAGACATCCTCTCCCAGGACCAGTTGCGGCGGGGCATCAAGCTCAGCCCCTTGGCCACAGGCAGTCAGAATCAGGACACAGGCCATGAGTAACAGACCATACCGGATCCTCATAAGACACCTCGTTTCTTGAACAACCAGGCTGCGCCCAGTAAGGGCAAGATAACCCAGGCGACAAGCAGGCCGATGAGCATCGGTAGCAACCGGCTGCCGTAGGTACGCGTGGCATATACGCCGGCCGGTCCCAGTACTTCCAGGCTGTCCCGCAAGTCAAGAATCGCGGCAATCTTGAACAATTGTAGCGGGTTTGCCAGTGTCAGCGCTAAAAGCTGCTGAACATCCAGTTGCAGAACCAGAGAAGTTCCCATCACGCCCAGGTCGCCAAAGAATACCAGCACCAACCAGACGAACAGGGCCACGCCCACAGCCGTCGCGCCGCGCTGCACGGCCGCTGAAATGAGGAAGCCCACACTCAGGCTGGCTACCGCAAGGAGACAGGCAAACAGGAGCAAGGTGATGTAGCTGCGGGCCTCCGCGCCGCCGCCGTTGAAGGCGATCATCAGGCCGGTCAGTCCAAAGCCAAGCGCCAGAGCAGCCACCAGGGCCAGCGATAATCCCGCAAACTTGCCGAGCAGCAGTTCGAACTGACTGATTGGCTGGGCCAGCAGATAGAGCAAGGTGCCCTTCTCACGTTCCCCGGCCAGGCTCATCGCTCCCAGGGTCAGTCCCATCAACGGCACAATCATCAACACCAAGTTGATCAGACTTGCGCTGGTCCGGCCAAAACCTGCCAGCCCAAAATTGCCGGCAGCCGCCAATGCCATCCAGGCCAGGGCCAGTGATAGCCCGGCAAACGCAATCGCGTACAAAAGGAACCATCGGTTCTTGCGCGCATCGCGCAACTCTTTTTGGGTCAGAACAAAGACATTTTCCATGTCGAACATCGCGCACTACTCCACGGCGAAATCATCAACGACGATGCCGGCCTCATGCAAGACCTGCAACGCCTTGCCCTTCTCATCCGGCCTGACCTGCACTCGAACACCACGTCCGTTCGGGCTGACAGATAGTCCGTGGCCGGAGAGCACATCCAATGCCGGGGCGATCCGCTGTTCCGGCAAGTACAAGTGTAGCGTAATCGCCCAGCCGAGCCGCCGGCCCAACTCTGAGGGCGGAGCGTCAATGACCAGACGGCCCGCCTCCAACAGCAGCACCCGGTCTGCCAGGGCGGTCACTTCTTCCAGCCGGTGTGAGGAGAAGACCATTGTCTTCCCGGAGCGCTTCAGCTCCAGCAGCAGCGAGAGGAAGTCTTCCCGAGCGCGGATGTCAAGGCTGGCCGTTGGTTCGTCGAGGATCAACAGACCGGGATCGGCCAGCAAGGCCAGCGCCAGGGCCAGGCGTTGCTTCAATCCACCGGAGAGATCCCGCACGCGCTTGCTGATGTGTGGGGTAAGTTCCAGCCGGGCCAGCAGTGGGGCGAAGTCGTATCCGGCGGGGAGCTTCTTCAGCCGGGCGTAGAAGGCAAGAGTCTCGGCCACGGTCAGATCATCGTGAAAGCTCAGTTCTTGGGGCACAAAACCCACCAGCCGGCGTGTAGCCTTTCCGTTCGTCTTCACGTCTTGGCCGTCAATGTGGATCTGGCCCTCAAAGGGAATCAGGTTCAACAGGCAGCGTAGAGCAGTCGTCTTGCCGGCGCCGTTTGCTCCCCACAGCGCCACCGCTTCTCCGTTCTGTACCTGAAAGGAGAGATCGTCAAGCGCGGCCAGCGCGCCAAATCGTTTGGTTACGTGTTCGGCTACAATCATGAGGTTTCTCGAAGAGCTATCCGGCCATCTTGAGCCGGGAACTGATATCGTTTGGGCTGAAAGCGCGCCAGGCCAAGCAAACCCAGCGATGACCCAATCAGGACGAGCGCCAGCAACAACCACAATTGATACCCGCCGGCCGGCAACGCGGGTGGTTCGGTGGGGATTAGCGGAGCCGTATACGGCTGTTCATCAACCAGCTTTGGCTGCGGTCTGACAAATGGAAATGCCTTGGCCGCAAAGTCAATGGCGTTGCTCGCCGGGCTATAGAGAAACAGCCGCAGCTCCGGCGCTTCCTGCATCAACAACTCGAATAGGCGCTCGGAGCGATAGGCGACATCTCCCTGACCGTCGCCATCCGCGTCGTAGCCGGCGTAATCGCTCCAATAGTTACCCCTATCAGCCACCGTCCAGCTGTTCTGCCCCGGCTGCGCGCCGTTTCCGACCGCCACCTGCTCCTGGTTCTCAATGAAACTGTTATCGAAGAACTCATTGCGACGCACAGAAGGCTGTAGTTCTACGCCAATATCGTTGTAGCCAAAGACATTGCCCTCAAAGCGCCCAATACTGTCCACTTCACGCGGTGACATGTCCAGATGCGCTCCGACTCGATTGTCCAGGATGAGATTCCCGGTCAGGATGGCGTCATCCATGTCCTTCAGACCGACTCCAAAGCCGCTCGGCCCCCGATTAAAGGCGACGGTATTGTGCATCATATGCAGCCGGCGGCTGTACATGAGAAAGACGCCGACGGAGTTGTAGGTCAGCGTGTTGTCTTCGATCAGTGCATCGTCGCAATACATGAAGTGAAGGCCATAGCGTCCGCCGGTGATCAAGTTGCCACGTAGAGTGAGTCTTTCAGAGTACCAGAGAACGACATCTCGACCGTCTATTACCTGGTTGTTTTCCACCAGGACATCGTTGCTTTGCCAGATCCGAATGGGGTCGCCGCGGCGAGGTACGTCCAGGTCTTTGCTTTGAATCACGTTGTCGCGCAATATGCCGTTGTGCGCTTCGCTAAAGTAGACGCCGAACAGCGTTTCTTCGAGGCGATTACCTTCGATGAGCACATCCGGCGCCTCAATGGCGAGGCCGGAGTTCTCTTGTTCCAACGAGTCGCCGCTGTTAACGATGCGAAAGCCGCGGATCACAGTTCCGGGAGCGGTCACCCTGATGACGGT
Organism: uncultured Ardenticatenaceae bacterium; assembly: GCA_964452775.1. GTDB lineage: Bacteria > Chloroflexota > Anaerolineae > Promineifilales > Promineifilaceae > JACKCB01. The sequence continues at coordinate 15,472 of CAYVQP010000025.1, read as the reverse complement.
GCCGGCGTTCTGACCATCAATTGTCGGCCAATCGAGGCCTACCAGCGTCAGGGGTTTATCAATTACCAGGTTGCCCTGGTAAACCCCACCGGCAACGGTGATGGTGTCGCCCGGATCAGCAGCCTCAATCGCGGCGGAAAGCTCGCTCGCATCAATCCCCTCCGCGCTTCCGGCCCGCGCCACTGCCGGCGCAAGCAGCAACCCTGCCAACAGCCATAGAACACCGGCGACAACCAGCGCGAGGGCCAGGCGGCGTTGCTCACTACGCCCGCGCATGGATCGCGGCAAGGCTCGCAACGATGCGTTTCTCATTGCCCTTGGTCCACCAGCGGCTTGAACGCCTTGCGATGATAGTATAGGCCGGCAATGATCAGAATTGAGGAGAGAAAGGCCAGCCATAAGCCGATCTCAAAGGATGCGACAGTCTCAAACTGGGCCAACTTGCCGGTTCCGAAAATCGGGGGCACAAAGGGATCAATGGCCCCGCTTAGTGGGGCGGTTGGGTCCAGGTTGAGACCGAAGTTTCGCATCCAAAAATACATATCGGCCACAAATACAAAGGGCATCATCACCGCCGGCAACGCCAGCAAGGCGGCCCATTTGGTGTGCACAAAGATCGCCGACAATACCAGCAGCACTAGAATCGAAATGGCGGCAACGCTGACGGAGCGCTCAAGCTGCGCCGCCTCTCCCAATGGCCGCATGCCGATGTAATGATTCAGGCCGTCCACTTCCGTGACGTCTCCTGTCAACTTGTTGATGAAGACCACCACCTCCAGACCTTTGGGATACTGGGGTGCGTTCAGGGTCATGGACCAGTACGGCAAGAACATTGAAATGAGAAGAAGTACCGCGGCCGAACCTAACAGGATGGCCGGCAATCTGTAGCTCCGGCGCTCTGCTTCATCAGTAGTAGCCGGGACGCGAGGTCCAACGAATTTCTTTAACACGCCCATAGTGCTCATCGTCCTATCCTGAGAGATGCGGGCTGCAGGCTGCCGTCCGTCCGGCCGAGGTTCTACTTGCAGCCCACATCAGCTCTGTTTTCATTATGACATCTTGTCTGGTCGCTCTGGAAACCCCGCAGGTCGTTTGGCGTAGGGACCTGCGGGGTCTTGAGCAGTTGTAGTAGCTTTCGCGCCGCCTACTCGGTAGGCTCGACCAACATGTAGCCCACCATCTCCAGGTGCAGCGCGGAGCAGAACTCTGTACAGTAGTAGGTGAATACCCCGTCGTGGAGAGCATCGAACTCAAAGGTCACCGCCTCGCCGGGTTCAATACTCAGGTTAATGTTGTAATCGGGAATCGAGAAGCCGTGGGTCGCGTCATAGGCCCGCTCGACGTTGGTGATGTGCCAGATGACATGGTCCCCTTGCTTGATCTCAACTCGCTCTGGCGTGAAGTGGCTGCGCACCGCCGTCATCCAGATCTCCACCTGGTTGCCGTTGCGCTCCACGCGTTCCTCTCCCAGCAGCACTGCATTCGGATCTACCGAATCAGTATGCGGGTTCCAGCCGATCTCCGGGTAGACTTCCCACGGGGACAGTTTATCCGCCTTGATGATCTGGGCGTAATGCGGCTCGCCGTCGGGAATGGGCATGTCGTAGAGCACGGGCATCTCCGTGCCGGCGGTACCGATGTCGAGTAACTGGAAGTTCTGCGGCAGCAGTGGCCCGACTACGGCGAAGCGATCCACTGCCCACTTGTTCATCGCTACCAGGAACCGGCCATCCGGGCTTACCGTATCGCCCTCGGCTGCAGAAATGTGACCCACGTTGTAGTGAACCGGCGTCTTGGTCACCAGCGTCCAGTCCGGCTCCTCGTGCAACTCCGCGTAATCGCCGCCGAGGGTCCAGCGGGATACCGCAGGCTCGAGGAACAGGCTGGTATAGGCGTAGCCCTTGTCGTCGAACTGGGTATGTAGCGGACCGAGGCCGACCTCAATTTGCGCTTCCATGACGGCGTCGAAATCCAGGATCGGGACGCCGTAATCATCAGTCTCGTAGTTGCCGGCGGCGATTGCATCTTGAATCTTGGCGAAGCTATAAACCGTCGTGTGCGGATCCAGCTTGCCGGAGACGACGATATACTCACCGCCGGGGGTAATATCCACGCCGTGCGGGCTTTTCGGTTCAGGCGCAAAGTACAGCAGGCCTTCCGCAATGGAGGTCTCAAGTGGGATCACGTTGAAGCCGGCAATCTCCTCGGTGCCGCCATTGGCCGCCACCTCGGTGGCCTTGTCCAGATTGATAATGTGCAGGTAATCCATGTCGCGCTGTGAGACGCCGGACTCAAAGGGAGGATTACCCAGCTCGACGCCGCCGGTGGCCATCTCGGTGTTAAAGGAGTTACAGAAAACCCAACCTTCGCTCACCAGCTTGCCGGAGTCGCACAGGTCCTGCCAGTACGGCGGCAACTCCATTGCAAAGGAGCTTTCCGGGTCAATCCGGCCGCGCTCGCGATCAAACTTCCAGAAGGTCAAATGGCCCCGATAATCTTCGGCGTAGTTTTCAAGCGTGCTATAAGCGCCGCCCAGGGGGGTGGCGTATTGTCCACCTTCAATGACCCAATCAGTATCCGGGGTTACGAAGGTGCCGCCGTGGTCGTTTACCGCCAGCGGGTTCTTGACGATTTGCTTGGTCTCGAAGTCTCGCAGGTCAATGACCGCCACGCGCGAATTGGCCTTGTCATTGATGAACACATATTGCCCATCGTAATCGCCGTCCGTCTCGCTGAGGGCGGGGTGATGCGAGTCGCCCCAGGTCAATGGGCGACCTTCCGCGCTGCCTTCCTCCAATACGTTCATGGTTCCTTCGGCTCCGTAGCCGTAACCCTGCCACGGCTCCGGCGTGAAGACGCCAATCTGCTTGATGATGCGCATTGAGGGCAGGCCGATCACATACATCTGGCCGCTCTGCCCGCCGGAAGCGAACATGAGGTACTCATCATGTACGCCGGTGGGGGTGTAGGTCTTCAGCGCCGCCGAAACGTCAGCCGGGGTTAACCCACGCTCCTCCGCAATTGTGCTGGCGTCGGTCGACAAGCCAGAGACTTCCCCTTCCGACTCCGCTCCCTCATCATCCTGACAACTGGTAAATATCAGGGCAGCCGCAACTAAGAACAGCAGCAGCGCCACAAACACCTTTCCTCTGTTCCATCCCTTAAGCACCATTCTCTCGACTCCTTATATACTGATGGGTTGCTGTGAAGCAACGCCGGTCTTACACAAGAGTGGATCACCACTTGTGAAAACTTTAACAGATAAGGAGTTTGCCCGTATTGCAACAATGCAAATTAGGGGGAGATTGGGGCGCCAGGAGTGGTCGCGCCGGCGGGGACGGTTACTTGTTCAGGCCTTCGGCAATGACGACCAGTTCGTGGCTGTTTAGCAAGGTAATATACCGGCGTCGAGTCACGATATATCCTGATTGCTCCCAACGGCTGAGAATGCGACTGACGTTGTAAAGGTTTGTGCCGGTCATCTGGGCCAACTCTTCGCGGGTGGTCGGCAAATCAATCATCACACCTTCCTCGGTGCGCTTGCCGAATTGCCGGACGAGGCGAAGCAGAGTCAGCGCGACCCGCTGCTCCACTCGCTGCGTGGCCATCTCCTGGAGCCGCTGCTGGAGCCGCAGAAATCGCTTCCCGATCATGGATATGCCGTTCAGAGCGACTTGCGGATGTTCCCGCATCAGCTCGGACATCGTCTCCTGGCTCCAGTAGATCGCCAGGCACGTTTCGGTCGCAATGGCTGAGATTGGGTACGGCATGTCGCACAGAGCGACGATGATGCCCAGTCCATCTCCCGGGCCAAAGTAATCAACCAGCGTCTGGTCGCCATCCGCTGCCACCTGTGACGCCTTGACCCGTCCGCTGACGATGATATATAGCCGCTCCGAGTCCTCTCCCTGATGGAAGAAGTATTCGTCGGCGCCCACTTCCACGCGCCGGCCACGCGCGATGACTGCTTCGAGCGCCTCGCTGGTAAGGCCCAGGAAGAACTCAGAGCTCTCAAGAGTACTCCTGATGCTCTCTTCGATTTCTGGGGAAGTGCTCATCTGACTCATATTTGTTCAACCGTCGCTAAGACGGAAAAGTCCCGCTGATCCCCGGCTTCATGGTCTCCAACGAAAGCGCACTAGAGACCTGCGAGGCTGTCCGCTGGTTTGCGACTGAACCATTTAGTCTGGGGACAAACAACTGGAACACGGGCAGGCCCGGCGCAACATCTCCCAAGTATATATCCCCGTGCCATGTCCATCGCTCCAGCGGAATTGTAGTGCATAACTGCCGGCCCGTTCAATCTGCTCAAGCTGGATGTCGCTGTCCGGCGTATCGCGCACCAATCGCGGGTCCGGCGGCGCGCCCATGTTCGCGTGTCCGCCCCGACATTCCGCGCAAGGACATACTGCGCGCAAGCCGGCATAGCGATATTGGCTCAGATGCCCGTCCCGCCATTCAATTGACAGGACGCGCCGGCTACGGTCTGCCGTTATGCCGGCTGGTCGGAAGGATTGCTCAGTCATTTCGCCGGATTGCTCATTCTTCGAAAGGAAAGCCTTGTTCCCAGTGAAACTCGTATTCGTTCAGGAAGTCGGCGACAGCCTGCGAATCATCGGTAGCGAGATTATACTCGGTTAGGCTCGGCGATCCCCAGGCGCTGTAGTGGAAATTCTGGCTACCTATGATCAGAAACTCATCATCAATCAGCAGCGCCTTGTCATGCATCTTTCCATTGTAGAACTTGAACTCAACATTGTCTCGCTTGCCGATCTGTTCCAACTCCGACGCCAACCACTCGATACCGATGCGATTCTCAAAGCCGTTAAAAGCGGTTGACTCTACAATGACGCGCACGTGGACATCGCGCTCTTCAATAGCTTCCAGCAATGCAAGCATATAGGGTGGGACCGATTCATCGGAGCTGCAAAGGTTTGCCAGCAGCACGGCAGCCAGACAGATGGTGTCGAGGGAGAAGTTGACCTCGGCCAAATCAATAGTCCGTTGGGCGCTGCCAATGGCCGCCAGAATAGCCTCGTCAGATTCATGGAGCTTACTGGTATGATCAAGGGCGAACGCGGTTGTATCGCCGGCATTGTCGGCGAATCTCAGCACCTCCGGTGGGTGATCGGTTGGAGTGGCCGTCACATCGCACCACAGGAACTCCAGTCGCGGTAAAGGGGGCGGAAAGCGCGAACAGGAGTAGAGGTCGGACCCGCGCCAGAGGTCATCGTAGGCAGCCACCATCGCCTGCGCTACCGGGCCGGCTACTTCCAGCCCCTTGTCGCTCATATCATAGCCCAGGCCAGAGGGATGATCTTTTGGCAAGTGCAGGAAGCCGAAGTTGAAGCCGCCGGCGATCGCCTCCCGACCATCTACCACGGCGAACTTCGAATGCATATGAGGCCATGCTCCGCCGTAGTCTGCGATCTCCAGCCGCCAGCCGATTTCGTCATTGCGCATCTCGGTAACGCCGGCGTCGGCAAGGTCCTGAAAGACGTGGTATATCTGCGTCGTCGGCTCAAATATGGCCAGGTCAGGTACATTGCCCAGCAGGATGCGAACCGTCATTCCTCGTGGGTATTGCTCCGGATGGTTCCGCACGTTCTCATACAGCTCAGCAACCGCTTCGGCAAGGGTAGCTCCTGGCCCACCATTCTCGTTCGGTGCGTCCCACTGCATGGTGGCGAACAGCGCCTCGTAGCGGGCGGACTTGATCAGGGATGCCACGTCGTCAAAGGCCGCATTGGGGTTGTCGGGCTGATCAACCTCCGGCGCGACTGCGTTAGGGGTAAAGACTATTCGCTCGAATCGGTTGTGACAGTAGGGGACCGGGTCGTCTGCCGGCCGGAACTTTTCCTGCCGGACCGTCTCATAGACAATCCTGGCAATAGGTGTTTGCGGCAACCCATCGCACAAATATGGCGCCGTGGAACCATATTCGATAGTTGAATCGGTCGTCCAGGCCATGTGGAGTTTGCCATTGCGGTCGCTGGTCAGCACCACTGAATCCGCCGCCGGGGGCCGGGCGACGATCGCCGGCTCGGTCCAACCGTCCTCGTTCTTGATTTGCTCGTACAGGAAGCTGCCGCTGACGACATCGCCCGTGACCCGCCGCACCTGATCGCTGTACCAGATCAGGTGCAACTTACCCTCCGCATCCTGCGCTAAACTGGGCCGGCCAATGCAGCGCGGAAACTCAGTCTCCGTGACATTGCCGGCCGGATCGAGATACTGCACCGCGCCGGTCTCACTGCACCAGGCCGCATGGAGGTTACTCTGGGCATCGACAAACAACTCCGCTGATTCTCCGCCATTGATCATGGTCGCCTGCCCGGCCAGCTCGCCGCCCTGAAAGTTCCATTCGACGATGAGCGTCTCCTCGCCTTCGCCGGCGACGTTCATTGCTACGGTGAAGCTGTCCGGCCCATTGCTGGCAACCGTGATCGCGCCCGCTTCCTGCAGATTCTCTGCCGGCGCGAGACAGTCCACCTGAGCACCGGCTACGCCGTTCTGAGAATCAATGCGAATATGAGGGACCTGCTCGGCGCCCGCCCACGTAACCAGCACCTCGCCGGCGTTGTCTGTCCCAACGGCGAAATTACCTTCACCCTGCACACTGCCGTCCTCACCGGGACAGCTTGAGGCAAGGAGGTCAGAAAGGGAGGTCGCCGGGCTGCAGGCGTCAACCGCGCACCGGCTATACTGCAAGCGATTGCCGCCGGAAGCGCTGTCCGTTGCGGCCCAGACAACATGCACGTTGCCATTTTCGTCCACGGTCACTGCGGGCGTCTCCGGCGTCGGGGCCGGCGAATCGGCAACCAGGACGGGTTCACCCCATGTGCTCTCTCCCGCTGCCATTTGTGCGTAGTAAACGCCGGGCCCTGAGCTACTGCTATCCGTCCAGGCCACGACGACTGAGCCATCCTGGCCGACGGCAATTGCCGGCTTCGATGCTCCCGCGCCGACGGGCACGCCCTCATCGGCGAAGGTCCAGGCCGTGCCCACGGTAGGCAGCACAACTTTCTCCGCCAGGTCGGGCTGCGTGACGGTCAGGGTGTTGATCAGCTTGGCGACGGCCGAGATTGTCATTAACAGCAGGATCGCCAGCGCAACGTTACGAAAGATTCGCCAGCCGCGGGTAGGCGGCAACAGGGTGCGATCCCTGTCCACATAACGAAAGGCAACGCCAATGCCGCCGCCGCCCATCGCGCCAAAAAGAAACAAAAAGAACTGCAGAATTAGCAGCTCCACAATGCGATTGTCCAGACTGAAGCGAAAGAGCAGGTGAATTCCAAGGCCAAGCAGAGCGCCGCCGGCAGCGAAACCCATTGTCGTTGCCAGTAGCGGGCCCAGGGTCTGGCGAAGGCCGGCAATCAATAGGCCTATGAAGAGGCCGGCAATTGCGCCGTAGAGCAGGCCAATGAAGCCGAACACCGCCGGCAACTTGCCGACGGACAGTTCCAGATCGTCGTTCATGAAGCCGACCACAATCACGATGGCGACCGCGGGGATGATCATGATCGCGGTGGCGGCGAACAGACTCGCGCCGCTGCGCCAGATGAAGCGCCGGCGGTTCTGTACTCCGAGCTTACGACTAAGTACGTAGCCGCCGAAAGCCCCGGCCACTGCGCCCGCTGCACCGACCAGAGTGACGACCAAAACTGCCGCCAGCAGCAGCTTCAGAAATGGCTGGAAATTACTGACCAGCGAGAGGATGAAAGTTCCTAGGCCACTGATGAGCAGCAGCAGAGAGACCAGCGAACCGACGAACATACCGACGCCGTAGCCCAGCGCGCTCACCGGCGTGGTAGGCCACTTTTCGAGCACTTCGTCAAGCATCTTGTGTTCCTTGCCTCTCTAAATCCAAGTTCTGATCTGACCAACGACCCGCAACAGACTGTTTACGGCCTTGATAAACGTTGCCGACGACGCGCTCCGACAATTCACGTCGGCAACCGTATCGAACACTCGGGTAATGCAATGTGGCTTTGTTCTGCGGATGCCTTTGCTACTCCCCGCCACCTTCTGCAGAGGCGTCTGCATCAACATCGATCGCAAGATCGTCAATTTCCGGCATGAAGACGGGCGCGTCCGCCTTGGTTGCGGCGGCAACAGCGGTCACTTCGGCCTGGCGGGCCGGCGGATGCAGGATTCGCCAGTGATTTTGCGTGAGCAGCACCATGCCGTAGATCGTCCATACCAGAAAGAGTGTGATCACGATCGCGGTAATGGTCACGATGGTGACCAGGTTTTCCGTTAGCGTTTGGGCGCTCGTCTGAATATCGGCCAGGTTGCTATCTACCTCGTTGAGGTTGGAGACGGTAGTGTCGAGGCGAGTTGTTACCGCGCCGGCTGCATCGGAGACGCGGCTAACACTCCCGGCTGCATTGTCGCGAAACTGTTGTATGCTGGCAGCGTATTGCTCCAGTTCGTTTTGCAGCGACTCTGCTGTCGACGCCAGATTTGCTGCTTTTTCCGGATCCAGTCTTGGCGCATCCACAAACGGGATCCGGTCTATCGCGTCCAAAAGATCCTGGAGTGCATTGTAGGCGGAGACAATGCTGGCCACTGCTTCGCGGACCCTGGCGCCGGCATCCCGGACCCTTTGTTCTTGCTGTGTCGGAAGCAGGGTCAAGATCACACCTTGATCAGAGACGTTCTGCGCGATCTCGCCCACCGCCGATTCAACCTCGCCGGTGACGGACTGGATTCCAGTCGCCACTCCACGAACCGACTCAACGGCTCCGCGGCCGATGCCGGCAACTTGCTCAATACTGGTCAGCACGGCCGTGCCCACATCGATGACC
>CAYVQP010000025.1:0-6562 GCA_964452775.1 uncultured Ardenticatenaceae bacterium | reverse complement strand
GATGCCGGCAACTTGCTCAATACTGGTCAGCACGGCCGTGCCCACATCGATGACCACTCCTCTCGCCACCCAAGTCCCAAAGATGCTCAACAATGCCATCAACAGCACCAGGACGCTGACCACGATGGCTGACCAGGACCAAATGCGCCGGCCGGTGCTCAAAACCTGACTTGATTCTGCGCTACCCTTCATTCTCTCTTCTCCATCTCGATTGGACATACCTACCAGGACGCCTATGGCTGCCTATGTGTAAGCCTGTGAGACACAGCGGTTGCCTCATTGCCACCATCGTAATGGTATCAGCCCGGCAGGTGGGGAGCAATGAAGGGCGCTGACGTGTCTCGCCGAAATGTCCCCCGGCGCCCGCACACCTGACCAATTGATCGCCAGGATGGCCGGTTACCACCTTGACAAGGCGATATGGAACTATACGATTGCATGTCGCTGGCGATTAGGGTGTGACCCGACATTACAAGTCGGGCGTCGAAGTACAATTTCGACCTACCGGAGGATATGATGGACCGAACCAGGTTGATTGAAGCGGCTAGAGGGGATCGACCGCTGGACTTGGCTATCCTAAACGTAAACCTGGTCAACGTATTCACCTGCGAGATTTATCCGGCGGACATCGGCATCTTCGGAGAACGAATTGCCGTAGTCGGTCCGGCCGGCGCATACAACTTGCAGGCTACCAGAACCATTGACGGTTCCGGCAAATGGGCCACACCCGGCTTCGTTGACACCCACGTGCACATTGAAAGCACCATGGTGACCCCGGCCAACTACGCGGCGGCGGTGCTCCCGTTCGGCACAACCACCTCCATCATCGACCCCCACGAAATCGGCAACGTGCTCGGTATGCAGGGCGTGCGCTATATGGTTGAGGCCAGCGAAGGGTTGCCGTTGCGCGTCTTCATTACCGTGCCCTCCTGCGTGCCGGCTGTGCCCGGCGTGGAGACGGCCGGCGCGGATTTCGGCCCGGCCGAGGTCGCTGAAATGCTCAGCTGGCCCCGCGTCATCGCGGTTGCCGAGGTGATGGACTATGTCGGCGTGGTCAACGGCAGCCCGCGCATGGTCGGCATCATTCAGGCGGGCCTCGACGCCGGAGCTGTGATACAGGGGCATTCGCCTTTGCTTGTGGGGCGGCAGTTGAACGCTTATGTCGCCGCTGGCGTAGACAACGACCATGAGCTACGTCGCGGCGATGAGGGGCTGGAGAAGTTGCGCCTGGGCATCCTGCCGCTACTCAAGGTCAGCAGCTATGGTAACTACGCTCGCCCCATCGTGCCGGGCATCAAGGCCGCGCCGTTCTTGGAGGTAGCCCTGTGTACGGACGATGTCGAGCCGGCCGACCTGATGGCCAACGGACACATGGATCGCGTCATCCGCGAGATGATTTACCACGATATTGAGCCGGCGGTAGCTATCCGCTGGGCCACTTACGTTGGGGCGCGCCACTACCGGCTGCGAGACCTCGGCGCAATCGCTCCCGGCTACTTCGCGGACATCGTGCTGCTCTCCTCGCTGCACGATGTCACCGCCTGCGACGTAATCGTCAATGGCAGGATGGTCGTTGAGAATGGGAGGTTGCTAGACGAGATCCCGGAACCCACAACCAACATCAACCTGGGGAACAGCGTCCGGTTGCAACCACTTATACTTGATAACTTCCGGCTGGTTGCTCCCATTCGAGAAGGTGAAATCGGCGTCAACCTGGTATTCCTGCAACCAAATCGGCTGACGAAACTGGAAAGCGTGCGTGGCCGGGTGGAGAACTACCAGCTAGACCTCCGGCAGTTTGGCGATGACGTTTGTTACCTGTGCGTCGTTCCCCGGCACGGGCAGCAGCGCCGGCCGGTCGTTGCGCTGCTAAAAGGCTTGCACCTGCGCCGGGGTACGGTGGCTACCACCATCGCTCACGACTCGCACAACATCATTGCCGCTGGTCATGATCCGGCTGACTTGCTGCTGGCGGTGCGCGAGTTAGAACAGTGTGAGGGTGGGATTGTGATCGTGGACCAGGGCCGGCTGCTGGGCAAGGTCGAACTTCCCCTGGGCGGCCTGATGTCGCGCAAGCCGGTCGCCGAACTCGTGCCCGAGGTGCAGGCGGTGAATGAATTGGCCCGGCAATTGGGTATTGACCATCGTGCTCAGGCGCTGAGTATCTCCGGCCTGGCGCTGACTGTTATCCCGGAAGTGCGAATCACGGACCTGGTCGGCCTGCTTGATGTGGCAAGCCAGAAGGCCGTACCGCTGTTTGAACGATGACCGGTTTACATAAAGCGACGGCCGTGCTATAGTGTTGTGCGTCGAAGGTGGTTTGCGGCGACCGCGGTAGCCGGCTTGACAGGTGATAGATGGTCACCAACCGGAAACGGCAACTTCTGCACATTCTGCTTCTCAGCTCCCTGACGGTGCTACTCGTCGGCTGCGTTGACGCCCGCGAAGTAGGCCAGCAGGCGGGCGTCCTATTTCGCCAGCTTGTGGGCCTTTCGCAGCAATTTCTCTTTGGCTTTATTGAGGGCTGTTGCACGGGAAGCGTTGCGCCATCCGCCGTGCTTCTGCTGCTGGCGTTCATTGTTACCCGCCGGCGTGTTCAATGATGTCCCAGATTGAGCCGGCACGACCGGCTTTTCGTGATTGAGATGCAGGCCCCGCAGCCGCCAGGGTCTGCATGACTTGAGTCACATCCTAGAAATCTTCGCCGACAGGCACCAGCGCCGGCTGGCGACGCCGGTTGGGATCGTTGGCAAGGGTTCTTTCGACCTCTTCCTGCCAGATGCGCGGAAACTGCTTGATGGCGTCAGTCTGGGCAGACTGAAGCCGCCAGAGCGACTCTAGCTCTCTACCTAACTCATCGAACTTCACTTCCAGCACGCTGATTTGCTCGCGTACTTGCCGCTCGTTGCGGGCTATGTTCTGCCAGCGCTGCTGCATGTCCACTTCGAAGCTCTTCCACTGTTTGTCGCGCTCAGATGAGAAGCTGCTCCAGCGCCCTTCCATGCGCCGGAACTCAACCCGCGCCAACTCCGCGGCTTCCTTCTGGCGCAATTCGATGTGTTCCTGCCATTGCGCTATCGTCTCTACCGCCATCCTGGCTTCTTTATACTGGTCTGAGAAGCGTACCCATTGCTGGTCGTATGCTTTCATTTGCTCCTGTTGCTGGACCAGAGCGCGTTCCCACTCCACGAGGCGCTGGTTGCGTTCATACTCGCCGAGCTGTACCTGTTCCGCCCATTGGGAAATTGACTTGCGTAGCTCATCCTGCGCGCCGACCAGCATGTTGGCGTTGGCCTCAATCTTGGTCTGAGCGTCTGCCAGGATATCCATCCGGTTTTGAATCGGCTCCCAACGCTTGCTGATCTCCAGCAGTGCAGTCTGGATTTCCTGGATATTCCGGCCATTCTGACGCTCACCCTCTTCCAGGAAGGTCAGGTCGTTCGCCCACTCCTCTATCCGGCTTTCAATTGGGGGCAGCCGGTTTTGCAACAGGCCGATCAGATTTGCCAGCCGGGCTTCTTCGGCCTCGCGCAGCTCCATCGCATTTTGTAGGCGGGGGATGGCCGGAAGCTCTTTGCGTATGAGTGCGATCTCGCGGGCATTGGCTTCGTGTTCGACTCGCCGCAGCCGCTCCATTTCCTTTTCGGCCCGGATCCGCCGCTCATCGTACTGTTCGATAAGCGTTACGATCTCGTCTTTGAACTGTGAGAGCTGAGTATCAAATTGAGAGACTCGGGCCAGTTGGGAGTTCGTCTTAGCCAGCCGTTCTTCCAGCTCCTTGACCCTGGTCTGGCGTCCCTCAAGCTCGCGCGACAACAGGGCAGTCTGCTGTTCCAGCTCCGCTGTTCGGCGGATAGACTTTCGCCGCTCCTCGTCCAGCCATTCTATCCGGCTGCGAAGTTCATTAAGTTCCTGGGCAATTGCGGAACCTTCGGCCATGGTGAACTCCTTCTACAGGCCAACCGGCCTGCATTTTAACGCGACCACGCCGGCATTATACGGCTGAAGCTGGAAATGGTAAACCTGCCCGCAGGCTGCGCTTGCGAACCTTAAGCAAACTGATTACCATGTTGAGGGCTACTGGACATCTGTGCGTCAACAGGCGCCCAAGCAGAGCAGGAGACGAAGACTTGCAGGCGATGCAACTCACCCAACCGGCGACTATCGATCAACGCCTCTTACGGGCGGTCGATCTGCCTTTGCCGGAGCCGGGGCCCGGACAGGTGCTCCTGCAGGTGCGCGCCTGTGGCGTCTGCCACACTGACCTGCACATTGTCGAGGGCGACCTGACATTGCCCCGATTGCCGCTCGTACCCGGCCACCAGGTAGTGGCCACCGTGCAGGAGCTCGGACCCGGCGTGAGCCGACATCGTATCGGCGACCGGGTTGGCGTGGCATGGATCTACCGATCGTGCGGCAGTTGTCGCTTTTGTCTGGCGGGAGAGGAGAACCTCTGCGAACAGGCCCAGTTTACCGGCTTCCACGCCGATGGCGGCTATGCCGGACATATGGTGGTGGACGAAGCCTTCGCCTATCCACTGCCGGAAAGCTTCACCGACGTCGAAGCCGCCCCGCTGCTTTGCGCCGGGATTATCGGCTACCGTTCATTGCGGCTCTCTGGAGTTAGGCCCGGCGACGCGGTCGGCATGTATGGCTTTGGGGCCAGCGCGCATCTGGCGATCCAGGTGGCTCATCATTGGGGATGCCGGGTCTACGTGTTCACTCGGGGCGCCGGCCATCGCCGGCTGGCTCGTGAACTCGGCGCGCATTGGGTAGGCGGCGCCGAAGACAAAATTGACGCGCAATTGGACGGTTCGGTGATCTTCGCGCCCGCCGGCTCGATTGTACCCCTGGCTCTCGCACACTTGCGACCCGGCGGCACGGCAGCTATTAATGCAATCCACATGAGTCCCATTCCCGGCTTTGAGTACCGGTTGCTCTACGGGGAGCGTGTATTGCGCAGCGTCGCCAACTTTACTCGCCGGGACGCCGAGGAATTTTTGCAACTGGCGGCGCACATTCCCTTGCGGGCAAGAACCACAACCTATCCTCTACTCCAGGCGAACCAGGCACTAGGGGATATGAAAGCCGGCCACATTGACGGGGCTGCCGTGTTGCAGGTGTCGTAGATGATTCGAATTGAGTCGAGACCCCTGACAAGCGGCGGCCCGCCGCACATTACCCGGCCAAGAGGGCCGATGCGCTGGCCTTGCGACCTGCGGGCCGGTCTCTTGCTGATTTCGCTGTTCACGATCGCATTGGTTCTCTGGCTTTCCTTTCGATTCTCTGTACAGCCTGTCTGGCTGCAAACCTTGCCCGGCATTGTCCGGGAAGTGATGACTTTGACCGAATTGGCGGCTACGGCCACGCTGTCGCTCATCTGGACGGGCATCATCGTGGGACGTTTGAGCCGGCGGCCTCCTCCGCCGCCTGAACTCTCAGTAGCTGCGCTTTATGAGCTCACGCCGGCCGCCTTTGAACGCTACGTGGCCGCCCTATTTCGCCAGAAGGGTTATCACGTGAACGTGCGCGGCGGCAGCGGGGATCATGGCGTTGACCTTGAGGTGGTCGGCGCGCACGGCAAGCGAGCAATCGTGCAATGCAAGCGCTATCAAGGCAAGATCGGCGAGGAGCTGGTCAGGGAGTTATATGGCACAATGGTTCACGAGCGGGTCGCTCACGCTTTTCTGGTGACAACGACCGAGTTCACACTTGCTGCCCGTACATGGGCACAAACTAAGCCCATCACCCTGATCGACGGCGGGACCCTGGTTAGCATCGCCAGTGTCTTGCAGGAGAACATGCGCGCCGCCGGACGATCCCATGGCTTCGACTGATCCGGAGACCATTCGCACATACGACGAGATCGCGCCAATTTATCTGAACAACTGGCGGGATCGCTCCTTTCTGGAAAGCGACCTTAGAGAATTTGCGGCGCTTCTACCCGGCGACGGCCCTGTGCTGGATGCCGGATGCGGGCCCGGCTTCGACGCCGCGGCGCTGCGCAGTATCGGTTTGAACGCTTTTGGCCTGGATCGCTCCTGGGGAATGCTGCGCACCGGCTTGGAAGCGCTTGGCGGCCCGTTGGTGCAAGGCGATATGTGCCGGCTACCGCTTGCCGCCGACAGCCTGGCCGGCATTTGGGCCAATGCCAGTCTCCTGCACCTGCCGCGGGCGCTCTTGCCGCAGGCGCTGGCTGAGTTTCACCGCACGCTGGCCTCTGGCGGTGTCCTCTACGTGTCGGTTAAGCTGGGACAGGGCGCTGAAGAAAGTGAGTACTCCTATGGCCGGAGGGCGAGGCGCCATTTCACCTATTGGCAGCCGGATGAGCTCGACGCTGCCCTAAGTGTGACCGGCTTCTCGACTGTATTTCGTTCTCTCAACCAGTTGCCGGCTGTAACCTGGTTGATACGCATGGCCCACAAGAAGGACCATTAATCGCTTGCCCACATGGGTGCGACCGTCCCCGGAGAGTTCTCGCCAACTTCACGCCGGCAATCACCCAACCTGCCCGCACCTCCATGCCGCAAATCTCCCGGCGCGTCCGTTTAGGTTGCTATAT
>CAYVQP010000024.1:39389-51706 GCA_964452775.1 uncultured Ardenticatenaceae bacterium | reverse complement strand
TCGTGGACCTGGAGTTGACGGTCGAGCAGCCGACGGACGTCAGCCTGAGCGGAATTGGCGGCGACACGAACTCGATGATGTTGCCAGCCCTGCTAATTGCGGTGCTGCTGGCATTCGCCGGCGCCGGGCTTGTGATGCGTCGCCGCGCGACGGTTAAGTAAGCAAATCAGTCACTATGCTGCCGCCGCATCGTTTATCGTGCGGCGGCAGTCTTCTGGTACAGATGGACGGGGCCTTCCGCCAGGGAAGGCCCTTTTTCTATTCCGGGCCGTATTGTCAATTCCGCAACTTTCCTGTAAGATTCCATAAGCGCAGGCGATATTCCCCCTGGGGCGCAAAGGTGTTTTGGCGGCACGCGCTTCACCGGGATTAACTCAATGGCATCTGCCTGCACGGGGCGGTGAGCCGGATTAGGCGACTTCGTTTGATTGTTGGGGGTAACAGCCAATAGGAGGCTTCAAGTGACGTTACGCAATTTCGTTAGACTGGGCACCGTCCTGGCCATCTTGTTGGTAGGGGTTACGCTGTTAAGCGCCGCTACCGCAGTGGGCAGGGACACATCATTGCGACAGGAGGCTCTGTATGGCGCGATGGCTCCGGCGGGGGTGAACACCCGGGCCGGCACTAACGCGGCCCCGGCAGACATGGGACCCATTTCCGCCGTGACTGTCAACCTCGCCGACGTGCCGGAAGGCGAGTACGTCGCCAATAATCAGTATGATCTCTGGATGCGCGGGGAAATCGATCTGGAGGATATGGCCGAGGGTCGTGTGCCGGAAGCCGAGGTTCTAGCCCTGCGGGAAAAGGCAATGGGGATGGCGCCGTCCGCCAATGTTCAGGACGCGGATTCGGCGACGGGAAACGCGCCGGACCCGGCCGGTGTGGCCTTTGACTCCCTGGACATGAACGATTGCTGCGGCGGCGGAGGCGTGACTCCGCCCGATCCGGAGATGGCTGCCGGCCCCGACAATTTAATCGCGGTCGTCAACCTGTCTTTCGAGATCTATGACAAGAGCGGCAACAGCCTGGCAGGCCCAACTACTTTCTCTAGTTTCTTTGCCCCGTTGGGCGGCGCTTGCTCGAGTGGTCCTTTTGATCCGAATGTGGTCTACGATGAAGAGGCTGACCGGTGGGCGCTGGCGGCGGACGGCAGCGGCACACACTATTGCATCGGCGTCAGCCAGACGAGCGACCCGACCGGCGCATATAACCTGTACGCTGTGCCGGCTACGCCGTGGGGCGGCGAGTTCCACGACTACCCGCACACCGGCGTAGGCGACAACTACATCGTTGTCGGCGCTAACCAGTTTGGCGGCGCCATCCCGGGCGGCTTTGAAGGCCGCGTCTGGGCGCTGGACAAGGCGGACATGTACGCCGGCGACCCGCTGACCCCATTTAGTTTCAGCACTACCATCGACTACGGTACACCGCAGCCGTTAAACCTGCACGGCTACGACCAGGGTACGTGGCCGGCGCTGGGCGACACCCACTACTTTGTGACCGACCTTTACGACGGCTGCACGCAACAGGTGTGGGAGTGGAACATTCCCGCTGCGCCCACCATTGCGGCCTCAATTGACCTCTGCGCCGAGACGGGCGTTACCGGAGGGTTCCCGCTGGACACTCCCCAGATGGGTGGAGGAACGGTTCAGGGTAATGACTGGCGTATGCGCGGCTTCGAATACCGCAACGGCTATGGCTGGGTAACGGATAGTATCTCCTGCAACCCCGGCGGCGGATCAGTCAACTGCGTGCGTTGGGATCAGATTGACCTGATGGCCGGCACACCCACTGTCGAGCAGGCGGGCGTGTACTCATCAGCCGGCACACACCGCATCTTCCCTGACCTGGCGGTTAACCATTGCGACGACATGGCCATCGGCTTCACCAAGTCCAGCAGCAGCATGTATCCCGGCACCTGGTACACTGGCCGGGAGAGCGGCGACCCAGCCGGCTCACTGCAGGCGGAAGCCGAGCTAAAGGCCGGCGAAGTGGCCTATGTGGGCTTTGACGGCGCGCCCTATCGTTGGGGCGACTACACGGGTATGACCATCGATCCCGATGGCGAAACGTTCTGGTATTTGGGCGAATACAGCAAGGATATCAGCGCCTCTGCCAATTGGGGCAACTACATCGGCTCATTCGTCTATCCCGACTGTGACGCGGGCGGCGGCGGTGGAGAGCCGGAGATCGAAGTCGACCCAATGTTCATGAGCAGCACGCAGAACACCAATACGGTCGTGAATCAGACGCTGACCATCAGCAACACGGGCACGGCGAACCTGGATTGGGACATCTTTGAGGATGAGTCTGCTGCGCCCGTGAGCAGCCCCGAGCGCCTTGGCCCGCCGGCCCCGGCGAACCACGGCGACTCTCGAATCACTCCGACTGCGGATGTCATCCAGGACGGCGGTTTCGAGGCCGGCACGCCCAATCCCTTCTGGAATGAGTTCTCCACCAACTTCGGCACGCCCCTGTGCGACGCCGTCTGCGGCACCGGCGGCGGCACCGGCCCGCACTCCGGCTCCTGGTGGGCCTGGTTTGGCGGCATCACCGGCGTTTCGGAGACCGGCTCCGTGGACCAGGACGTAGTGATCCCGGTGGGAACAGCAGTGCTTTCCTTCTGGCTGGAGATACCGGTAGCGGATACCACCGGCTTCATGAACGTAGAGATTGACAACAATGTGTTGGCGACCTACACGGAGGCTGATCAGGGGGCCTACGCCACCTACCAACTGGTAGCGATTGACGTCAGCGCGTACGCGGACGGCGGCAGCCACAACGTGGAGTTCTACTCGACTACGGATGCCGGGGCCGGCCCGCTGAACTTCTTCGTGGATGACGTGGTGCTCGATTCCGAGGCGCAACAAGACTGCGACGCGGTGGACGACATCCCCTGGCTGAGCGTTAGCCCGGACAACGGCACGACCGCTCCCGGCGGGGCCACCGGGGTGACTGTCACCTTCGACTCCACCGGCATGGCAGCCGGCACATACACCGGCAACCTGTGCATCAACAGTAATGATGCGGACGAGCCGCTGACTGTGGTGCCGGTTGAGATGATCGTAGAGCAGCCGACGGATGTCGGCCTGAGTGGAATTGGCGGAGGCTCCAGCGTTGCGCTGTTGCCCGTGATGCTGGTTTCGCTGCTGCTGGCGGTAGCTGGTCTCGGATTGCTGCTTCGGCGGCGATCCGTTGCCAATCAGTAAGGTCACTCAGAGCAGGTAAGCTTGACTTACCTGCAAATGGGTAGATGAGGGCGGGGTCTTCCTCAACAGGAAGACCCCGCCTTATGCTATGCCGGTAGTGGTCGGATAAGGACCTGCGGGGTGCCTTACGAAATTCGCTGGAGGGATTCAGATGGGTCGTTATGGTCGATTTGTGGGAGTTGTATCGGGCACGGCGTTGCTCTTGCTGGTGCTCTTCTCCTTTGCGTGGGCCGGGGTAGACGGCGAGAGCGCTGCCATTAACCTGACCAAGACGGTTGGCCTCAATCCGTTGGAATGCGCCGGGACTGACAGCGTCACGGTTCCCCCCGGCACAGAAGTGACCTATTGCTTCCAGGCTGAGAATACCGGCGACGTTCCCTTCTACTTCTACGACCTGTTTGACTCCGAACTCGGGTTGCTGGCCAACGACCAGCCGCTGGCGCTGAATCCCGGCGAAATCACAGAGGTTCTGGTTGACGTCACCATTGAGACGACAACGGTCAACACCGCCACCTGGACGGCCATGACGGTCATCGGCGGCTACGCCATGGACGACACCATCCCATATGCTTTCGAGGATATTTCGGCTACGGGTACACCCTTTGCGCTGGAGGATGAAGAGGTCGGCGGCCCTTATCCCATCGGCTTTGACTTTGACTACTATGGGACGGAGTATACCGGCATTTACGTCAGCTCGAACGGCTTCCTGACCGTCGGCGATACGGACACCGGCTGCTGCCAGGGGATGCCGATGCCGGACGAAGGATCGCCGGACGGGGTCATTGCCGGCTGGTGGGACGACCTGAACCCGGAGTTGCCGGGAAGTGCACTGTATTACGGAACGTTCGGTACGGCGCCGAATCGGACGATGATCATTCAGTTCAGCAACATCCAACATTGGCCGAGCGGCAATCCGGTGACCATGCAGTTTAAGCTCTTTGAAGGCAGCAATGCCATCGAAGTACATTATGAAGCAGCTCCCGGCGATGGTTTTACTACCCACTCGGCCGGCATTGAGAACCAGACGGGGACGCAGGGCCGGCAATATCATTTCGGCGAGGAAGGGCTGGAGCCGTTGACCGCGGTACGCTACACGCCGGAGGAGGCGGTCGTGGCGGCGGATATTGACAATGCCACCGTCTTTGTGCTGGAGCCGGACATCGTGGTTGAACCGCCGGCGCTGAGCAGCACGCAGCCGCCGGAAGAAATCGTTGTCGAATTGTTCCAAATCAGCAATCGGGGGCTGGTGGACCTGGAGTGGCAAATCACGGAAGACAGTTCCCCCGATGTAACTTGCGATGCGACCGGCGACATTCCCTGGCTGAGTCTGAGCCAGAATGGCGGCACGACGGGGCCGGATATGACTTCGGTGGTCGAGGTCGCTTTTGATTCGGGGGTGTTGCTGCCCGGCCTGTATGAGGCGGCTCTCTGTGTGAGCAGCAACGATTATGACCAGCCGCTGATCATTGTCGAAGTAACGCTGACGGTTGTGCCGGGAGGTGCGCCGCACATCGCCATTTCGCCGCTTACCCTGCAGAGTGAAGTGCCGCAGGATGAGCAGGTTGTGCTCCCGCTTGAGATCACCAACACCGGCGCACTGAACCTGACCTGGAACCTTTCTGAGGAAAATGACGGCGGGCTGAGGGCGCCGGCGGCCCTTCTATGGGATAACGGGCCGCTGGTCAATTGCGCCGGCTGCGGCGTGGGCGGCGCGGACGAGAGCGTGCTCCAGAATCTGACTCTGTTCATGACCACCTACGGCTTTGCTCACCAGGTCACGGACAACTATTGGGTCGCCGATGACTTTGAGGTCAGCGACCCGGAGGGCTGGAGCGTGGATAGCGCCAGCTTCTTTGCTTACCAGACCGGCTCCTCCACCACATCCACCATCACGGGCGTCAATTGGATGCTGTTTGTTGGAGAGCCGGGAGACAACGGCAACGTGATTGCCACCGGCAGCGGCCTGGAGACGACGGAATGGGCCAACATCTACCGCGTCTCTGAATCCACCACCGGCAGCGCGACGGATAGGCCGGTGATGGTCAGCAGCGCGCCTATGAACGTCTACCTTGCTCCGGGAGTCTACTGGCTGGCCTGGCAAAGCGACGGCGCGCTGTCCGCCGGCCCGTTTGCGCCGCCAATCACCATCAACGGGCAGACAGTCACTGGAAACGGCCTGCAATCGCTGGATGGCGGCGCGACCTGGATCGAAGCCCGCGACGGCGGCCCGGCCGCGCAACAGGGACTCCCATTCCAGCTTCATGGAGTCATCGGCGGGGCAGAGCCATGTCAGCCGGCGGACATCCCCTGGGCAGCTGCCGACCCGGATGCGGGCGTCATCCCTCCCGGCGAGACGGAAAGTTCGCAAGTGACGTTTGACGCGACGGGTCTGGCAACCGGTCCTTACACCGGCGCGCTGTGCATCGAGAGCAATGACCCTATCGCGCCGATAGCGCGTGTTCCGCTGCTTATGACGGTCACTGAGACGATTGAGCCTATGCCGGCGATCGTGGTGACCAAGACTGTGGGTCTCGACCCGGCCGTCTGCGCTGACTCCAACCTGCTGCAGGTCGGACAGCCCAACACAGATGTCACCTACTGTTACGAGGTAACGAACAGCGGCAATATCAGCCTCACCAATCACGAGGTATCGGATGACAAGTTGGGGATAGTGTTCAGCGGCCCGATGGAGTTGCAGCCGGGAGCAAGTTATTGGTTCACGGTGACGACCAATATCACCGCGGCGGTGACCAACGTGGTCACCTGGACTGCCTCAACGGAGGCGGGTCAGACGGCGATTGCCGCTGCCTCGGCGACCGTAACTGAAGCGCCGACAGACGTAGATTTGAGCGCGTTTGGAGGGAGGCCGGCCGGCGGGGCGATGTGGTGGCCGGCCGTTTTGTTATCCGGCGCGGTAGTCGTCTTATGGATTCGCCGGCGGCGCGGTTGAACACTGTTCGCGCCGCGGTCACTCAATTAGTTCGACGGTCACGGCCGCCGCTACCCGCGGGCCGACTGCAATCTCACCCTGTACGCCGCGAAGCGTCAGGGGTCCATCAAATGGGTCACGGGAGACGACCGTGATCTCTGCGCCGGGAACCAATCCAATCTCGGCCAGATACTGCAGCATCTCGCCGTCGTCTGCCACCCGAACCACCCGTGCTCGTTGGCCCGGCTCAATGGAAGCCAACGACTGTGAGTAAACGCTTGGTAGCGTGCCATCCTTAGTCGGAATGGGGTCGCCATGCGGGTCCAGCGTGGGGTAATCGAGAGCAGCGGCGATGCGCTCCTCAAGCTTTTCGCTAATCACATGCTCGAGGATGTCGGCCTGTTCGTGGACCTCGTGCCATTCGAAGCCCAACGCCTCGATCAGGTAAAGCTCAATCAGCCGGTGGTGCCGGATCACCTCCAGGGCAATCTGCGTGCCGGCCGGCGTCAGGGTGACGCCGTAGTGCTTTTCATAGTTGACCAGGTTCAGGCCGGCCAGCCGTTGGAGCATGCTGGTCACGGAGCCGGGCTTGACGTCCCGCGCCTGTGCGATGCGCGAAGTGCTCACCGGACTTTCCTCTTCAGCCAGGGTATAGATCGTCTTCAGGTAATCCTCAATCGCCTGGTGATTAAGGGCGTTACGCTGAAGTGATGAACCAGGAGTCAGGTTGTCGATCTTGGGCATGGGCAGCCTTTCTTTCTGGATTCCGAATGACGACTGTAGCGAGTCAGGAGCTCTTCGAGCCGGCCGGAACTGCAACCACGTTCGCTAGCCGGACCGTCAATCGCTGACGCTTAACATGTTATACGCAATAGACTGCCGGGTCAACCGCCCGAGAGGGTGTCTCACGTGGTTCCTATAGCGGGCTACCGGCGAGGCCGGCCGATTCAGGGTTGAATTGCGTTTGCCTCGGGCCAGGTTGCGCGCAGCAGGGCGGGAAGGATTTCACCGGCAGAACCCGACAAGACATAGTCAACGTAGGGCGTTAACGGCGTACTTGACGGATTGATCTCTACCGTCATTATCTCGTGCGCCAGCGCTTCCCTGGGCAGAGCAGCGGCCGGGTGCACCAGCGCTGATGTGCCCACAGAGAGAAATAGGTCGCAACTGGCCGCCGCCTTGAATGCCAAAGTCAGCGCCGGCAACGGCAGCGCTTCGCCGAACCAGACGACATCCGGCCTGAGGAAGCCGCCGCATCGTGGGCAGAGCGGCGGCGTCTGGCCCGGCTTCACAGGCGTGCTGACCACAATGTCTTCCTGAAAGCAGCGGTTACGCATGATGTTGCCGTGCAATTCGATCACATTGGCGCTGCCCGCCCGCTGATGCAGTCCGTCCACGTTTTGGGTGATCAGGGTGAATTGTGGCGCCAGGGAGGCAATCTGCGCCAGGGCCAGATGGCCGGCATTAGGGGCTGCGCCGCGCACCAGCTCACGCCGCCACTGATACCATTCCCAGACCAGTTGTGGATGGCGCCGAAAGGCCTCCGGCGATGCCAGCTCTTCCGGGTCGTAGCGCGCCCATAGGCCGGTTTGCGCCTCGCGAAAGGTAGGGATCCCGCTCTCGGCCGAGATGCCTGCGCCGGTCAATGCGGCGACATGACGCGCCGCTCGCAGGGCAGCTACCAGCGTCTCAGGAATGGTAGCGACGCCGGCAATGCTCACGACAAGCTCATTGCGAACGTGTATGTGGAATGAGGCATGGCCTATCTCCTTGATGACTGACCCGGCGAGTCGTACAATGTTCTCTATCATAATGCGGCAGCGTGACAATGACGACCCATTGGCCTTTAGAGAGAACGCGGCAACACATTGAGGATATCCGAGATGGCCGGGGTGTAAGATTGGGGCTGCGCAATCATGGGTGAACGATGCATAGTTTCCTGCTTGTACTGAACGCCCTGTGGATGATTGCGCTGCCGTTGATCGTCGCCACTTACATCGAGCGACGATGGCGGGCGGACTGGGGGTTGTTTGGAATTGGGGCGGCTACGTTTGTGCTCTCACAGCTGCTTCACATACCCTTTAACGCTCTCTTGAGTCGCCTGGGTATCTTGCCCTCCGGAGCCACCGCCGGCTTCGGACTCATTTGGACGGCCATTGTTCTGGGCCTGTCGGCCGGCGTTTTCGAAGAAGGTGGGCGCTACCTGGCTTATCGGTACTGGGCTAAAGATGCGCGCACCTGGGCCAAAGCGATGATGATGGGCGCCGGTCACGGCGGCATTGAGGCAATCCTGCTGGGCTTTCTCGCTCTGGTGAACGTGCTCTTCATATTTGCGTTTCGGGCCGACCGATTGTTGTCGGTCGTGCCGGCTGAGCAGATGCCGCTGATCCAATCACAGCTGGACCTCCTATTCTCAGCGAATTGGTACGATACTGTCCTGGGGGCCATTGAGCGCACGCTCGCAATGGCGATTCACCTGGCTCTATCAGTTCTGGTGCTCCAGCAGTTCATTCGGGGTCAACGATGGTGGCTGTTCCTGGCCATCATGTATCACGCGCTGGTAGATGCCCTGGCAGTCTATGCGCTGGTTCGCTGGGATGCTTACGTGGCCGAAGGCGCGATTTTTGTCCTGGCGCTGGTCGCGCTGGGCATCATCGCCTATTTTTATCAGCCGAATGAGACGCTTGATGCCGGCTCGCCGGCGCCTGCCTTGCCTCCAGCGCCGCCAATTCTAAGACCCATTGAACCGACGAAGGAACAGCTCGATAAAAGTCGCTATGGTTAATCCCGGCTTGAGGAATTACGATGATCGTGACTGAAAACCTGTCAAAGAAGTTTGGCGAACAAGTGGCAGTCAATGGGCTGTCGTTGTCAATCGCGGAAGGGGAAGTGTTTGGCTTTCTGGGCCCCAATGGGGCCGGCAAGACGACGACAGTGCGAATGCTGAGCAGTCTGATTGCGCCAACCAGCGGTCAAGCCACAGTCGCCGGCTTTCAGGTGGGCAAGGATGATATGCAGATCCGGCGAAATGTCGGCATCCTGACCGAGCAGCCGGGCATGTATGATCGCCTCAGCGCGCTGCGCAACCTGCAGATATATGCCCGGCTCTATGAGGTTAGCGACATTGCCGGACAGGTCGAACGTTACCTGCACATGCTCGGATTGTGGGATCGCCGGGAAGACCCCGTCGGCACGTTCAGCAAAGGGATGAAGCAGAAATTGGCAATTGCGCGGACGCTGTTGCACGAACCGCGCATTTTGTTCCTGGATGAGCCTACGGCCGGGTTGGACCCCGAGGCGGCGAAACTGGTGCGCGATTTCGTGGAGGAGTTGCGCGGCGAGGGACGCACGATCTTCCTCTGTACCCATAATCTGGATGAAGCAGATCGGCTATGTGATCGGATCGCGGTTTTCAAGTCACAGTTGCGAGTCGTTGATACCCCGGCTGGACTGCGCCGGCAGCTTTATGGGCGGCAAGTGGTTGTGCACCTGGCGGCTGATGCGGAACCCTTTGTGCAAACGGTTGAAGCCTTCACTTTTGTGAAGCATGTGGAGGCGGTTGACAACAAATTGGTTGTGGCCCTTGAGGAACCGGAGGCGCACAATCCTGAGATCGTCAGATCACTGGTCGCTGCCGGGGCGGACATTCAGTTTGTGGGCGAATTGCGGCATTCGCTGGAAGACATCTATTTGCAGCTCGTCAAAGGGTGACAGTTATCGTCTGTCAGCCGCGAGCGGCTGTCGTTCGCTCCATGGCGCGCCGCACAAGAGAAGGAACAAGCAATGGACAAGATAAGGACAATTGTCGGTAAGGAATGGGCTGAGGTCTTCCGCAATCGGTTGGTGCTGTTCAGCGTACTCTTCTTGCCGCTTATCTTTATCGCTCTGCCGATCATTACGCTGGCGGCGACGAACTCACTGACGGACGAGCAAGCCGAGGAAGCCAGCGTCAATGAGTTAACCGGTGCGACGGGATTGCCGGGTCTTGACCAGCTTTGTGAGGAGCTGAGCGAGGCTGATTGCCTGCAAGTGTACATGCTTAACCTCTACACGTTCATGTTCATGATCCTGCCGGTGGCGATCCCGGTGACCATTGCTGCCTATAGCATAGTGGGCGAAAAGACATCACACAGCCTGGAACCGCTGCTGGCGACGCCGATTACCACTACGGAACTGCTCCTGGGCAAGGGGCTGGCGGCGGGCATCCCGGCGGTGGTCGCCACCTGGATCAGCTACGTAATATATGCCATTGCCGCCCTGATCATTGCAGGTCCATCGATCTTCGCATACGTGGTCCAACCGCTCTGGCTGGTTGCCATCTTCATCGTCGGGCCGTTAATGACCGTGCTGGCGGTAAGCGCCGCCATCATCATCTCGTCGCGCGTAACCGATCCCCGAGTGGCCGAACAGATTTCGATGGTCGTGATTCTGCCGGTGATTCTCATTGTCATTGGACAGTCGGTTGGCCTGATCCTGATTGACCAGACGCTGGTGCTGATATTGGGAGCTGTCATCCTGGTGGCCGACATTGTGGTGGGCTATGTGGCGGTTAAGTCGTTCCAGCGGGAAACGATCCTGACCAAGTGGAAATAACGCGATCGCGGTTGCGTGCTAGCGCACATTCGCTATAATAAACGAGTTGCCTTTCAGCAACGACTTCACACATGCCCTGACGCTACCAGGTGTGCTTACAATGTGCTGTGCGTTCAGACCGGGTTGGTGGCTAAAAGCTGCCGGCATCCTCAGGTCTGGCTGCAAAGTGCTGCCGGCCAGGTAAGTTCTGGTTAGCGATTGAGGGGCATGGAGGCAAAAACACAATTTACAAGGAGAATACCTCATGGCCGTTGTATCAATGAAGGCGCTCCTGGAAACGGGCGTCCACTTTGGTCACAGAACTCGCCGTTGGAATCCAAAGATGAAGCCATACATCTTCACGGAGCGTAACGGCATCCACATTATTGATTTGCAGCAGACAATTGGTTTGATTGACGAAGCGTATGCACAGGTGCGCAACGCTGTCGCTGAGGGCGGCACGGTGCTGTTTGTAGGCACAAAGCGACAGGCCGCGGACACCATTGCCCGCGAGGCCAGCCGCGGTCATCAGCCCTATGTCAATGATCGCTGGCTGGGCGGGACCTTGACCAACTGGCAGACAATCAAACAGCGGATCAAGTATCTCGAGAACCTGGAGGCGCGCCGGGATGCCGGTGAGCTGCACCTGCTGAAGAAAAAAGAGCGCCTGACCCTTGAAAGTGAAATCGACAAGCTGAACCTGCGCATGGGCGGTATTCGCATCATGGACAGATTGCCACGCTTGCTCTTCGTGATTGACGTGAGCAACGAGGAGACAGCTGTAAACGAGGCTAACAAGCTGCGCATACCCGTAATCGCGATGGTAGACACGAATTGCGATCCGGATCCAGTTGACTTTGTGATCCCGTCCAATGATGATGCTATTCGGGCGATCAAGCTGATCACCGGCAAGATGGCCGATGCCGCTCTGGAAGGGATGGCCATGCGTAAAGAGGCGCTGGAGGAGGAAATCTCCGAGTACGATTCGTATGACGCCGGCTATGCGGACTACGACCTGGATGAGGACATTGATGATGAACGCCTCCTGGGGCAGGCCACGTTGGCCAAGATCCGGGAAGCAGAGATGCAGAAGCTCGAAGAGCTAGAGGCCGCAGCGGGTGACGAAGCTCTCTTTGCAAATGACGCAGCCGCAGAGGAGAACTAACAACGATGACTATCAGCGTGGAACTGATCAAAGAGGTGCGCGAGGAGACCGGCGCCGGCATATTGGATGCAAAAAAAGCTCTTGAAGCGGCGAACGGCGACAAGGGACAGGCGGTCGCCAAGCTGCGTGAGAAGGGTTTGGCCCAGGTTGAAAAGCGCGCTGAGCGCGAAGCCAACGAAGGCCTGATTGAGATGTATGCCCATCCAGGCAACCGTGTCGGAGTGATGTTGGAGCTGAATTGTGAGACCGATTTCGTGGGTCGAAATGAGAAGTTCAGAACGCTGGCCCACGAATTGGCGCTGCACATCGCAGCCATGAACCCCAGTTTTACGACGCGGGATGCGGTCCCGGCGGATGTCGTGGCGAGGCTACAGGATGAGTATAGCGCTGAGGCGCGGAAGCAGGGCAAGCCGGCTGACATCGTTGAAAAGATAGTGGCCGG
>CAYVQP010000024.1:19651-39289 GCA_964452775.1 uncultured Ardenticatenaceae bacterium | reverse complement strand
TCCATTTGGGCGCCTTTGCCGCGTTTGGGCGAGTCCGCCGGGCAGCCGGTGCAAATCGGAGGAAATTGAATGAGTGAGCCTCGCTTTCGCCGAATTGTGCTGAAGATGGGAGGGGAAGCGCTTTCCGGGCCAAATGGATTCGGAATCGTTCCTGCACGGGCAGCGATGGTAGCAGCCATTGTTAAGGAAGTTCACGACCTCGGTGTTCAGGTTGGGCTGGTAATTGGTGGGGGCAACTTGTGGCGCGGGAGCGTGGGCATTGCTGAGGGCATGGAACAGCCGACCGCTGACCATATGGGCATGTTGGCGACGGTAATGAATGCCCTGGCTTTGCAAGATGCGCTGGAACGGGCCGGCGTCGCCACGCGAGTGCAGACGGCCATCGAAATGCAATCCGTGGCCGAGCCGTACATACGTTTGCGAGCTATCCGGCATATGGACAAGGGCCGGGTGGTCATTTTCGGCGGCGGAACCGGCAATCCATATTTCACCACGGACACGGCCGGGGCGCTGCGGGCGATGGAGATCAAGGCGGAAGTGCTGATCAAGGCGACCAAGGTGGATGCCATCTATGATGACGATCCATTCTCAAACCCTGACGCGCAGCGCTTCAGCGAGCTCTCGTACATTGAGGCGCTAAATATGCGGGTGCGGGTGATGGACAGCACAGCCATTTCTCTCTGTATGGATAACAACCTGCCGATCATTGTGCTAAACTTATGGGACAAGGGTAGCGTCAGGCGGTTGGTCCTGGGTGAGTCAGTGGGCACCGTCATTCGAGATTTCGAAGGCGCGAATGCTGCCTAGACAACAGCCAAGGTCTGCTGGACAGATTCTCGACCGAGGAGGAATCAATGATCCGCGAAGTTCTCCAAGAAAGTGAATCGCGCATGCGCGGCGCAATCAGGTCTCTTGAAGAAGACCTCTCCGGCTATCGGACGGGCCGGGCGTCTCCACAGCTAATCGAGCGCCTAGTAGTTGAGGTCTACGGCAGCGAGATGACGCTGAATCAGCTGGCCCTGATCTCGGTCCCTGAGCCGCAGCAACTGGCAATCCGCCCATTTGACACGCGCACAATCAGCCAGATCGAGAAGGCTATTCTCAAATCTGACCTGGGTCTAAACCCGAACAATGACGGCAAGATCATCCGGCTGAACATCCCCAGCCTGACCGAAGAGCGCCGGCGCTCGCTTCAAAAGCAGGTCCACAAACGTGTCGAAGAAGCGAAAGTCGCGGTCCGCAATGTGCGCCGTGATGCGGTCAACGACCTGCGTGAGTTCAAGGAGGCCGGCGAGATCACGGAAGATGAACTTCATCGGGGGCAGGATGACCTGCAAAAGCTGACGGATAAGGTCATCGGCGAAATAGACACAATTGGCCGCAACAAAGAAGCGGAGATCATGGAAGTCTGATTCCGATGGCAGGACGCGGCAAAACTCCCCTGGACATGGCGGCCATTGAACATCCGCCGCAGCACGTGGCCATCATCATGGACGGCAACGGCCGCTGGGCGCGCAAGCGAGGATTGCCGCGGGTAGCCGGTCATCGCGCCGGCGCCGAGAATTTACGCCGGATAATCAACGCCTGTGTTGAGTTCGGCATCAAGATATTAACCATTTACGCGTTTTCGACGGAGAATTGGGACCGGCCGGAAAGCGAGATCCGCGGCCTGATGAAGATCTTCACCAGGGTGCTGGATCAGGAGCTGTATGAACTCCACGAACAGGGGGTTTGCCTGCATCATCTAGGCGACTTGCGGGGAATTGAGCCGGCTCTGCAGGAAAAGGTGCGTCACGCACTGGAACTGACTAAAGACAATGACCGGCTGATTCTGAATGTCGCCTTCAATTACGGGGGACGCGCTGAGATTATGCATGCCGTCAAGGAAATGCTTGCCGACAATATCTCGCCGGATGAACTGACCGAGACGCTGTTTAGTTCCTATCTGTTTACCCGCGGGTTGCCTGATCCGGACCTGGTGATTCGCACCAGCGGCGAACTGCGCATCAGCAATTTTCTAATCTGGCAGGCGGCCTATGCCGAGTTATACACAACGCCGGCTCTTTGGCCTGACTTCAATCGTGAGGAGCTTTACGCGGCGCTGTTGGAGTACTCCCGACGTGAGCGACGTTTTGGCGGTCTGGTTAGTGAACCATAAGTCCTGGTCGGGTTGAGCTAACACACCTATGCTTCTGAAACGCATCCTGGTAACGCTTACGCTTGGGCCGCTGGTATTGCTGCTAATTTACCTGGGCGGCCTGTTTTACTTCATTCCTTTTCTCTTGCTGCTTTCGGCGGCTACCGTTGAGTATTCAGGCTTGATGCGCCATCTGGGCTTCAAGGTTTCTCCGTTCCTGATCCTGCCATTTGTGGCCGCACTTCTGGTTGACGGGCAGTGGCCGGAGCTACGATTGACGATCCCGCTGTTGATTGCGGCAACCTTTGTGACCATGTTTGCCGCTCTGTGGATGTATGAGGCGAACCGCAGCGAGACCGCGGCTGCTGATTGGTTGACGGCCATAGCGGGCATCTTATTGCTGGGGGCGATTGGCAGCTACTTCTTTCGCGTGCGCGGTATCCCGGCATTCGCTGTCGAGTGGACCATGATGGCGATGGTCGGCACCTGGCTCGCTGATTCTGGGGCGTACGTTGCCGGCAAATCGCTCGGGCGGCACAAGCTGGCGCCACGTCTAAGCCCCAATAAGACCGTGGAAGGTTATGTGGGTGGGATCATCGCCGGCACCCTGGTAACGTTAATTATGGGTTGGCTGCTTGGGCTGCCCTGGTTGCCTTCACTGCTGCTTGGACTGGCTGTCTCCGTGATCAGCCCGGCCGGCGATCTGGGGATATCGTTGCTCAAGCGACAGGCGGGTGTCAAAGATAGCGGCCATCTGTTCCCAGGGCATGGTGGAGCGTTGGACCGGATCGACTCGTTAATCTGGTCGGTGACGTTTGCTACTTTCCTTGCGGCACTGCTTTGAGCGTGACCAGCGAGAATTCACAGGGCAAAGACAGCGATGAGCAAGATTGTAACCATTGAGCGATTCATTTTGGAGAATCAGCCGGCCCACGCCAAAGGGGAGTTTACAAACCTGCTGTATGACATCGCGCTGGCAGCCAAGCTCATTTCTGCCCAAACGAACAGGGCCGGCCTGGCTGACATTTTGGGGCGGGCGGGCGAGACCAATGTGCAGGGTGAGGAGCAACAGAAGCTAGATGTCTACGCTGACGACCTCTTGTTTCGCCTCTGCGATCATACCGGCCGGCTATGCGTGATGGCTTCGGAGGAACACGCCGACATTTTGGAGATTCCGCCTCACTATGAAAAGGGCCATTATGTGCTGGTCTATGATCCGTTGGATGGATCCTCCAATATTGACGTAAACGTAAGCATCGGTACGATCTTCGGCATCTACCGCTGTCTCGATGAAGACAGGAGAGGCCGGCTGGAGGATTGTCTGCGCCGCGGAAACGAGCTGGTGGCCGCCGGCTACATTCTCTACGGGTCAAGCACCATGCTGGTATATACCACCGGTTCCGGTGTGCACGGCTTCACGCTCGACCCGACGATCGGCGAGTTCCTGCTCTCACACGCAAACATGACCTTGCCGGAGCCGCCTGCTTATTACGGGGTAAACCACGCCTACATTTCACGCTGGTCGCCCTCGTTTCAAAAGGCCTTACGCTGGCTACAGGGTCAGGAAGGTGACGATTGTCCGGCGCTGTCAGAGCGTTATATCGGTTCGCTGGTGGCGGACATCCACCGGAACCTGCTCCGGGGAGGCATCTTCATGTACCCGGCCGAGCGCAACAAGCCGGAAGGGAAGATCCGGCTAGTCTATGAGGCGGCTCCATTGGCCTTCATCATCGAGCAGGCCGGCGGAAGAGCATCGGATGGCCGGCGGCAGATTACGGATATCAAGGCTGAATCGCTGCATCAGCGCGTGCCATTCTTCATAGGCAACAAGTCGCTGGTTGAGAAGGTAGAGATGTTTCTCCGTGATGATCAGCCGTAGGTGGCCCTCTAGTGAAGTTTCGACAGGAACCCCGCAGGTATGGCTACAACGACTTCCCTGCGAAGAACTCTGGCCGTACCTGCGAGGTTTTGTCCCTGGTTGGTGAAGTACCCGGCAAATGTGGTTGCGAATATATACAACGCTAATTGACGCAAACTGGAGGTCATGCTATACTCTGGTCGCTGCAGGGCAATTTGCAGCCTGATTGGGGTTGGCCGCACAATTCCAAAATCGCGCCGATCCGGCTTCTGATGAGCCAGCTTGCTTAGACAGGTTCCCCTATATCTTGGTGATAGACGACGACTGCGTACGCATTCGCGGTGGTGTCGTGGCCCTTTCCCTTTTGAAAACTAGAATCGGCAAACGAACAAATCAGCAACATTAGATGGGTGGGAGTGCGTGCACATCGCGGACGTGCGTGGTGTAGGACTTCGCGCACATATACCGCTGGCCCATAGAGCAAGACAATCAGATCTTGCTGGAGAAGAACAAATGGACATCACAATTTTAGAAGCAAAGCGATTGACGGATCTGCGGGAACTGGCTCGCGAGTTCAGCATACCCGGGGCGGGCAGCATGAAGAAGCAGCAGCTAATCTTCGACATCATGCGCGCCAATGCTCAGGCTCAAGGCCTTGAGTTTCGCGGCGGTGTGCTGGAGGTGGTTGATGAAGATAAGCAGCCTATGGGCTTCCTGCGCACTGATCGCAATTATCACCCCTCACCGACCGACATTTATGTCTCCAACTCGCAGATCCGCCGGCTTGGCCTGCGCACAGGCGACATGATCATCGGTCAGGTGAGAGTGCCCAAGGACAACGAGAAGTATCATAGCTTGCTCCGCGTCGAGGCGGTAAACGGGCTCGACCCCGAACATGCGAAGCGGCGCCCAAGATTCGACAAGATGACGCCGATCTTCCCGCTTGAGAAGATCAAGCTGGAAACGAAGCCGCACATCCTTTCTACCCGCTTGCTGGACCTAATCGCGCCGATTGGCCGAGGGCAGCGCGGGCTGATCGTCTCGCCGCCCAAGGCCGGCAAGACGACCGTGCTGAAGGAAATTGCCAACGGAATCTCTGAAAACTACGCGGACATCCATCTGCTGATTGCGCTGATTGGCGAGCGGCCGGAGGAAGTCACCGACATGGATCGTTCTGTGGAAGGTGAAGTAATCAGCTCCACGTTTGACGAACCCATCCGCAACCATTGCTTCGTGGCCGAAATGGCGCTACACCGGGCCAGGCGACTCGTTGAGTCCGGCAAAGACGTGGTGGTGCTGCTGGATTCCATTACCCGCCTTTCACGCGCCTACAATCTCACCGTTCCCCCGAGCGGGCGCACCCTTTCCGGCGGCCTTGACCCGACCGCGCTCTATCCGCCAAAGCGCTTCTTTGGCGCTGCCCGTAATCTGGAGGAAGGAGGTAGCCTGACGATTATCGCTACCTGCCTGATTGATACCGGCAGCCGGATGGATGATGTCATTTACGAAGAGTTCAAAGGCACCGGCAATATGGAACTGGTATTGAGCCGGCGACTGCAGGAGCGAAGGATCTTCCCCGCCTATGACATTGAGCGCTCCAGCACGCGTCGTGAGGAGTTGCTGCTTTCAGGTGATGAATTGGGGCGCGTCTACACGATGCGGCGCATGTTGGCGCACCTGATGGACACCCCCGGCTACGATCAAAGCTCGGCAACGCAGGCGGTATTACAACGCATGCGCGGCACTAAGGACAATTATGAGTTCCTGGAGACTTTGACCAAGGACATGATGTAGGCCGGCGGCTGGCACGCCCTCATTCGCCAGAGCGGCGCCCATCAAGAGGATGAAAACCGCATAAGAAAGCATCCTCCGCCAAGCGGACGGCTTTTGCGCGCCGGACCTGCGTTGTGCTAACCTCCCCTTCTTGATGCAAAGACCTGGATTTAGTTATGAGTAAGGATCCGAATCGCTTGCAACGCCTGGGCGGGGGTATTGTCCTGGTGGTTGCTGCGCTCATGCTGGCGCTTGCCAGCCAGGCGCCTTCGGTTCGCAGCTTCTTTGAGTTTGAGCCGCAGGAGCTCTCGGCCTCGCAGGCCCGCCCGGCATCGCCATCCACGGATCGGCCGGCGGACACAATAGCTGCCGGCAGCGCAGCAGCCGCCTTTGACCTGGGAAGTCTGCCGGTGTTGCGTGACAGTAGCCTGGTCCCAAATCCAATTGCCGTTACCTACAAGCCGAAGTCGCCCAGCCACACCTTCATTACCTACACCGTTAAGGCGGGCGATACCGCTATCGGCATCGCCCAGCAATTCGGCATTCAGGAAGAAACGCTGTTGGGCGGCAATGAATTCCTGAGCACGGATGCCGCCATGCTGCAGCCCGGTGCAGTGCTGGTGATTCTGCCGGTGGATGGCGTGCTGCACACCGTCAAAGAGGGAGAGGCGCTGGAGGATCTCGCCGGCCAGTTTGGCGTTCCGGTGGAGGACATTATCGCCTACGCCCCGAATAACCTGGAGTTCCCATTCAGGCTGCTGGCGGATACACAGATACTGATTCCCGGCGCAGTTCGTGAGGCCTTCTTTTGGGAGCCGCCTGTGGCGGTGGTGACCGCCTCCAGCGGCGGTTCCCCGGAATCGTTACAGGGAATCTATGTCGCCAATCTGGGCACCGGCAGCTTCATCTGGCCGATCGGATCGCGCAACATCTCCCAGTATTATTGGTACGGGCATCAGGGCGTGGATATTACCGCTTCCGAGGGTTCGGCGGTATATGCCGCCGACACCGGTACGGTGACCTATGCTGCCTGGAGCCCTTACTGCTATGGCAATCTAATTGTCATCAATCACGGCAACGGCTACGAGACATTCTACGCGCACCTGAGCGGGTTTAATGTGTCGCCGGGGCAGGTGGTGACAAAAGGTAATGTCATCGGCGCTTCCGGCAATACCGGCTGCTCTTCCGGCCCCCACCTGCACTTTGAAGTGCGCTACAATCGCGGCCGGTACGACCCGC
The DNA here is from genome assembly GCA_964452775.1 of uncultured Ardenticatenaceae bacterium. Classification (GTDB taxonomy): domain Bacteria; phylum Chloroflexota; class Anaerolineae; order Promineifilales; family Promineifilaceae; genus JACKCB01. The sequence goes on along the minus strand of CAYVQP010000024.1, from coordinate 32,282 downwards.
TATCCTACGCGCAATAAACCGATTTGTGCCGGCGACCTCGCTCAGGCGACCGGCAGGATAGCGTTGTCAGCTCCCCGCTGAAATGCGCGATCGCGCAGCTGTCCGCAACCGGCCTGGATGTCAATTCCCCTGCGCACACGTACCGTGCTGCCAACGCCGTATTGGTTGAGAACGGCCTGGAAGGCCGCCACGCTATCCCTGTTCGAGGGCCGGCCGGTGTAGCCGTTGGTCGGGTTCAGCGGAATGAGATTAACGTGGCAGAGCAGGTTCTGCACCAGGCTTCCCAAGCGGTGCGCTTGCTCGGTGGTGTCGTTTTCACCGGCAATGAGCGCCCATTCAAAGGTCAGCCGGCGACCCGTCTGCGCCACGTAGTAGCGACAGGCATCCATCAGTTCGCTGAGAGGCCAGCGCCGGCTAATGGGGATGAGCCGGTTTCGTTCCTCGTCGGTGGCCGCGTGCAGGGAGACGGCCAGGGGCGACTGTCGTTTTTCATCCGCGTAACGGCGAATGGCGGGAACGAGTCCAACCGTGGAGAGCGTAATCTTCCTGGCCCCAAGATTGAAGCCTTCCGGGTCGGTCAGCCGGTCAAGCGCCGCCATGGTGTGCCGGTAATTGTGCAGCGGCTCGCCCATACCCATCATGACAATATTGGTCACCTGCTCACCCTGACCCTTCAGCTCTCGGGCGAAGTAGATTACCTGGGCGACGATCTCGCCGGGGGATAGATTGCGGAAGAAACCCATCTGGCCGGTGGCGCAAAAGACGCAGCCCATGGCGCAACCGGCTTGCGTGCTAATGCACAACGTCCGCCGCCTTTCATAGCGCATGCTGACTGTCTCAACGAGCTGCCCGTCTTCAAGTTGGAACAGTACCTTGATGGTTTGGTTGTCGCTTGAGGCCTGACGCAGGACGGGGCGCAGGGTGTTGATAGATGCCTCGTGCGCCAGGATAGCGCGCAATGAGTCCGGCAGATTCGACATATCGGCGAAGTCCGCGGCGTAGCGCCGGTACAGCCATTGCCACAATTGCCGGGCGCGATAGGCCGGCTCACCCAATCCGGCCATGAAGGCGATGATCTCCGGCTGGTCAAGATCGTAAAGATTCAACAGGTTACTCCCGGGGAGCTGAAGCTTCCAGGTAGGCAGCCAGGGCAACTATGTCCTGAAGCACCACGTCGGGCTGCACGGCGCTGGCGGCAAGGATATCCGGGGTGGTTACGCCGGAAAGCAGCAGGATTGTGCGCAGGCCGGCATCGCGAGCGCCGGCAATATCGGTCTCAAGGCGGTCGCCCACCATGGCCGTGTCCGCTGCCCGGCCGTGGAGTTGCTCAAGGGCCTGGGCGAACATGATGCCGCCGGGCTTGCCGATCACGGTAGGGGTCTGGCCGGTGGACGCCTCCAGTGATGCCAGAATGGCCCCAGCGCCGGGAAGCTCACCATATTCGCTAGGGTAGGTACGGTCCGGGTTGGTGCCGATGAAGGCCGCCCCACGCCGGATAAACAACGTGGCTGCCGCCAGGTCGCCATAAGTCAGGTGGCGCGTAAAGCCAACCACCACCACGTCAACGCTGGATCCCACTGCCGGTAACTCTTGCAGCTGAATCGGCCGGAAGCCGTTGTCGAGTATTGCCTGATGCAGGCCGGCATCCCCCACGATGTAGACGGAAGCCCCTATGGGGTAGCGCCCGCGAAGATAGCCGGCTGTCGCCAGGGACGAGGTTAGAATTCGCTCCGGCTCAACAGTCACGCCGAAGCGAGCCAGTTTAGCCGTGTATTGCTCGACGGTCTTGCTGGCATTGTTGGTGGCCAGGACATATCCGATCCCCAGCCGGCGCATAGTGTCGAACAACTCTACCAGGCCGGGTAGGGCGGTCTCGCCGTGCCAGAGGACACCGTCCATGTCCAGAATAAGATTTTTGATTGGTGAAGGCATTGTTTATCGTCGCTTGATTACTCGCTGAGCGCAACTAGACGCATCTGTTACAGCGGCGGATTATAGCCTATGCGTACAGGGGAAGCATGGAAGCGCAACTCGCCTCAGGTATAATGAATTGCTGCGTTCACCAGGCTGAGGGCATGCCTCAATGCCCGTCTAGCGGCGACGACTTGTGGTGGATATGGTATGACGAGAGGCGCGAGAGCTATCCTGATTGCCCTCATCCTGCTGGGCGCTCTACTGCGCTTTCCCGGGCTGTTTCAAAACACCTTTCACCCTGATGAGGCTCTCTTCTCCAGCTGGGCCCGGCTGATCGCGGTCTGGCGAGACCCCTTGCTGGCAACGGTGGCAGTTGACAAGCCCCCGCTATTGTTTTACCTGCAGGCATTATTCTATCCGCTGATGGGTACGCCGGCCGAGTGGCCGGCGCGGCTGGTCAATCTGACGGCCTCCATGCTGCTCATCCCGCTCACCGCCCGGCTGGCCTACGCCCTCTTTCGAAACCCACTGACGTCGCTGGCTGCGGCTGCGCTGGTGACGCTCTCTCCACTCGCTATTCAGTTCAGTGCGACCGCCTTCACTGACCCCTTGCTGAGCTTGTGGTTGTTGGCGGCCCTTGTGTTGGTCGCGCCGGTTTCCGGACGTCCTACCGGCGAACCTCGTACTACGCTCTGGGCCGGTCTGTGCTTTGGTCTGGCGACCGCTACCAAGTATCAGTCCTGGCTCTTTCTTCCGCTCGTCGTTGGCCTTGGATGGCAGCAGGGCTGGCGCAAGCAGGCCTGGTTGCGTTGGGCCGCCGGCGTGGCGGTGGTAATCGTCCTGCTTGGGGCGTGGGAAGTTGCAAGGGCCGGCGAGCTGACCCTGCTGAGCAATCAGATGCGTAGTTACGGCGGACTGCGCCCGGCAGCATTCAATGAATTATTGTCGAGACTAGGTGACTGGTTTCGGCTGCTGGTTACGCTATTGGGATCGCCGGCGCTGACATGGTTGTTTGCGGTCCTGACGCCGGTGGTACTGATTGCTATCGCCGTCGTCAAGCGCGATCAGGATTCGCCGGCGGAGCTGCTCCTGTTGCTCTTCGTGGTTGGCTACCTGGCGGTGCATTGGCTCCTGGATGTCCCGGCCTGGGACCGCTACCTGCTTCCGCTCGCGCCTCTGGTCGCCATACTCTTTGCGAGGACGCTAGGGCGATTAGGGGAACTGTTCGGGCAGCGCTTCTGGGTAGTCCCGGCGCTCGTCATCATCACCTGTGCCTGGATGGCCCCGGCTGCCTGGCAAGCGCGATCGGGGGAATGGCCGGTAGGTGGGCGACCGCAAGCGGACAGCGGAGCCGCCGAAGTTGCCGCGCATCTGCAGGATGCCCCATATGGAACTGTTCTGTATGATCACTGGTTTAGTTGGCATTGGCGCTACTATTTTTTTGATCGCGGCGTATATGTGAGCTGGTTCCCGGACGCGGATACATTGATTGAGGATTTGACGGCTTTTGCGGACGGCAGCAACGCGCGCTATCTCGTGCTGCCACGCAGCGACGAGGCCGCGCCAATCATGCGCCGGCTGACGGACGCCGGCTTCGAGCTGCAGTTAATTCACGAGGCGCCGGGGATGAGCCTGTATCTCCTCCATCGAGTAGCCCCCTGATGAGGCTCCGGCGTCGCTATCTCGTCCCACTTCTGGCGCTATCGCTTGCTATACTGCTGTTCTTTCATCGGCTTGCCTTCAGTGGTCTCATATTTGGCCGCGGCGACACGCTGCTGTACTTCTATCCCTATTGGCAGGCTGCGGCGCGCTCACTCTTTGAGGCAGGCCGAATCCCTCTGTGGAATAGCAGTCTGTTCATGGGAGCGCCTTTCCTGGCCAACAGCCAGGCCGGCCTGCTCTATCCGCTGAACTGGCTCTTCTGGGCGCTGTTGCCGGCGCCATACGCCGTCAGCGGCAGCATCCTATTACACCTGTTAATCGCCGGCTGGGGCGCATATCTGGCGGCGCGGCGCTGCTACGGGGTGAGTGTGACGGGAGCGCTGCCGGCCGGGCTGCTCTATGCGCTGGGCGGCTACCTGACAGCCCAGGTTGAGCACGTGAATCAGCTGCAGGGCCTGGCCTGGCTGCCCTGGTATTTTGCGGCCTGGGGTGATGGATCCGCGTTTGCCGGCGACCGGCGCTCCCGGCTGCGGTTGGCGCTCATGTGGAGCGGCATTGCTGCGCTGCAGTTTCTGGCCGGGCATACGCAAAGCCTGTTCATCAGCCTGATCGGCTTCTCCACCTGGTTGCTGGCGACTGTACTCCTGACGGAAAGCGAGGGTAACCGGCGCGTCGCATGGTCTCGTGGTGCAATGGCGCTGCTTGCGCTGGTAGTTTCGCTAGCCCTGGCGCTGGGGCTGGCGGCGGCGCAGCTTTTGCCGACGCTGGAGCTGACGCAGCTTTCCAGCCGGCAGGGCGGTCTGCCGTTAAACGAGGCGCTCTCTTTTTCACTCAATCCGCTGCTGCTGGCTCAGTCCTTGCTGCCATCTTATGGGCAAGCGCTCTTCAGCGAGTACATTGCTTTCCTACCTATTACGGCGCTACTCCTGGCGGTGATAGGCGCGTGGGCCTGGCGAGATAACCGGCGGATGGTCATACCCCTGTTAGTCCTGGCGCTGCTTGGGCTGAGCTTTGCGCTGGGCCGCTTCAATCCATTCTATGTGTTGTTGGCGCACTTGCCCGGCTTTGACCTCTTTCGCGCGCCGGCTCGCTGGCTGGCCCTCTACGCGCTTGCGCTCGCGTTCCTGGCGGCCATTGGCTGGCAGCGAGTGCAGATTGGGCGTATTGACCGCCGGGCGCTGTGGGTGGGGCCGGCAATGATTGTACTGCTCATCTTGTGGGGAGGGTTGGCTCCACGGCTGGCGGCGAGTTTGCCGATTGCCGGCGACTTCCCGATTGCTGCGCCGACATTGTGGACCTGGGCCGGCCGGCTTCTGGAGTTGGCGCTGGCCCTGTTCCTGCTTTTGCTCTGGCCCCGGATAGCACAGCGACGCTCTTCGCTTCAGGCGCCGGCGACGCTCGTTCTAGCCCTGGTCGTGCTCTTCCTGGCCTCGCGCTCGCTGCCCTATAACCATTTGACTACGCCGGCGGCCTTCTTCGAACTGCGACCCACGCCGGCCCGGCTGATGGCCTACAGCGATTGCCGCTTCTACCCGGAGAGTTGCGGGCAGCCGCCGGGCCGCGTGCTTAGCCTTTCCGAGATATTCTTTGACCTGGGAGATCAGACTGAGATTGAGGGCGCCTATGCCGGCCGGCTGCCGGAGAGCGCGCTCTTTGACTATCTGGTCGCCACCAAACACAAAGAAGTGCTCTCGCCGAACCTGCCGTTGACCTACGACCTGGCCTCCGTTGACGGCTTTGACGGCGGCATCCTGCCCCTGCAGGCATACACGCAGTTGATGTCGGCGACCTTGCAGGTGGATAGCTCAGATGGCCGGCTGCGCGAGTACCTTGACGCCATCCCGGAAGCGCGCTGGTTAGATATGTTTAATTCGCAGTATCTGGTGACGGATAAGGTGGGAGACGAATGGCACGAAGGGGTCTTCTTTGACCGGCAGCATCCGGTCGAGCTTGCGCCGGGCGACGGGGCGGCTGTTGGCTACATCCCAGCCTATGAAGCAACCGAGTTGTGGCTGCTGGTGGCCGGCGGCGAAGGAAACGTCCACCTGGGTATTTCTGGGGGCCAGACGCAAGAAGTGACGCCGGAGCAAGTGGCCGGCAAGGTCTGGCGGGTTCGTTTCCCGCAACCGATGATCCCGGCGATGTTGGAGATGCAGGCAAGCGAGAACGGTCCAGGTTGGCAAATAGAGGGTCTGGCCCTTGTTGATAGTCGCGACGGCACATTCCAGCCGCTGGTCCCCGGCAACTATCGTCTTCTTCTCTCCGGCGACGTGAAGATGTACGAGAATCTGGATGTGCTGCCCAGGGCATACGTGGTGCACTCCTGGAGCTGGCAGCCGGATACGCAGGCCGCGGTCAACTATCTGGGCAGTGCAACGTTTGATCCGAGACGGGAAGCAGTGATCGCCGGCGAAGGCGAGGCAGTCTCACTGGCATCGGATGATGCGGATTCGGTCAGCTTTGAGCGTTACGAACCAGAACAAGCCTGGTTAAGCGTCTCAACCGGGGAACCGGGGCTGCTCGTCCTGTCCGATGCCTACTATCCCGGCTGGACGGCGACGATTGACGGCAATGAGGCGGAGATATTACCGGTGAATGGGCTGTTTCGCGGGCTGTTTGTGCCGGCCGGGCAACATGAGGTTCGCTTTGAGTTTGCGCCTTCCGCTTTCGCAAATGGCCGGCTAGTCAGCGCGGCTGCCCTGATGATATGGGTAATCCTGGTCTGGATGGCCCGCCGGCGTCAGTGAACCAGGCCGCCGGACATATCATAAATGGATTTCCGGATCAGGGCGGCTTCATTCTCATCCGCCAGCCGGGGTTGGCCGTTTTCTTGCACCAGCACCGGCACAAATTCAATGGTGCGCACCCCGTCCTTGTCCAGCCACGCCCGGAGGATGGCGCTCTCCGGCGGCCCAATGATGTTGAAGGCAAAGTTCGCCAGCCCATACACGATTACGCCGCCGTTGTAAAACTCCACCCCCTGGAGGATGTGGGCGTGATGGCCGATGACCAGGCTGGCCCCGGCATCAATGGCGGCGTACGATGCGGCCATCTGCTCCGGGCTGGGGGCGGAGACGTATTCCATACCGCTATGCAGCACTACGATGACCAGGTCGCTTTGAGCGCGTGCGGCGCGCACGTCGGCGGCAATCTCATCCGGCTTTGCCCAGGCCAGCCCCGGGGTCGCATCTGTGGCGGTCCAGGTTGAGGTATCGAAGTAGGGCGGATTGCCTTCTACCGGCACCTGGACATAACCGAGAAAGGCCAGTCTCAGCCCGTTGCTTTCCAGGATCGCCGGGGAACGGGCCGCCGCTGCATCAGGGCCGGCCCCAATTGTCGCCAGTTGTTGGGCGCGCAGCAGCTCCAACCCCTGCAATAGGGCATCGGGTCCGTAATCCAGGGCATGATTGTTGGCCAGGGTGACCACATCGAAGCCGGCGCGGGCCACCGACTCGGCCGCGACGGGCGGCGACCGGAACGCGTACGACTTGTTGGCCGGCTCACCGACATCCCCCAAAGCGCTCTCGAAGTTGCCCACGGAAATATCAGCGGCCTGCAATATCGGGGCCACCTGCTCAAACGGGAAATCGACCCGCCCGCCGGCAATGATCGCTCCCAGCGCGCGATCGAGATTGATATCGCCGGTCGCCGCAACCTCGACCGATTGGTCGTCTACCACAAATTGGGTCAGGTAGGGGGCGAGAAACTGCGCGGCCGGCCCGCTTCCGGCGGCAGACTGCAACCCATAGGGCTGTTGCAGAGGATAACCCGCTTCGCTTGGGTGAAAGCCGTTTACGTGCAAAGCTCGAAGCGGAGGACGGATTTCGTCCCAGGGCATGACCTGGACCAGCGAGTGTCCGTTGGCCACGATGCTCTGGGCATGCGCCAGGTCGGTGTTCTGCCAGTCGGTGGCAAAGGGGACTGCCAGAGCCAGAGGCCGGCTGCCGGCGCTGATCCCATCGCCCCCGGCCGCCAACGCCAGCTCAGCACGACCCGCCGCCAGTTCAGCGGCCGGTTCCGCGGCCCCTGACACCTGCCATTCCCAGGGGCTATCCGGAAGCTGCTCCAGAAACGTTTGCAGCGCCGTTTCCCAGCCGGCGGGCACAGCCAGCCTGATCGGCGTCGGAGCGGCCGGCGCTTCGGGGGTTGCCGTGAGCACTGAATTAGCCGGCGCCTGAACATCCGAGGATGTGTCCGCCGCGACCGCATCTATGACCGGCAATTCGGCGGCGGGCGGTGTGGAGGTAGTGTTATCCGCAGTTGCTGCCGGCGATGTCCGCGCAATGGGCGGCGGCAACACGGTGGCAGTCAGGGTGGGGATTGGCGCGGGCGCGACCTCGGCGGGCTGCATGCCGGCGGCCGGGGGATTGCCGGCAGCGCTGCAAGCGGTCAAGAGTAGCAGCACCAGGCACTGTACGAGTGATCGTCGCCGGGTCAGGGTATACATGGGATCGGGAAGTTTTCCAGCAAGTAGGCGGTCAGGGTGATTCCTTGCTCTTTGAGCATTGTCGCCATTTCCACGCCCACATAGCGATAATGCCAGGGTTCGTAATAAAAGCCGGTCAGTTCCAACGTGTCGCGCGGATAGCTGAGGGTAAAGCCGTAATGGTGGGCATTTTCCAGCAGCCAGGCCCCTTCGCTGGTCATATAGAAATAGGTGTGAAATTCGACATCCGCCTGGCCTACCACCTCCGGCAGTTCGGGCGATCCGAAGTCAACCGTTGTGCCCAACTGGTGTTCGCTCGTGCCGGGGACCGCGCTGATGTTGTCTACCCAATCCGGGAACTGCGTCGCCCATTTGTCGCGGGCTATCGCCTGGGCCGCATAGCTGCGATAGCCGGAAATGATGAAGGGCCGCAAACCCTCCGCCTGCATGGCGCTGATGATGTCCACGAGCGGCTGCATGGCGACTTGCCGGATTTCGGTCGGGTAGCCCAGGGTTACATCCACCGAGAAGTGGTCGCCAATTGGCGTCAGATCAGCCGGCTGGTAATACCGGCTCAGTGGATAGGTTCTCGATACGAGGGTCAGCAGGTCGTCTTCCGGGATCCGCTCCTGGCATGGGCCGATGGGCGTCGGGGTCAGGGTGGCGGTAGCGGTGGCGGTCGGCAAGGGAGTGACAGAGGGCGTGGACGAGGGCCGGGCCGTAGCGGTAGGCGGCGGAGTTGCCGAAACAACGACCACCGGTGTGGACGTCGGAGCAGGAGTGCCAGATGGCGCGACTTCCGCCGCAATAGCCATGTCTGTGGGCGGCAATGACGCACCTTCGCTGTTGCAACTGGCCAGGATTAGTGCCAGGGCCCCAAGCCATAGAAGAGATAACAATGGACCCGGCAACGACGACGGGCGGCCCGGCACAAGGAATCGCCGCCGCTTTACGCGATTATCCATGTTCATCTCAGGCGCCATCCGCCTGCCCAAAGCCGCCGCCGCCGGGCGTTTCGATGTGCAGCACATCGCCGGCTTCCAGATTTCGGGCGACTTTGCCGGGCAGCTGGATGCTACGTCCGGCGCGTTGCAGCATGTTCAGGCCGGCCTTGCCCGGCTTCCCTCCCCGTAGCCCGTATGGCCTCCGCCGTCGCCGTTCGCTGACGATTGTGATGCTCACCGGCTGCAGGAACTCCATGCTGCGCTCAAGCCCGTCGCCGCCTCGTTGTTTCCCGCTCCCGCCGGAATCGCGGCGCAGACGGTATGATTGCATTCGCAAGGGGAAGGCGTACTCCAGCGCTTCTACAGGCGTGTTCAAGGTATTGCTCATATGGCAGTGCATTCCGCTCCCGCCATCCGCATCCGGGCCGGCTCCGATACCGCCGCCTATTGTTTCATAATAGGCGAAAGGCCGGCCGGCGGAGTCGCCGCTATTGTAGACGCCGCCAAAGGTGAGGTTGTTCATGGTACCCTGGCTGGCGGCCGGAACGTGCTCCGGCAGCGCCTGCGCCAACGCACCGAAGACAACATCAACAATCCGCTGCGAAGTCTCCACGTTACCGGCAGCGACGGCATGCGGCGGCCGGGGGTCAAGCAATGAGCCGGGCGGAATCTGGAAGGTCAGCGGGGCGAAGGCTCCTTCATTCATCGGCAGCGGCATGCCCAGTAGTTCCTGCGCCAGGCAGCGCAGACAGTAGACGGTCGCCGAGTGAACAATTGCCGGGACGGCGTTGAGATTTCCCCGTAGCGCCTCTGCCGTGCCGCTGAAGTCCACCCGCATTTGCCGGCCGGAGACAATGATTTCGACCTGGATGGGTACAGGCTTTCGCTCCTGACCATCGTCATCCAGCCAGTCGGTGAAGCTGTAACGCCCATCCGGTATCCGGGCGACTGCTTCCTCGGTCAGGCGTTTGGCGTAGGCGATCAGCGCCTGCGCGTGCGCCAGGACCTCATCGAGGCCGTAACGGGAGATAATCTCCGCCAGCCGCAGCGCGCCGGTGTTGTGAGCGGCTATTTGCGCTGCCAGGTCTCCTGCGCGCTCTTGCGGTGTACGCACGTTTCGCAAAATCAGCTGCCACACGGCCTCGTTTCGCCGGCCGGCTTCTACCAGCTTGATCGGCGGAATGATCACTCCTTCCTGGAAAAGCTCGACCGACAGGGGCATGGAGCCGGGAGAGATGCCGCCGATATCCGCATGATGGGCGCGGCTGGCCACGAAGAAGTGGGGCGCATCTGCCGGCGCTGCAAACAGCGGTGAGACCAATGTGACATCCGGCAGGTGTGTGCCGCCCAGGTAGGGATCATTCAAGATGACCACATCGCCGGCGGAGAAGGGGGCGCACTGCTCGATTGCGGCTCTGACTGAGGCCGGCATCGCACCCAAATGGACCGGAATGTGGGCCGCCTGGGCCAGCATGCGTCCGTCCCCCAGGAACAGGGCGCAACTGAAGTCAAGCCGCTCCTTGATATTGGGGCTATAAGCTGTTCGCTCCAGGGTAACGCCCATCTCCTCGGCGACTGAGGCGAACAGGTGATGAAAGATGGAGAGGCTGGCGGCCGAAATGGCGCTGTCGTCGCTCATTTGAAATGGGCGCAAATCAGGAATCGGACGACTCAATCAAGGAAGACGGGCAAGTTGCCCAGGGCTATGACGTGCGACCAATCCCCTTCGCCCTCGGTAAACACGGCAGCTATGGCGACTACGTGGCCGTTCGCCAGGTGGACAACTTGCTGCATGCCCTGCAAAGTACTGCCGGTGCTGACCACATCATCAATGACAATAACCCTCCGATCTCGCAGGAGAGGGATGTCTTTCTCGTCCAGATACAGGGTCTGCATGTGGCCGGTGGTTATGGACCTCGTCTCGGATTTCAGCGCGTTGCCCATGTAAGACTTATAGGTCTTGCGCAGCACGACGTACGGCAGGCCCATCAGGGCGCTCATCTCGTAGACGAGCGGCATGCTCTTTGCCTCGGCCGTTAGCAGCGTGTCGGCATGGAACCCTAACAGCCGCTCGGCGAGCGCCGCCGCCGCTGCCTTAGCGACATAGGTATCGCCCAGCATGTTGAAAATGGCGATGCGCACGCCGGGGGCTACTTCGAACAAGGGTAACTTCCTGGTCAAGCCGGCGACTTCAACCGTGTATGTTTCGCGCTCAGTCATCTAGTTTGTTCCTCCACAAGGGTCAAGAGCAAGTGTATCCGTTCGCATCCGGCGGGGCAAAAGATACAGCGCTTGAACATGTGGAGATTTACGGTAGGCTTGCGGCGATTATGATGCAGCGAGGAGTTGAATCAGTGAAGGCAATTGTGGTTCATCAGCGGGAGGGCGTCCCACATCTCGTCTGGGAGGACGCGCCTGGGATAGATTACAGCGCGCAAGAAGTGTTGGTGAATGTGCGCGCGACGGCGGTCAATCGGGCTGATCTGGCGCAGGCGAGAGGAAACTATCCGCCGCCGGCCGGCGCAAGTGAGATCCTGGGCCTTGAGATGGCCGGGGAGATCGCCGCCGTTGGCAGCGCCGTGCGAGGCTGGCAGCCCGGCGACCGGGTGTGCGCCCTGCTTTCCGGCGGCGGCTATGCGGAGCAGGCGGTCGTGCATGCTGGCATGTTGTTGCCGTTGCCCGCAGAATGGAGTTACGGGCAAGGGGCGGCCGTTCCTGAAGTATGGTTGACCGCCTATGTGAATCTCTTCCTGGAGGGTGAACTGCAGCCTGGCGAGCGCGTGCTGATACATGCCGGGGGGAGCGGGGTGGGCACCGCCGCGGTGCAATTGGCGCGCGAAGCAGGGGCGACCGCCTTTGTTACCGCCGGCTCAATGGAGAAGATCGCTCGTTGCCTGGAACTGGGCGCGCTGCGCGGTTACAACTACAAGGCGGAGGATTTTCTGGCCGGCGTGCTGGCTGACACGGCCGGCGAAGGCGTAGACCTGATCCTGGACCCGGTGGGAGCTGGATTCTTTGAGCGCAACCTAAAGGCCCTCCGGCCCAACGGCCGGTTGGTGAACATTGGATTGCTCAGCGGGAGTCGGGCGACCATTGATCTGGGATTGCTTCTGGGCAGAAGCCTGAGCATCGCGGGTTCGCGCCTGCGACCGCGGCCGCTGGAGGAGAAGATTGCGATAACGAGGGGGTTTCGCGAGCGTTTCTGGCCGGGGATGATTGCCGGCCGGCTTCAGCCCATCATTGATACTGTCTTTCCAATCGCGAACGCGCAGGACGCGCACGACTACGTGCGAGCGAATCGCAATATCGGCAAGGTGATACTTCGCGTCAGCGCCGGTTAGCCGCCGGACATCTGGATCAGGTTGCGCAGTGCTTCGGGGTTGGTGAGCACGAAGCGCCGGCCCTCGGCGCGCACCCATCTGGCCCGGCGGAAGCGGCCCAGCGTCTTATTCACGCTGACCCGAGTAGCGCCGGTCATATCCGCCAGGTCGCTTTGCGTAAGGCTGATATCAATGCGAATGCCGTCTTCGACCACAGTGCCGTGCTTTTCGGCCAGATTGAGCAGCGTGCGCGCCAGCCGGCCGTTAAGATCCAAGAAGAAGATGTCGCTGATCTGATCGTTGAGGTTGCGAATCCGGCGGGCCAGGGTCTGCAGCACGTGGGTGGCAAAGCCGGGGTTATTGTT
>CAYVQP010000024.1:0-19551 GCA_964452775.1 uncultured Ardenticatenaceae bacterium | reverse complement strand
GAATCCGGCGGGCCAGGGTCTGCAGCACGTGGGTGGCAAAGCCGGGGTTATTGTTTAGAAAGCGCAGAAACTCATCCCGGTGCAGGGTCAAGGTCTCCGTATTTCCGATAGATTCGGCTGTTGCCGAGCGCGGCGAGTCGTCCAGCAATGCGAGCTCACCGAAAAAGTCCCCAACGCCCAGGATAGCCAACAGCGCCTCCTGTCCCTCCGGCGTACTGTGCGAGATCTTTACCTTTCCCCGGCTGATGACATAGAGCAATCCACCTGGGTCTCCCAGGTGAAAGATGATCTGCCCATCCGCAAATCGGCGGGGAATGAGCCGTTCAGCAAGACCGGCCACTTCTTCCTGGCTCAGATGGGCAAAGAACGGAACCTGCTTCAGCGCTTCCGTTGCGTGATTGGACGTTGAGTGCATTCCTGAATCTTCCCTGGGGAAGCCGCCAACCTCCATATGCAGGATGTTCAAGGTCATTCCTGCGCTGGAGCCGACTAACTACAAAGTTTGGGCAAGTTCTGTCAATTGTACCTCATCGTAGAGATGCTCCAAGCCGAGGCGCACCTGTCTTTCTACCCACTCGGCGGGCCAGCGATTGCTTGGGAACTCGCACAGTATCTCCGGCACCAGCCGACCCAATTGAGTTTTCGGGCGACCGAGGTCAATATGTTCGCGCACCAACGCTAACACCCGCCGGATGTAGTGCATGACCGGCGCTACCGCCGACTTGTCACAAACTTGGCCGCGGCCGGGAACCAGGGTGTGCACCCCGGCAAAGTGATCATCGTTCAGCAACATCTCCAGGCTGTGCAGCCACTTTCCACACTCCGCCTGAGCAAGGTTCGGATGCTCTTCAGTCACCACGCTATCGCCGGTGAATAGTATCCCAGCTTCCGGCAAATGGACCCACATGACGCCGGGAAGCGGGCCGGGCATATGGATCAGCTCGATTCGCCGGCGTCCCTGACTTAGGGTCAGATCATGAGCAAAGCTCAGGGTAGGCTGTTCGACCGGACTACTGGTTAACTCTCGCCCGCAATGAGGGTCCCGGCTAATCAGGCTGTCCAGAAAGTTCTGCGGGTAGCGCTTGTCGAAGCTCCTCAGCTGTTCGTCGCTTAGTTGTTGGCTGATTATCGGCGCGCTGAACCAGCGACAATTCAAGACCCGGTCGCCGTGAGCATCGGTCAACAACAGGTAGGAAATGTTATAGGGATAAAGCTGATGAATCCGGGTGACCCAGTTACGGGCGTCACGGGGAAATGAGGGCGTATCAATGCATATGACTCCCTCGCGAGTCACAATGGCTCCTACATTGACGCCGGGATAACTCGTCTCCAGATATATCTTGTCTGCTATCTGTCTCATGATCAACTTGCCAGGTGCGTGGGCGCTCTCAGAATGGCGATGTCGCCAGAGTAAAGTTGAATCGCGCACCCCCTCCCGGCGCATCATCGACCCAGATCGCGCCGCCGTGGGCCTCAACTGCCAGGCGACAAAAAGCCAGACCCAACCCAAGTCCTTTTACAGCCGGCGTCCCATTGGCCCGTGGACGCTGAAACTTGTGGAAAATCAACTGGCGATGTTCCGGCTGGACGCCGGGGCCCTGATCGCTGACTGAGACGAGCAATTGAGTTGACTCCGGCAAGCGCCGGACAGTAATGGAAACCGGCGCGCCGGCGGGCGAATACTTGACGGAATTCTCAAGCAGATTGACCAGCACCCTGCGGATCATATTTTGCTCACCATAAGCCGGCGGCAGGTCTTTGTCATAGCAAAACAATAGCTCGGCGCGATGTTGGCTGAGCGAGGCGCTGATGCTCTGTACCGCCTCGGTGATGACATCTGGCAGGTCAAAATAGGATAACTCGGTCAGGGGGTAGCCGGCTTCCAGGCGGTTGATATCCAGGATTGAATGGATGAGGTTCTGAAGGTTCCGGCTGCTGGTAGCCGCAATATCAAGGAGTGTCGTCGCGGTGGGGGTGTCGGTGAGCAGTTCCTGGCGCAAAATATCCACGCTGGAGATGATATTCGCTAATGGACTCTGTAGATCGTGAACCAGCATGGCGGTTAAGTCGTCGCGTAACTCGTCCAGCGCCACCCGTTGGGAAAGATCTTGATAGCTCCAAAGCAACAAGGGTTCGCCATGAAACGAAGTGCGTCTTACCTGTACTTCGACCGGCAGCGGCTTCTTGTCATGCCGGCGGAGCGCTGACTGAAAGCGAACAATAGCGTCATCTTCGGCGATGGGCAGTGTAATGTCCATCGCAGCATCCTCCCCCGCCAATTGGTGGAGAGCGCCTATCGGGTGGCCGGTAAGATTATTGAGTTCGCAACCCAGTTCCTGCCAAGCGCGCCGGTTGGCCTCAACAATGCGACCTTCGAGATCTGTCAGGACGAGTGGGTTTATGCTGTCTTCAAAGAGGCTCAAGTATCGCGCTTCAGCTGCCTGTGCCCGCTCAAATTGGCGCGCGTTCTGCAGCGCGATTGCCGCTTGATTGGCCAAGGATTGCGCCAACTGGACCTGAGCACTTTCAAACTCCTCCTGTGAGCGAAGCATAGCCAGGCCGGCAATGCCGAGTACGGCGTCTCGCACGAGCATCGGCACAACGAGCAATGACCGTATACCTGCGCCACGCATGTATTTGTACAGCTCGTCATCGTCCGGCAGTTGGTTCAGTTGAAATTGCGCCGGGGTGCGCTCTTGAATCAGCCGGCTGACAAACTGATGGCTGCCCGGGTAGACTTGCCGGAGCAAATACTGCTCATCATACACATTATCTTCTGACACTTGCGCGCTGCGGCATTCGAAGTGCTCGGACTCAGGCAACCATTCGAAAATTGCGCTGGCGTCCGCCCTGATCAGGGTAGCCATGTACTTGCCCGTTTCATGGAAGAGCTGGTCCGGATCGAGCGTGGCCGAGAGAGCGGATGTGAATTCAACCAAAGCTGCCAATTCATTGGCCCGTTGCTGGCTGACCTCATATAGGCGAGCGCTTTCTATGGTAATCGCAGCCTGTTCTGCCATAGCGACCAGTAGGTCAAGATCGGCATCACCAAACTGATCTATTCCCGACCGGGTCATAGTGATCGCCCCGACTGAGCGATTACGAATGATCAGCGGCACACAAATAGTGGACCAGGGTTCGCTGGTAGAGCTGTAGCCCGGCCCCGGCAGCCAGCGCGTGTCGTGCCTGGTGTCTGGGATATTGGCCGGCTGCTGATTGCGCATGACCCATCCGGCAAAGCCCTCCTGGATAGCGACACTCAGGAACTCCGCCTGCGCTTCGTCCTGCCAACCGGAGATCAGCCAGCTATGCTGAAGGCGAAACTGCTCGTCGACGACGAGTATGCTGCCGCCAAAGGCCTTCAGCACGTCCATCGCGATTCGCAAGACTTCCGGCAAGGCGACATCAATGTTCAGGCCCTCGCTGACAATGTGCTGTAGGAGCTGGTTTATTGTGCCGAGAGCGCGTCTACGCCTCTTGCCGTGGCCCTTAATCTTGGTTTCCAGGCTGTCCTTCATCATAATGCCGGCTGCCCTGCTTGAATCAGGCAAACTCCCGCCGGATCATTTCCACCTGCTGCGGTTTGTCGGCGTCCATTGCCAGTTCCGGGATCGCGCTGATCTGGACTTTGATTGGGGCCCCAATGCTGTTCTCCGCGGCGCGTTCGATATCGCCCACGGTCAACCGCTTCAATAGAAACTTTAGCAGAAAGCGAAATCCAACAATACGCGCAAGTTTCCAGGCATGTTTGCGGGCATTGGTTAACGCGATCCAGAGGTCATCGTTGGTCTTTGCGATACGAGTTTGGACCAACATCATGTCACCGCCCGCCACTTCCAGCCCGTGTAGCTTGGTGAAAGTGCGTTTTGAGCCGGGGAAGCGCGCCTCCATCGTTTCCTTCTTGACGAAGGTGTAGTAACCCAGGAACTCAAATGGCCGGCAGCCATCAATGTATTGATTGACAATCTCGCCGGTGATCAGCGGGATGTCGGATGAGCAGAACAACATCTCAGTGCTATCCGGGCGTCGCTCAATACCCCAGTCCAGCCCAGCGCGCCCATTGCCTACCAGGCTGCCGTGATCGGGCAGGAAAGAGACTGGGCGGGCAAACGTCATTCCCGCATGATCTTCCTCAGTAAGGCCGACCACCACGATCTCTTCGATGTATTTGGACGCTTGCAAGGCGTCTACCACGCGCTCCAACATGGTCCGGCCACCCATGTCTATGCACGCCTTGGGCCGGCCGCCGGTGTATGGGTAAAGCGGGTCTTCTGGTCCCGGCCTGCCGCCGGCGGCAATCGCACAATCCATCTGCGTTCTATGCCTCCAGATTGTGTATCGTAGGGGTCATGTCGACTTCTTTGAGCATTTCGGTTAGTTCAGCTTTGGCGAGGGGGCGACCCTTCCCGGCGATTGCCGTCAATGCTGCCTCCATCATATTTGTGCCGAACGAACGTCCCTGCAGTTGTGGCGTGGTGGTGATCACGCGGCGAACGCCGCGCTCTCGGAACATCTCCATATCCTGTAGGGTGGTGGTGTTGGTAACAATCAGCTTGCCGTGCAGGTAATCCGGCATATGCCGCTTAATATAGTGGCAGTCCCCGGCGATGATGTCGGCCCAGGCATACCATTTCGTATACTTCGGCTCGATCACCTCTTGCTTTTCGCCGGTGGGGTAGAGGACGCTGATTGGTAACCGGCCCACCACAGGCAACAGCAGCCGGCCCACGAGCAACAGGGTGTTCAACTTGCGTATCGCAATTGGAACCCCCAGGCCAAACATCAGGTCACCGCAGGCAACATCGTAGCCATTCTCGTAGAAGGACATCGTCATTCCGAAGCGATCGACGGCGGCGGTGAGCAGCACACGCCGGCCGGCGAAGGCATCGCCAAGGGTGGCCCGTAGCGTGTTGACCACTTCATACTCCAGCGTATTCTTCAGCCCGCTGCCGTCCACCACCGGCGTCTGCTTCACGCCGGCAACCAGCTTGTGTGCGGCGTGAATTGGGTACTTCTTGCCGGCCATTTCGATCCAGAGATCGATCCCGCCCACACCCAGACAATCTACCCGACCGTCCAGTTCCGTGAACAGGGCGGCTGCACGTTCGACATCGCCATCAGTGCCGCGACGCTCGATGGATACTTTCTCGCCCAGGAGTTCTACCTCCACGCACTTGTCGCGTTTGGAGCTGCCTAGGCTAACGCTCACTGCCCTCTTCATCTCATTTTCCTCTGGCCGAGGCCCGGCAGGTTGCACCGCGGACGATGCAACCTGCCCGGTCAGCCTCTTGCGAGATCAGGAATGGCGCTAGTTCTTGCGAACGACGCGTGATGCGCCGAAGGCCAGGAGCAGCAGGCCCAGTAGGCCCGCCGCCAACCATACCACCGGCGCATTGCCGCCTGCAATGCTGTCAACATCTGTCAGGGTGACGGCAGTTGGGTCTTGCACAACCGTGGTTATCGGCGATCCGGCCACGTAATCCACGTCGTCACTCAAGGCCCCGTAATTCTCATTGATGATCAGCGGGCCGGCGTCGGAATCCACGCTGACCACGAGTTCCACTACCAAACTTGCACCGGCATCCATGCTGGCCTCTTCCCAGGTGACGGTGGTCCCGTCAAAGGTGTGCGGCGATGTGGCCGATACAAAGCTAGTGCCGGCTGGAATGGTGTCGCTCAGCACGACATTGGTGGTCGGGCTGAACACGTGCTCATGGGAGAGGGTCAAGGTGTAAGTCAGCAGATCCCCTACCATGACCGTGGGTGATGAAGCGATTTTTTCCAGCGAGAGCGAATGCGGCATTGCGCCGCCGGCTCTGAGCGCGTCAATTCGCCCCCAGCCAAATGTGTTGTTGGGGATCTCGCTGCCCGGTACTCCACCGCACTCCTGGGTGCTGGTGAGCGGCTTGGCGGTTGAGGTGATCAGGGCCTCAATGGCGTCAACATCGCCGGCCAGCTCAGGGTAAGCGGAGATGACCAGGGCCACCATGCCGGCCACGTGCGGGCCCGCCATGCTGGTGCCGCTGGAAACACTGTAACCGCCGCCCGGCACGGACGAGCGAATGTTAGAACCGGGAGCAGAGATGTCAGGCTTCAACCGGCCGCTGCCGTCCACCGTCACCGGGCCACGGCTGCTGAATCCGGAAATATCGTCCGTGCTGGTCGTGCTGCCGACGGTGAAGGATTCATCGTAGATAGCCGACGGCGTGTCAACGGTCGAACAGCTAGGCCCGGAATTGCCCGCAGAGTGGGCGGTGACGATGCCGGCCGCACGCACGTTTTGCACGACGGTGAGCAGGATATTGGGATCGGTGCAGCCCTCGCTAACCGGGCATCCCCAGGAATTGTTGATCACGTGCGGCGCTTTTGATGGGTCCGGGTTCTGGTTATTGCTGTCAGTGGGCGCGATAAACCACTCGTAGCATTCGCTATAGGTTGCCGGCGTGCCGCTGCCCACATCCATGTTGCGGCAGCCAATCCAGCGAGCGCCGGGGGCCATGCCGACCTGGTTGCCCGCACCGTCGTCGCCAACCATCGTGCCCATGGTGTGCGTGCCGTGGCCATAGTCATCGCATGGCTCCGGCGAATCGGCCCCGCAGATGCCGCCGCCGCTGTGAATGGCGTCATGCCAGTTGTAATCGTGGGTGGCTGTTGTCCCGTCCCAACCGCGATACATGTCCTGCAGGGCAGGGTGCTCCCAATCGTAGCCGGTGTCCTGACCACCGATCACCACACCTTCACCATGATAGCCGGCGTCCCAAAGGGCCGGGGCATTGACCAGCTGAATATTCCATTCGATGGTCTCGGGTGATGAGTTTGCGGACGTCACCGTGGGTATTTCCTGGGTGACGGCGGGATTGGCGTAGATATGGGCCACATCGCCGCGCTCCGCCAGGGCTTGCACGGCATCCAGCCCACCGCGCACCCAGATCATGTTGGCGACCCAGAATGACTGATGGTCGAGTCCCAGCTGATCAATGGCGGCCAACACCGGCCCCTGCGTGCGCTGCGCCGTCTCAGTGAGCGTCTCAAAGACATACGTGCCCTTCTCAAGTTTTGTCTCCAGGGCATACGCCCCACTGACATCGGCCTGTTCGGTCAGGTAAACGAGAAACTCGGTCTGACCCTCGCTCTGGGCCGTTTCCAGCACCCAGGGGTCAACCTTTGCCTGCCAGCTACTCTCGGAACGCACCGGCAAGGCTGAGAGGAAGAACACCAGCATTGAAATCGCGACAATCAAAGCGAAGAATGGAACGAAAGGTTTGCGCATTTACTTCTCCTCCTAACTAGACGAATCTATGTTCCCCAATCTCTCAAATACCGAAAATCATGGCCAATGGTCCGGCCACTGATTTTGGGAATAATGGGCATGGCGCGCTTAAACTGGTTGCGCTTAATCAGGGTCAGCACGCGCTCGACGAAGGCGCGCGAAAAGCCGGCAGCCACCGCTTCCTGCGGAGAGTAGCGCTCGTCAATGATCAGCTGCAGCAGCCGGTCAACGTCATCATATGTGAAGCCCAGGTCCCCTTCGTCCGTCTGGCCGGGTACGAGGTCGGCAGTGGGCTGCTTTTCAAGGATGATAGCGGGTATGCCGATCTCCCGTGAGATCTGCCGCACTTGTGTTTTGTACAGGTCTCCGATCGGATTTATTGCCGAGGCCAGATCGCCAAATATCGTGCCGTAACCCAAGAGAAGTTCGGTCTTGTTGCTGGTGCCGACTACCAGGGCGTTCCAGGCGGCAGAACGATCAAAAATGACGACCATCCGCATCCGGGCCATGATATTCCCCTTGCGGATGGCGGTGATGTTTGGCGAGGCCGCGAACAGCGGTTCAACCATCGCAGTAATATCTATGGTCTCGCTTGGGATTCCCAGGGCGTCAATTACCAGTTGGGCGTGCTCTAGGCTCGAGGGGGAAGAGGCAACGTACGGCAGCCGGAGAGCGAGAACATTCTCAGCTCCCAATGCGTGGGCGGCCAGATAACAGGCGAGGGCCGAGTCTATGCCGCCGGAGAGGCCGAGCACCACTCGCTGAAAGCCGGCTTTTCGTATCTCATTGCGGATGAACTCGGTAAGGACGAGCCTGGTGACGTCGGGATCGATGTGGAGTGAGGTATCACTCTGTCCAGTCGCAGAAGCTGTTACCATAAGAAATTTGGCGCTACCTCAATTTCGCCTGTGATCCTCGATGCCGTTTCGGAAGAGCATTGTCCGGATCCTAGTGCAAGTTAACTCGCTCTCTGCATATTCCCCGTAACTGAGTTTGGTCAATCGCCAACGCCTGTAGGTTTTCGTTCCGGGAAAACTGATACGCAGACGGGATTTTAGCTGCGCCAATCACCATAAGCAACCTACTTTCTCTGGACGCATAGGCAACCAGTACCTATGGCTTGCACGGTGCTCTCCTGGGGTGAGGAGTGGTTGATGAGCGTAGGCATCGCGTATTACTCCGGCCGGCAAAGTTGTGCTAAAAAACAGCGCGTAATGGAGAGGGCAGCAGCAAACGACGACGTGAAACTCCCGCCGGGACGGATCTTATCGCTGGACCTTGGCGAGAAGCGGATTGGCGTGGCTGTTTGCGACCCTTCGCAAACTGTAGCCCGGCCACTCCGCGTAATTGGACGCACCTCTCGGCAGAGCGATTTTGGTGCGCTGGCCGGCATCGTGGCCCAGGAAGGTGTGAACTCCTTGCTTGTAGGGGTCCCCATGCAGCTGGATGGCGAGGAGGGTAGCCTGGCGGCCTGGATAAAGGATTATGCGTTGGAGTTGAGCCGGTATCTGGCTCTTCCGTTGTGCTTTTATGATGAGAGCTTCACGACCAAACGGGCGGGCGACAGCCTGCGAGGGCGCGGCGTCAGAGCCAAGGAACAACGTGGGCGTGTTGATGCCGTTGCCGCAGCCATCCTGTTGCAGGACTATCTGGACGCAAGGGCGAAATGAGTAGAAAGTCTGACGAACCCGGCCTGGTGCGCATGCGCAAGGACCCTTACGAGTCTGAGGATTCGCGCTGGAAGCCGGTGTCGGTTCTGTTGCGACTACTGTTCTTGTTCGGCATTGCGCTTGCCTGCGGAGTTGCATCACTGCTCCTCTACCAGCGTTGGCGCAGCGCATCCCCGGGAATCCAGGTAGAAGTGCAGGGGAGCAACCCAAACCTGAGCGCGACCGAACGACTCTATCTGGAGTCTTATCTGGCTACCCATGCGACCGCGTTGAGCGAACCGGCAAACGCCTTGACCGCGCCGGTGAACTTTGTGATTTCGCCCGGCGAGTCCGCCAATCAGATCGCGCGCAACCTGGTAGCGGCCGGCTTGCTCGATGACAGCCAGCTCTTCATCAACTATCTGCGTTTTTATGGATTGGATGCCTCCCTGACTGCCGGCGCTGTCGAGGTTCAACCCGGCCTGACCATCCCGGAAATTGCCCAGCTGTTGGCCAACCCATACCAGCAGATCACGCTCAACTTTCTTCCCGGCTGGCGGCTGGAGGAGATGACCGGCTACCTGGCCACCATCTCGCCCGCCCAGATCGATCCCGAGGAATTCCTGGCTATCGCCCAGAGAAGGGCGCCGTTCGACCTGGAACCGTACACCTTTCTGGCGACCCACCCGGCCGGCGCATCGCTGGAAGGATACCTCTTTCCGGGGCGGTACGAGATCTCCACAGATACGACGGCTGCCGCCCTGGTGGACTTGATGCTGGCTCGATTTGAGGAGCAGGTAACTCCGAGCATGCGGCAAGCGTTCGGCGCTCACGGTCTAAGTGTTCGTGAGGCGGTCACACTTGCGTCCATCGTGGAACGCGAGACGCCGATTGACAGTGAGCGTGGCTTGATCGCCGGCGTCTTTCTGAATCGGCTGCGCGACGAGATGCCTTTGCAGGCCGATTCGACGGTCCAATATGCGCTGGGCTTCGATGCGCAGACGGCCAACTGGTGGAAATCGCCGCTCGCCCAGGCAGATCTGCAGGTCAATTCGAGCTACAATACTTACGTGATAGCCGGGCTGCCTCCGGGTCCGATCGCCAATCCCGGCCTACTGTCCCTGCAAGCAGTTGCTGCTCCCGAAGCGAGTGGCTTCCTCTTCTTCGTGTTGGATTGTGAAACGCAGGGTGGACATCTTTTCAGCGTCACGTTTGATGAACATCTGGCCAACGTTCAGAAGTGCTCTGCCCCTTAGAGCGGCCCAGCTTGTCTGTTGTGGATTGGGCTTGCTGCTCCTGTTGGCCGGGTGCCGCCCGGAGCCGGAGGTCAAGATCGGGTTGACGGCGCCCTTTGAGGGGCGCGAGCGGGAAGTCGGATACGACGCGCTCTATGCGGCAAGATTGGCGGTGCGCGAGATTAACGCCGCCGGCGGGATAGATGGTCGCAAACTCGCGCTGGTGGCCCTGGACGATGGCGATGATTTGAGCCGGCAGCGCGCGACGGCCGCCAGTCTGGCCCTAGACTCTGACGTCATCGCGGTGGTGTCGTATGACAGGGCATCCTCGCCGCCGGCCGGAGACAACCTGTATCAGGATGCCGGTTTGCCTTTCATTGTGCTGGGGCAGGCGCCGTTTGCCCGGTCAGACCAGGGGACGCTGCCGGCTGCCTTTGTGCAGGCATATGACGAGTTGACGCCTTTTGAAGAGCAGGCAGGACCTTACAGCGCCGTGACTTATGATGCGTTTTACCTGTTATTCGAGGCGTTAATGGTTGCTGAAACACAGGGCGAAATCAGCCGGGAGAGTGTCGCCGCTGCTCTAGACGAGATAGAATATGAGGGTCTAACCGGCCGGGTCTTCCGGCCGTGACAAAGTGTCAAACTGAAGGCGGCGGTCGATTTTCAGCGCCGGCCCACCAACCGGACGAACCACTGGTGACTTCAAGATCGCCAAGCGCAGTCAAATGACTTAGTAGGGAAATTGGAGGGAATAATATGAAGAAGGTTTTTGGCGTATTAGTGATCCTGGTGGGGATCACCGGCCTGTTGCTGAGCATCGGCGTGACTGTGGTCGGTTTTCGCATTGTCGACTCGGCTATTCAGGGAGTCATCTCCAGCCTGGCGCTGACGATTCAGAGCCTGGATACCGTGGATGATTCGCTGGAACTGGTAAAGACGACCATTGCGCAGACGAACCAGGCCATCGAGACGGTGGAACTGACCGCCGACACGATCTCGACCACCCTGGCGGACACCGGGCCGATGCTGGATCAAATCTCCACTGTCTTAACCGGAACCGCGCCGGACAGCATCGAAGCCGTGCAGGGGACGATACCCAATCTGGTGGTGGTCGCGGGCGCAATTGACAACACACTGACTACGCTGAGCAACTTCAGCTTCGATCTCAATCTGGGACCCTTCGGCAGCCAGAGCCTTAATCTTGGTGTGGAATACGACCCGGAACAACCTTTTGATGAGAGCATTGAGGCGCTGGGCGCTTCCCTGGAGGGGTTGCCGGAACAACTGCGTGGGTTGGAAACACACTTAACGACGAGCTCGAATAACGTCGCCGCGATGAGCGGGAATGTGGCCCAACTGTCGGATGACATCAACACCATCAATGAGAGTGTGGCCCAGGTCATTCCGCTGCTCGATCAATATATTGCCATTGTCCAGGATCTGGGAACGAACCTGGCATCTGTGCAGGCCAGCCTGGAGGCGCAGGGCCAGAACATCAAGATCGGCATTATCGTCCTCTCAATCTGGTTCGCTCTCTATCAGATCGTGCCCCTCTACGTGGGCTGGACAATGGTCACCAGCAAGAAGGACGATTCCGAAGACGAACGCGACGCCAAGCGGGAGGCGGATACCAAACCCGCGGTGGCCGAAACAGCCACCTATCAGGCCGTCGCCGATAAGAGCGTCACAGAGGCGGAGGAAGCGGTGGCCGGCGATGACACAATCGAAGTAGCCGATCGCGGTGAGGAGGAACAAAAGTAGTCCGCTCCAAACCAAGTACAAGATGGCTTCCGGCGCTACTGCTGTTCCTGGCGCTGACGCTGGCTATGTTAACGGCCTGCGCCGGCGATGAGGCGACGATTGGCCGGGTCACGCCAATAGCGCCGCAAAGCACGGCGCCGATTCCCACGCCGACGCTGGCCTCGGCGGTGGCAGTTCCCGCCACCGCCGAGGCAACTTCCATTGCGGACCCACTTGAATCGTCCACTGCTGGCCCAATCACGCCAACCCCGACGCTTGCGCCGGCCGTAACCGCATCAGGGTCTCCGACGCCCGGGGTAGCGCTGGACCCGGAAGAGAGCCTGGTTGCCGGCGCCACCGCGCTTGCCCACGAAGATTACGCGGCCGCATCAACGTTCCTGGCTGCCGGGCTTAATGGCGCTGAACCCGGCTCCGAGGAGCATCAAGAGACCCTGCTTGATCTGGCCATTGCCCAATTGCAAGAGAAGCGCTTCGCGGAAGCCGCCGACAACCTGAACAAATACCTGGCGGCCTCGACGGCTGGGCAAGGAGATTCGACCGGCAATCCGGCTGACGCCTATTTCTACCTGGGGCAGGCCTACGCCGGGATAGGGGATGCGACCAGCGCAATTGGAGCCTACGAAACGTACCTCGAGGCCAACGTGGACATGACGGCCTATGTCCAGCCTCTTATTGCGGAGCTGCGGCTTGCAGAAGAGGATCAGGCCGGCGCTGTCGCAGCTTATGAGGCGGCTCTGGCCGGAGGCGCGCAGCGGCTGTGGGAGGTAGACCTGCGCTTGCGACTGGCTGAACTGTATATGGCGCAGGAGATGTACCCGGCTGCCCAACAACAGTATGATGCCATCTACGGATTGGCGAAAACGGAAAACACCCGGGCGGAGATGACCTACCTGGCGGGCCGGGCGGCAGTGTTGGCCGGCGACAGCCAGACCGGCTTCGCCCGCTTCAAGCGCGGCATTGAAGAATTGCCGCGCAATTATGAATCCTATTTAGGGCTGGTCGAGCTGGTGTCTGCCGGGGTAGAAGTGGACCCCTTTCAGCGCGGCCTGGTGGACTATTATGCCGGCGCATACGAACCGGCAGTCGAGGCTTTTGCTGAGTATCTCCAGGAGGCGCCGGCCGATTACCGGCCCGACGCGCACCTCTATCTCGCCTGGTCGCACGAAGCCCTGGGAGATGTAGCGGCTGCGCGGGCGGAGATCGACCGCTACGCTGCGTATGGGGCCGGCTCCAGCGAAGAGAGACCGCTGGCCGCCGAGGCCGAAATTGAACTGGCTGATCTGCTGGCGCGCACCGGCAGTGGGGAAGAAGCGCTGACGCTCTACGAGTCGTTCCTGGTCGAACACCCTGATAACGAGGCGGCCCCACACGCCGCGTGGCAAATCGGGTCCGTGCGGGAACAGCTTGGCGATGT
This sequence comes from uncultured Ardenticatenaceae bacterium, assembly GCA_964452775.1. Classification (GTDB taxonomy): domain Bacteria; phylum Chloroflexota; class Anaerolineae; order Promineifilales; family Promineifilaceae; genus JACKCB01. Next base: position 6,219 of record CAYVQP010000024.1, on the reverse strand, counting down.
GGCCGGGGCGCAAGAGGCGTTTGCGGCGATGGCCGGCGCATTTCCTGAGCATGAAGATGCTCCGGCTGCCCTCCTACGAGCCGGCTGGCTGGCCTATGACAATGGCGCAGTTGACCAGGCGCGCGCATTCTGGCAACAACTCGTAGATCTCTACCCTACCAGCACAATCGCCGAAGAGGCGTTCGTCTGGCTGCTGCGCACCACGCCCGCCGCTGAGGCCGAGCTGCTGGCGCAGCAGGTCATCTCTTATACCCTGCCTAGCAGCTACTTTGCCTTGCGCGCCCAGCAACTGGTACTCGGTGAGGCGCCGTTCACACCGCCGGCAGGCTACCAGTTTGAATTTGATGATCAGCTTGCTCGTCAGGAGGTGGAAGCGTGGTTGGCTGAATGGCTGCCGGGCATAGCGGTCACCAGCACATTGACAACGTCTGTAACCCAGGACAGCCGCTTTGTGCGGGGCGGAAAACTGTGGGAGATCGGTCTGCGCGAGGAGGCGCGGCAGGAGTTTGAAAGCCTACGCGCTGACTACGCCCTCGACGCGCTGACCAGTTACCAACTCGCCCTTTACTTCCGCGACCTGGGCGCTTATCGGTCATCAATCGGGGCTGCCGGCTCCGTCCTGGCGCTCTCCGACCAGACCATTTTTAAAGCGCCGTCGCTCATCGGCCGGCTGCTTTACCCGGTCTATTACGCTGATTTGATCCTGCCGTTGGCGGAACAGTATGGCTACGATCCGCTGCTCCAGTTTGCGCTGGTGCGGCAGGAGAGCCTCTACGAGAGCTTCGCCGAATCGTACGTGGGCGCATCAGGCTTGAGCCAGGTCATGCCGGCTACGGGCGCAGACATCGCGGGCCGGCTCAATTGGCCGGATTTTGAGACCGAAGATTTGACCCGCCCCATAGTGGGACTCTCTTTCGGGGCTTACTACCTGGCTTCCCAGCTCGACTATTTTGACAATTACGCCTTTGTCGCGTTGTCCGCCTACAATGCGGGGCCGGGCAACGCAGCTCGCTGGTATGACGCTGCCGGGGGCGACCTGGAACTTTACTTGCGCGCGGTGGACTTTGCCGAAACGCGGCTGTACATTCAACGAATATTCGAGGGTTACCAATACTATCGCTTCCTGTATGGCCTGGATGAATCCGGTCTGAGATGAGCTTCGACTGGCAAACGGAAGACAATAGTTGGGAGGAGACGCCGGCGCCAACTGCACCACGCGAGCGGCGGCGTAATTGGCTGCGGATCGCTCCGTTCCTGCTGCTGGCGCTGATACTGGTAGTTGCCGGCGCGATTACCCTTTGGCGGCAGTTCGACAGCCGGCTGGAACAGGTGGTAGCCGACATCGAAGAGAATGTGCTGGCCAGCAGCCGCCTGGTACGCATGGCCGCCGGCCAGCGTGATGAGGAGTTGTTCATCACCGTTCTCTCGGGTCGCGATCCGCACTGGGCGGATGTACACCAGCAACTGGTAACCAGTGGCGCGTTCTTGGACCGCGAGGGGTTGGGGCTCCGGCTGGTGGCGGGGGAGGAGCCGGAAGTCATGGAGGTCACGCTTTCGCCCGATCTGACCGAAGCGGTGGTCGTTTCTAATGAGCATTACGCGATTGATGTGGGCAATGGGATCACCAACACCGTTCAATTGCAGCGGCGAGATACCTACCGCCTCGGCCCAACTCAGTGGTTACTGGCCCCACCGCTGGAGGACGAGTCAGGCCCCTGGGTTGCCAACGAAGGACGGCTTCTGACATTGATCTTCCCGGAAGCGGAGACCGAATTGGCCCGGCGACTTTCCGGCGACCTGGAGCGCAAGTTGGCTGAGATGTGCGCTACAGAAGTAGCGCTCAAATGCGGCAGTGATTTTCATGTCACGGTGCGGCTGGACACAGACCCGGCGAGCCTACAACTGCGGAATCCTTTGGAAAGCGCCTCGGAAGCTACGACCGAAATCCGATTGCCGGCTCCCAGCCTGGTTGGGACGCCGGTTGACGAGGAGGGCTATCAGGCGCTATTTCGCGCCTACGCCGCCAGAATCTTAGGCGCAACGCTGCTTTCGTCTCTGGGATGGGAATGTTGTGAACACACTGCCGTCGTCACTGCCATTCAGGAGCAAGTGACGGCGGACCTGGCGTTGCTGCCGCGCCGGCAAACAGAAGTTGCGCACGATCAGCTGCTGGGTAACATGCGTAAGTTGCTCGGCCTGTTCCCATTGTGGGACGTGCAGGAGACCAATCCGGCCGGCAACGATATCGAAACAGCCGCAATATTGGTCTCCTTCTTGCTCGCTCAGCGCGTGGATTCGAGTAGCGCGCGCCTGGTGACGACGCTGGCCGATCATCCTGACTATTGGGAGTGGCTACGGCGCAACCTGCCGGCCGAAATGTCTGATAGCGAGATTGAGCGTGCGTGGCTGGACTTCGTCTGGCAGGGTACATCCTTCGTCGAGCGGTCGCTGCCGGTATCGCTGCCGGAGCAAGATGTGCTGCTGTTATGCAGCGCAGATGTGCGTTCCAGCGTTTCAGCCCTCTATCGCTACTCGCCACGAACCGGCCTATGGACGGTCGAAGCTGAGGATCAGCGGTTTGTCTCCCTGACGCCGTTGCCGGATCGCAACGGCGTGGCCCTCCTGGAAGCCAGCGAGCGCAGCACGACCTCTCCCTGGATCGTACTCTCACGGTGGCGGGGCGAGGGGCTGGAGACGCTCTGGGATAGCGGACAGAACGCGCTGCTCTATTTTTATGATCTGGTCGATCCGGCCGGGGAATGGTTATACCTGGTGGCGAGAGACCTGGACCACGGACGTAATCTTGTGCAGGGTTTTCAACTTGAAAAATGCGTCTCAGAGGGAAGCTGCTCGCCCGAAGCACGCGCGGGGATCATGCAGTTTGCTCCTGATAATGATCATGCCTTGATATTGGAGCCGGGAGTCAATGAAGGTGAGCAAACGGCCATTCACCTAACCGACGCCGCCGGTAATACTCTGCGCACTCTTGAGGCCGGCGTCTGGCCTTTCTGGGTTGATAATGAGCAATTTGGCTTTGTGCGCCTGGATGAAGCCGGGAATGGCGTGGAAATCCTCCTGATGGGCCTGGAAGAGGAAGAGCCACGGGTGTTGTTGCCGGTTGAGGAGATGCTGAAGACGACGCCAGACCTGCCGGCGCGCCTGCAAGAAGGGGAGGAGGTTTTACGTGTTGAGGGGCTAGTTGTGGACGTAGAGCACGGCGACCGGCTCTACGTCGCGATTGGCCGGGAGTCATCTCCCTGGGACGACCTGTTCCAGGTGGATTTGGAATCGGGACAGGCGGGCTATGTGCTGGAGACGCTTACCGGCAGGGATAGCGTTCCGATCCTGCAATTCTCACCCGATGGGAAGTGGTTGCAGATCATTGGCATAAATCGAGCGCCGGGCGCCGCCGGGGAACTCCTGCTGCACGATGTGGAGACATCAGAAACCATCCGGCTATCGCTGTTGGATGTGCCTTACGGTATTGCCTGGTCGGACGATGGAAATTGGCTGGCAAAGGCGGATGGAGATTGGCTGACCCTGGTCGCTCCGGAGTACGACTATCAGCGGGTTATTGTTCATGACTTCGGCCCGTGCGGTCCTGCCGGCTGGGTCGAATCGCAGTAGAACCCGCCATACAAAAGCGCCGTGTCCCTTTTTGCAGGACACGGCGCTTTTGATCTAACTGGTTACTACAAGCTGGTCAACTGGCCGGTTGGATAGCGACACAGCGGTGGCGCAAGCCAGTTGAATGATGCCCATATATCGGCCAGCGCCAATATACGGCCAGCCTGGGAATCAGGCTCGGGGCGCGACGGGCTTCTTGTAGCGGTACGTGATGCGGCCCCGGTTCAGGTCGTAAGGCGTCATCTCCACGCGAACGCGATCACCGAGCAGGATGCGAATGTAGTAACGACGCATCTTGCCGGAAAGATAGGCCAACACCTGATGCCCGTTGTCCAGCTCTATGATGAACTGGGTGTTGGGCAGCGCTTCGACCACGGTACCTTCTACTTCCAGCTTGTCTTCTTTGTCAGCCATAACCATCCTATACTTGGTCTAACAGACGGTGCGTCATTTCGACGCGTCTAGCGCTTCCGGCCGACAGCGGCCTGCCGGCGGCGTATCCGGCGCACTGCTTTCTTACGCTGAATACGGCGCAATTCACTCTTGGGAACATGCCAACGCTTGCGACGTACTAAGCTCATTGTGCCGGCCTTAGCCACATTCTTGCGGAAGCGGCGCAACATACTTTCATCCGTCTCATTTGGCATTCGCGAAACACGCGGCACGCACATCACCTCCTTCTTTGGCCAGTTTGTGTGCTGCCTCATCCGCCGCAGCGATGCAGCGGACGACTTTCAGCTCATTCATCGTCGGAACCGTTCTCACTGCTTTCGCCCTCGTCTTCAAGGGCCACGGGTTCCGCGGCATCTTCACCGGTCTCGACAATCTCACTCGCTTCGGCGGCGATTTCCTCCGCCTCATAGACTGCCTCGACCGTTTGGTCAACGTCCTCAACGGTCTCACTCATTGTCTCAGCCTCGGCGGTCCCAACTTCCTCGACCACTTCGGCCACTTCGACCACTTCCGCTTCTTCGACCGCTTCCTCAACTTCCTCGATGACCGTATCCAGCTCCGCCGCTACCTCCGACTCGACCAGCTCTTCTTCGGCGGTCTCCTCGATAGGCGCTAAATCGGTCGCCTCCGGTGCGCTTTCTTCAGCGACTTCCAGCTCGCGCTGCGTCATCCACTCAATTTGCTCCTGAGCTCTGACCGCTTTGAGGCTTAAACCGATGCGCTCCCGATCAGGGTCCACGCTGATTATGCGCAGCAGGTGCGTTTCGCCTTCGGCAACGACCTCGTGCGGATCTGTGACGCTGGTGCGGGAGATTTGCGAGACGTGGAGCAAGCCTTCTACGCCCGGCTCCAACTCGATAAAAGCGCCGTAGTCAACGATGCGAATGATCTTGCCTTCCACCAGCTGTCCAACGACATATCGCTCTTCCACCAGCGACCAGGGGTTGGGCAGCAGCTTCTTGCGGCTCAAGCTGATTCGCTCTTTCTCGCGGTCCACCCGCAAGACGTAGACCTGCACCTCGTCGCCAATCTGCACCGCTTCCCGCGGGTGATTCACGCGATACCAGGCCAGTTCCGAAACATGAACCAGGCCGTCTACGCCGCCCAGGTCCACAAAGGCGCCGAAGTCGCGCCAGCCGGTAACTCGTCCGGTTATTACGTCGCCGGGGTTGATCTTCTCCATCAAAACCTGCCGGCGAGCATCGCGCCATTCCTTTTCCGCATCACGCTGGGAAAGAACCAGCCGGCGTCGCTGACGATCGACCTCAATTACCTTCACCGGCACGATTTCGTCGCGCAGTTTCGATAGGCGCTGTTGCCGCTGCTTGTCGTTCAGGTTGGGACTGAGCATGGACAGGTGCGAAGCGGGAATGAAACCGCGCAGGCCGCCAAACGCGACCAGCACGCCTCCTCGATTGTAGCCGACGATCTCCCCTTCAAAGATCTCGCCGCTTTCCAGGAGCTGCTCCGCCCGGATCCAATCCTGATTGAGCAGCGCCATATGCCGGGAGACGATCAGGCTATCCGGCACATCCGTACTCAGAATGTAGACCAGGATTTCGTCGTTGGGCTGAATCGCCTCGCGCTCTTCCTTGGTCAGCTTCTCCAGATCGACAGGCTGGATGATTCCGTCGCGTTTCAAACCGAGATCGACAATAACGCCTTGCGGCGTAATGGAAACGACGATGCCGGTCCGGATATCGCCAACCTCTGGCAGAGCGTAATCGTGCTCGTCCAGCAACTGTTCCATATCCTGCATGAAGTCGTTATCGTTCTCTTCCATGTCTACCCGGCTTTCAAGAAGTTCAGGTTAATACAAAAACTCTCGGCGCACCTTCGAGGAAAATGCAGCCGAGAGACAGTTTCACGGGCCCGAGAAAGCAAACCAGGCTGTCGTTCTGACGTACTCTGACTAAGAGAAATCCTAACTAACAGACACCTTACTTCTTTTGCCCGGACCCACGGTCGGGTGCGTGTCCTCAAACTACACAACTCGGAGAGCGCGCGGTATTGTAAGGTCAATTCAATTGACCATTGGCGATTATAGCCACTGGAGAGGGCTTTGTCAACGACTGGAACGGCCCGGGGTGCGGTTCAAATTTTCGCAGGGGGTACGCAATAGGGGATAGCAGGGCTACA
>CAYVQP010000023.1:41848-53157 GCA_964452775.1 uncultured Ardenticatenaceae bacterium | reverse complement strand
GTTGGTGCCGATCACGCCGTTCGGGCCGCGCTTGATCCAGCCGGCGGTGTACTCGCCGACCCGGTGCGTATCGGTGTCCGGATCCATGACGCGCCCCTTCTCATTCCGGATGACGCCCCACGATTCGTTGAAGGGCACGCCCGGCAAGGGAACTCCCAGATAACCGATGGAGCGAAACACCAGCCCAACCGGCAGTTCCTCAAATCGATCCGTAGCCTGGGGGCGTAACGAGCCGGCGCCGGTCTTATATAGCACGTTGTGGACCATGCGCATACCAACCACGTGACCCTTTTCGTCGCCATAAAGCTCGACCGGCGACACGAGGAAACGTAAATAGAGCTTTCGCGGCTTGCCGGTGGGCACGGTATCCACATATGAGCGGATGTAGTCCACTTTGCGGGCCATGGCTCGATCCGTGCTGGCGGCCAATGCCGCCTGGCTCAGCGGGTCCAGTTCGACTTCATCGGCCAGCGCAAAGGTGTCGGTTCCGGCCAGTTCGCCCAGCTCCTTTACCTCGGGGGCCGTAAAAGCCGCCTGCACCGGCCCGCGCCGGCCCAGCACGTACACCTCGCGTATGCGGCTTTCTCGCAGCGCCTCCAGCGCGTAATCGGCTATGTCGGTCTTCGCCAGCTCCTCCGGCATGCGGCAGAGGATGCGCGCCACGTCCATGGCTACATTACCCACGCCGACCACCGCCGCTCTCTCCTGGGTCAGGTCAAATTCACAATCCGTGAAGTCGGGATGGCCGTTGTACCAGGCGACGAAGTCTGTGGCGGCATAACTGCCTTCTAATTCAATGCCGGGTATCTCAAGGTTGCGGTCGGTTTGCGCGCCGGTCGTGTAGACTATCTGGTGATAATGCTCGCGTAAGTCCTCCACCGAAATTTGTTGCCCAAGCGTGACATTGCCAAAAAAGCGAAAGCGCTTGTTCTCGGCGATGCGATCATAGAGGTTGGTAACCGACTTGATCTTCGGATGATCCGGCGCCACACCATAGCGCACCAATCCGTACGGGGTGGGAAGGCGCTCAAACAGATCGACTTCGACCACAAATTCGGTTTGGCGAAACAGTTGCTCGGTCGTGTAAAAGCCGGTTGGGCCTGCCCCAATGATGGCCACGCGCAAGGGATTTGCTTCAGTGCCGATTTCAGTCATTCAATACTCCTCTAATCGTCGCGCTTGCCGGCCAGCACCTGCGCTTCGAGGGTATCAATCTCCCCGCGATAGCTGTCTCGCTGTGCCTTCAGTACATCTCCAATGGAGATGATGCCGATCAACCTGCCGTGCTCGACAACCGGTAGGTGGCGAAATCTTCTTTCGGTCATGACGTGGGCTACCGCGTGTACATCGTCCTCCGGCTCTCCCGTGACAACGTTGTGCGTCATCACCAGGCTCACCGCCTTGTCCAAGTCCGGATCCGAGGAGTCAATGTAACGGATAATGTCTCGTTCGGACAAAATTCCGATCACCCGCCGTTCCTGATCGGTTACCACAAGAGCGCCGATACGCCTTTGATTCAATTGGGAGATTGCGTACCGGATACTGTCCTCCGGCCCGACGGTAAATACGTTGCTCCCTTTAACAGCCAGAATCCGTTTGATGTTCATACCAAGCCTCCAGGGACCGCCGCCGGTGAAAACAGCTCCGGCAGAAAAACAGCATGACATGTGATTCAACTCGCGATTATAAGGTATCAGTGAGATAGGTACAATGCGCGCCGCGCCTTGCAGCGAGCCGGAGCCGGGCGCTCCGAACCCGACACGCGACAGAAAGCAGCCGTTTTCCGGCATAGCATCCTAGGATTGGGTATACTATGCTCATGACTCCGACGGCACAAGGGTGTGGCGCACTCTCTGTTTTTATGGCCCGGCAGCGTCCGGCAGAAGATCCTGGAGGTAAATGATCATGGCAGTTGCTGAACTTGACATAAGGAATGACTTTGCAGGCGAGATGGACTATTGCGATAGCATACTCGAAACTATCGGCGAGACGCCCCTGGTGCGCCTGAACTCAGTCGTTAGCGGCCTGCCATGCACCTTCCTCGCCAAAGTGGAGTTCTTTAACCCGGGCGGATCCGTCAAGGACCGTATTGGACCAGTAATAATCGAAGAGTATGAGCGCACCGGCGCGCTTCAGCCGGGAGGGACTATTATTGAGGCGACCTCCGGCAACACCGGCGTCGGTCTGGCCATTGCGGCGGCGTTGAAAGGCTATCGCTGCATTTTTGTCATGCCGGACAAGATGTCGCTGGAGAAGATTCAGCTATTGCGCGCTTACGGCGCTCGTGTAGTCGTCACGCCGACTGCCGTTGAGCCCGATGATCCTCGCAGCTACTATTCTGTAGCTCGCCGGCTGGTGGAGGAGACGCCCAACTCAGTGCTCGCCAATCAATATCACAACCCGGCCAACCCGCTGGCACACGAAGTACAGACGGGGCCGGAGGTGTGGCGACAAACAGGCGGACGGTTGACCTGTTTCGTCGCCGGAATGGGGACCGGCGGCACAATCAGTGGGTCAGCCCGTTATTTGAAGGCGCAGAACCCGAACATTCAAATTGTCGGCGTAGACCCTATTGGCTCGGTGCTGTATGAGTTGCACCGCACCGGCCGGATGGTGAAGGCCGAGAGCTACAAGGTGGAGGGCATTGGAGAAGACTTTCTGCCCAGCACCATGGACCTTTCCCTGATCGATACGGTCGTACAGGTTGACGACCGCGAGAGCCTGTTGATGACCCGCCGGCTGGTGCGCGAAGAGGGTATCTTCTGCGGCGCTTCCAGCGGATCGGCCGTGCAGGGAGCCATCAAATATGCCCGCGAACGCCATCTCGGCGTGGATGATGTAGTGGTCGTTATACTGCCTGATTCCGGCTCGCGCTACTTGAGTAAGGTGTTCAACGATGACTGGATGCGCGAGAACGGTTTCCTGGAGCGCGCCTGGGTGGACTTTCGAGCGGTGGATGTCCAGACAGCCAAGACCGCGGACACGTTGATTGTCGCCCGGCCCGGCGATCGCATGACCGATGTGGTAGCGCTGATGAAACAGCACAGTATTTCACAATTGCCCGTGGTGGATGAGGAGCAGCGACTGATTGGTATTGTCCGCGAGGTTGACCTATTGGAGCACTTGCTCACCGCCGGGCACCGGCATGATCGGTCCGAAACCATTGATTCAATCATTGATAGCGTTGTTTCCGTCGTCCAGCCCAACACCCCGTTGGAGACGTTGATGGGTCTACTCAGCCATCACAGAGCGGTTATTGTCGCCAACAGCCGCAAGGAAGTTTCCGGCATCATCACGCAAATTGATTTGTTGGACTTCATGGCTTCGCGATTAGCCGGCGAGGATGTGTAACGGCGCTGTCTGCGGCGGCCATGTGCCGATAATCCATTGCTTGAGAAATCTGGCACAAGTATAATCTACACCGTTGCGGTTCGCTTTCATCCAGATGGGCAGGTCATAGCGGACGCTCGAAGCGATTTCCGGAAGTTCCGCATCAGACCACCGAAATTTCGACGGGCAACTTTCGGGAACCTGAATGTGAAGGGGATAGTTGAATGAATGTTTTTACGATTGCCGGCCTGGTGGGGATTGGCGTAATTCTATTTGGAATCCTGATTTCGGCGGCCATGATGTGGCTAAGCAAACTGGTCACCGGCAACCAGCTCGCTCTTGCGGCTGAGCAGACCAGCTTCAATCCGGCGTTGACCCTGGGACACAAGATCCCGGTGAACGCCGATCCGGAGGAACAGCTGGAGGCGGCGCGCAAGGAAGCTGCCCGCATGGCGGCGGCCCGGCCACGCTGGTCCAACTTCCGTATCGGTAGTTTGGGAGCCAGCACGCTTCAACCGGCAAGCGAGAATCTGCAAGAGGACCCGCTAACCGCGGTGCGCATTGCTCAGTTTCACACCTGGCAGGGCGCGAGAAGCGGCATCCCGGCGCCGGCTGCTGTCGCCGCCGCGCCGGTCGTCGCCGCCGCGCCCGCGGTGGTCGCCAAAAGCCCGGACGACTTGAAGCCGGGCGTTGACTATCCCTTTATTGAGATCACGGACGCCATGTCGCCGGAAGACAAGCGTAAGGCCACGATCGCCAACGCGAAGGCTCGCTCGGCCGCGGTGAAGGCGTTGAAGGAAGCAGGCGGCGTGGTCGCTGCACCCGGCGCGGCCCCTGCTGCTGCGGCCGCGGCGGTTGCCGTACCTGCCCCAGTGGTGAGTTTGCCGGAACCAAAATATATTGACATTACGGACGATATGTCCCCCGAAGACGTGCGAAAGGCGCGGATTGCCAATGCCAAGACTAAGTCGGCCTACCAGAAGGCGTTAAAAGAGGCGCAGGAGGCGGCTCCTGCTGTCGCTGCTCCGGCCGCTCAGGCTCAGCCGGCAATGGCAGCCCCGGTTGCTGTCGCGCCGGTAGCATCTATTCCGGAGCCCGACTACATCGAGATCACGGACAGCATGTCGCCCGACGAAGTGCGCCGGGCGCGCATTACGAACGCCAAATTGAAATCGGCCTATCAGAAGAGTTTGAAGGAGGCCGGGGTAAGTGAAGTCGCCGTCGCGCCGGCGGTGGATGAGCCCGCGCCCGTCGTGCAGGCTGCTCCGGCGCAAACCGTTGCCGCTGCACCGGCTGCCGCTTCAGCCGCCGTTGCCTCGGCCGTCCCCAAGCCGGATCTTGTTGAGATCACTGATGATATGTCGCCGGACGCCATTCGCCGGGCGAGGATCGCCAACGCCAAGGCGAAATCCGCCTACAACAAAGCGCTAAAAGAGGCCGGTATTGACCCGGCTACAATGGACCTCGACTAAATTCGGATTGATTCCGCGACTGATAAAAGGGGTTGCTCATTGTGAGCAGCCCCTTTTTTTGTCGTGATTCTATCTCAGGCAGGTCGCGCTCCCACGACCTCTGCAATTCCGCGACTGGCGCCATTGGTGACCCACACTTCTTCCTGAAAATCCGGGTGTGTAGCCGAGGCCACGAAATAGGTGACGCCGCGCATTGTGGGCCGGTTGCGCAGTTCCTGCCAGAAGGTGACGTATTCGGCCCCCTTGTTTTGGGGAGATGTGCCGCCCTTGTTGTTGCTGGCTTCGGTTACCCATACCGGCTTATCGGCCATGCCGTTGAACTGCAGAAAGTCCACGATGTCGTCAATCATTTGTAACGTGGCGCCCATCGGGAAATTAGCCGCCCAATAGCCGTGGACACCAATCCCGTCTGCGGCGCGAATGGCTTCCTTGCTCTGGTCCATGAACTGCAAGTGATCCTGGCGGATGCCGGGAATCGTGCCGCCGGGCGACAGCCCGGGATAGATGAAGCGCCGGCCGGGCAAGGCCGCCCGATAACGCCCCAGCACATCCAGGAACCAGTCCTCAAATTCGGTCCCGTTTACCCAGGAAGTAGACATTCCCTCTCCAACCAGGTTTGGCTCGTTGTGCAACTCGATGACTACCTCCCGGCCCGGCAGCAAGTTCAGAGTGCGGGCCAGGTCGCCAAAAGTGTCGGCGACAAACTGCGCCGGGCTGATATCTCTGCCCGCCATGGACAGGTAAACGCGGACGACCCAGTGCGCGTCCGGCCGGGCGGCGCTCAGTGCGTTGACGCCGGCGGGATCGAGATTCGAGAGCACCTTGATCAAGTCAATGCGCGCTGTCTGGAAGATCCCGACTTCGCCGTTTGCCAGGATTGGGTCGGCGGATGCGTGCAGGCCGATCAGGGCCGTGCCGGTTGGCGGCGGCGTATACGGTAAAAAGGGCAGCGGGTCAATGACGTCGGGGACGATGTAGCCCGGTAGGCCGGCTCCCAGGTCCTGCAGCGTCAGGTGCAAATGTACGTGCTCGGCAAGTCCCGTGCTGCCGGTGCGGCCGATTGGTTGGCCGGCGGTGACTGCCTGCCCTTCGACGACCTCCGTAGTCGAAAGATGCGCGTACCAGGTCACGTATGAGTGCCCATCCGGCCAGTCATGCCGGATCAGAATGTGCTTCCCAAAACCCTCCGGCTCGTTCCGCACCGCGGTCACCATCCCGTCCTGGGCAGCCAGTACGCGCACGCGCTGACCGTTCAGCAAGCCGGCGAGATCGACGCCCTCATGCTTTTGTTCCGGCACGCCGTCGCCATCGTAATCGCGCGGCTCATCAAAGTACGATTCTACCTCCAGGGTGCGTTCGAGCGGGTTTTGCAGGTGGAATACCTCCGGCTCAATGCCCGGGGCAGCGCGAAATCTAACCGCTACCTCTGGATAGTATTCCGCATACCACTCTCGTAGCGTATCCCACTCCTCGACCGGCGCGCCAAATATCACCGCCGTACGGGCATCCAGGTCGCCGATACCCGCATCGTCATAGCTCCAGCCGGTCGTTCTTCGCTTGGCGTATCCCTCCCGGAAAACCAGCTCAGCCTGTTGGGTAGAGAGGCTCTCATGCACGACCTGATAGGTGCGGGCGTATTGTACGCGCGGCGCGCCCCGGCATTCACCGCTGGGCGCCGCCGGGCCGGCGGTCGCCTCTCCCTGTGGCTGCGGCGCGTCGCGAAACTCAATCGTCACCCCAGGATAGTAATTCTCATACCAATCCGATATCTCTTGCTGTTCCTGCTCCGGCCAATCGAAGAGATTCACCTTCCGGTGGTCGAGGTCGCCGATGCCGGCATCGTCCGCGCTCCAGCCAACCGTCCGCCTGGAGGCGGCGCCGTTCTTAAATATCTGTACAGCCTGCTCAAGTCCGACGCTGTCATGCAGTAATTGGTAGACGCGCCGGTATTGGGTGCGGGGGACTCCACGACAGGGAGGTTCGTCGGGCGGCTCTGTGCCGCTCCACCGGTCGCTCAATGCATAGTTGAGCACGGGCGAGATCAGCGGTTGGGCCGCGTTGGCGATCTGTCCAAAGCCGCTGCCCAGATACCAGATGGCGGCCCCGAGTACCTGAGGATAGCCGGCATACAGGTCGGCTGCCTGTTTGATATGCACCATTGCCGGATCCGGCCCCGGTAGGCTGATGGCATTCCAGCCCCATTCAGTGATGAGCACATTCGGCCGGGCGATGCCTGCGCCGTCGCAGACAGCATAGAGCTGCCGGAAGCGTCCCACCAGAAAGCCGTCGCCGTTAAAAATATCGTCGTTGTCCAGGCTGTACTCGTGGATGGCAATCGCCAATTGATCAGGATGTTGGGCGCATAGCCGGAAGTAGTCCAGCCAACCCGGCTTCTCCCAATGTTCCAGCTCGGGCTCGCCGGTTGACCAGCCCGGCCCGCACACCTTAAAGCCGTCGCGCAGCGCCAACTCCGCCGTGCGCTCCATGAACCTGCCCAACCAGCTCGCCCGATTCTTATCCGGCTCATTCATCACTTCCAGCCAGACATGCTCCTGGTCGCCATGCTCCAGCATTTCCGGCGGCAGGTTACTCACGATCCGTTGCCAATGCTCGTCCGCCGACTGCCGGGCGGGCAAGTCGTAGCTTGGCAGCTCCAGCTCGCCGCCGCTCATGCGAAAGACGATCACGTGCGGTACGCCGCTCTGTTGTCGCAGCGCCGCCAGCTCTCGACAGAAGCCATAGGCGTCAACGGACTTGAGAACCGCCGGCCGGCCGGCCGCGGTCAGCGCCGAAAAGTACGCCCCGATGCCCGTAGCGTTGCCGCCGGGGCCGGTATGGAAGCCAATTGGGCAATAGGCCATTTATGACTCCTTCTTCAGGCAGTGCCGCTAATCCGGTATGCCAACAGACTGCGAAAGGCGGCGCAGTGACCTTAGTGCTCGTGCGCCAAGAATCCTCGGCGCGACAATGCCGGACCCACGCAAACTTTCTGACACTGAGTGCACTTCAACAGATTACCAGGAAAAGGTTAACACAAGCCCGCGCCCCACGCCAGTTTGCGAGGAACGCCAATAGGGCTGTCGCATGCTGTATTATGCAATGGGTATGCCGTTACGCGCAGGCCTGGATTGCGGCGGCTGCCGTTCTGACCACGAATTCGCCGGGACATATCAGGCCGCCGGCAGCCAGACCACGACGCAACTCCCTGCCCCCATCACGCTTTCCATGGCAATGTTGCCGCCCATGCCCTGCGTAAGCGCCTTGGCAATAGATAAGCCCAGGCCGTGACCCGGCGTCAACGGGTCATCGTCGCCTCTATAGAAGCGATCGAAGATCCGCTCCAACCGCTCCGGCGCGATGCCCGGCCCGTGATCCTGGACGCGGATCACGATCTGCGCGTCCTGGGAGGCCGCACTCACCTCCACCGGCCCGGCCGAGTGTTTCAGGGCGTTATCCAACAAGCTGAGCAGGATTTGCTTCAGGGCGTCGCGGTCGCCGAGAATAGCCAGCCCCGGCTCTGCGGCAAGAGTGATGGTCCGGCCTGCGTCCAGGTGCGCCGCCTGCCGCACCGCCTCCTCCAGCGCCGGCCCTACCGGGATCGGTTCCCGCGCCAGATTGCGACCCGCGTCGGCGCGGGCCAATAACAGTAGCTCGTTCACCAGCCGGATCATCCGGTCGCTCTCGTCCACCATGTCCACCAGTATGTCCGCCTGCTCCTCCGGCGGGGTGGGCGGGTTGCGGCGTAGCAAACCGAGGTTTCCGCGCAAGGTGGTCAGCGGCGTGCGCAATTCATGGGAGACATCAGCCACAAAGTCACGCTGCATGGCCAGCGAGTGCTCTACCTTTTGATAGGCATCCTGCAGGCTGGACAGCATCAGGTTAAACGTGCCGGCCAATTGCCCTACCTCGTCCGGCGGGCCGTCGTAATCCACTCGCCGCGAGAAGTCCCGTTCCTCGCCGATGGCTTGCGCCGTCTGCGTGATGCGTTGGATGGGTCTTAAGGAGTAGCCGGATAGCGCCCACCCAACGCCGAACGCCAGCACCACGGTGAGTGCCCCGGCCAGAACCAATGTCCGGGCCAGCGCTTCCAGCGTGCGCTCATGTTCCACCAGCGACCGGGCCACCTGCACGATAAAGGCGATCTGCCCATCCTGCGCCACCGCCCGACTGTAGATGAGCATCTTCTCGCCGGTGACCACGCCGGTCTCCCAGGCCTCTTGCCCGCTCTGTAACAGCGCCAGGCCGGCATCGCTCAACGGCAGGGCGTCCTCCTCCCGGCCAAACGGGCTGGCCAGCAAATTGCCCTCTGGGTCCAGTATGCGAAATACGTCTTGCTCGCGCACCTCCTGGAACCCTGGCTCGCCGATAAACTCGCTAAAGGACTGGGGCGGCAGCGCCGGCTGCGGCCTGGGTGGCGGCAGCTCGCTTCCCCACGGAATGGCTCGAAGCCGCTCGCTGCTGCGGATCAGGTCTTGCCGCAGCGCGCTCAGCGAGTTCTGCTCCTGGATGTTGTACAGCGCCAGGCCGAAGACGAGCAGCGTGAGGGCCAGGATGCCGGTGTAGAGCAGGGTTAGCCGCAGCCGGATAGACATCATTCCTCTCGAAAGACGTAGCCCACGCCCCGCACGGTCTGGATCAGCCGGGGAGCGTCGCCTACTTCCAGCTTTTTGCGCAGGTAGCCGATATACACTTCCAATACATTGTCATCGCCGCCAAAGTCGTAGCCCCACACGTCGTCCAGAATTTGCCGGCGCTCCAGTACCTGGCGCGGGTGGCGCAGGAAGTAGTGCAGCAAATTGAATTCCGTGACGGTCAGCGAGAGCAGCATATCTCCCCGGCGCACCTCGCGGGTAGCCGGGTCGAGCGAGACACCCGCATAGGCCGCCGGCTTGTGCTCCGGGCGAGCTTCCACCCGGCGCAGCATGGCGTGAACGCGGGCCACCAGCTCAGCCGGGGCGAAGGGCTTCACCAGATAATCATCCGCCCCGCTCTCCAGCCCCTCGACCCGATTCTCGATGGCGTCGCGAGCGGTCAGCATCAGGATCATCGTCTGATTGTGGTCCGCCCGCAGCTTTTGCACCAGGGCTAACCCATCCATTCCGGGCATTAGCCAGTCCAGGATAATCAGATCCGGCTTATGTGTGGCGACCAGGGGCAGCGCCTCCAGCCCGTTCGCGGCGGTCAACACCGTCAGGTTCTCATAAAACAGCGTGCGCTGCAGCATTTTCAGCAACTTGGGGTCGTCGTCAACCACCAGTACAGTCGGCATTTCCTTCGATCTCTCCCGCATTTCCAGGTGACTGTCATTTCCAAAGGTCACCGTCATCGCATTTCTCTCACAGTTTAGCATAGCTGCAACTGTACGGGTTCTAGCTGTGAATTCGCTGTGAAGCGGCGCGGCCGGCCGGCCTTCTCAACGGAATCACAGCTTTCTCTTGGAGTTTTCACAGACGGGAGCGCTAAAGTCTTGCAAAAGTTCGGTAAACGAAAGCGCCGAGCTGAATGTAGAGGAACCTGATGGACGACCTGAGTCAAAGCATCCGCAGCTTCAACCGCTTCGAGTTGAAATATGTGATCCCTTTGCAACACGCAGAACGGATTAAGGCTGCATTGCGCGCCTACCTGATTCCCGATAACCGCGGCGCGGAGAATGGTCGCTATTCGCTGGCCAGCCTCTATTATGACTCGCCGGACCTGCGCTGCTATTGGGAGAAGGAATATGGCGTGCGCTTCCGGCGCAAGCTGCGTCTACGGCGATATGAGACGGGCGAACTGCTGACCGAGGAGACGCCGGTGTTTGTGGAAATCAAACAACGCGTGGATCGGGTCACACAAAAACGACGTGTGGCGCTGCCCTACGGCGACGCGCTGCGCCTGTGCAACGACCGCCAATTGCCGGCGCCGGAAAGCTGCGCCTTGCATGGGAGAACGTTTACGGACGCGGACAAAAGGGTCATCGATGAGGTGTTCGCTTTCGTCTGGAATTACAACTTGCGCCCGACCAGTATTGTGCGATACGACCGTCAGGCGTTTGTGGGGACGGAATACGACATCGGGCTGCGGGTCACCTTTGACACGTCGCTCTCCTTTCAGCTCCAACCGCTCTACCTGCACGAGCAACCATCCAGTCTGCCCATGATGCCGCCGGGATTGGTCGTTATGGAAGTCAAGGCCAATGAGCGCATCCCGTCCTGGCTGACGGAGCTGATCGCCGCGCATAACCTGCCAATCACGCGCATCAGTAAATACTGCCGCAGTATTGACGTTGCCGAAAAAATGCCGGCGTTGGCCTGGCGCCGGCTGCCGGCTGAAAGCTCGCGTGAAGTTCTGTCGTCTGCGCCGGCATTATTCAGCAGCCTGCGCCGGAAGATGGGAATGGCGGTGCAGGCCTAAAGCAAAGATCAGCCGGAACTATATGTGATGCAACCCGATTTTCCAGATCAGCATTCGATATGTAACCCGATTTTCCAAATCGGGGTGAACATGTAACCCGATTTTCCAAATCGG
>CAYVQP010000023.1:30064-41748 GCA_964452775.1 uncultured Ardenticatenaceae bacterium | reverse complement strand
ATGTAACCCGATTTTCCAAATCGGGGTGAACATGTAACCCGATTTTCCAAATCGGAAGTCGAGATGGAATCTCGACCAACAGGAGAGGCAACAAATGGACATCTTTCAGATCACCGACCTGACCAGCGAGTTCACCGTCATGGAAGTAGTGCTGGTTCTGGCGCTCAGTTTTGTGCTCAGCGCATTCATTGGCTGGATTTACCAGATCACCCATCGCGGTGCATCCTACACGCAGAGCTTCGTCTTCACGTTAGTGCTCAACGGCATGGTGGTCGCCCTGGTGATGATGATCGTCGGCTCCAGCATCGCTCGCGCCTTCTCGCTGGTGGGCGCGCTCTCCATCATTCGCTTCCGCAACGCGGTGAAAGAGACGCGTGATGTCGGCTTCATCTTCTTCACCATGGCGGTCGGCATGGCGGTGGGCACGAAATTCTTTATGCTGGGCGCGATAAGTACGGTGGTGATCAGCCTGGTCATTGTCCTGATGACCCGCTTCAACTGGTTCGCGCGGGAGATGAACAGCCAGATTCTGCGCATTCAAGTTCCCGCCGGCGCGTCCTTTGACGGGCTATTCAACCGGCTCTTCGTTAAGTACACCAAGTCGTCCGAGCTGATCAGCGTGGACTCTATCCAGAGCGGGGCGCTATCAGAACTTACCTACAGCGTGGGCATGAAACGGCCCAACCTGATTGAAGAATTCCTGGACGAAATCAAGCAACTCAACGGCAACAACAAGGTCACCTTGATTGCCGGCTACAACGGCACAGACCTATGAGCATGAAGCTCAGCTTCTCTCATAAGCTGAACTTCACCGACAGGAGTACACCATGAGCCTGAAATTGCGACGCAACCTGCCCCTTCTACTGCTGCTGGTCGGCATCCTGACCTTCCTGACCCTGTTTCTGGGCAATTTACCGATAACGTCATACCCATAGCTAATGAAGCGATTATCACATCAGAGAGTGACAATCACCTGGAATAAGATAGGAGTAATAGCAAAATGAACAAGCTAGCCACCATCATTCTAATCGTGTTGCTGGTCGCGGCGCTGACCGGCTGCTCGGGACAGGGTCTCGGGTCTGAGGCCATTGTGAGCGACGTGGAGACCACCGCCGCCGTCGAGGAAGCCGGCAGCGCAGTCGCCGCGGAACTGGGTGCAACCGACACGACCTCGACCGCGACGCAAGCGGCCCCAGTCACCGTCGCCGAAGAGTACGAGGCGGATGACCTGACTGCCGCCACAACCGCGAACACAACGATTTCCCTACAAGGCGACACTATCGCCGTTTCCGGCAGCGGCGCAACCGTCGCCGGAACCACAGTTACCATCACTGCTCCCGGCGCTTATGAGATCACCGGCGTGCTGAACGACGGGCAGATCATTGTTGATACGCCGGACGACGACGTTGAGGACAGCCCCGAGGAAACCGTATCGCTTATCCTGAACGGCGCGGACATCACCTCCACCACCAGCGCGCCCATCTATGTGAAGAGCGCCGAAAAGGTGGTAATCACCCTGGCCGAAGGCTCGGTAAATAGCGTCACGGACGGCGAGCAATATCTGCTGGAAGCCGGCACGGACGAGCCCAACGCCGCCATCTTCGGCAACGATGACCTGACCATCAACGGCAGCGGCTCGCTGACCGTCAACGCCAATTACAACAACGGCATAGACAGCAATGACGACCTAAAGATCACCTCCGGCGTGATCACCGTCAACGCGGTGAACGACGGCATCAAAGGGCGCGATTCGCTGGCCATCCTCGACGGCTTGATCACCATCAATGCCGGCGGAGACGGCATGCAGGCGAACAACGACGAGGAAGCCGACAAGGGGTACGTGGTCATTGAAGGCGGAACGCTACAGATCACGGCCGGCCGGGACGGAATCCAGGCGGAGACCAACCTGGCCGTTAGCGGCGGCAACATATTCGTGGTCTCGGGCGGCGGCAGCGCCAGCCCGACGACCAGTGAGAGCGCCAAAGGGTTGAAGGCTGGCGTTGACATCACCATTAGCGGCGGTGAAATCAATATTGACGCGGCGGACGACGCTGTACACAGCGATGACAGCATCACCATCAGCGGCGGGGACTTGCAACTCGCTTCCGGAGATGATGCGCTGCACGCCGAGCACACGCTGAATGTCACCGGCGGCAATGTGAATGTCAACGCCAGTTATGAAGGCATCGAAGGCTCGGCCATTACCATTAGTGACGGGGTGATCCACGTCGTTTCCACCGATGACGGGGTCAACGCCGTCGCTGCCGGCGAGTCGACGAGCGAAATGGGGCCAGGCGGCTTCGAGGGCGGGGATAACTCGCTGACCATAAGCGGCGGCTACCTGGCCGTAGACGCGCTGGGCGACGGGCTGGACATTAACGGCCCCATCACCATGACCGGCGGCGTCGTAATCGTGAACGGCCCCACGGAGGACATGAACGGCTCGCTGGATTACTCCGGCTCCTTCAACATCTCCGGCGGGGTGCTCATCGCCGCCGGCAGTGCGGGAATGGCCATGGCCCCTAGCGCTGACTCCAGCCAGAATTCGCTGATGGTCAACTTCACCGCTACCCAGGCCGCCGGTAGCATTGTGCACATTGAGACGGCAGCCGGCGAGGAGATACTGACCTTTGCGCCAACCAAGTCGTATCAATCGTTAGTCTTCTCCTCTCCGGAGCTGGTGAGCGGCGAGAGCTATGTTGTCTACACGGGCGGCAGCTCGACCGGCACGGTCACGGATGGCGTCTATGTCGGTGGCGACTACACGCCGGGCGTTGAATATGCCGAACTGACCCTCAGCGGCGTTGTCACCGTCTCCGGCGCGGCTTCCGGCGGCTTCCCCGGTGGGCCGGGCGGCTTCCCCGGTGGGCCGGGCGGCGGCCAACCAGGTAGGCCGTGAAACACGCAATCGGTTTGACGTCATCTACTGCAAGGAGTTTAAGAGCAATGCAAAAGCGAATGAATCACTTCTGGATACTGTCCATCACCGGTCTGCTGCTGTTAATCAGTGCGACCGCCTGCAGTGGGCCTATTCCGGCCACCCTGCGCGAGGCTGCCGGTCTGGACAGCGATAGCGCTGCTGAGTCCGTTCCCGATGCAACAACGGCTGCGTCCGATGGGGCAACGGCTGAATCTGACGCGGCAACGGCTGAGAGCGATGCCGTTGAGCGTCCCGCCGGTTGGAGCGAAGAGTCGCATAGTAACGACGCCGAGCCGAACTACGAGGTGGTCTTCCCGCAAGACAAGGTGAACCAGATTACGATCACCATCTCGCCGGAGGATTGGGCGGCGATGCAGGAGGACATGACGGAGCTGTTTGGCGAGCCGGGCGACGAGGCGGCCGGTGGGCCGGGCGGCATGATGGGTGGTGGACCGGGCGGTATGCCGGGCGATTTTGCCCCGGGCGCAGAAGCGCCGCCGGAAGGTTTTGTGCCGCCGGAGGGGTTTGCGCCGCCCGCCGGTGCACCGCCGGGCGATAACATCCGGAGGGCTGACATGACGCCGGAGAATCCGATGTGGGCGCCGGCAACCATCGAGTTTGACGGCAATACCTGGACCGACGTCGGCGTGCGGTACAAGGGCAACTCGTCGCTGACCAGTGGATGGAGGAGCGGCGAGCTAAAGCTGCCCCTTAAGCTGGACTTCGACCAGTTTGAGGACGACAACCCGGCCATTGAGGACCAGCGCTTCTACGGATTCAAGCAGCTGTCCCTGGCCAACGGATTCACCGATGCTTCCTTCCTGCGCGATGCCGTTACCGCGGACATTCTGGCCGAGGCCGGGCTGCCGGCGGCCGAAACGGCGTTTTACGAAGTGATCCTTGACTACGGCGAGGGGCCGGTCTCGCTGGGCGTGTATACCGCCATCGAGGTGGTAGACGATACCGTTGTCGAGCGCATCTTCGGCAGCGATGGCGGCAATATCTATGAGGCCGAAGGCGCGGCGGCCACGTTTGCCGCGAATACGATTGACCAGATAGAAGAGAGCTTCCAGAAGGAGAACAACGAGGATGCAGCTGACTACAGCGACATCGAGGCCCTCTTCGAAGTGCTGCACTCAGAGCAACGCACCAGCGATCCGGCCGCCTGGCGAGCGCAGTTGGAGTCCATCTTTAATGTGGACAGCTTCCTGGAATGGCTGGCGATCAGCGCCGTGATTGAGCACTGGGACGCCTACGGCAACATGAGCCACAATTACTACCTCTACAACAATCCGGAAACAGGCCAATTGGAGTGGATCTCCTGGGATCACAATATGGCTCTGTCCTCCGGCGGCATGGGCGGCATGTTGCGCATCGAGCGCGAACCCGGCGACGAGGCCGGCGTGGATGTAGTGACCGGGCCGGAAGGGGCGCCGGCTGACGGCATGCCGTTCGCCCAGCCGGGCGGCGGGCCGGGATCGGCAAGCGTCTCCCTGGACAAAGAGGAAGTCGGCGAGGATTGGCCGCTCATCCGCTTCCTGCTCGACGACCCGGTCTACTATGAGCGCTATCTGGCTTTCCTGGCGGAAACGATTGCCGGGCCGTTTAATCCGGAGCTGATGGTCGCTCGTTATCACTCTATGGCGGAACTGATCGCTCCGTACGCCGCCGAGGATGTCGGACAGGAAACCTTTGAGGCGGCTGTCCAGCAGCTCATTGACCACGCCTACGAGCGGGCGGAAGAGGTGAGTTTGTTCTTGGAGTCCGCCGCGCAGTAGCGCAGAGAATCCCGGAAACTTACGAGTTTCCGGGATTCACACTCAATCAATCGCTGCAGGCGACGATAACCGGCGCGCCGCTCTCCGGGTCATCGTAATAGCAGGCTTCGCCATCACTCCCGGCTACGCTGAATGGGCCGTAGTCCATCCAGGTCCCGGCAAAGTCGCCGCTTCCGTCGCCGTCCCTCAGGTCAACCACCCGCATCAGATCGACCATCGCCGCGCCGCCTTCTGGGCCGAAAAATCCATTCTGATCCAGCCAATAGCGGCCGGCAGGAAGCGGGCCGATGAGCGCTTCGATTTGCGCGCGCTCAAAAGCGGTCAGGGCCACGCCGTTTAGAAAGAGCACATCGCCCGAGGGGGCGGCCGGCCCCGCATCGTAGCCGGGAGAGGCGGTCGGGCCGCCCGCACAGGCCAGAGCCGGCAGGATCAGCAGCGCGATGAAAAAAGCCATCGCGGGCCGGTGAATCATGAATGCATTAGCTTTTGTACGTGCCATTTCTGATAGACTCCTGAACATCCCGGAGTAGTGCACCCAGGACGCCTGATTTTGGCAGTAGGATAAGCCATAGGGCCGGTGAATGGCGTGATGGAGAAGATAGCCGGAGCGTAAAATTGGGCACACTGCAAACGGTGTAAACCGGGTCGGAGTCTGCGATGGCCCAACAAACGCCGGGAGGCGCTCATTCATACACAGTTCATACGCGGCGTACCTCCTGTGCTCTCGCACCCCCCGTGGCGCTATGTTACAATGGCCCGGTCTTATGTTGATGGATTATCGTGTCCTGGAAAGAGAATACTTGCTGGCGATCAGCCGAGCTATTACGGCAGAACTGGACCTTGCCGATGTGCTGCGCATTGTCCTGGCTGCAGCCGTCGAACTGGTATCAGGCAAAGCCGGCATCATTGCCCTCGCTGATCCCAGGGATGAGCGCTTTCGGGTGGCCGCCGTTTACGGAATCCCGCAGCAGCATGTAGAGCACATTGCCCCCCTGCTGGTAGGATTGCCCTATGAAGAGGGGGCGGAGCACGAAATCATCCCCGAATTGACCGAGCGCATGAAACAAGTGGCATTGTCGGCGGAACTGGGACTGACCCAGGCGTTGCGGCTGCCGATGATCAGCGGCGAGACCGTCGTGGGCATGATCTACGTTTTTCAAACCGGCGCCTATCGCTTTCGTAAGGATGCGACTAATTTGCTGCGCAACTTCGCCGATCAGGCAGCCATTGCGGTGAAGAATGCCCGGCTTTACGAGGCGGTGATTGCCGAAAAGCAGCGGCTCGATGCCATTCTGGAACATGGCGCCGATGGAGTGCTCATCCTGGATTCGCATCTTGTGATCACCGTGTTTAATAAGGCGCTGAGCCGGATGACCGGCTGGGCTGCCAACGAGGCAATGGGCCGCACGCATGACGAAGTCATTCGCTGGACTAATTTGAAGAGTTCCATGGATTTGAGCGGCGCCCTGGCGAACGGGTGGCCGTTGCCGAACGCGGCGCACCTTTATGTGGAAGGCGACTTGCTCAGGGCCGACGGCGATCTGGTCAGCCTGGGCATAACTTATGCTCCGCTGCTATCCCATGAGGGCCGGATGTCCGATGTTATCGCCAATGTGCGCGACCTGACCCGCTTTCGTGAGGAACAAGAGCTGCAAAAAACGTTCATCTCGGTGGTCAGCCACGAGCTGAAGACGCCGGTGTCAATCATCAAGGGATATGCAGGGACCCTGCGCCGGCCGGAGGCGCGTTGGTCCCGCGAGGTGCAGGATGAGTATCTGGCGGTCATTGAGGAAGAGGCGGATGGCCTGGCTGAGTTG
This sequence comes from uncultured Ardenticatenaceae bacterium, assembly GCA_964452775.1. Classification (GTDB taxonomy): domain Bacteria; phylum Chloroflexota; class Anaerolineae; order Promineifilales; family Promineifilaceae; genus JACKCB01. Next base: position 35,233 of record CAYVQP010000023.1, on the reverse strand, counting down.
ATCGACCGCTTGCTGGAGGCCTCCAGGTTGCAATCCGGCACATTCAAACTGGAACGGGGCGAGGTCTATTTGCCGAGATTGGCGGCTGTCGTCGCCGAGAGGCTGGGCGCGCAGTCCCAGAACCATACCCTGAAAGTGGATTTTCCTGAGTCTTTCCCCCTGCTGCAAGGAGATGAACGCCGGCTGACACAGGTGCTAAACAATCTGGTCAGCAACGCCATCAAATATTCGCCGGACGGCGGCCGGATTGACATCGTTGGTCGTGCATACCCCGACTACGTGACTGTGTCCGTGCGCGATGAAGGCATCGGTATTCCAGAGTACGAGAAGCCTCGGATATTTGCCAAGTTTTCCCGGCTCGACAACGCCTTGAGCCGGAAGACGGAAGGGACCGGCCTGGGTTTATTTTTGACCAGAGCCATCATTGAGGCGCATGGCGGTCGCATCTGGTTTGAAAGCAACCACCCCGGCCAGGTAGTTGGAGAGCCGCCGAACGGTACGACATTTATCTTTTCGCTGCCCCTTAAGCCTGACCCGGATGAATCCGGCCGGCAAACTGATCGTAGCGCAACCGCCGTTCCAGTGCCGGGCGACGGCGGCTCACAGAGACAGGAGTTGTAAATGCTGCAACAAACACTTTGCCCGCGATGCCGGGCGCCAATCAGCGTGGACGTCTATCAGGTTGTTGATGTACGACAAAACCCTGAACTCAAGTCCGCGCTGCTGAATGGACAGCTCAATGGATTTGCCTGCCCCAACTGCGGCCTGACCGGACAGGTAGCCAGCCCGATTCTATATCACGACCCGGCGCATGAGTTGTTGATGGCTTATGTGCCGATGGAAATGAATCTGCCCCACATGGAACAGGAGCGCCTCATCGGCCGGCTCGTGCAGCAGGTGATGGACATGACGCCGGCCGAGCAACGACGGGGCTACATGTTACAGCCACAGACGATCATCAATTTTCAGACATTCATCGAAAAGGTCCTGGAGACGGAAGGGATCACGCCTGAGATGATCGCCCGCCAGCGCAAGCAGGCCGAGCTGATCAGTACGCTGTCCCAGGCCGACAAAGATGTTGCCAAAATCCTCTTGGACGAAAGAAAGAGCGAGATTGATGAGACCTTCTTTGGCTTGTTGCAGGGCGCTATGCAGGCCGCCGAGCAGCAGGGAGATAACGCGCGCCTGATTCGACTGACCAACCTGCAGGCCCGCCTGTACACGGAAACGGAGATCGGCCGGCGCATTGAAAAGCGACAGTCCGCGCTGAGAGGCTTTGAACTGGAGGTGCGCCGCGAGAAACAGCTCACGCCAGAGATCTTGCTCAAACACATTCTGGCCAACGCGGACGATGATGCAATCGTGCAATCGTTGGCAATGGCCGGCCAGGCCGCGCTTGACTATACGTTCTTCATGTTGTTGACCGAGGAGATCGAAAAGGTCGCCCGGCAAAAGGAAAAGACGAGAAGCCAGCAATTGACCAGAGTTCGCCGGATGTTGCTGGATTTTCAGCGCGCGCTCGATGAGGCGAACAAGGAGCTGCTCAATCAGGCAAACAAAACCCTTGAAAAGCTGCTTGCCGCAGACGACCAGCGGGCGGCAATTCGGGAGAATGCTGAGGAGATTGACGAATCCTTGTTGTATGTCCTGACTGCCCGCATTGATCAGGCTGAACAGCAGGGACGTGAGCTGGAAGCCGCAAGGTTGAACCGGCTTTATGAACTCATAATGGAAGATGCCGAGGCGCAGATGCCCCCGGAGGTAAAGCTGATCAACGATCTGCTGTCAACTGAGTCTGAAGCGGAACAGCGGAGGCTGTTGAATGAGAACCGGCAGCTCGTTACCCCGCAATTGGCTCAGATGCTCACCACTCTAGCAGATAGAATTGGGAATGATTCGCCGCCCGAAATCCGGGATCGCATTCAGAAGGTGCACTCGATGATTGAGGTGCGTCTGGCAACTCAATAGGAGTAGATGGACGAGGAAACCGCAATGGTTCAGGCCGGCGGATTATCCAGGCGAAACCCATGCCCGCGAACGGTGACGATGAAGTTGTGATCGTCCAGCTCGGCCAAACGGTCGCGCAAGCGCCGGACAAGCGCGTCAATTGCCTGTTCGGAGACGCCCTCGCCGCCTGTCCCCGGCCAAACGGCCTCTACCACAGCGTCCCGGTCGCAGACGGCGCCGTGCAGTGCGTAAAGCATTTCCAGCAAGCGAAACTGCGCCAGGGAAAGCGGCGGGCTGAGAGTTACACCGCCGATGATGACCGATCGTTGTTCCGGGTCCAGGACCAGCTTCTCAGCGGGCAGGGACAACTCGAAATTAAGTGGCAAGGTAGCGTCTGAGCCAACGAACACGAGTTTCACAGCCAGGGCGATCCCTATTTCGTCCCCGTCGTTTAGGGGGACCTGACCTTTTACTTGCCGGCCGTTCAAGTGTGTGCCGTTCTTACTGTCCAGATCATGCAGGGTGTACTTTCCGCCCTCCTGAGTAACGGTGGCGTGTTGTCGTGAGACCTGGCGCTCGGGAAGAACAAGGTGACACTCGCTTCCTCGACCAATAATGAAAGGATTGGCTTCGACGGTCCATCTCTGTCCGAGTAGCTGACCTTCGCTGACAACCAATACAGGCTTTTCGTACATAACCACTTCCTTAGATTATGTTACCACCCCTACCAAACGGCACTATTCTACGCCAACGCTACAAGTTGACCAACATTGTTGGACAGGGCGGCATGGGCAGCATCTATCGCGCTGAAGACCTGCGCCTGCCCGGTCGCTTGTGCGCGGTGAAGGAAGTGCAGCCGGAACCGGGAGCGACTCCGGCCCTGCGCGCTCAGGCGCAGCAACAATTCTTGCAGGAGGCCAGCATTCTTGCCCGGCTGGATCATCCCAACCTGCCCAAGGTGTCGGATTTCTTCAACCAGGATGGCCGCGATTACCTGGTGATGGATTATGTGCCCGGTCAGGATTTGCGCCAACTGTGTGAAGAGAGCTGGGGGCAGGGCAAGCCATTGAGCGAAGCGCGGGTTCTGGAGTGGGCATTGCAGATAATGGACGCCATGTCATACCTGCACCAGCATGATCCCCCGGTAGTGCACCGGGACATCAAGCCGTCGAACATCAAGCTGACGCCGGACAACCGCATCAAGCTGGTGGATTTCGGCCTGGTGAAGCTTCTCGACCAGGATGACTCCAGCACGATTACCGTCGTCCAGGGGCGAGGTTCGGCGATCTATACGCCGCTGGAGCAATATGGGGCGGATGCCGGCCATACTGATTTGCGCTCCGACATCTATTCATTTGGCGCTACCCTGTATCACCTGCTGACCGGCGAGAAGCCGCTGAGCGCCAAGGCGCGCTTTCTGAACCCCACCCAACTCCGAACGCCGCACGAATTGAACCCCGCTGTTAGCGAGCATACCTCGGAGGCGGTGATGTGGGCGCTGGAAATGCATCCTGACGACCGCCCGGCCAACCTCAAGCTCCTTCGAGACGCGCTGTTGGGAGCCAGCAGCCGGCCCAGAAACGAGTCTACCGCCGCGCCGGCTTCCACCTTGCGCCAGGCGGTTTACGACAACCGCATACTCTTGCTATTGGTGCTGTTCCTGCTTTTGATGGCGCTCGTCCTGACCTTTGTCTAGGGCGAGCGCCGGACGCGCCTGTCTCGTTGGCAGTCAGATCGGGTCCGCCGGTCGCCATAATCCACTGCCCCAAAACACGCTTGACAGGGGTAACGGGCGTGGCTATATTTGTAGTGGCTTCCTCTCGTGGTCTGGATTTTGGTAGGGATGTACAGACCCTCGTGATTGTTTTGGCCGAAGTGGCCATTCTTATCGCCGGTAAAGTCAGGGTGAAAGGGGCATAGGAAGAGACAGGGCTTTTCAAAGCAAGGAGAATCGAGCATGGCAGGCGTCACCTATAAGAACGTACAAAAACGATTTGGCGATGTCGAAGTTATTCACGACATGAATGTCGAGATCTTTGACAAGGAGTTTGTAGTTTTTGTTGGGCCTTCGGGATGCGGGAAGTCGACCTTGTTGCGCCTCTTGGCCGGCCTGGAAGAGATCAGCGGCGGGCAAATACTGATCGGCGATCGCGTGGTCAACGATGTCCCGCCAAAGGATCGCGACATTGCTATGGTCTTTCAGTCGTATGCGCTCTACCCGCACATGAGCGTTTATGACAACATGGCCTTCGGTCTTCGCCTACGTAAGACCCCCAAAGCAGAAATTGATACCCGGGTAAAGGAGGCAGCCGAGATCCTGGGCCTCGCTCATCTGCTGGATCGCAAGCCGAAGCAGCTCTCCGGCGGTCAGCGCCAGCGTGTGGCGGTTGGCCGGGCGATTGTGCGTGAGCCGGCTGTCTTCCTGATGGATGAGCCGCTCTCCAACCTGGATGCCAAGCTACGGGTAACCGCCCGGGCGGAGATCTCCAAGCTGCATCAACGGCTGGGCACCACCTTCATTTATGTAACCCATGACCAGGTGGAAGCGATGACCATGGGCGACCGGATTCTGGTCTTGAAGGACGGCTTCCTGCAACAGATTGATAGCCCGCGCACCCTTTACGAGGAACCGCGCAACGTCTTTGTGGCCGGTTTTATCGGCAGCCCGAGCATGAACTTCTTCGATTCGACGCTGGTTGGCGAGGAAGGGCAACTGTGGATAGACGCCGGCGATTTTCGTGTCCCTGTCCCCGAGAATCGTCGTAGCGCGTACGGGGATTATGTGGGCAAAGAGGTCATTTTCGGCATTCGCCCGGAACACATACACTCTCCCCAATACGCGCCGCCGGGTATTCGGGCAGCCGAGATCAAGTCGTTGGTGGAGGTGGTCGAACTGTTAGGTCACGAGCTACACCTCTACTTGAACTCCGGCAACCTGTCCTATGTGGCGACGGTGGATACTCGCATGGCGCCCCATGTCGGCGAGACCGTGTCGCTGGTCGCCGACATGGATCGCATGCAACTATTTGACAAGAGCACGGAGTTAGCCATCCGCTAGCCTGTGTCCGGCTGCCACTTTATGAGCCGCTGCCCATGCGGGTAGCGGCTTTTTATTTCCTTGTGGCTGCCGGCTAGATTCCCGGAACTCTGCCATAAAGATTCCCGGAAATTGATCTTCCTGACGACGGGCTGGGCAAGTAATTTCCGGGAATCTTGCGCCCG
>CAYVQP010000023.1:16432-29964 GCA_964452775.1 uncultured Ardenticatenaceae bacterium | reverse complement strand
CCTGACGACGGGCTGGGCAAGTAATTTCCGGGAATCTTGATGCCGCCGACCGTGAGAATGAAAGCATATGAGTAATGACGCCTATATCTTCGATGCAATCCGGACCCCTCGCGGGCGGGGCAAGGAGGACGGTGCGCTGCACCCGGTAAAGCCGCTGCAGCTACTCGAATTGCTGCTGCGGACCTTGCAGCAGCGAAACGAGCTGGACACCAGTCAGGTGGACGACATCGTCTTGGGCTGCGTCACGCCGGTGGCGGAACAGGGCGCTGACATTGCCCGCATGGCCCCACTGCTCGCCGGCTGGGATGTAGACCTGCCCGGCGTTCAGCTCAACCGCTTCTGCGCCTCCGGTCTGGATGCGGTCAACATGGCGGCGATGAAAATACGCTCCGGCTGGGAACATCTGGTGATTGCCGGGGGCGTCGAATCTATGTCCCGTGTAGCCATGGGTTCGGATGGCGGCGCGTTTTGGAGCGACATGGAGATCATCACCCAGCTGGGGATCGTGCCTCAGGGGATCAGCGCCGACCTGATTGCCACCCTGGAAGGCTTTAGCCGGGAAGATGTGGATGCCTTCGCCCTGCAGTCGCAGCAACGGGCCGCCGCAGCTACCAGGTCCGGCTGCTTCAAGTCCATTATCCCGGTCTCTGACAGTGATGGTCAGGTCTTGCTCAACCATGATGAACACATCCGGCCGGAAACCTCCATGGAGGCACTCGCCTCCTTGCGCCCGGCATTCGCTCGTCTGGGAGAGCAGGGCTTTGACGCCCTGGCGCGGCGCACATATCCACAGGTGGAAGCCATCTGCCATGTGCATACCGCCGGCAACTCCTCCGGCATTGTGGACGGCGCGGCGCTGGCGCTCATCGGCTCAAATGAAATAGGGGCAGCGCTGGGCCTGAAGCCGCGGGCGCGCATCCTGTCCGCCGCTCTGGTGGGCGAGGAGCCGACCATCATGTTAACCGGGCCGGCGCCGGCGAGCCGCAAGGCGTTAAAGTTGGCCGGCATGACGCTTGCCGACATTGACCTGATTGAGATCAATGAGGCCTTCGCGGTTGTGGTGCTGAAGTTTATGCGCGACATGGGCCTGGACAATGCGGACCAGATCAACGTCAACGGCGGGGCCATTGCGATGGGCCACCCGCTGGGGGCCACGGGGGCCATGCTGGTAGGTACGGCGCTGGATGAGTTGGAGCGCCGGGATAAAGCGACCGCGCTGATCACGCTCTGCGCCGGCGGCGGTATGGGTATCGCCACCGTTATCGAGCGAGTGTTCCAATGACCAACGATCGCCGCGTATGGGCAGCGTTCATCGCTCTGGCGCTCATTTGGGGCACCTCATTTCTCTTCATAAAGATCGCGCTGCGGACGCTTCAGCCCATTACGCTGGTCAGTTTCCGGCTGCTCTTCGGCTGGCTGGGTTTGCTGGTAATCCTGCGGCTGCAAAGAATCCCGCTCCCGCGTGATCGCGCCTTGTGGCGACACCTGCTGGTCATGTCCTTGATCAATGTCGCCATTCCTTTCAACCTGATCACCTGGGCGGAATCCGGCCAGAACGGCATTGACAGCGGCGTGGCCTCGGTGCTGAACAGCATGGTCCCGCTCTTCAGCGTAATCATCTCCGGCTTCATCTTGCGCGCCGAGACGGTGACCGTGGCCACAATCGGCGGCTTGCTGATCGGCTTTGGCGGGGTCGTGATCCTGGTTGGGCCAACTCTTGGGGCAGGCTCCGGTTCGCCGGCTCCATACATTGCGATGATCCTGGCCACACTTTGTTATGCCATATCTGCCGCCTACACCTGGCGCTACCTGCGCGGCTATGCGCCGGTGCCCGTATCTTTCGGCCAGATCCTGCTGGCGAACATCATCGTGGTTGCATTCGCGTTGTTGCTGGAGGACGTTAGCGGCCAGAGCATGACCTGGGCGACGTTGGGCGCGTTGCTCTGGTTGGGCTTGTTGGGTTCGTGTGTGGCCTACGTGTTCTACTTCTTCATCGTAAAGAACTGGGGCGCCACCCGCACGAGTCTGTTTACCTATCTCCTCCCCATTGTGGGCGTGACAGCCGGGGTCCTGGTGCTGGGCGAATCGTTGGACTGGCGACTACTGGTTGGCGGCCTGCTGATATTGGCCGGCGTGGGAGTCGTCAACCGCTGGCGATCAGGCAGCCGGGTCTTGGTCGCTGCCCGCAGCGAGAGAGGCAAAGCGCTATCATGATTGAAGCGCGACACCAGGCAGGCGACTCCTTTTCCGTGCAATTTGTCTGGCGATTGCCGGACGATGACTACATCCGCGCGCTATTTGAGGCGCGTGTGCTGGCCCTCGATGCCGGCCTGGATCGCTACTTGTTGCGCCTGGAGCGTCTGATTGCCGGCCGGCAGGAGTTGCCGGATGGTCAGCCGCGACCCATTGAATCGCTGGAAGGCGGCTACTGGCCGCGCGTGCAAGGTCTCGTTGGTAAGCGGATCTATCTCGCCTATGAGGTGGATGATGGGAGGCCGATGTTACTGCGTTTGGCCACACTGACCGGCGAGCATAGCTTTTTCACTCGCCTGGATGAGATGCAGACTCAAGCAGAGGATGAGGCAGGCTAACAAGTGGGTGGCCGGCTTCGCTGAGAGCTGCCGGCGTTAAGCAAATAGACGCCGCCAGAGATTCGTTTCCAGCAAGCCGCCGGGATCGCATTGCTCTTTTAGGGCCATGAACTGCGCTATCGTCTCTTCGCCCAGGTAGGCGCGGACGACTTCGGGACGCAGTGTGCTGTCCTTCGCAAAGTAGAAACGGCCGCCGGCGTTCAACACGATCTCGTCCATATCTCGCGCCAGCTGCGCGATGCGCGACCGGTTACGGTTCGTGATATGAAAATCCATCGCCATTGAGTAGCCGTCCAGACTGTGCGTCATCAGGAAGGGATCGGGCCGGTGGCGTTTGAGCACGCTCAGGTAGTTGGGCAGGCCGCGCGCTTGCTGCAGCTCGAATAGGGCTACGAACGCATCGTAAGCCGTTTCGGTCGGAATGAATGCCTGATACTGGATCATGCCGCCGGGACCGTAAACGTTGCGAAACGGCAAGGCGTCTAGGAGGAAGTGAAAGCGGGCGTGCGGCTCCTGATAGCGCTTGCCTTCCAGCCCTTCTAAAAGCCGGGAACCAAGGTATTTGGCCCAACAGACCAGCCGCCATCCCGGGTCGTTATAAAATAGTCGCATAAAGGGCGGCAGCCAGAACTTCGGGAAAATCCCGGCAATCGTGGTGGGGATCGCTTGCCGCTCGATGTTCAATGTCGCCGCCGGGTCAGGGTCTTCCCCGGCTGCCAGGTGGGTAGCGCGATGGATCTGCCCGCGCCCGAGCCTCTTGCCGCGAGCAAAGGCATCCAGCCAGCCAACCAGGTAATCGGAATCGTCCAGATGGCGCTCGAAATAGGCCATCATCTCGCCCAGATTTCTGGCGGCGAGCGCCTCCACGTTCAGCAGGCCGGAATAGATGCGCTTCATCTGGATTGTCAGCGAGGTGAAGCAGCCCAACATGCCGAACCCGCCAATTGCGGCGAAGAAAATGCCGGCGTTTTCGTCACGGCTACAATGAATGATCTCGCCGGAGGGCAGCAGCAGCTCAAACTCGCGGATGTGATCTCCCAATGGGCCCACGCGCCAGGCGTTCTTGCCGTGCACGTTCATCGCCGCGCCGCCGCCCATGGTGATCTTCATCGTGCCGGTGGCTACCGGCGGCCACCAGCCATCTTCAATCACGTAGCGCCATAGCTGCTCCAGCGTTACCCCCGGCTCCAGGCGGATCAGGCCGGAGTGAGGGTCCCAGGCCAGTATCCGATTCATGCGTCGCAAATCAACGACGATATTTTCGCTGTTCAGCGAGGCGTCGCCATAGCTGTTGCCGCCGCCGCGCAGGCCGATACTCTCTCCACTGCGGCGCGCCAGATCGAAGATCTCTTGTAGCCCTGCGACGGTTGTTGGCCGGAACACCCGGCTTACCGTCGAGTTCACTTGCCCCCATCCGGCGACTTTCTCCAGGGAAGCGCGGGTCGCCGGAGTCGCCTGCGCGCCGGTCGAAGCAGGCTCAGCGTGCTGCGCGCCGTTTGTCCGGCTGTGCAACGCTTCTCTCGGGGTGCTTGAGGTCTCTCGGGTAGTTGTCACGCTTGTCCGTTCGACTGGGCGACCAGGATCACCACTCAGATATTCATGCGCCGGAAGATGATTGACGGGATGTGCCGGATGACCAGGCTGACCAATCGCCAACGACCGGGGATGTAGACCGTTTGCCGCTTCTTCTGCACCGCCCGCACCATCTGGCGCGCCGCCTCTTCCGGCGAAACGACCCACATCGTGCGGGGCGCGTTTTCCAGTAGGCGCGTGTCCACAAAGCCCGGCTTGATGGTCGTAACTGTGACGCCGTAAGGCCAGAGCCGGTTACGCAGCGATTCCAGGTAGACGCTAAGCGCTCCCTTGCTGGTGTGGTAGCCGGGAAAGGCGCGCCGCCCACGGTCGCCGGCGATGGACGAGACGCCCAGGATGTGGCCGGCTCCGGCGCGCATAAACCGATCCGCCGCCAGGTTCAACCAGGCCATCGCCCCCAACGTGTTCACCGCCATCATGGCGCTGTCCTTTTCAAAGTCATACTCGGTAGCCGCGACCGCCGGCTGAATCCCGGCAACATAAGCCACCAGGTCCAGGCCGTCCAACGCGCGCGCCGCGCTGCTGAACAACTCCGGTATCTCCTGGTAGTTGGTCACGTCGTGTGTGAACGGCAAGATGCGATCGTTTCCCAGTTCATCAGCAATGCGCCGGCGAAGTTGCGCCAGTTCTTCTTCTCGCCGGGCCAACGCCGCCACCCGGTAGCCCTGCCGGGCAAGTTCGGCGGCCAGGGCCGCGCCTATGCCGGAAGAGGCCCCAATGACGATGGCCTTGGATTGCGGTTCCAGTGGACGTGAAGGAATGGTAGTCGGTTCTGCCATAAAGTTCGACGCCGGCCACACACGGCAACTGCTGGTCGCCGGCCGGCTGTCGCTCCAGATATGGGGCAGATTTTAGCACATGCAGGGCAGGATGAAACAAGCGCCCACCATACGAATGGTGGGCGCTCGCGGCAGAAACCCCGCGGGTCGGAAAAGACCCACGGGAGCTGCTTACCTGTTAGGGGATATTGACCGTATTGGACACATGGCTGATTGCGCACTCACGATCTTCCAGCGTCAAATAGACCTGAGCGACCGTCCCTGGATCGGCGGCTAACCAAACTTCAAGCGGCATGCTGCTCATCGCGCAATAGCCATACAGGTAGGCTCCGCCGGTCGCGTCATAGATGTTGATCCAGCTGCGCGACGCATTGGTGTTCAGGCCGCAAGCGGGCAACTCCGGCGCGGCGGCGAAGAGGTCGGCCGGAAAGGATGCAGCGTTGTCGATGCTCAGCCAGTAACGCAGTTTGGTGCTGCCTTCAATGGCTTCCTGGCGCGAGAAGCTGATCTGCGGCGCGGGCAAGACCGCGGCGCAGCTTACCTCTTCCGGCGTCGGCGTGAGGGTAGGCTCCGGCGTCGGCGTCTCCGTTGGGATTTCTGTAGGCGTTGGCGTGGGCGGAACCGGCGTATTGGTGCTGGTAGGCGGCTCCGGCGTATGCGAGGGTGGGATCGGCGTATCGCTGGGCGGGATCGCTGTCTCTGTGGGGGTCGCTGAAGCTGCGACGGTTGGCGTATGAACCACAGCCGGAGTGACGGACGCGGTAGGAGTTTGCGCCGGCGCAACGACCCCGGCGCCGGTTGGCGAGGCCGTCGCCCCTCCGGTGGAGAAAGCGATATCCTGGCTGCCCAGAGGAGTCGCCGGGCTGGTAGCGGTCTCAGTGACGCTGTCGCCGCCGGAAAGCCATGCCAAAGGAAGCCCTTCCGCCTGCCGGATGATGAGTGCGCTGGCCCCGGTCGCAATGAACAGCAGGAGCAACACGGTCAGGCAGCCGGCTGCCGGCAATAGCCAGACCGGGCGTCGCTTTCCTTCCCGCTGTTCCTGCGGAGTTGTCGCCGGGATAGCCGCCTGATGGGATTGCCGGGCAGTTGCGCCCACCAGAGCTGTGGACACGAGTGGAGGTGAGACCGCTCGGGTCGTGCCGGCGCGCGCAGTCTGCTCGCCCGTACTCTCTTCCGCCAATCTCACTGTGGGATTGTCAGCGAGGTCGACAACAACCGTGGCCGCCGCCGGAGCGGTCGAATCTATGGCGCTCATTGCCCGCACCATCGCTTGTGCGCTGGGGAAGCGGTCTTCCCGCGCTTTAGCCAGCGCCTTCAAAATCACCGACTCCATCGCAAACGGCAGGTTCGGGTTAAGCGTGCGCGGCGGAGGCAGAGGGTCATGCAGGTGTTTCACCATGATTGCCGGCGGCGTTTCCGCCTGAAACGGGGGCCGGCCGGTTGCCAGTTGGTAGAGCACGACGCCGAGCGAGTAGATGTCGCTGCGCCCATCCAGGGGTCTACCTTCGATCTGCTCCGGCGACATGTAGGCCGGCGTGCCGATGATGCCGCCGGTGCGCGTGATCTGGCTCGTGCCTTCGACGATCTTGGCGATGCCGAAATCTGTCAGCAGGCAGTTACCCCGGCCATCTAACAGGATATTGCTAGGCTTGATATCCCGATGTATGACCCCTTTCGAATGTGCGTAGTCGAGCGCGTCCCCTACCTGTTGGATGATCGTCTGCATCCGCGCCAACGGCAACGGTTGTCCCTGCAGCAACGATTCCAGGGCGCCGCTTTGCACGAACGGCATGACGATGTAGGTGTAGCCATCGGCCTGCCCAAAATCGTGTACGGGCAGGATATGCGGGTGTTGCAGCCGGGCCAGGACGCGGGCCTCCTGTTCGAAGCGGGAGACATAATCCGGGTCGCCGGCGAAGAAGCGCGGCAATACCTTCACCGCCACATAGCGGTCCACGTTGGCCTGATAAGCCTTGTAGACCGCCGCCATTCCCCCTTCGCCTAGCGGGGCGACAATGCGATATGGGCCGAACTGCCGGCCGGTCAAATCTTCCATCATTCCACTCTCCACCGGCGATCAAGGATCAACGGGCGCTGCTTCAAGATAGCCGGCATGATTAGGTTGATCGGAGCGGACAAAGTCTGTACCATGATCGCATTGTAGCATTTCGGCCCACCCGTCAATGTAAGCTGGTTAGCATCCAGCCGGCGCAGCAAGCTACTACCGGCAACCGGCGTTGTCACTGCATTCGTTCTCGCCACCTCTCAAGCAGAGAGAGGAGTAGCCAGGGAACAGCTATCAGCAAGACTCCCAGCAGCAAGCATGGCACGGCAGTCAGAAGCGCTTCCGGCCCGAACACAACAGCTACCAGTCCACCGCCTACCAGCACCAAGGTGAGCATGACCAGGAACAAGTACCGGCGTTCGGCCGCTTGCTTCTCCTTGCGGGTGTTGGTTCGCCGAGGCGGCGACTCCTCGGGGTCAATCATCTCTCCTCCTCAGGCGATCGCGCATCTGTGCGACAGCGCTATTGGAATCGCGCTTGCGACAGGCCGGCCTGCGCTCGCCGGCAATGACTCGTCACAATAGCTTAACGTTGTTCAAGCTTACAGCGGCCCGGCTACCCGAGCCAACTGGTCGCCGCTATAATGACATAATTGAACGATAGCCATACCGTCAGGTTAACTACTTGAGCGATAATCGTCCTTGGTCAACGGTCGTAAGCCGGCCGGTTTCATACGCAGTCCCGATTCGCAGGGGCCTGATGCGGCTGGCGGCCGCCTTGCTTGCACTCGCGTTGGTCGCTTGCGGCGGGGGACTCCCCTTTGTGCAGGATTCATATGATCCGGCCCCGAGCATGACCCGGCCCGTCACCGCCATGCCGGAAACAGCGACGCCGGTGGACCAGGCGGCGGACGGCGTCGGGCGCGCTTTCTACCGCGCCTGGGAGGGGCAAGATTACGCCAGCATGTATAGCCTGCTCGCCCCTCGCAGCCAGGCGCTGGTCGACCAGGAAGCCTTTGTCTCGCTGTACCAGAATTCCATGGAAACGGCGACGGTGCAGGCGGTTCATGCCCAGCCCCTGGCGGTGCTCCAGGAAGGCAATACTGCTCAGATGAGTGTGCGCGTCACCTGGGAAACGGCGCTGGTTGAGAACATCGTCCGCGATCATCAGGTGAACCTATCCTTTGAGCAGGGGCGTTGGGGCGTCGTCTGGAACGAAAGCCTGATACTGCCGGAGCTGGAAGGCGGGCAGCGCCTGCACATGGAATACCGCATCCCGGGCCGGGCGAACATCTATGATATCGATGGCGAAGCGCTGGCCTATCAGGGTTCGGCGGTCACAGTCGGCATCGTGCCCGGCGAAATAGTGGACGAGCCGGCCTTACTTGCCATGTTGAGCAGCTTGCTGGGCAGGCCGGCTGAGGAAATTCAACTGGAGTACGCCGGCGCGCCTGCTGACTGGTTCGTCCCAATCGGTGAGATATCGGGTGAAGAACTGCAGGCCAATGCGGCGTCCGTGTTGCCCTTTGTCGGAGCCGGCCTGCGCACCCGTGAGCGTCTCACTCGACTCTATCCGGAAGACGGCATCGCGCCCCACCTTACCGGCTACGTGGGCTTTATTCCGGCTGAGCAGCTGGCCGCCTATCGTCAGGATGGCTATCGCGGCGACGAGCGCGTCGGTTTGGCCGGCATTGAAGCCTGGGGCGAGGATTACTTGCGCGGCACCAGGGCCGGCGTGTTGACCATCGTCGGCGCGAACGGGGAGTATGTGGATACGATCTTTGAATCAGAGCCGCGCCAGGCGCGCAGTATCTACACCACCTTTGACTCCGACTTTCAGCAGGCGGTCGAGGAAGCGCTGGCGACGGCCATCGAAACTCTGCCGACCGGCGAAGCCGGCTCAGTCGTCGTCATGGAAGCGAACACCGGGCGCGTCCTGGCCATGGCCAGCTATCCCAGCTATAACCCGGCCATCTTCGATACGACCCGTCCTGAGTCTGAAGCTGAACTCAGCGCGGTATTGACCAATCCCGGCAATCCGCTGATCAATCGCGCCACGCAGGGCGTCTACCCGGCCGGCTCAATCTTCAAGGTCGTGACGTTGGCGGCCGGCCTGCGCAGCGGCCTATACACGCCGCAGAGCGTCTATGCCAGCACCGGCGTCTGGAACCGGCTCGGCGACGAGTACGCCAAAGTAGATTGGCTCGCCGGCGGCCACGGCCGGGTGACGATGCTCGGCGCGCTTACTGTCTCTTGCAACAGTTGCTTCTATGACATGGGCTACAACGTGGACGAGGTAGACCCCTATCTGTTCCCCAACGTCGCGCGTGAGTTTGGGTTGGGTAGCCCGACCGGCATTTATGGCGTCTCCGAGGCGGCCGGCCTGATCCCGGACCCGGACTGGAAATTGGCTACCTATGGCGATGGCTGGGCGCGCGGAGACGCGGTGAATATGGCGATCGGCCAGGGGTTTGTACAGGTTACCCCGCTGCAGATGGCAAATGTCTTTGCCGCGATCGCCAACGGCGGCACCCTCTACCGGCCGACGCTCATTGATCGCATCGGCGCGGGCGGCGGCGCTCCGGAAGAGAGCTGGCCCGTGGAGGTGATCGGGCAAATACCCTACACGCCGGAGGAATTGGCGGCGGTTCAGGGCGCGCTGCGCGACGTGACCACCGCCGGCTACGGCACCGCTACCCACCGCTTCCAGAACTTCAGCGTGCCGGTCGCCGGCAAGACCGGCACTGCGGAAGCGCCGGCCGGCGGCGAGCCTCATGCCTGGTTTGCCGGCTGGGCCCCGGCCGCTCCCTTTACGCGCCCGGACGGCACGACGATAGACACGCCGGAGATCGTCGTCCTGACCATGGTGGAACATGCCGGGGAAGGCTCGGCGGTCGCCGCGCCGATCTTCCGGCGGATCGTGGAGCTGTACTACGGCATCACGCCGCTGACCCCATATCCGTGGGAGACAGGCGAATAGTTTCCACAAATCGGCCAAACGTCCATACCAGGGCGGCCCGGTATCCTACAGCATGTTAGCGGACTCAGAACCAGAGAAGAATTGGCAGTCGTTGGTCAGGGAAGCGATGTATCAGGCCACCCTTGACGAGGCCGGACGTCGCTATAACACGCGCCAACCGCTCTATAACTATCGTTGGGAGCATGTGACAGCCGTGGTTACGCTGGCAATTAAGCTGGCCCGGTTGACCGGCGCCGATGAAGAAGTCGTCACCGCTGCGGCCTGGCTGCACGACATTCGTAAGGATGCGAAGGAGCGGCATCCGCAAGCAGGCGCTGCCTATGCCCGCAACTTTCTCGCCCAAACCGACTTCCCCCCTGAGAAGATCGAACATGTGGCGCGGGCCATTCAGGACCACATGGGCCTGTGGCTCGATGCGCCGCTGGCTGACCTGGAGTCACAGGTCCTATGGGACGCGGACAAACTGGCCAAAATTGGATTGACCGCCGCCTTTCACTGGCTCGGGCTATCCCTCTCCTCCGGCAATTCAAAGAAGACGTCGGATTTCATCGCCGGCGGTCGCACCACCGATTGGCAGGAGAAAACGGTGGCCAGCATGCACACCGAGCCGGCGAAGCGCGCGGCTGCCCGGCGGCTGCTTGCCTACCGGCGGCTGTGGGATGAGCTGGAAGGGGAGTTGATGGGCAGCGATATCGACTGATTCT
Organism: uncultured Ardenticatenaceae bacterium; assembly: GCA_964452775.1. Lineage (GTDB taxonomy): Bacteria > Chloroflexota > Anaerolineae > Promineifilales > Promineifilaceae > JACKCB01. The sequence continues at coordinate 19,313 of CAYVQP010000023.1, read as the reverse complement.
GCCCGGCGCTCAACGATAGAGGTCCTGGCCTAACGGCCGGATCAGGTCTGCGGCCGAACCGGAGCCGGGATGTTCGAGTCCGCGAATCAGGACAGCCGGACAGCCCTCCGCCGCCTGTCCCATCACCAACCCGGCTGCCGCTGCCAGCTCGTCGGCAAACCCCACCTCAGTATGCTGCAAAATATAGCCGTATAGGTCCGCCTCGCCGCGCCGGTCCCACAGGGCGGGAAGTCCCGCGACGCCAATCGCCACCCCGACCGTCCCCAGCCGGAAAGGGCGCCCATGGCTGTCCGTGATGATGATACCGATGGACACTCCGGTAAGGGAAGCCAGCCTTTCCCTCAGCAACTCGGCCGAGCGATCCGGATTCTCCGGCAGCAGCAGTACCGTTTCTGCGCCATCCGTCTGTGTCACATTGGAGCGGTCAATGCCGCCGTTCGCGCACACAAAGCCGAGCCGGTGACGCACAATCAACACGCCGGGGCGCATGCGCGAGATCTCGCTGCTCTCCCGCAAGATAAGTTCCACCAGCCGCGGATCCTTGGCGGTCTGCTCAGCGACCTCAAGTGCTAATGCGCCGGGGACAACATCGGCGAGGCAGACGGCGCGGCCCTCCGCCTTGGACACTATCTTCTGGGCGACAGCCAGGATATCGCCCGACTGAAACGTAAGTCCCGCGCCGGCGACCGCCTGTAGAAGTAGGTCGGCCAGTTCATCGCCCTCCTGAACATGTGGCAGCCGGTCAATAGCATAGAGATTCAATGATTGTGGCACGTGACGAACCTTTCCGCCTCATCATGCTTTCGCATGAGAAAGTCATATTTATGAATATCTATATGAAACCTGTTAGATCGCTTGACAGGAGAAGTTTATCAGGTATACATTCTCGAAGACCATTATGGTCGGCATGCTTTGTTGCGAGAGAATGGCAATCCGGAAGGATGTCAACGCCAATTTGGCGCTCGATGGTAAGAATCCTGAACAATGTCGCGTCCGGATTGAAGAGTATATTTCTAATTATTGAAGGAGACAGGTATGGCGCAGCCTTTTGAAGTAACTGATGAGGAGTTTCAGGCGAAGGTAATCAAGAACGACAAGCCGGTGCTCGTGGATTTCTGGGCAGAATGGTGCGGCCCCTGCCGGATGATTGCCCCGCACGTCAAGGCAATTGCCAATGAGTTCGCCACGGTTTTGGACGTGGCCAAGATGGACGTGGATAGCAATCCCATGACCCCCGGCCGCTACGGCATCATTGGTATTCCGACCCTGATGCTCTTCAAGAATGGCGAGGTCGTGTCGCGCATCACCGGCGCCTGGCCAAAGGACCGCATCGTGGCCGAAATTCGACCCCATCTGAATACCGTCACGGCTTAAGGAAACAAGCACCCTCACAAGATATAGGCGCGCAACCGGCCTGGCCGGTTGCGCGCTTTTTTCGTCCCTGGCGATATCCTGCTCACAGCAACAGTTCGTGAATTTCCAGCGCCAGCCCCTCGCCGCTCAAGCTCAACTGATACTCCCCCGGCGACAGGCCGGCTAGCGTAAAATTGCCGAACAGATCAATCGCTGCACTGGCTGCCAACGTTTCATCTGACCAGGCATAAGCCTGCCAGTCGCCGGCTACCGGCCCCAGCACCAGCCCCACTATCTGCCGCCGGCCCCGCATGGCCGGGTCATCCTGCACTTCCAACGAAATCTGGAACTCTTCCGCCTCGTAGGTTAGCGGGGCGCTGCCGGCCCCGCGAACGGCCCCCAGCACGCCGGGGATCAACGCGCCGCCGGGCGGCTCCGGCAACAGGCCGGCTATCAGGATGCGGGTGCGGGTAAGCAGGTCATGCCGAACATCGCCGGCGCTCTCCGCCAGGAAGCGGCGGGTCTCGGCGACCTCCGCCGTGCAATAAGGGCAAAAGCGCAGGTGTCTCTCAATACGCGTTCTGTCCGCGGCAATGCCGGCGGCGTACTCGCTCAACGCCATCGTGTCCGGACAGTTGCTGCGAAACAGCTTACTCCGAGCTTCTTCTTCCATATGCCTGAGTTGCGCGGCGCGCTCCCTCAGTTCGGCCGATTGATTAATGCGCTCAGTTGCTTCGGGCGAAAGCTCGCCGTCAAGATAAGCCAGCAAATCTGCATCTTGCAGACTATCAAAATCCCTTTCATCCATCAGACAACTCTCTCCTCTCCATATCCGTCTATGCTTGTTCTGCAACATAAACGGACGATCGAGGCCCTTTTCCGGCTCATCCTACAAAAAACCCTGCATCCGTGGATCGCGCTTCAGGCGAGCCAGCACATTCTCCTTGATCCGATAGACGCGCTGCACGCTGTCAAATCTTTCGGGATAGCGCTCGACCAGCTGGCGGGGCTTAATTCCCAGGACAAAAGTGGCATAGAGCACCATTAGCTCTGTGTCGTCGTTGGTTGACGACCGGATAACTGACCACAACGCGCTGCGCTCGGCGTCTTCCAGCGCCATTTGCTCGACATCGTCCTCGGAACTGTATCCGGCGATGTTGATCTGCTCGAGTGAAAGGCTGTCAGCATCTCGTTGGGCGCGCGCATGGTCATTAACTTCGCTGACCACGCAGAGTTGGAGGTAGCCCAGGATGGACCGCAAGTTCTCAAAACCCGCGAAGGATTCCGGCGTGATCGCGCGCATGAGCCGGGCAAACGCGCCGTTGATGAAGTAATCCATATCCTCGCCCGTCATGGGGAAGGCGGGCTGCCGCTCCACCCAACTGGCCACTAATGGCCGGTACTGGCTGAAAAGCAGCCGCCAGGCCATGTCGCTGTGCTCCACCAGCGCGCGCCGGAAGAGCTCAAAGCAGAAATTGGGGTCATGGGAGCGGCGCGCAAAGAAACGGTCGGTCTCCTCCCGGCAGCG
>CAYVQP010000023.1:0-16332 GCA_964452775.1 uncultured Ardenticatenaceae bacterium | reverse complement strand
GGTCAAAACGGTCTGAATTGGCCGCGCTGGAAACGAATCGTCCGGGCGGTCGAGGAGCTTGGTTTTGCCGGGTTGTATCGCTCGGACCACTACACCAACGCCGGCCCGCCGGATAAGGATTCTCTGGAACTATGGGTTTCGCTGACCTGGCTGGCGGTGGAGACCAAGCGTATCGAGTTTGGCCCGCTGGTCACGCCGGTATCGTTTCGCCACCCGACCCTCACGGCGCGCATGGCCTGTGCCGTTGACGACCTCTCCGGTGGACGCCTGCACCTGGGCATGGGCGCCGGCTGGCAGCAGCGCGAGCATGACAATTACGGCTGGAATTTGCTGGATATCCCCGGCCGCATCGCTCGCTTTCAGGAGGGTCTGGAGGTTGTCACCCGGCTGTTGAACAGCGAGCAGCCGGTGGACTTTGCCGGCGAGTACTTCACATTACGCGAGGCGACCTTGTTGCCGCGCCCACAGCGAGCCGGCGGCCCTCCCATCTTAATCGGCGGCAACGGCTATCATCGTACCCTGCCCCTGGCAGCGCGCTATGCGTCCGAGTGGAACGGCATTTTCGCTACGCCGGCTGCTATCCGAAAGTTGAATACGCGCCTGGATGAGCTGCTCAGCAGGGAAGGGCGGCAGCCGCAAAGCCTGCGCCGGTCGCTGATGACCGGCACAATCTTTGGCCGGAACGAGCGCGAACTGGCAGATAAGTTGAGCCAGCGTTCGTTGTCAGCCGATGAATTGCGGGACCGTGGCCTGCTGGTCGGCTCGGGTGATGAGATTGTTGCCCAATTAGGCGAGCTGGCGGAGGCCGGCATCTATCGGGTGATGATGCAATGGCTCGATCTGGACGATATTGACGGGTTGGAGGCGCTGGCCCATGCCGTGTTGCCTCAGGTGCGCGCTTAGTCGCTTGCTCGCCAGGCCCATCGTGTAACGCCGCAGATCGTGCCGCATGAGCCTGCCTTGCGCCGGCCCTACAAAAGTCCTGCATGGATTGCTGTGATTTGGCGGTGACATTATGTGAAACTCGCCGCCTTCGTGCTTCATATAGACAAGAAACTATGCTATACTGTGAGAAAGGTTGGCTTGTCATAATGTGCAGCCAATTTAGGGATGCCCGTCCTGCCGGGTGCAGGCTACCTTGGCAGGGCTGGCGTAGTCGCAGAAGGGAGAAGTAGCATGTTACCTCGCAGTATACGCCTGAGTGTATTCTTCGTCTTACTGTTGTTTGCCTTATTGGCCGTTTCCGCTGCCCCGGCCCTAGCGCAGGGATCCTCTAATCCGACAGCTGTGGTGAACACCGGCGCCCTGAACGTGCGCAGCGGGCCGGACTACTCCGCTCCCCGGATCACGACGCTGTACAATGGGCAGCAGGTGACGCTCCTGGCGCGCTATTCACAAAACCAGTGGGTTCAGATACGCATCCCCAACGGCATTGTGGGATGGGTAAACAGCAACTACCTGCTGACCAGCGTACCGATCAGTAGCCTGCCGGTTGTCGGCCCACCCAGCGGTCCCCCGTCGCCGCCGCCCGGCCCTCCGCCAAGCAGCAACCCAACCGCCACCGTCAACACCGGCGCATTGAACGTGCGCAGTGGGCCCGGCGCGAACTTCCCGGTAGTAACCGTAGTCTTCAATGGCGACACGGTGACCCTCCTGGGCCGCAATGCTGACGGCAGCTGGGTCTTGATCCGCACACAAAGCGGCGCTCAGGGTTGGGTGAACAGCAGCTTGCTGTTGACCAGCGTGCCGGTTAACAGTCTGCCGGTGGTATCCGGCGGCCCTCCCGGCGGGACAGGCGCAACCGGCGTCGTTACTACCGGCATGTTAAACGTGCGTCAGGGACCCGGGATGTCCTTCCCGGTTGTCACAACGGTTCCCCAGGGACAGACTGTATCTCTGCTGGGCCGCAACGCCGACAGCTCGTGGTTGCTGGTTCGAACGGCCAGCGGACAGCAGGGGTGGGCCAGCTCGGCGCACATCAATGCCAGCGTGCCGCTCAGCTCGTTGCCGGTGGTAAACACTCCTCCTGCGCCGACCGCTACGGTGACCGTGGGCGCACTGAATGTGCGCGTGGCCCCGTCTCCCAATGCCCCCCTGGTCGGCACCGTGCTCAATGGGGCTCAGCTGGGCTTGCTGGGGCGCAATGCCAGCGGAACCTGGTTGTTAGTACAAACTCCGGGTGGAGCCGTGGGCTGGGTGAACTCCACTTACGTGATTCCGTCCGTACCCATTAACAGCTTGCCGATCATGGGGTAGGCCGGCACAACTCCCGAAGAGTTTTGAGGGGACCTCATTCGCGAAGGATGAGGTCCCCATCTGTTAGTTGGCCTACTCGGACGAAGGGGACGCGCCGTCGTCGCCGGCCTTTTCGCTTCCCGGCTCAAACTGATCGGCCAGCTTCCCCAGCCCTTCGCTCAGCCAGTGCAATCCCTGCACAATGCTGCTGCGGGCCTTCTGCGCGAACTCGCCCTGCTCAAACTGCGTCTTGAACTCAGCGCCCTCAGCCTGAGCCTTCTGCCCGGCCGGACTTTCCTTCGCCTCACGGAAGACCTTTTCCAGCTCCTGGGTGAAATTGGTCATGCCCTCGCGAATCTCTTGCTCGACCTGTTTGCGTTGGTCGCTATTCCAGGCGCTTTGCACCGCGCGAGTGAACTCCTGCCCCAGATTTCGTAGGGCAGCGTCGAAGGCCCCAGGTTCAGCGCCCGTTTGCTGCTTCGCGGCTTCCGGCTCTTCATTGACCGGGATCTCCTCTTTCAGGCGGGCCTTAATCTCATCAACGTCGGGATATTGCTCTTCACTCATAGGGTAACCTCTCTTGAGTTGGATCGGATTGGTTGGACAGCCACATAAACCAATTGCGCACCCATAACCTCTGGGCGAACGGTACGTCCTCAATGGCGCAGGGGCGCGGGCAGCACGCCCGCGCCGCAATGGTCGCCTATCAATTATACGATCACACGCGGAGAAAGTTGCCCGGCCCGGACCGCAATCAGCGCATTGGATACCCGGCGGCTATTCGCAACCGGCCGGTTCGCGCCGAATATCGGGCGCGCTACCCGCTGCAGGTTCGCCGACCATGTACATCGTCCCCACCTTCCCTTGCCAGGCCACCGGCCCGTAATTGCGCGCAAAGAGGTGTCGTTCGTCTGCTGTCTCAGCCGGCCGGCCGCCTGCGTCGGCAAAGACCGCCAGTTCAGCGACATCGTTCAGTGTCACCCCGCCGGGCAATTTCAACGTCTGGTGAATCGCCTCAAGCCGGATCCACGAACGCTGAACGTAGCGATTAATCACCGAGCAACTGCCGGTGCGCATCACGGTGACGATCGGATTGCGGTGAAAGAAGGTGTGCAAGGCCATATACCGCGGCGCCCAGGCGCTTCCGTCGCGACTTCCCTCGTTATATGTCGAGTAGATCCCCTGTGGGGCGGCGCTCCTTGCGCTCAGGTAGATATACTCGTCATCGCTGTAGAATGTGTCCCATTCACCGGCGTTTCTGACATTGTAGAACTGCCGGTCAGAATTGCTGTCTACCTGGGTCTGCTGCCGCCGGGTTCCACCGCCCTGCCAGGTATAGCGCACGTCATATAGCCGGCCATCGCCGCGCATATAGGCGAGCATGTCATATGTATCAACCTGGACCACCTCAACCGACAGGGGCAACTGATCCCCAAACGGTTTGCCGGCTGGATTGCGAAGTCTCCAGGTGGCCCGATATTGGCCGGGCCGGACGGGGGCCGAGAGCGACACGGTTGCACTGGCGCTATGCGCCGGCGATGTGGTCTGCACTGTCGCGCTCTCCGGCCCGTTCATAGCCGTACCACTTTCGAAGGCGACGGCGTATCCGCCGTTCCAGATGGTGTTTCCGTTGTTTTGCAAGCGCCAGCTCTTGGTGAAGGACTCGCCGGGCCGGACCGTGATGGCTTCGCTGGGCGTGTCCTTCTCCACCAGGGCGGCCGCGTCATTTTGCGGACTGCCGGGTGGCGGAAGGATCTGGATGTCGGCATGTATCGCCGAACCGAATGATTTACCTTCCGGGTTCTGAGCCATCCATACGCTATTATAGTTGCCCGGCTTTGTCGGCGCTTGCAGGACGACCTTCAGGTCTGCCTCACGGCCGGGCGCGATCTGGGGCAGATTGACAGATTCTGGGCCGCCCAGCCGGTCACCCTCCAGGAACTTCAGCACGTAGCCGGGTCCCCAGGTGTTGGCGCCGCTATTGCGTACCCGCCAGACCTTGTTGAATGGATAGCCGGGAGGGATTGCATCCCCGTCAGCGGCGGTCACATCGCTGACGAATTGCAACTTGTCTGGGCCGCCTTCCTCTGTGATTGGCGAGGCCACTTCAATCTCAGCAAACATGCCGAAGTCGAAGAATTCGCCCTCTGCATTGCGCGGCTTCCAGGTGCTGCGGTATTCGCCCGGCGTATCCGGCGCGGTCAATTCAACCGACACGTCTACCGTGTCCCCCGGCTTCGCTGCCGGCAGCGGCACGACCCGCACTTCACTCATCGGCTGATCCTTGTAGAAGCCAAATTCGTAACCTGGTCCCCACGTCGAAGTGCCGTCGTTGCGAATCCGCCAGGTCTTCATAAAGGTGGCGCCCGCTTGCATGGTTGTGCCGTCCGGTATGGTCACATCCGCCACATAGCGCGCCTTGTCCAGTCCGCTTTCATTCGGAACGCTGGACGGTACCTCCACCTCCACCCGCAGAGCGAATTCGAAGTACTTGCCGGTAGTGGTCATCGGTTTCCAGGAGCCGGCGTAATGGCCCGGCGTCTCCGGCGCAACCATGCTGACCGAGATGTCCGCTTCTTTGCCCGGTTCCAACTCCGGCAAGGGAACGTGGTCCGGCCCGCCCAGTTGTTCGCCGGCGAAGAAGGCCAACCGATAACCGCTGCCCCAGGCTGTGCTGCCGCTATTACGCACCCGCCAGCTCTTCAAGAACGGTTGGCCCGGCATCACCAGCGCCCCTTCCGCATATGTGACGTCCGCCACCCAACTCAGTTCATTCGACCGCGCATTCTGTTCAACGACAATTTCCACGGAAAACTGGTTGGGAAAGAGATTGCCTTCGGGATCGCGTCCCTGCCAGACGCTGCGATAGCTCCCCGGCTGATCCGGCGCGATAAACGGCACGGAAACGTCTACCTCTTCTCCCGGCTGCGCGTCCGGCAAGGGCACCGTCGTCGGGGCGTTCATCCGGTCGCCTTCGACGTGCAATAGCCGGTAATCGCCCGTCCAGGCGACATTGCCGGAGTTGCGAATGCGCCATGTTTTGAGGAAAGTCTGATCGGGCTGCATGGCGATGCCGTCCGCTACCGTTATGTCTTCAACATAGGTAGCTTCGGTGAAATCAGGCCGGTCATCTTGGCGAAAGTACGGTTCCGGATCGACTACGTCGTCAATCACATAGCCCTGCAACCCCCCGCCGAGTTTCTGGAGCGTCAAGTGCAGGTGCGGCAGGCCTACCGTGTAGCCGGTCGTGCCTGCTACACCAATCTGGTCACCCGCGTTGACATAGTCGCCTTCCTGGACTGTGGTCTGGGAAAGGTGAGCGTACCAGGTGACGTAAGTTGCGTCGTGCCAGTGGTGTATCAGCCGGACATACCTACCGTACCCGCGCGAAGATTGCGCCACCCGATCAACAATGCCCCGTTGTGCGGCCAGAACTGCCACCGGACTACCGTTGGCATCGGTTGCTGCCAGGTCAATGCCTTCATGCTTCTGAAGTTTCGTCGGACGCCAGTAGTAGTCGCGAGAATCGTTGAAATGACACCTGTTACAACTGACCAGAAAATTGCGGGCAACCGGCGCTTCAAGCCAGAATGGCAGCTGATCCGATGGCATGGATACCTCCCTCACTTTCACGGAAAATTCACGCTACATTGTATGCGCTCTCTGCTGGTTATGCAATCTTCCGACTCGTCGCAATATCACTCAATTCGTCGCCGTATGCCCACAGCGCCGGCGATCCCCCCGTGTGCAGGAAAACGATCTGCTCATCACCGGCGAAATGACCCCGGCGTATCAGGTCCATCAAGCCCACAAATGCCTTCCCGCTGTAAACCGGATCGAGCAGGATGCCCTCTTGGCGAGCAACGAGGCAGATCGCATCCCGCACATCCCGGCTGAGACGCGCGTAACCCGGCCCGGCGTAATCGAAGTCATTCAAGGGGAAATCCGCCGGTTCCCAGCCCGCGGACGCCCCCAGCATCCGGCAGCTCTGGTTAGCCAGACGAGACAACGTGCGTGGGAAGTCGCGCCACAACCGGCCGATGTCCAGACCCATGACGCGCACCGGCGATCCCAGCAGCCGGAAACCCACGCTCAAGCCAACCAGCGTGCCGCCGGTGCCCGTCGCCGTCACGACAATTGTCCTTTCCGCAGGTATCTGCCGCGCCTCCAATTGTTCCTGCAACTCTGCCGCCGCTTCGATGAATCCCAGGCAGCCGACGGCGCTGTGCCCGCCGACCGGCATGAAATAAGCGCCCGGCCCAACTACGACCAATGAGACCGCCCTCACCAGGGAGCTGGTCATCTCCAGCGTCATGGAGGCAGTTCCGCCGCCGCCGAACGGTATGAAGTGTAGCCGGGCCTGGTAGATGGTATCCAGCAGCAGGTTGCCTTCCAGCGCCGGCGGGCGTCGCTCGAAGAAGAAGAGATGCGCCTCCAGCCCAAGAGCAGCGCAAGCGGCGGCGGTTATGCGCGCGTGATTGGATTGCAGCCCGCCGTAAGTGACGATCTTGCGCTTCCCTTGTCGCAGCGCCTCCGCCAGGATGTAAGCCAGGTTGCGCCCCTTGTTGCCGCCCAGGCCGGGACCGATCAGGTCGTCGCGCTTGATCCAGAGTTGCGGGCCGGCCAATTTGGCGCTGAGTCTGGGGAGTGGTTCGAGCGGGCTTGGGTGAGGGACGAGGTCCAGGCGGGGAAAACGCGCCAAGAGCGCCCGCAGCTCGTCGCCGTCAAGCGACTGCATAGGGTTGTTCTGGCCGGCTTGCCGGTTTGTGCGACCGCAGCTCCACCGCCAGCCGGCGAGCGAGGCTGATAATAGTCAGCACGGTCGGACGGGCCAGGGCTTCCGGGAAGACGCTGGCGTCGCAGACGTATAGCCGCTCGATCTCGGTTTCAAGGCTGGTGGAAAGCATTTCGCCGATGCGCACGGTGCCGGAGGGGTGGGTGCCCCGGACCGGCGAGGAGAAGATGCTGTCCGCCCGGCAACCAGCCTGGCGCAGAACGGCCGCCGCCACAGCCTCGGCCCGGCTCATGCGCTCCCGGTCGCCGGCCGTCAGCCCCTTGCTGATCCGGCCGCGAATATCAATCCCGCCGCTGATTTCGTCCTTCAACTTGATCATCACCCCCAGAGTCCGGCCCCAGCGCCGCCAGGTCAGCGGGTAAGCGGGTCCCTTCAGCGCCATGATGAGCGGGTACATCAGCCAGGGGTCAATGAGCGTCGAATAGAGCACCCCCAACTCGTCATCCGGGCAGCTCCAGGTCATCGGTGGCTCGCACCCATTTCCTTCAAAAGGGGCGTGACCATAGACCATCACCGTGCTATCCATCGTCATGCCCCGCCCGGCGTCAAAGAGACCGCTGCGCCGCAACAGGATCGCCGAACCGATTCCGCCGGCAGAGACGATCACCGTCTCAGCCTCGACCAGAAACGGTTGTCCATTGACCTTGCCCTCTACTCCGGCGACCCGCCGGCCGCTGAAGATCACCCGCTCGACCAGCGCGCCGGTCCATAATTCCGCGCCTTTCACGATCGCGTCGTCCACATATTCGGCCGCGCTCCACTTTGCTCCGCAGCGGCAACCGAGCATGCAGGTAGCGCCGCAGTCAAAATTCGGCGCTCTGGCCGGGCTCATGAATTTGTCTTGTGGCTGCCACGCCATCCCCAACGCGGCCCCGGCTTCGGCAATCCGGGTGGAAGCCTCGCCGCGCAAATAATCCGGCAACGGCGCGATGCGCAACTCACGTATCGTCTTCTCCGCATGACTTTCCAGGTCGATGCCATAGCGGGACTTCCACCAGGGTAGCGGCGGGGCCGAGCAACCGCAATACATGCTGGTAGCCCCGCCCACCATCAGCGGGCGAATGATGTTCAGTCCCTCGCGCGTATAGACAAACGAGGCCCGGTCGGTGTAGAGCATTGCCCCAGGATAGGTGCCGTATAGGGGGTTTGTGCGCCAGTCGCGACCGCGTTCCAGCAGCAGCACGTCCGCGCCGCCGGCGGCAAGCTGCCGGGCAAGCGTCGCTCCGCCCGGCCCCGATCCGACGATGACAAAGTGGACTTGCTTGCGGATCATGAGACTGATCACTTCCTGCTCGATGGTTGCCGGATTATAGCACACACTCCCTTCCGGCCCCGGAGTTGCCGGCGAATTGGGGTCAGGGCGCGTCCTATCGTCCATCAGGCGTATTTGACCAAACCCCCGAGAGTGGCTAATATTAGGTGTAGTACGTTCTTGGACTTTCCTCCCTCTTGCGCCGAAACCACCGCTGCCTTTGGAGCTATCCGGCGGAGTGTTTGAGCGCTCTAACATCAAGGTCTTTCACTTAGGATTTTAATATGCAGCAGCAGTTTGTTGGTCTAACAATGCCTGTTTTCTCTGCGTTTGGTTGGGCCGGAGAAGAGACAGCATTAAAGTACGCTCTTACACAATTAGAAGAGTTCATTAATCGGGTACACATGAGTCTGCCCCGTGAATTGCAGACCTACTTTCCGTTCTACGGCCTCGACCGGGCCAGCCAATCCGCCTTCCTTGCTTCCAGCGCGCAAACAGAGGCCGCGCCCTATTTTGCCTTTTTTGTCCGGCCTCTTAGCCTGGAGATGCAATACTCCATCAAAGACAAGATGGCCCTGTCAACAGCCTGGAAGGCATGTGAGTCCAATCCGGAACGCTGGTTGGAGCTCATGCAGGGCCTGGGACCCGGCTGGTCGTTGCGTATCCAGCAGATGGAATGGGACGAAGACACGGGCGCAGCGACGTTTTATCAGGATCTGTTCAAGGATGACCTCGCTGCGCTTGACCTGGAAACGGCTGTGCACACAACAGCGCGGGCATCGTTCCTAAACGCAGAGCCGAAGTGGCTGGTGCAGCTTACGCTGAGCTTTCGGGTACCTTCTGAACAGGTCGCCATGTTGGGCGTAAACGTGATCGATCAGGCAATTGACTGGCTGCGCGCCTTCATGCCGGTGCACGAAACATTGGTGAAGCGCGAGCCGGGTGCTGCCAAAAAGAAGCCGAAGCCGAAAATCGAGCTCCCGAAAGAGGAGACTGAGGAAGCGCCGCGCCCAGAGCCCCTGGAGCAGTTCACCTACATTTCCCGCCTAAAACCCTTGCACATCCGGCGTGGCTTTGTCAACCTTACCCCCGAACACTGGCCGTTCTTTGCCTCAAACGCCCGGGCGACCAGCCGGGAAGTGACCCTGTCCTACGAAGATTATCACGATCGCGCCGCCTCGGTCTGGCGCCTGGCGCCAAACGATCAGGCGCGGATTGTGCTGACTCCACGCGCTCAAGGGTGGTTGGAGGACAACTTCGAGGCCAACGATCGCATACAGGTAACAGCCAGCAAGCTGGAAGATGATGTCATTGAGGTGAAGCTGGAAGCCGTGGAATAGCGGTAGATTTCTGGAGCGATACTCCAGCAACCGGCAAATCAAGACAGTTCGACAGGGGATAGGGCGGACATAAGGCGTGGCGCGAACCAAGATCGTAGCGACCATCGGGCCGGCATCTAATAATCCCACCACGGTACGCAAAATGCTGGACGCCGGCATGAACGTCGCCCGGCTCAACTTCTCCCACGGAGATGCCCAATGGCATGGCGAGACCGTCGCCATGTTGCGGCGCGTGGCGGCGGACGAGAATAGAACCCTGGCAATTCTGGGCGATCTGCAGGGGCCGAAACTTCGCCTGGGCTATGTCGGTCCCCACGGCATCCCCTTGTCTCTAAATGATGAAGTAATGCTCACCCCACATCGCGGCCAGCCGGCGATGATCCACTTCCCGCACCCCGAAATCATCGAAATCCTGGAGCCGAACGCGCGACTGGTCTTTGGGGACGGTGAGGTAGAGATGCGCGTAAAGGAGAAGCGCGGGGATGCGATCCTGGCTACAGTCACTGTCCCCGGCCTGCTCGAATCGCGTAAGGGCGTGAATGTGCCCGGGGCCTACCTGCCCATTGCCACGATTACGGACAAGGATTTGCAAGACCTGGCCCTGGCCTGCCGGCTGAACCTGGATTATGTGGCCCTAAGCTTCGTCCGTTCGGCGGAAGACGTGCACGAGCTGCGCCGGAAGATGCAACGATACGGCGCGATGCTGCCAATCATTGCCAAGATTGAAAAGGTAGAGGCGGTTGATAGGCTGGAAGAGATCATGGAGGCGGCGGACGGCCTGATGGTCGCCCGCGGCGACCTCGGCATTGATGTGCCGCCCCAGGAAGTGCCATTGCTGCAAAAGCGCATCATCCAGGTTTGTAATCTCACCGGAAAGCCGGTGATTACCGCCACCCAGATGCTGCAATCTATGATCGAGCATCCCCGGCCCACCCGGGCGGAAGCCAGCGATGTCGCCAACGCCATCCTGGACGGCACGGACGCGATCATGCTCTCCGGCGAGACCGCTTCCGGCGCGTTCCCGGTGCAATCTGTCCTGATGATGCAACAGATTGCGGACATCACTGAATCCGCCTACCCATATCACCTCTACCGGCAGCGCCGCCATCAATACACTACAACGACCGCGCAGGCGATCGGCGCGGCATCGTGTGACATCGCCGAAGAAGTGGGCGCCTGGGCCATCGTGTGCGCGACGATGTCCGGCAGCACCGCCCGCATGATCGCCCGGCACCGCCCGGCCACACCGATCATAGCCGTCTCGCCCAGCCCGGAGGCGCAACGCCGGCTGGCGTTGGTCTGGGGGGTTGAGTGCCTGCCGGTGCCGCACTTCGCCGACACCGAGGCAATGATCGCCGTGACCCTGGAGGCGCTAAAACCCAGAGGTCTGACGGACAAGAACACGATTGTGGTTACCGCCGGGGTGCCGTTTGGCAGTAGCGGGACGACTAACCTGATCCAGGTACGCACCGGCAAGAGCTGACCCATCTCGCATGGACTGGCTGGCGTCGAACACACCGCTCATCATCGGACATCGAGGCGCGAGCGGCGCCGCCCCGGAGAATACCCTCGCGGCCTTTGAAATGGCGTTGCAGCAGGGGGCAGACGGCATTGAGTTTGATGTGCGTCTGTCGGCCGACGGGCAGGTAGTCGTCATACATGATGCCACGGTTGAGCGGACCACGAACGGTGTGGGCGCAGTCTCCAAGTTGACGGTGGCCGAGTTGCGGGCGCTGGACGCCGGCGCAGGACAGCACATCCCCACGCTGGACGAGGTGTTCGAGAGCTTCGGCCGCTCCCTGCTATACAACGTGGAGCTTAAAGCCGTGAGCTGGTTCGATGGTGCGCTCGAGATGGCCGTTGCCGAGTGCGTCGAAGCCCACGGGATACATAGCCGGGTCCTGGTATCGTCTTTCAGCCCGCTCTCGATCCGCCGGGCGAGGAAGTACCTGGCCCGCCGCGTCATGTTGGCCCACATCTACGAATCGCGCTGGGCGAAAAACGCTCACCGGCTGGTCCGGGCGGAAGCCGGCCATCCCCATTTTTCCCTGGTCGATGCCGCATACATGAACTGGGCTCGCGCGCGTGGGCTGCGAGTGCACGTCTGGACAGTAGACGACGCAACCATCGCCGGGAAAATGGCGCGCCTGGGGGTTCATGGTATTATCAGCAACCATCCCGGTCAAATCAGGGCCAGCCTGACCTGAGATGGCGAGACAGCGCGTGTTTCTGCAACCGCTAGCCGGCAGATAAGATGAATTGTTGCGTGGTTCTTAATCCATACGCCAATCGTTGGGGGGCAAAACGCAAATTGCCGCTCGTCGAGGCAGCGTTGCAAAAGGCCGGCGTGGCCCACGAAATCCACGTGACCGAGAAGCCGGGTCAGGGGACGGAGGTGGCCCGCGAGGCGGCGCTTTCCGGCAACTTTGATGCGGTGGTAGCTGCCGGCGGCGACGGCACGTTGAATGAGGTGGTCAACGGGCTGATCCAGGCAGCCGGCGACAACCCAACGATCCCCCTGGGAATCCTGCCGATTGGCACAGGCAATGACTTCAATGACATGTTGGGATTGCCGCGCGACCTGGACCAGGCAGCGACGCTCATCGCCGCCGGGCGCACCCGCCAGGTAGACGCCGCCCGAGCCAACGATCACTACTTCTGCAACAACTGCGCGGTCGCCATGGAGCCGATGATCACCATTGAGAATACCAAGATCCAGCGCCTCTCCGGCAACTCGCGCTACTTGCTGGCCCTGGTAAAGGGACTGCTGAAGCTTAAGGCCTGGGATATGCGCATCACCTGGGACGACGGTGAGTACGACGGCCCGATCTATTTGCTTTCGGTGTGCAACAGCCCGCGCACCGGCGGCGTCTTCATGATGTACCCGCCGGCGCAGATGGACGACGGCTATCTGAATTACGTGTTGGCTCCGGAGCTTCCCAAATTACAGGTATTGGCTATCCTGCCCCGGCTTTTTAGTGGCAGCCACATCAAACACCCCCGCATCTCCAGCGGGCGCACCACTCGCCTGACGGTGGAGAGCAAGCCCGGCACGCCGGTGCATGCGGATGGAGAAGTCCTCACCGAGGCCATAGACCGCGTGCAATACGAAGCGCTACCCGGCAAACTGACCGTGCTCGTTCCCTGATAAACCCACAGCGTCCGGCCGCACGGTCGTTGGTGGTCAGCGTTTTGAAGAAGAGTTGCGGAACTTGTTACATTCCTGGCGATAACCCGGCTACGCCGAATGGTTGGGGATGCCTGGCTTTTGCATCGGCTTGCGCCGGAAGTGAAATCGCCGCCTGACTGCCCGCCCAAGCGCGTGAAACGGGTACCAGAGCGCATAGCCGGCCAGCCGCCAACCTCCCTCAACGCCATAATAACTGCTCAAATACTCACGGCCTGGAAAGAGTGAACGGGTTGGCGCAACGATCAGCCGCAGCAGGTGATCAGTCGTGAGCAATCGCCACCAAATTCGTCCGTGATCGTAAAGCACTTCCTTCCGATTCATGATGTCCGCCGGCTTGATGCGGGCGACAAATGCTCTTTGTTTCCAGACCGCCGGCTGCAGCGCTGCCAGTGCGCCGGCCGGAATCGGTGTGTCCAATAGCTGTCGCGCCCAGTGCAGGCAGAAGAAACTCACATCGCGCGCTCCCGCCTGTTCAGCGCGACCGGCGAAATCAGCCCAGAACACAGCGTCCATGCCATGGCAGCGGATGACGCGATCTACATCCACGTAATGGCGCAAACCCAGGTCTGTAAAGCGGTGCTGCAAACCGGCATGCAGGCAGAGGTGCAGCAACATATCAGCCGGCGCCGGCTGCCACAGGTTGTTTGCCCCGTCAAGCGGGATTGCGCGATTCCAGATCCCCTGCACATCTAACGTAGCTACCTGGCTGACCAGCACATTCCGGCGCATCGGCCAGTGAAACTCGACCTCCATCTCCTTACCGTGGATGGTGCGCGTCAGACGCAAATGCCACCCCTTCTCGCGGAGCAAAGCCGGGTCGTCCAGATCGCCCAGGTCGTCGTGCAAGGTATAACCCTCGCCCTGCAACAGCGCCACCGCGGCGCGCGCCGATCCCGGCGGCGCAGCGATATCCAGATCGCCCATGAAGCGCAGGGCGGGATCCGGGTAGACGGTGGTCGCCAACGCGCCGCCTTTCAGCACCAGCAGCCGGATACCGGCCCCGGCCAGGAGGCGCCCCAGTCTCCCCAGTTCCGTCAGCCGGATGTGGTTGGCCGAAGCGGTCTGGTAGTAGTTGTGTTTCAGGGCGTCAAAGACCTGTGGGGGAAGGAGTTCGGCGTGCTCCTTGAATCGGCGATATGCCAGGGGGGCCAGCCCATCGCTGATCAGCCGGCGAGTCAGCGCCGGCCAATCCAATCCATCTGCCACCCTCGGCGGCGACTCCTCCACGCCGGCGCAGGCGACCATGAACGCCTGTTCAGCCGGGCCAAGATAGGCTCGCTGAGGGCGCTCTCGGCGAACGAAATCCTTACCCACCGTTTCGCAGATGTTGGTAGAGATGTACCAGGTTGGCGTGATGAAGATCCGAGACCAGGCCGTTCAGCGGGACCCGTGACTTTCCACAGCTTTCGATGGTGATCTCATCCAGACTCACTTCGTTCAGGCCGTTGTCAATGGCCTGGCCCACCCGGCTCCTGATTGCATCCAGATAGGCCAGATTGCTCTCCAGAACCATGTTCACTTCGCCGCGCAGGATGACTTCTCCATGACCCTGGACAACACATTCCAGATCCATCTCCAGCATCTGCTTCAACGACCGCTTGAGGCTTTCAGAGTCGCCGTCGAAGAAGGTTGGCACCGGCATCATGTTGTCTGACGCAAACAGTATCCCTTCGCCCATCAGCCAGACGGCAACCAGGTCCAGACTGTGGCCGGGCATGTGCAGCAGGCGCACCGAGGTTCCGCCCAGATGAATATCCAGGTGGCCTTGCTCAAAGGTGAGATCGGGCAACACGATGCGCACGTCTTCGAAGCCGGCGAGCTGCTCTTTTGTCTGCGCCAACCCGTCCCGTCCCACCGTGTCCAGCAACTGTAGGCAGCGAGAATGGGCAACCACGTGCGCGTTCGGGAAAAGATAGGTCCCCTGCGTATGATCGGCGTGATAGTGCGTGTTGATCAGGTAGCGGACTTCCTGCCCCAGACGCTCCTCAATAAACTGCTTGATAGCAAGCGTCTCCTCCGGGTAGAAGAGCGTGTCAATCAGGATGACACCTGCCTTGGTGATGATCGCCCCGGCTGTCTCCTGAGCGTACATCCGGCTGGAGAACACATAGATGTCATCAGAAATGCGCTCACGCAGCATGTGATACTTTTCCGTTAATGGCCGCCTCGCCGGCTGTAGATCGCGCTGGCCTGCCTGAGTACGTTCGCTTCAGAATGAACCGCTGATAGACCTGCGGGGTGTTGGTCCCATTTAGCGAGAAACCAGTCAGACCGCTTTTGCAAAAAAAGGCCCCTGACTGGGATCAGGGGCACGCGAATACATTCCCATAATTACGCAGCCCCGCCGTGCCGTGTGGATGCCTATGTTAGAACCTGCAAATGCAGGTGGGAACTTTGTCTGCGCAAGAGTCTGCCTGACCTTTCGGCTACTACATTCCCTTGACGGATGCCTACTCCCAGTAGGATGGCGTTGGCTCAACAAGCGCAACACATCACGCACACAGCAGGGTTGAGTTGATATTAGCATAGTCAGAAACTGGATGCAAGACAAGTTGCTCCGGACAAAACTTTGTTTGTGCCTTTACCTCATCTCGTTATAATACCACGCTAGCATTGTTGGCGACCCTGGTTGTCCCTTCCAAGGAGTGAGGAAAATCGTATGAAGCACAGTTCGCTCGTCCGCATGTTGTTGCTTGTCTTGTTCCTTTTCGTTCCCGTGCTGCTTTTGACAGCGAATTTCCTGCGTCCTACCGGGATTGCCCGCGGTAAGGCGGCCGCTGTTCCTCTTTCCAGTGAGATGACGCCGGAACAGGAACAGGCCCAGAAACTGGCCCTGGAGGATGCCCTGGTGATGGCGTATACCGCCGGCCATCGCTCCGAGGTGTTTGGCGTCAAGTCCGTCTTTGCCGGCGACTATCCGGCGCTCCAACCCAGCTGCGCCAACGCCGATTGCCGGCAAGTAGAGATCTATAACTTTGACGAGAACGCGGCGGTCACGGCAGTCGTCAACCTGGACACAGCCACGGTCCTGGACGTCTACTACCTGCCTGGGATGCAGCCGGGTATCAACAAGCGTCTGGCGGACCACGCGCTGGACATCGCCTTTAATGCGCCGGAAGTCATCAGCGCTCTCGGCTATCGTCCCACCAACGGCACCATGGCCCCCGTGCCGGCTGGCATGCGTGACACCGCCTGTGAAGACGGACACCTCTGTGTCGGCCCCAATTTTAAGATTGACGATCAGATCCTGTGGGCCATCGTGGACCTGACCGAAGACCGGCTGGCAGGTACATTCTGGACCTATGGCGGGCTGTTTACGCCGGGCACGGCGATGCCCTTTGTGCCCGAGGGCTGTCCCGATCCGGGCAGCGTGGATCGAGATGGCTGGAATCTCGACTATGAGACCACCCCGACCGACGGCCTGCGCGTTTACAACGCTACCTACAACGGCATGGAAGTTCTGACCAGCATCAAGGCCATGGAGTGGCACGCCGACTATGGCAGCGGCGGCTTTGAAGAC
>CAYVQP010000022.1:45183-57001 GCA_964452775.1 uncultured Ardenticatenaceae bacterium | reverse complement strand
GCTTGACCGGCTCGAACAATAGTTCTATAATTGTCTCATGGAAACGATTGACAAGCTGCGTTTGATGGCTGAACAAATGCACCTGGAGCCGGCTGAGGAGACGCCGATCGTTACTCCCCCTGCTGCGCGGCGACCGGCTTCCATTCCCTTGATGCCGCCCGGCTACACCAAGCCGCCCGCCTGTCACACGCCCGACAAGAAGCAGCAACTGGGCGTTTTCCATGCTTCCATGTCCGGCGGCAAGACCATCCCGCTGCTAAAGACCATGCTCACCACCGCCTGTGAGCGCGACTGCTACTACTGCCCCTTCCGCGCCGGGCGCAACTATCGCCGGGAGAGCTTCAAGCCGGCGGAAATGGCCCAGGCGACCATGGACATGGTGAACGCCGGCATGATCAAAGGTCTGTTTCTCAGCAGCGGCATCATCAAGGGAGGCGCAACCACCCAGGACAAGCTACTGGACACCGTCGAGATCCTGCGCCGCCGGCACCATTTTCAGGGTTACGTGCATTTGAAGTTCATGCCTGGAGCAGAGCGGGCGCAACTGGAAGCGGCGATGCGCCTGGCCGATCGCGTCTCCATCAACCTGGAGGCTCCGAACAGCCGGCGGCTGGCGATGCTGGCCCCGAAGAAGCAGTTCCTGGAGGAGCTCCTCCAGCCGCTGCAGTGGGCGGAGGAGATTCGCCGGACAATGCCCCCACCCGCCGCCGGCCCGGCAGCACATCGCTGGGAACAACGCTGGGCCTCTACCGTGACCCAGTTTGTGGTGGGCGCGGTGGGCGAGAGCGACCTGGAGTTGCTGGCAACCGTCCAACATTTATACGAAAAACTACAGTTGAGCCGGACGTACTTCTCCACCTTCCACCCGATTGAGAATACCCCATTGGAGCATCTGCCGGCCGAATCCCGCGAGCGCGAGTTCCGGCTTTACCAATCGTCCTTCCTACTGCGCGATTATGGCTTTGAGATGGAGGAAATGCCCTTTGACCAGGCCGGCAATCTGCCGCGCGACGTGGACCCCAAATTGGCCTGGGCGCGAGCCAACCTGATTGATGAGCCGGTGGAGCTGAATCGCGCTGCCCCTGGCGAATTGCTGCGGGTTCCCGGCATCGGACCGAAAGGCGCAGACGCAATAGTCGCCGCCCGCCGCCGGGGAACGCTGCGTGAGGTGGCTGATTTGCGGGCGATAGGCGTAGTCGCCAGTAGGCTGCATCCCTTCGTGCTGTTGGATGGGCGCCGGCCCGCCTACCAACCTACCCTCTTCTCGACCTAATCTGTGCTATAATTTCCGCAGCTATACGAAATACGGACTGCGGACTCTTCGCGCATGGAACTGGACAAGCGCTTCATAGGCGAACCCATCACGGTCATCTTCCACAAACCCCCCTTTGTCCAGAAGCGGCCGGGCTGTCCCGACGGCTTCTTTTGGCAGGGGATGCAATTTGAGGTTCAGGAGTTGCTGGCTGAGTGGCACGACTATCGCCGGCGTGGCAAAATGGCTGAAAACATGCAGCCGGAGCACCTCGCCCGGGCGCGACTGCGCGGCTCCTGGGGAGTCGGCCGGGACCACTATCGAGTGAGGGTGACCGGCGGGCGCACATTTGAGCTGTACTACGACCGCGCCCCGGCCAGCGTGGATGACGGCCTGGGGAGATGGGTGCTGGCGGCTGAAGTAATCAACGATGGCGGCTGAGCTTCCCGGCCTGCCCGCAGATGACTCGCGCGACTGGCTGGCCCTGCGGGCGCAGGCGTCCCCGGATGCGGCGGCGCTCTTCTGGCGCGGCGAGCGCTGGGGCTACGCCGATCTGGACCGGCAGGTCGAGCTCTATGCCCAATGGCTTTACCATCTGGGCGTGGAGCCGGGCGACGGCCTGGCCCTGCTCTCCCCAAACAGCCCGGCCGTCGTTTGCCTGGTGCATGCCGCTGCTCGCGCCGGCGCGTTGCTCATCCCCCTGAACCAGCGCCTCACCACCGCGGAGTTGTCCCGCCAGCTACAGGCGATACCCTGCCGGCTGCTGCTCTATGATCCACTCCTGCAGGCGGCGGCGGAGGCCATTGAACCGGAGAGCGTGAAACGGCTTGCTCTTCCGGCCACCCCGCCGGACGTCGTCGCTGCGGCGACAGTCCCGCCCTTTCAAATCCGCAATCAGCAGGCCGCAATCTTTACTTCCGGGACCAGCGGCGCACCCAAGGCGGCCCTGCTCACCTTCGAGAATCACTTTTGGAGCGCGGTCTCCTCGGCCTTTCGCACCGGCTGCCTGCCGGAGGATCGCTGGTTGGCCTGTCTGCCCCTCTGCCATGTCGGCGGGCTGGCCATCCTATTCCGCAGTTGCCTGTATGGTTCCGCGGTCATTTTGCACGCCGGCTTTGACCTGCAAGAGGTTAAACGCAGCCTGGATGAAGACGGCGTGACCGTCGTCTCCCTGGTGCCCACCATGCTCCACCGGCTGCTACAGACGCGTTCTCGCTGGCCCGCTTCCTTGCGGCTGGCGCTCATCGGCGGCGCGGCGGCCACGCCGGAGCTGGTTGATATGGCCCTGGCGGCAGGGGCGCCGGTCGCCCTCACCTACGGGCTAACCGAGGCCGCCTCTCAGGTCGCGACGATGCCGCCGGCCGGCGTACGCGCCAGGCCGGGCAGCGTGGGTAAGCCGTTGATGTTTACTCGCGTGCGCATCGTCGGGCCGGACGGCAGGGACTGCTCACCCGGCGAACTCGGCGAAGTGGTCGTCTCCGGCCCAACGGTGATGGCCGGATATGCCGGCCAGCCGGAAGCCACGCAGGCAACCTTGCGCGCCGGAGAGCTGTTCACGGGCGACATCGGCTATCTTGACGACGAGGGCTATTTGTGGCTGGTGCAGCGCCGCGCCGACCTGATCATCAGCGGCGGCGAAAACGTCTACCCGGCGGAGGTGGAAGCCGTGTTGCGCCGCTGTCCGGGCGTGGATGAGGCCTGTGTCGTCGGGCTGCCGGACCCGGAATGGGGTCAAATGGTGGCGGCGCTGGTCACGCTTCGGGCCGGCCGGACGCTGACCACGGCCGAGCTGGACGAACATTGCCGGCGCGAGCTGGCCGGGTACAAGCGACCGCGACGCCTCAAGATCGTGGCCGAGCTACCCCGGACGGCTTCGGGCAAGCCAGTTCGCGAGGACGTGCGCCAAATCCTCCAGGCGTAAGGCCCACTTGCGCCGATTTGAGGGGCGGCTAGAATTCTCCGGATTAAGTTATGCCGAGAGCAATGTTGAACGCCCCCGCCCCGGATTTCACCTTGACGGATTACCGGGGCAATAGAGTCTGCCTCAGCGACTTCCGCGGAGTTGAGCATGTGCTTCTGGTCTTCAATCGCGGCTTCACCTGACCGTTCTGCCAGGGGCACTTGGCGCAGTTGCGCCACGACTATGAGCAGTTTCGAGAGCGGGGTGTGGAAGTGGTGGTTGTCGGGCCGGAAGGGCCAGAACGCTTCACGCGCTACTTTGACGATCACCGGCTGCCCTTCATTGGCCTGCCCGATCCCCGGCAAAGCGTGCTAAAGCTCTATGGGCAGGAGGTGAGCCTGTTCAAGATGGGGCGGATGCCGGCGCAGGTGCTCGTTGACCGGGAAGGCATGGCTCGCTTCGTTCATTACGGACATCTGATGAGCGATATCCCCGACACCGATGAATTGCTGGCGCTCATTGACCAGCTGGAGCCGGACGACCAGGACGGCCCTTGAGCCACGACGTTGTCCCCGCCGGCCGGATAATTGACCAGACGGCGCGCCCAATTCAAACCGAATGTGGTAAACTCTGTGTCGTCCGGCGACAAGCAAGCCCTACCCCACATTGATCGCCCGCCGGTGCATCGCACTCAAGACCAATTCTTACCAGGGTTTCTGCATTTTCCCGGAAACACAGTTGGAGGACAGCAGTGAGCGCTATTGAAACTCATCGCACCGCGTTCAGGTGGGCAGCCGAATTGCTTGAGATGGTTATGGCGGATGTCACGCCGGAACAGGCTCATTGGATACCCCCCGGTACGGCGAACCCGATCGCTGCCCAGTATGCCCATGCACTATGCGCCCTCGACGGAGTGCTGCAGGTTATTCTGCTGGGCGACAGCCCGCTATACGTGACGAGTTGGGCCGGCCGCACCGGCATCAGCGATCCCCAATGGCAGGCAACCCTACAGTGGGCGCGCTCGGTGCGAGTGGACTTGCCCGCGGCCCGTGACTACGCCCGCGCACTGTACGCCGCCGCAGACGCCTATCTGGCCGGGATTGATGAAGGTGTGTTGGCCCAAACGCGTGATTTGACCGCCCTTGGGCTGGGCGTCCTGACCGTAGACCGCATTCTCACCGCGCTCGGCGCCGGCCACATCAACAACATGACCGGCGAGATCTCCTGCCTGAAGGGCCTGCAGGGTGGAAAGGGCTACCCATTCTAGCTGCTGCGCCGCACTAGCCGGCCGGATCGCGCGGGAAAATGCCGCCCCAGGTCGGGTAAGACCGCCGGCGGTTGCAGCCCGGTCCCAGGTTGCCTGATGATCAATTGTCCGAACTGCCATACGCCAAACCGCGATCGGGCCAACTTTTGCCGGCATTGCGCCCGCGTGCTGGTGGCGCTTTGCCCGCGCTGCGGAACGGACCTGCCGGGCCACGCGCGATTTTGCGACAACTGCGCCTTTCCGCTCATCCCCACCGTTGGCGCGCTGGACCTGAGCGT
The DNA here is from genome assembly GCA_964452775.1 of uncultured Ardenticatenaceae bacterium. Taxonomy (GTDB): domain Bacteria; phylum Chloroflexota; class Anaerolineae; order Promineifilales; family Promineifilaceae; genus JACKCB01. The sequence continues at coordinate 52,304 of CAYVQP010000022.1, read as the reverse complement.
GGCCTTCATGGGGACGCAGCAGCCGGAGCGCCAGCGGGCTGCTGCGCCGGCGGAGTTTTCCGCAGGCTGGGAGGCGCAAGAGCAGCAAGAACAAGCGCCCACTCAGCCGGCGAAAGCGAGCGACGCCCTGACGGCGGACGGCGCGCTTGCCGGGGCGCTGGATCGCTTTCTGCCCTCGGAGCTGGCCGAAAAGTTGAAAGCAGCCGGTCGCGGCTCCGTTTCCGGCGAGCGGCGGGTGGTGACCATCCTCTTCTGCGATGTGACCGGCTCGACGGCCGCCGCCGAAGCGCTGGACCCGGAGGAGTGGACCGAAATCATTAACGGCGCATTCGAGCACATGATCCGGCCCGTCTTTCGCTATGAAGGCACGGTGGCCCGGCTGATGGGCGACGGCATCCTGGCCTTCTTCGGCGCGCCGATTGCCCATGAGGATGACCCCTATCGGGCCGTTCGCGCCGGCCTGGACATCGTGGCCGGCATCGCCCGCTATCGTGAGGAAGTACTCCGGCGTTGGCGACTTGATTTCAACGTGCGGGTGGGCATTAACACCGGCCTGGTGGTAGTCGGCGCGGTCGGCTCCGATTTGCGCATGGAGTACACGGCCATCGGCGACGCCATCAATTTGGCCGCCCGCATGGAGCAGACCGCCGCGCCGGGAACGGTGCAGCTGGCCGAAGAGACTCACAGTCTGGTGGAAGGACTCTTCGAGTTCGAGCCCCTGGGCCCGATTGAGGTCAAGGGAAAGCAGGCTCCTGTGCTCTCCTACCGCGTTCGCGGGCAGGGGGCGCAGTCCGCGCGCCGGAGACGACGCGACCGGGCTGACACACCGTTCGTCGGCCGGGAAAGCGAGTTGCAGGCCATCAAGGGAGTCGTGGGGTCATTGCGCCAGGGCGTCGGCGGTATCATCCTGCTGTTGGGCGATGCCGGCGTGGGTAAAAGCCGCTTGTTGCAGGAGGCGCAGGGCTGGATAGGCCAGTTAGAACGCCCCAGCCATGAGGCGCCGCTCTTCTGGTTGGAGACGCACTCGTTGTCGTTTGAGACCGCCCAACCGTATACGCTCTTCCGGCGACTGATCCGGAGAGTGTACCAGCTGACCGATGATGCGTCGGCGGTTGAGGTGGAGCCCAAGATTTCTGTCCTGGCGGCGACCATGCCGGAGGAAGTCCGGCCCCGCGTTTTCGCGCTCTTTGCCGCCCTACTCGAGTTGGAGGAGCTGGCCGGGAACCCCGCGCTGGTGGGCGAGCAGTTCCATCAGGCTCTCTTTGACATGACTCCGGCCATGTTTCAGGGACAGCTAGGCGGCCAACACACGATCATCGCCTGCGAGGATTTGCACTGGAGCGATCCGGCCTCCGTCGCCCTGCTGGAACATTGGTTCAAGCAGACAGATGTCCTGCCGTTGGTGCTCATTTGCGTCATGCGCCCGGTGCGCAGCGCGCCGGCCTGGCGATTGCGAACGACGGTGGAGCAGCATTTTCGGCATCGGGCTATTGAACTGCAGCTTCAACCCCTGTCCATGGCGGAAAGCAGCCGGCTGGTGGACGGCTTGCTGGACGATGTGAAGCTGCCGGCGCACCAGCGACAAAATATCTTGGAAAATGCCGCCGGAAACCCATTCTTCATTGAAGAAGTGGTACGGACGGTGCTCGAACCGGAGCAGCTTTCGCTCGCTGACCCGGAGCAGCCCGCCGGGCGTGCGCCGGCCGCCGGCGGGGAACTCCAGATTCCGGCCTCCTTGCGCGCCCTGATGACCGCCCGGATTGATAACCTGCCGGACGAAGTTCGCCGCCTGTTGCAGCTGGCCGCCGTCATCGGGCGCAATTTCAGCCGACGTATTCTGGCGGCCATCTGCGGCAACGAAAAGCACCTTGATGAATATCTGCAAGTGTTGCAGCGCCGCGACCTGATCCAGGAGACCGCGCGCCTACCCGAGGTTGCCTTTGCCTTTCGCAGCCCGTTCGTGCAGGAGGCGGCCTACGACACCATCCTGCGCAAGGATCGCAAGAATTATCATTGCCTGGTGGCTGAGGCGCTTGAGGAGCATGTTCCGGTGCATCAAGCCGGGCTGCAACTGCAGTTGGCGCACCACTATCGAGAAGGTGGGATGAACGACCTGGCGGCCTACTACTACACCGCCGCCGGCGACGCTGCGCTGCTGCTCTTTGCCCGCGAAGAAGCAAGAGAACACTACCTGGAAGCGCTGGCGGCGGCGCAGGAAGCCGGAGATGCTTTCATTGAGGAGAAGCTGATTCACCTGTACACGCAGCTGGGTCGCGCCCTGGAGCTGGATGCGCAATACCCGGCCGCGCTGGCCCACTATCAGGAAATGGAGCAGTTGGCCGCCCGGCGCTCAAGTCGGCAGATGCAGTTGGAGGCCCTGGTGCTGCAAGGACAGCTCTACGGCTCGCCAAACCCGGTCTACGACATCGAGAAAGGCATCGCCGTCTCCCAGCAAGCCCTGAAGATTGCCGAGGAACTGGATGACCAACCGGCCCAGGCAAAGATTAACTGGAGTCTGCTGAACCTCCTCCGTTTCAGTACCAAGATTGAGGAAGCGACCATCTATGGCGAGCGCTCCCTGGAGATCTCCCGCCGGCTCGGGCTGAAGCGGCAGCTGGCCTTCACGCTGAATGACCTGGCCCACATTCGCAGCAACGCGGGCGACGCGGATAAGGCGTTGGGTTCCTCGCTGGAGGCCGCCCAGCTCTGGCGCGAACTGGAAGATATGCCCATGCTGTCGGACAGCCTCGCGTCGGCGGCATCCGTCTACACCTATCTGGGTGAATTTGACCAGGCGCTGGCGGCCGCGGATGAAGCGCTGCAGATCAGCCAACGCATAGATAACAGCTGGGGACTTTCATATAGTCGCTTTTCTGTCGGTCTCATCCATTGGCTGCGCGGGCGTCCGGACCTGGCCCTTTCAGTGATGGAAGAATGCGTCCACTACGCCAGGATATCCGGCTTCTTCGTGGCCCTGATCACTGTGCAGACCGATATGGCCATCATCCTCGCAGAGCTGGGCGACTACCCTAACGCGCTGCGCGTAAACGTTGATGCGCAGGCCACCGCCGAGGATCGAATGCCCGCAGTCCTTCCCTACGTGCGGGCTGGAATCGTTCGCGTCCATTTGGCCGCCGGCAATCTCCACGCGGCGGAGGAGAGTTATCAGTCGCTCGAGAGTTCTATGCCGGAAATGCTGGAGCTATTGCCCACCTATCCGGAGCTCCCCAAGTGTCATCTGCTCATTCATGAGGGCCGTCATGCTGAGGCGGTCGTCAAGGCAACAGATACGATTGAACTTCTCGAGCGTTTCCGGCTGTTTTCGTTGGCGCCGGAAGCTTACTATTTGCGCGGGCTGGCCCTGGCGGGCCTTGGCCAAGAAGCCGAGGCGCGCGCAAACCTGCTGGATGCTCGCCGCCAGGCCGAAAGGCTGGACGCCCGCTGGTACCTGTGGAAAATCCTCGCCGCGCTGGGAGAAGTCGAGAAAGATCCGGCGGAGTCGCAACGTCTATATGCCCAGGCTTCTCAGATCTTGTCGGAGTTCGCCGCTCATATTGGCCGGCCGAACCTGTGCGAAGGGTTCCTGGCCAGGGCGGACGTTCGTCGTGTGCACGCATTGGCGCAAGCCGGATAAGTTGGGCAAAATTGCGCCTCCTGGTCCGGCCGCAAGTGCGCGCTGCTCATTCAAGTGACTACGGTGCTGCGAGAGTGTAAGACAGAAGCAGCGGGGTTCGATTAGGGTTTGGCGACAATTCAAGCTAACATAAAGTAAAATGGCTGCCGAAATGTACGATTATCTGCGCAAAGTGCCCCTGTTCGCCAATCTGTCGGAAGAGGACCTGCAGCGACTTTGCTCGATGGTGGAGGAAGTGCACCTTGAGCCGGGCGAAATGCTCTTCGAAGAAGGCAGCCGCGGCGACAAGGCCTACATTATCCGCGAGGGCGAGCTGGACATCATCAAGACCTCCGGCGAGCGACCCGTCCTGTTGGTCGTGCGCGGCTCCGGCGAAGTGATCGGCGAGATGGCTCTGCTGGAAGATGTGCCTCGCGTCGCGTCGGTGCGCTCGCGGGGACATTCCACCTTACTGGCAATCGGGCAGGAGCAGTTTGACCAATTGCTGGATAGCAGCGTCTCCGCCTCGCGAACGATGATGAATACGGTTCTCAACCGCTGGCGCACGTTGAACGCGCTGTTGCGCCAGAGCGAGAAGATGGCCCAGATGGGCACTCTGACCGCCGGCATCGCCCATGAACTGAACAACCCCGCGGCGGCGGTCCGGCGAGGAGCCAGCCAGCTTGCCGAGACAATTGCGCAGTTTGCCGATTCCCGCGCGCGGATTGCGCAATTGGCGCTCAATCCGGCCCAGCAGAGCGCGCTGGATGAACTGGCCGCCCAGACCCAGCGCGTGGCGGCGCGCCCGTTGATGCTCGACGCCATCGTGCGCAGCGACCGCGAAGCTGAGCTGGAGGGCTGGCTGGAGGATCGCGGCGTGAAGGATGCCTGGGAATTGGCTCCGGCGTTAGTCAATTTGGGCATTGACGAGAGCAGTCTGGAACAGTTCGCCGCCCACTTTGAGAGCGAACAGCTGGGGCCGATAGTCAGCTTCCTTTCCGCTGCCTATTCGATGTATAACTTGCTGGCCGAAGTGGACATGGGGGCCGGCAGGATCTCCGAAATCGTCAAGGCGCTCAAGTCGTATTCCTACCTGGACCAGGCGCCGGTTCAGGCGGTGGATATCCACGAGGGTATTGACAACACGTTGCTCATCTTGCGCCACAAGTTGAAGAATGACATTTCCGTCCGGCGCGAATACGCGGATGAGCTACCCAAGGTCCAGGGGCACGGCAGCGAGCTGAATCAGGTGTGGACGAACATTATTGACAACGCTGCCGATGCGCTGGCGGGCCGGCCGGGGGCCGAGATCACCATCCGCACACGCCGGGAGAAGAACTGGGTGGTAGTCGAGATCGCCGACAACGGCCCCGGCATACCGGCGGACATCCAACCACGAGTGTTCGACGCCTTCTTTACGACGAAACCGCCGGGCAAAGGCACCGGCCTGGGACTGGAGATCAGTTACAACATTGTCGCCAGCAAGCACAAGGGCGACATCAAGCTCTTCTCCGTTCCCGGCCTGACCTCCTTCACCGTCTGGCTGCCTATCAATCCGGATAGCACAGACGAAAGCCCGCCGGTGGCTTCCTTTGTGCGCGCGGGCGACAGTCAAATGCGCCGCATTTTGGAGACCTCGAAAACGGTTGCGGTGGTTGGCCTATCCGGCAAGGAGAACCGCCCGGCGCACGACATACCCGCTTATTTGCAACGCCACGGTTACCGCATCATCCCGGTCAACCCATACATTGACCAGGTCCTGGGCGAGAAAGCTTATCCCGACCTGAAGTCCGTGCCCGTGCCGGTTGACGTGGTGCAGATCTTCCGGCCCGGCGAGGAGGTCTTGCCCTTCGTCCAGCAGGCAATTGACATCGGGGCCAAGTCAATCTGGATGCAGTCCGGCATTATCAACGAGCAAGCGGCGCGCATAGCCCGAGACGCCGGCCTCAACGTGGTCATGGATGCCTGCATGATGGTTAACCACAAGCGCCTGATCGCCTCCTGATAGCTATCGCTTATGTTCTGGTCCCTCATTCTCTCCCACTTCCTGGCTGACTACCCATTGCAACCATACCGGCTGGTGATCGCCAAGCGCCAGACCGCCGGCCTGCTCGTGCACGTCTTCATTCACCTGATCACGATGCTGGTGTTGATCGGCGCGGCGCGTAGCTACTTGTGGCCCTACCTGCTGGTAATCACTATCACCCATTTTTTCATTGATGTCGGCAAGAACTGGCTGAGCAAGGCCCGGCCCGAGCTGGTGGTCGGCCCTTACCTGCTGGACCAACTGCTCCATTTCCTGGTGGTAGCGACCGTCACCGCCTGGGCCTTCCGGGCTGAGCCGGCTGCGGCCGAACTGCCCACAATTACCTGGCAAGTGCTGCTGTTGGGTTATACGCTGGTCACCTATACCTGGCACATCAGCGAGCGAATCGGCGCGCATGCGAATCCTGAATATGTGGCCGAGTTGAGCCGGCAAATTTACTCGCGCATGGTCGTGCGGGCAGCGCTATTCACCGCCTTCTTCTTCCTCGGCGCCGGCTTGCTGTCCGATGAGAGTGTGGCCATGGTGGCCGGCTTCTCCTCGGTCGCCATCTTGCCCTATGTGAACAGCCGTTTTCGCCAGCGTGAGATCCTGACCGATTTGGTGGTCGCCTTGACGATCGCGCTGATAGTTTTGGCGGTGTTATAGCGGTAACACTGAACCTCGCTTCCATCCCGGCATGCGCCGGCGCCCGGTTGAGGAATCCCCGATGACGAGCTACTTAGAGAAACTGCTGGCCGCCCAACAGCGCAACCGATCCTGGTTGTGCGTCGGCCTGGACCCGCACCCGGCCCGGCTCCCTGCTCCGGCGCAGAAATGGGATGAACCGCTGCTGCCGTTCAACAAGGCGATCATAGATGCGACGGCCGACCTGGTATGCGCCTATAAGCCGAATCTTGGCTTTTACCTGCAATGGGGGGCGGCAGGCGTGATCGCCCTGGAGCGCACGATCATGTACATCCCGGACGACATTCCCATCATCCTGGATTGCAAGACCGGCGACATCGGCCATACGCAGGCCGCCTGGGCCGCCGGCCTTTTTGACGCCTGGGGCGTGGATGCGGTCACCGTCAACCCATACGTGGGCAGGGACGCCGTTTTGCCGATGATCGCCGAGCGGCCGGACAAGGGCGTCTATCTACTGGCCCGCACGTCCAATCCGGGCGCTGCCGAATTCCAGGGCGACGTCCGCCAACGCAGTGGATTGACTATTGATGTGGTGCGCAAGAGCGCCGGCTGGCCCGTCTCCGGCTCCCTCGGCTACGTCGTTGGCGCCACCTACCCCGAGGAACTGGCCGTGATCCGCGAGATGGCCCCGGCGGCCAACTTCCTGATCCCCGGCGTCGGCGCACAGGGCGGCAGCCTGGAAGCGGCCGTGCGCTATGGCCCGGACCAGTTGGCCGGGCCGGTGATCAACGCCGGCCGGGAAATCATCTTCGCCTCGGCCGGCGAGGAGTTCGCCCT
>CAYVQP010000022.1:32640-45083 GCA_964452775.1 uncultured Ardenticatenaceae bacterium | reverse complement strand
CCCGTCGAGGCGGTGCAATTGCAGTTCGTCGCCGGCGGGCTGCGCCGGCCCGTTGCCCTGGCCCATGCCGGCGACGAGCGCCTCTTTGTCGCCGAGCAGCGCGGGTTGGTGCGCGTCATCCGCGATAGCGAGACGTTGGCGGAGCCCTTCCTGGACCTCAGCGACAGAATCTCCACCGACGGCAGCGAGCGCGGCCTGTTAGGCATCACCTTTCACCCCGACTATGCGCACAACGGCTACTTTTACGTCGTCTACACCAACCTGGATGGGGACAGCGAGATTACCCGCTTTACGGTCAGCTCCGGCGATCCCAATCGCGCCGACCCGGACAGCGGGCAATTGATATTGTACGTCGAGCAACCCTTCGGCAATCATAACGGCGGGCAGCTGCTGTTTGGGCCGGACGGCTACCTTTACGCGGCCTTCGGCGACGGTGGAGCGGTCGGCGATCCCTATGACAATGCTCAGAATCCGGCCACCGTCCTGGGCGCAATCATCCGCCTGGACGTGGACAGCGCCGAACCATACGCGATACCGCCGGACAATCCTTTCGCTGATCCGGCCGGCGAACCCCACGAGAGCTGGCAAATTGGGCTGCGCAACCCCTGGGCCTTCAGCTTCGACCCGGCATCCGGCGACCTGTACATTGCCGACGTGGGCCAGGAAGGGCCGGAGGAGATCAACTTCTTGCCCGCGAACGTGGCCGGCGCAAACTTCGGCTGGCCGATACGCGAGGGGAACCGTTGCTTTGAAGGCTCGTTTTGCCGGAGCCGGGGGTTTGAAGCGCCGATCGTGACTTACGAACATGATCAGGGATGCGCCGTGATTGGGGGCGCCGTCTACCGAGGGAAGCACTTCCCCGCTCTGGACGGCAACTACTTCTTCTCGGACTTCTGTAGCGGCACAATCTGGGCGTTGCGGCACAATGGCGAGGAATGGGTCCGCCGCACCGTTGCTGAGGCCGGCGCGCCGGTCTCGGCCCTGGGGGTTGACGTGGAGGGCGAGCTGTACGTGGTGAACTATCAGGCCGGCGAACTCCTGCAGATTCAGTCCGCGCCCTAGTCTCGTGTTCCCCTTTCTGGCGTGCGGTTCCACGCCCTGAATCTCAGGCAATCCTGGAAACGCCCCGCCAAACCAATTACCGGGTGCTTGACAATACTGTATGTTATATAGTATAATCAAGGGCATGGAAGCGATAGGGTCCAGCCAACACACCGAGAAGTTGGTGCAGGAGCTGCGGCGCGGGGTCGTCATCCTGGCTGTGCTCAGCCGGTTATCCCGACCGCAGTACGGCTACTCTCTGCGCCAGGAGCTCGCGGACAGTGGATTCGACATCAACGAAGGAACGCTCTACCCGCTGATGCGCCGGCTGGAAGAGCAGGGGTTGTTGCGTAGCGAATGGGATGTCAGCGAGAGCCGGCCCCGGCGCTACTACGTCCTATCTGAGAAGGGCGCAGAGGTGTTGCTCGAATTAAGGGCAGAATGGAAGTATCTGGGAGTGGTCATGGACCAGCTCCTGGATGGCAAATGACAGGGAGGCCACCCATGGAACTGATTGAACGCTACGTGCACGAGGTTGGCAGGCGTTTGCCGAAGCGCAAGCGCCTGGATGTAGAGACGGAGCTTCGCTCGCTGCTGCAGGATAAGGTAGAAGACCGCGCCGGAACGCCCATGGCGGAGGCAGACGAGAGCGTCATCATGGATGTCTTGCGGGAGATGGGACCGCCGCAGAAGGTGGCTGCGTCCTACCAGCCGCGCTCCATGTACTTGATTGGGCCGCATGTCTTTCCGGTCTTCAGAGTTGTTTTCTCGATAACCGCGGCCGTTATGGTTGGGGTGGTGTTTGTCGGGGTGCTGCTGTCCGTGGACATGACCGGCTCCTTTCTGACCGACGCTCTGCGCCTGCTTGTTCAGGCAGTACCTGGCCTGCTTAACTCCCTGCTCACTGCCTTCGCGGTCATTGTGTTGACCATGGCCATCGTGGAGCGATTTGTGCCGGATGAAGAGCTCAAGTTTGGAGTCTCGGAGGGCGAGTGGGACCCGCGCAAGTTGCCGGACGTCCGCGGCGCAAAGCGAATTGACCGCTTCGGCTCTCTTGTTTCTATCGCGGTCAATATCTTCATCCTGGTGGTGGTCAATCTCTATCCACACTGGATCGGGCTGTTTTACCGGACGGACGGCGTCACGGTTGGCGCGCCCATCCTCTCCGAAAACTTCTTTGAGACGCTGCTGCCCTGGTACATCCTGTCGGTAGTCGCGGTCATTGCCCTGAACGTCTACCAGTTGCTCGTTGGCCGGATGACGCGCGGAGTGCGCTTGGCGGCGATTTTGACCGACCTGGTCTATGTGACCGTGATCTATGTGTTCATGACCAACGGCCCGATATTTGGGCTTAACGATGCGTTGATTAGCGCTCAGGGATGGCCGATTTCCGGCGGGGTCGTCAGCGGCGCGGAATCTCTGATCAACGTGCTCAATCTAGTCGCGCGCATCGCCCTGCCCATCGCCTTTGTCGCCACCTTGTTCTCGGCCGGCGTAAAGGTGTATCGCCTCTTCACCGACTCCTCCGAGGAACCGCCGCTTGAGCTGGCAGGCAAGGCCGGTTGATCGGACGCGTCGCTCTGAGTTCGTGATATCCGGCGGGTCGCTGTTGGGTTGCGGCCTTTGCCCGAGAATCAGGTATAATGGTGTTCCTGTGGACCGGTTGGCCGGCCCGGCCGTACCGCAGTTGCCGCTTTTTTTCGCTTGCATTTGCCGGCCATCAGGTGTGCCAGTTGTAAGATGAGTTCTAAACGGAAAACGGACTCCCCTGCCGGCGAGCCGCTGATTCAGCCGCTGCGCCCGCTGACCCCAACGGGCCGGTCGGCCTGCCCATATCTGGGATTGCCGGATGACACGGCGACCTGGTCGGCGTTTCCTTCGCCGACCAATCACTGCCACTACGTCGCCAAACCCGGCCCGATAGACACCGTTCATCAGCAGGGCTTCTGCCTGTCGGATAACTACACCTACTGCGCGGTCCTGCAAATTGAGGATCCGCAGCGATTGCCCGCCGGCGTGGCTGCTCCCACCGAAAAGCGGGGATCGTGGGGCAAGCGCTTGTTGGTTGCCATCGTGCTCCTCCTGGCGCTCATTGCCGCCGTCCTGCTCGCCCTGCCCCAGTCGCGCGAAATGCTGCTGGCCGGATTGGCGCCGGCCGGTCCGGTCGAACCGCCCGCAGACGACCCGGCAGGCGCGCCCGGCGATTCCTCCAGCGCGGCAGTGGCGCCCATTGTAGCAGCCACCCCGACCCCAGAGAACACGCCCACCCCGGTTCCGTCGCCTCCCGCAACCTTGACGCCGGCTCCAACTGCTACGCGCACGGCGATGCCCACCGCATCCCGCCCGGCAGCGACTGAAGCTCCGGAGGCGGCAATCCTAGAATCAAGCGCTACCGCAACCGCCGAGCTGCCTCAGGTCATTGTGAACGTGGACATGCTGAACGTCCGCTCCGGCCCGGGTATCGAGTTCCCAATTGTGGCCGCGGTCGAGCGCGGCCGGCAGTTCAGCATCGTCGGGCGTGACGCCTCCAGCAGCTGGTTGCAAATCTGTTGCCTGGACGACCAGGCGCAGGGCTGGGTGTTCAGCGAATCGGTGATCACTTCGGGCGATGTCAGCCTGGCGCCGACCGTGGTCCCATCGCCGGCCCCATAATGATGCGGCCATGGACACCCCGACCTTTGAACGCGAGCGGCGCCGGATGGTGGACGAGCAGCTTGGCGCTCGGGGTATCGTAAGCGCCGGGGTACTGGAAGCCTTTCGCCGCGTTCCTCGCCACGCCTTTGTCGAGCCGGACTACCATCATGTGGCCTATGCCGACATGCCTTTGCCCATCGGCGCGGATCAGACTATCTCCCAGCCTTACATAATCGCCTACATGCTGGAGGCGCTCCGCCTCCAGCCCGAGGAGCGCGTGTTGGAGGTAGGCGCAGGCTCGGGCTACGCCGCCGCCCTGCTCAGCCAATTGGCAGCCGAAGTGTATTCCGTGGAGCGCATCCCGTCGTTGGTGGAAGCCGCCCGGCGGAACCTGGCCGCTGCCGGCTGCCACAATGTCCGCGTGCATCTGGGAGATGGGAGCCTGGGCTGGCCGGAGCACGCACCCTATGACGCTGTACTTGTCTCCGCTGGCGGGCCGTCCGTACCTGCCCCGCTGCGCGAGCAAATGGCGGTTGGCGGCCGGCTGTTGATGCCCGTCGGCGAGCAAAGTTGGGACCAGCACCTGGTGCTGTTGGAGCGCCGGACAACGGAGAACTATACCAGCCGCAGGCTCGTGCCCGTGCGCTTTGTGCCCTTGATTGGCGCACAGGGCTGGTGAGCGGAATGGAAGAGCAGGCCCCAATGAGCACCCTGGCCAGCTACGTGCCGGCCCTGGTAATGCGCCGGCTGCTGGTGGATGCCCAAGCCTTGACCCCGCCCAGCGCTGAACGATATCCGGGCGCACTGCTGTTCGCCGATATCGTGGATTTCACTCGCTGCGCCGAGCAAATGTCTCGGCAGTTTGGCCCGGAGGCGGGCGCTGAGCGGCTGGCGCTGATGCTGAATGACTTCCTCGGTCGCTTCATCGAAATCGTGACGGCGCACGGCGGCGAGGTGGTCAAGTTCGCCGGTGATGCCGTATTGACCATGTGGCCGGCGCGCGAGACCCCCGGCCCTACATTTGGCGCGGACCGGGAACTGGCAGTGACCGTCCGGCGGGCCGCGCTCTGCGCGCTTGACCTGCAGCGGACGTTGCACCGCTATCGTAGCCCGGCCGGGCCGCAGCTTTCCATGCAAATCGGCATTGGCGCGGGCATTGTCTCCGCGGTGCACTTGGGCGGCGTGTTGGACCGGGTGGAGTTCCTGCTATCCGGTTCGCCGCTGACTCAGATGAGTCGCGCACAGGAACTGGCTGCGGCCGGCCAGATTGTGCTTTCGCCGGAGGCCTGGGCGCTGCTAGAAGCGGACGCCGCCGGCATGGCGCTGGCTGAAGGTTACAAACGCCTCATCGGTCTGGATGCCCGAATTTCGCCCGTCCCGGCTGAGCCGCAGGCGTGGCCGGACTCATTGCGCCCGATCATGCGCCCCTATATCCCGGCCGCCGCCTACAGCCGGCTGGCCGCCGGACATGAGCAGTGGGAGGCGGAAGTGCGGCAGGCGACCATTCTGTTCATCCACCTGCCCAACTACGGCGCTTCCATCAAGCATCCCTATCAGCGGACGCTGCCTCAGGCGCAGGAGGTCATGCGGGCGCTGCAGGAGCGTCTCTACCGGCATGAGGGAAGCATCAACAAGCTGAACGTGGACAACAAGGGAATCACTCTGGTGGCGGCGATGGGCCTGCCTCCGCTTGCCCACCAGGACGATCCCTTGCGCGGGGTCCTGGCGGCGCAGGACATGCAGAACGCAATGCGCGCCCTGGACCGGCCCAGCGCCATCGGTGTGGCTACCGGACTGGTTTTTTGCGGGCCGATCGGCAACCATGTTCGCCGTGAATACACCATGGTAGGCGACGCGGCCAACCTCGCCTCTCGGCTGATGGAGTCCGTTGCCGGCATAGATCGCCCGGACCGATTTGCCATTCTCTGCGACGAAGCCACCTACCGGGCAACGCGGCACGACATCAGCTATGACCGGCTGCCGGCAGTAACCCTGAAGGGCCGGCAGCAGCCGGTCCCGCTCTACCGGCCGCGGTTGGCCGGCGCGCGCGCCTGGCCCGCGCTTAACCATCCGGCCGGCCTATCACAGTTCGAGGGCCGGCAAGATGTCCTGGCCCTGGCCCAAAAGCGGCTAAGCAAGCTTCGCAAGCGAAAGCTGCCGGCGGGCGCTGACCCGGCATCGCGCGTCGCCGCCAAGCCGGCCGGCCGGCGCATCACCCTCATCGAGGGCGAGGGCGGCATCGGGAAGTCGCGTTTGCTGGAGGAGATCGCTCGCCGGGCGCAAAGCATGAAGTTGTTCACCCTGGCCGGCCGTGGACAGTCGGGCATCCGCAATCAGCCTTTCTCCGCCTGGCGCGAGCCCTTTTCGGCCCTGTTTTCGCTCTCCTCTCCGGCCATGCTTTCGCCTGGGGGTTGGCAGTCGCGAATCCTGAGCCAGTTGCCCGCCACTCAAATGGAGCGCGGTTTTCCGGCCATGGCCCTGCGCTACGCGCCGTTCCTGAATGCCGTCTTGCCGGTACAGATCCCGGAGAACGAGTTCACCGCCGGCCTCGACCCGAAGCGGCGCACAGCGGCCACGCACCACTTTCTGTTGCGCATATTACAACTGCTATTGGAGCGACCCGGCCAGCAGAAGCGATTGCCGGCGCTGTTCCTCTTCGACGACCTGCACCTCTTTGACCTGGAATCCTTGCGTCTGCTTTTGGCGGCCGCTGAACGCATCAGACCGGCGCATTTCATCATCACCACGCAGCCGGCGCCGGCCGAAAGCCCATTTGCCACCCGCATAACGGTGTACCACCAACTGATGGCGGCCGGACCGAGGGACCATGTGCGCTTGCGGCCAATGTCCGATGAGGAGACCCTCGCTCTAGTGCGCCGGCAGCTTGGCGTGCACCACCTGGACGACGCGGTCGCCCGGCTGATCTTGCGCCACGGTCAGGGCAACCCATACTTCAGCCTGAAACTTGCCGCCGAACTCCTTGAGCAAGGGGTCATCGTCGCCCGCAGAGGTGAGTGTACGCCGGCGACCGAGCGCTCGTTGCCGGCTTATCTCAGTCCACCGCAGTCGGTGCGTTCCGTCGTTATCAGCGCCATGGACACCCTGCCCCTTGCCGGCCAGCTATTACTGAAAGCGGCGAGCGTGCTGCCGGAACCCTTTTCGGTGGACCAGTTGGCCGCCGCCCATCCACTGCCGTCGTCGCGCCAGCGCGTCGAGGCCCGGCTGGCGGAGTTGGTGGTGTTGGGCATGATTGCCGCGGAGAACGAGCCCGGCTCTCCCCATCCGTTCTATCGCTTCGCCAACGATTGCGTTCGCCGGACGCTGGCCGGCCTGCTCTTGCAGCACCAGCAGGCGCAGATACGGCAGGCCATGCAGCAAGAGCGCGTACCCGGCGTGAGGAACGCGGTCACGGAGCCGGCGTGGGATTTGGCTGATGCGGGGGAAGATTAGTTAGGAGAAGGTTGTGGTTGCAGGAGATATCCCTGGCCGCGCACCGTCAGCAGGCGCCGGGGCTCGTCCGGATTCGACTCAATGGCTTCCCGCAACCAGCGCACGTGCACATCCAGCGTGCGGGTATCATCCAGGTAGTTCGTCAGCCACGCTTCCAGCATCAGTTGCCGGCGGGTAACCAATAAGCCGGGCCGGCGCAACAAGCACGCCAGCAAATCGGCCAACCGGGGAGTCAAATAGGCCACCGATTGCCGCTCGACCGTGACCACCCGCCGGTCAAGATTGAGCGACAAATCGCCGGCGCAGAGCACCTTTTCCGGCCTGGACTTGCTTGGCACGTAGCGCTTGACCTGGTTCATCAACTTGCGGGCGGTCCAGGGCGGCTTGAGCATGATCGATCCTTTCGGGGGCGCGACGTCCACGCCGGTGATTCCGGCGTAAACGACGGCTGTGCCTGCCAGCCGGGCATTTAGCTCGCTGCACAGCGCTCGATCCTCGTCGGCGAGGCTGCGCCAGTTGACCAGCACCATCGCCGGCGCTACCGTCGCGGCGCCGTTCAGCGCCGCGGCTATCGTTGGGCTGCCGCAGACAACGTATTCGTAGTCCCGAAAAATCGGCATGAAGAGCGGCTGGACGGCCGTTTCGCCTTCAATCAGCAGAATATCTGCTTGCTGCATAAGCACTCCATGGTGGCCTCCCACCTTTCGAATTATAGAATGCCGGCAAAGATCCGCAAAGGGCAATTGTACTTTTGTTTTGGGGCGCCTTTCGTTGGGCGCGATGAACGCCGGGCGTAGTGTGCTACAATCTAGCGCACTATGAATGAACCAGCGCCCACCGTTGACGTTGATCAGGTAAGCAAGAGCTTCGGTAATACCCAGGCCGTGCGCGGCGTCTCGCTTGAGATGCGCGGCGGCGAAATCTTCGGCTTGCTCGGGCCAAACGGCGCGGGCAAGACCACGCTGATCCGGATGACCCTGGATATCTTCCGGCCCGACAGCGGGCGCATCGCTGTTTTTGGCGGCCCCATGACGGAAGCCAAGAAGGAGCGCATCGGCTACCTTCCGGAGGAGCGCGGGCTTTACGCCGATGTGAAGTTGATGCGCATCATTCAATATCTGGCTTCCCTGAAAGGCCTTAATCGGGAGACGACGAACCGCCGGGCCGAAGAGTACCTGCGCCGGCTGGACCTGTGGGACCACCGCGACAAGACTCTGCGCCAGCTGAGCAGAGGCATGCACCAAAAGGCGCAGTTCATCGTGACCGTCCTACACGACCCCGACTTGATCATCGTGGATGAACCCTTCTCCGGCCTGGACCCGGTCAACACCCAGCTGATCGAAGACATGTTGATCGAGCTGCGCGATGCCGGCAAGTGCATCATCATGTCCACCCATCAGATGCATCAGGTTGAAGCCCTCTGTGACCGCATCGCGCTGATTAATCGCGGCCGGTGCGTGTTGGAAGGAGCCGTGAGCGAGGTCCGCCGCCGCTACGCCGGCAACAGCGTGCACGTCTCCGGCGCCGGTTCATTTGAGGGCCTGCCGCTGGTAGACCACGCCCGGCAGGAGAACGGCGGCTGGCGGCTCACGCCGGTTGATGGGGTCACCCCGCAGGAATTGCTGCGTGAACTCAGCCGGCGTGATGATGTGACCATCGAGCAATTTGCCGTCGCCGTGCCCAGCCTGCACGACATATTTATCAAGATCGTCGGCGAAGACCCGGACGCGCCGGCCCCTGCCGCCGGCCCAACTTCCGCCGTCCCCACTGAGCCGCTCGATTGATGAGTAAGTTCTTTCTGGTCGCCGCCTACGAGTATCGCCGATTCGCCTTGCGCCGGGGCTTTCTCTTTGTGGTGTTCGGTCTGCCCTTGCTCTTCACGGCGATCTTTGCCGTCTCGGCCATTGTCATCAGCGGGCAGAGCGAGCAGCCGGTTGGCGTGGTGGATGAGGCGGCGCTTTTGCCGCCGGACGCCGGCGAGAGCGGCGACTTTTCTGCTCCCCTGAAGTTCTATGACGATCCAGCCGAGGCCCGCGCCGCGCTGTTGGCCGGCGAGCTGCAGGCCTATTTCGTCATCCCAGGCGATTATCAGCAGCAGGGTGAGGTGCTGCTCTACCACGAAGGGGACGCCTACGACGATATCTACGACGACATTAACAACCTGTTGCGCGCTTCACTGCTGGCCGAGGCGCAATTGTCGCCGCAGATAGTCGCCCTACTGGCCCCCGGCGAACTGAACACGCAGTATGAACAGGTGGGCGGCAGCGCGCGGGTCGAAAACGAGTTCAGCGCCTTCCTCTTTCCCTTCATCATCGGCATCGTTCTGGTAATGGCCATCTTTACGACCGCCGGCTACATGCTGCAAGCGGTTGTGGATGAAAAGGAAAACCGCACCATGGAGATCCTGGTTACCTCCATCAGCCCGGAAAAGCTGATGCTAGGCAAGTTACTGGGGTTGATCGGCGTCGGACTGACCCAGATCATCGTCTGGGGCGCGTTTGTTGTGGTCCTGTTCTTTGTGTTGCGCGGCTACTTTCCGGAGCTGGGCTTGCTCGCTCCCGCGCCCGGCTTGTTGCTGATTGCCATCGCCTGGTTCATCCCCTTCTACATCGTTTTCGCCGGCTTGATGGCGGCTATCGGCGTCAGCGTGACCGAGGTCAGCGAGGGCCAGCAGGCATCGGGCATCATCAGCCTGCTGGCGGCCATTCCCTTCTATTTCATGGTGGTCCTGATCACTGCGCCGGACAGCCCGCTTTCCATCGCCCTCAGCCTCATCCCGCTCAGCGCACCGCTTTCCATCGTGATCCGCTGGCCGCTGACCACCATTCCGGCCTGGCAGCTCATCCTGAGCTGGCTCATACTGGTCGCCACCGCCGCCCTCTCCGTCTTCCTGGCGGCCCGGCTGCTGCACGTCGGCATGCTGCGCTATGGGCAGCGGATTAGCCTGCGGCAAATAGGCCGGGCGCTGCGCGGCCGGGAACTCAGCTCCGAAAAGGCGTCCCGATGAACGCTGGATTCTCGGCGCGCCAGGTCGCGCGAGTCGCCTGGTTCGAATTTTTCAACACAATTACCCGCCGCTCGGTCATTGTGGTGACCCTGGGCCTGCCATTGCTGACGATCTTGATTATCGGCGTGCTCGACCGGCTGGCGGCCACACCGGGCGCGGGTGCTTCCGGCTCCTCCGCCGGCGCGTCCGTGCTGAGCGAGATTTTTGCCGGGGGAGGCGAGAGGCTACCCAGCGGCCTGGTAATCGCCGGCGAGGAATTGGCGGGAGAAGACCCGCCCGAGCCTTTCATTCCCTTCGATGATGAGGCGGCAGCTCTGGCTGCCTATAAAGAGGGTGAAATCGGCAACTACTACGTCGTTCCGCCCGACTTTCTTGACGGCGAACCCATTCGCCATGTTGCGCCCAGTCGCACCTATCCCGGATTGTTCGCTGAACAGGCCGCGCTTTACCAGCTGGCGGCGGAGAGACTGGCCGGCGATCCGGCGCTGGCCCAACGGCTGCCACAGCCCGCGCAAATAATGGAGACTGACCTGAGTCCGGCCCCCGACGCAGGCGACGGCGGTAGCGAAATGGGGCAGCTTTTCGCCGGCATCGGCATTGCCATGCTCTTCTTTGCCACTACCCTGGGCGCGGCCGGCTATCTATTGCAGAGTCTGGGCAAAGAGAAGCAAAACCGCGTGCTGGAAGTATTGCTCTCCTCCCTCCAACCCCGCGACTTGCTGGTCGGCAAGATCATCGGCCTGGGGGCGATGGGCATTGTGCAGCTGGCGGTGTGGAGCGTCACGGTGCTGCTCGTCCTGGGATCGGGCAGTTCCCTGTCCGGCAACCTGTCGCTGCCGGAGTTGACCTGGCAACGCTGGCTGTTGGTGGCGGCATTCTACGTGGCCGGCTATTTTATCTACGCCTCGCTGTATGCCGGCCTGGGCGCGTTGTCGCCAAACCCCAAGGAGGGGTCGCAATACGCCTTCCTGATCATCCTGCCGGTGCTCATTCCGCTCTGGTTCAGTAACGTCTTCTGGACCGCCCCCAACAGCCCGGCGGCCCTGGCCATGAGCCTGTTCCCCTTGACCGCGCCGCTGGCGATGCCCTTGCGCCTGTCCGTCACGGTGGTTCCCCCCTGGCAGACGGGCCTAAGTCTGGCGCTGATTGTGGCCAGTTCGATAGTCATCATTGCCGTGGTCACCCGCCTGTTTCGCGGCCAGGTGCTCGTCTCCGGCCAACCGCTCACCCTGCGCTACATCTGGCGCAGCCTGCTCAGGCCCGGAAGCGCCGGCGACTGAACTCAGTCCCCACAGCAGAAACCCCGCAGGTGCGGAAAGTATAGAGCAGCCATACCTCGCTCTGATACGGCGAGAAGTGCCTTTGGCGTGGCAAACGCGCTTGTATTAGACTATACGCGTCCCTAGCAAACATGAACGCGGAAGTCGCCAACGGAAAGGAGCAAGTAATGGAAACTGAATATCGCAAGCAGCGCTACCTGGAAAACCCCGGCATTGCGCTCTTCAGCTTCTGGGTGACCATCCTCTCAATCGTCAATACCATCGTCTACGTCCTTGAGCTTACGCCGCAAGCCAGGCAGGTCATTCTGACCGTGGATGTTTTTATCAGCGTAATCTTATTGCTCGACTTCTTCTACTTGCTCAGAGGAGCGCCGGATCGCCGGCGCTACTTCTTGCATGGCATGGGCTGGCTGGATCTGTTAGGCAGCCTACCGGTACCGTTTGCCCGTGTACTTCGCCTGATTCCGATGGTCATAACTGCCCGGCAGCTAAAGGCTAACGATACCCTGCACGCCCGGCAAGTTGGGCAAGACCAGCGCGCCAAAAGCACATTGCTGGGCTTCGTGTTTGTGGCCCTGGTGATTTTTGAAGCGGCGGCGGTGCTGGTGCTTGATTTCGAGGTGGGCGCTCCGGGCGCGTCCATTGTGACTGGCGAAGACGCTCTTTGGTGGTCCGTGGTGACGGTCACCACCGTCGGCTATGGCGATATGGTGCCGGTGACCACCGGCGGACGACTGGTCGGTATGGCGCTGATGACCGTGGGTATCGGCTTGTTCAGCGTGCTCACCAGCTTCATGGCGGACTGGTTTCGCCGTTCACGTAGCCGGCCCCTGGCAGCACGGCAGCGCGAGGCCGGCGAGGTTGCTCAGGCGTTTTCTCATAATGAGTTACTGGCTGACTTGCGCCAGATGATTGACCGGCAGGAAGACCAACATCGCGAATCCATGGCCGCCCTGCGCGAGCGCCTGCAGCAGCTAGAAGCGCTGGCCGGCCAGCCGCGTTCATCTGGTTCTACCTAGCGGCGGCCGGCC
>CAYVQP010000022.1:16554-32540 GCA_964452775.1 uncultured Ardenticatenaceae bacterium | reverse complement strand
AGAAGCGCTGGCCGGCCAGCCGCGTTCATCTGGTTCTACCTAGCGGCGGCCGGCCTTCGGTTGCACGGCCCGCCCTCGGATGTAAGACGTTGGTTACGGCCAGGTCATGCCGATGACGGCAATGACCATCAGAATCGCAGTCGCCCGAGCGCCGTTGCGCAGCCTCGATTGCAGCTTGCCCATTTCAGCAGCCTGCGCTGGAGTGGGCGGCCCACCGCCGGCAGCGATCTCCTTGCCCAAAGCCGACATCCGCGCTGATGAGCGGCCGCTTACGAACATTCCTACCGCGGCGCTGGCGATGCCGGACAGTGCTCCGATTGTCAGCGGCAAGCGGTCGCCAAACATGACCGCCGGGGTGAAGCTCGTCACCGGCCCATAAAGCGCCAATCCGGCCAGAATTGTGAGCAGTCCCGCCAGGGACAAAGAGAGAGCGAAGCGCGTGGAGCCGTTCAGCCGTTGCATGAACTGGCCCCCGGCCGGCCCCATCGCGCGCACGGTTGGTTCCAGAAAGGCGGCCATGAACAGCACCGTTCCTACCCAATAGATCGCCGAAAAGATGTGTACGAAGCGAAAGAACGGAATCAAAGAGCCCATACGTATCCTCCTGACAAATTCGACAGGTAAAAGTTTTCTCTCCGGCTATACGGCCATCATGATGACACCAGCCCGGAATCACATGGTTGCTGGGAAAGTCAGTTTAACTCCTTGAAGTACACCAAGGTGGCCGGCCGCGGTTGGAAACCCAGGCGCAGGTTGATTTGCAGCATAGGATTATTCTCATTGTTGCCGGTGCGCACCACGGGCGGCAGGCCGCGTGCCGTGAGTCGCTGTTTGGCAACGGTCAAGGCGCGCACCTTTAGCACAGTGGCAATGCCTCGTCGACGATAGGCCGGCAGCACGCCGGTGAAACCCGTATAAAGAATCCGGTCTGTGGCCTGACTGGCCCACAGGTCGGTCAGACCGACCAGCCGGCTACCGTCAACCGCAACCAGGTTGGCCTCCGGCAACAGGTCCGGGTTGTCATGAAATCCCTTCAGCCAGTCGTCATAGGGCTGTGGGGTGATCTGATCGTCGTAATAAGGCACATGAGTGACCAGCTCACTCTCCAACGCAAAACGCCGGCGCAAATGCTCTGCATCCTCCGCCGCCATCTCATTCAGATTGCGTATGCGAATGCCGGAAGCGGCAACCCTGTCCAGCAGCCCGGCATACAGCCCCGGATCGAAGTGCGCGGTATCCAGCTCGGACTCCTGTTCGCGCTGAACTACGCGAAAACCGTGTCGCGCCAGGAATTGCAGCTTGTACAAGTCATTTTCAAAGGCGACCGTTTCGAGCGAAGCAGGCTGAATTGGCTGCATTTCCTTCTCTAGATGCGCATGTATTGCCTCCTCAACGCCGGCATTCTGATACGCCGGATGCACGGTGATAAAGATACCCAGCTTGTGCGGGTGATATGACCAGGGCTTGTGCATGAAGTGGCCGGCCCCTACACAACGTCCCGGCTCACTGGTCGTTTCCTCCAGCACCGCCAGCGCCCGATAGAGAACCCGTTCCGGCTGAGATCTCAGTGATTCATCTTCTCGCTTCTGGAACTGTGCGCTACTCGGATGGTCGGGGTGAGCGGCGTTCCACAATGCGACCGTGGCGTTGTAGTCCGCATCAGAGTAGTCGAATGGCCGGATGGTGAACATGAGAATGCTCCTTGTATGCAACTATCCCGGAAACTCAGAAGTTTCCGGGATAGTATGACGCACTACCTTCCCGGCAGCGCCGCCAACAATTGCGCCAGCATCTCGTTGTTCTCCGGCAAGAAGGTCACCCGCGCCTGGCCATTGATCAGGTTCTCCATTTCCAGCACATCAAACATCGCCCTGGCGACCTCCGGGTCCTGACCGATCTTCTGCAGCGCGCCGCCGACAATCTGCGGGCGCATCGCTTCCGCGCGGGCAAACTCCACCGCCGCCCGCCGCTCGGCTGAGTTGGTGATGATGCTCACCCGGTTAGCGCCGTCCTGCCGGATGGCGGAGGTGACCTGTCGCAGCCGGTTGACCACCTTTTCCTCAATCTGGTTAATCATGTTGCGGTCGCGGAAATGCACCTTTCGTACGTAGACAGAACCTAACGCGAAGCCCCAGCCGTGTGACTTGGGAGATACTTCGGCGCGCACCGCCCGGCTCATAATGTGCCGCGTGGTCAGCATTTGATCCAGGGGCATGTTGTTCAGGGTGCGCACCGTCGCGCTGCTGACGTTAGCGGCGAGCGATCCCCGCGGGTCCACATTCTTAAACAGGTATGCCACCGGATCGCTGATATACATCTCATACCAGACGCCGATGCCCATCGGCGCGCCCTCTTCAGAGTTCACGGGCAGGCTGCGCAGATATTGCTGGTCCAGACGCATATCCAGGATGTGACGCTGGCCCAGCCAGTTAATGACGAACGCCCGCGGTCCCATCTTGATCCACAGCAGTTGCAGTCCCGGCTCCTGCAGCACACCGACCACCTTACCGAACAACACATACACGTGGGCTGTCCCCTCTTCCACAACGGCATAAAAGCCGAAGACGCGCATCAACCAGCGCAGGACCGGTTCAGCGATGAGAAAGAAGAAGAAGCTGACGAAGATCGTCACACAACCGGCGACTAGCGAGTTCATTCCGACACCTCCATGTAGTAGTGCTCGGCCTTCTTGAAGAGCGCCAGGCGCACGTTGCGCAAATAGGCGGCGAGCACATCCGGCCCGCTCGTCTTCAGCTTGCCCAACTGGTCAGCCAGCTGGATCAGCGGCTCGACCTCCGCCTCTGCCCGCAGCGTCTCGATTTCTACCGCCCGCTTGGACTGCACGATTGTCTGGTCCGCCTGCGCCTTGGCCAGGCTGATGTCCGAAGAGACCTCGTTGTGGGCGGTGTTGATGGCGGCCAAAGCCGATTCAACTTCAGCCGGCGGGTCAATGCCCGTAATCAATGACGCCTCCAGCTCGATGCCGTAGCGGGCCTGCGACGATGCGCATTCGCTTTCCATGAAGTCGTTAATCTCGTTGAGGTTCTTGCGCAAATCGTTAATGGAGATGCCGCCCATCAAGTCCATGTCAATGTCCAGCTCCTCGCCGGCCTCCAGCAGTCCGCTGCCCTGCGCCTCGAAGCTGGCGATGCGCTCGCGCAAGATGGAGATGAAGTAGCCCATCACATGCACGATAGGATTCTTCACGCCGAAGAAGTAGGCATAGAGGTTGCGCTCAGAGACCTGGTAGCGAATCTGGCCGGTGAGGCCAATATTCAGTTGATCCTTGGTGACCGCCTCCAGGATAGTCCCGTTGTGATTGGCGCTGGGCGTCTCCAGGTCAAGGGCCATGTTCATGGTCTCGGTGGCGATGGAGGTCTTGTAAACGCGCTCCCAGGGCCAGCGAAAATACGGCCCACCTGGGGGAATGACGCGCACTTGCGGGTACTTGTAGCGTTCCTTATCCTTTTCATTCAAGAACTGGGCGATGGGATCGTCCAGGGTGGTGGCGTCCTTGATGCGATAGGCGCGGCCAAAGCGAGTCTTCACCGCCCGCTCGTTCTGATCGACGGTATAGAAGCCGGCGATCACGTAGCGCACGGTAAACCATGCCAGGAAGCCGATTACCACGCCGGTGGGTAGTGCCAATAGGTCCATTTTGTCATCTCCTTGTGATAGTGTCCGAAACCTGCCAGGTTTTCTGAAACCTGGCAGGTTTTCAGTCGGCGCATGCAATCAGCCGGTCGGGTTGCCCACGCCATTCTGGCAGGTCTGTCCCGGCTCCGGCCCCTTTGCCCGGTAGCGCTCGATAAATTGCGGGATGCGCTCATCGGTGGCCGAATCAAGGGCCAGTTGCACGCTCCAGGCGGTCAAGACCACCGGCTTATCCTGGTTGGGAAACGGCGACACCAAAACCCAGATATCGCCATTTGCCTGCTCCTTCAGCCGGGCTACATCGTCCGCCGGCAGGTCGGGATGGTAGCTGATCCACACCGCTCCATGCTCCAGCGAGTGCACCGCCAGCACCGTGCTGACCGGCGCGTCATAGACGCCGCAGGTCTGCCAGGAGGTGGTGTGCGCGCCGCCCACAGGCGGAAGACCGGAGGGCGGAAACTTGGCATCCACATCATGTTCGCGCACCACACCGGAAAACTTGCTCACCCCTTCAATGCTCGGCCGTAGGAAAGTAAAAGCCAGTATGCCGCCCAGTACAATCAATCCACCAGCGGCCAGCAGACCCAGCAGGAGCCGGCGGCGGCGCTCCTCGCGCTCGACTGCCGCCCGGCGCATCTCCTTACGGCCGGAACTACGTTTTTGTGCCTGATTGCTCATCGAATCGTTGCGTCCTCCACTCAGTTCATCCTTCCGCACGGCTGTCCCGGGGACTTGCCTTGCCGCCGCGCCGGCTACGCGGATGCGCCTTCAAAGCGCAGAAATCGCAATTGGCGCCCGGCCCCTTGCACTGCCAGCGCGGCCACGTATTCGCTCGCCGGCGTGAAGGCGTACAGCGACCAGGCCGCCGTCTCTGCCGGATCGTCGTTGATGTGCACAAAGCGGGCGGGTTCACCCGGGCTTAACGTGACTGCAAAGCGGTCCAGTGGATGCGACAGTCCTTCGCCAAGCGCCTTGATGTACGCCTCTTTGCGCGTCCAGCAGTTGTAGAAGGCGGCCGGCCACTTCCGGGCCGGCAATGATTGTAGCTGTTCGTACTCTGTTCGGGCAAAAAAACGGCAGGCAAGCCCATCCAGGTCGTCCATTTGCCGGAGCAAATATTCGATGTCCACACCGACCGGCTGCGTCGCCACCGCAATCAACGCTGTCTCATGGCTGTGGGTGACGTTGAAGTGCGCCGGCTCGTCAAGCAGATAGGGTTTGCCGTAAGCTGTGGTTGTTATGCGTAGGCTGCCGGGCGCAGTTCCCAGGTAGCCGCCGAGAATGCGTCGCAGCGCACCACGCGAAACGATGTAGCGGCGTCGGTCGGCCTGAAAGTAGAAGCGGTCAGATCGCTCAACTTCATCCTCCGCCAGCAGTTGCCCCAACGCATGAATAACCGCCGCCGGCTGCTGCAACTCCACCAGCCAGATGTCAATCTGCCCGGCCTCCAGGGTCAGTGCGGCGGGCGCGGGTAGCCAGCGGGTAGTGGGAGTGTGTGCGCCAATCATCTGAAGAAATCGCTAAAAATGCGCGCTTGCTCACTAATGGTACCAGCATCGTCTGTAGCGCAAAGTGAGAACTGGTCTGGTCAGGAGGCGGGTATGGGATACAATTCCGCCGGATTTTGCCGGACGAATGGCTTAGGAGGCCAGGAGCATGTCACATTCGCAGAAAGGTGCGCCGCCATCGCTGCTAACATCGCAGCACCAGCGAGTTACCTTTGTTGAGCTTTTCTTTGACCTTGTATTTGTCTTCTCGGTAACCCAGACCGCGCACCTGCTGTATGCACACCCCGGCTGGCTGGCTGTCGGGCAGGCGGTGCTCGTCTTTTGGCTAATATGGTGGGCCTGGACGCAGTACGCCTGGGCGCTCAACGCGGCGAATGCCGACCATCCGCTGATTGCAATGGCGGTCTTAGGTGCGACCGGGGCAGCTTTCTTCATGGCGGTAGCGGTGCCGGAGGCTTTCGGCGAACACGCCCTCTGGTTCGCGGCGACCTATGTGTTGGTGCGCTTGTTCGGGCTGCTCATTTACTATCTGGTAGCATCGGCCAGCGCGGAGATGAAGGGCGCGGTGAGGGGTTTCATGTTGCGTTCTCTCACCGGCATGGTCGCGGTTATTGCCGGCGCGCTGCTCGGGGGCGTTTGGCAATATGGCTTGTGGGCTGCCGCGATCCTGCTGGACGTGGTCGCCGCTCTATTCAGCGCGCGCAACGAATCCTGGTTCCTTCGCGCTGACCATTTCGCCGAACGGCACGGGCTGTTTGTGATCATTGCGCTGGGTGAGTCGCTAATCGTGGCCGCCGGGCAAGTGTCCGCCGCCGACTGGACCGGACCCTTGTTGGCATTTGCGGTGCTCAGCGTGGCGGTCACGGGTGCGATGTGGTGGAGCTACTTTCCACGCACCAAGCCGGCGCTGGACCATGTAATGGCAACCGTCACCGGCTCGCGGCAATCCACCCTGGCGCGGGATGCATACAGCATCTTCCACTTTGTGATCATCGGCGGCATTATCGCCTACGCAGCGGCCATCCAGATTGGAGCGGTGAGTCCGCTGGCCCCGCTATCCCCGGCCGGCCGGCTTTACCTGGCTGCCGGGCTGCTCCTGTTTTTGGAGGGTATGGGGCTGGCCCTGTGGCGCGCCAGCCGGTTGCGGCTGTGGCCGCGGGCGGTGATTTCCGCCCTGATCGCGCTGGCTATCCTGCTGCTTGCCGGCGCACCGGCAATCCTGTCCATGAGCCTGGCGCTTGCCGGTATTACTCTGATTCTACTTATCGAACAACGAGATCCGCTGCTGCGATCAAACGAACCGGACGCAGCCGGCCACCTGGAGTCAGGATGAGTGACCTTGACCTGACCAAAATTGCATTTGATAACAGGCGCTCCTGGAACGCCGCCACGCGCCAACACAACCGGCACAAAGGAGACCAGGCAGCCTTCTTCCGCGCCGGGGGCAGCACTCTCTACCCGGAGGAAATCGAATTGCTGGGCGATGTGCGCGGCAAGCGCCTGGTGCATCTGCAATGCAATGCCGGCCAGGATACGCTGAGCATCGCCGCACATCTCGGGGCGGTCGTGACCGGCGTGGACATTAGCGACGAGGCGATTGGCTTCGCCGGCCGGCTGTCCAGCGAGAGCGGCATCCCCGCCACCTTCGTCCGGGCCAACCTCTACGACTGGTTCGCCGCCAACCAGGAGCAATTTGATGTCGCCTTCGCCTCCTATGGCGCATTGTATTGGCTGCCGGACATTGCCGGCTGGGCGCGCGGCGCGGCGGCGGCCCTGAAGCCGGGTGGCCGGCTGGTGGTGGTGGAGTTTCATCCGATACTGGGGATGTTGGACGGCGCCCTTACGGGAGACTGGTCGCAGGCATCCGACATCATGGGGGGCCGGCAGTATGCTTTTGAGGACGGGGTTGATGACTACGTAGCGGACTTTGCCAGCGACCTGCCCGAACGCATTTCTGATGAGCCGCCCTTTGAGAACCCTTTCCCCTGTCACGAGTTCGCCTGGGGCGTGGCGGACGTGGTCACGGCCGTGTTGGAGGCCGGGCTGCGCCTCACCGCCCTACGAGAATATCCCTACTCGAATGACTACAAGCCGTTTGATGAGATGGAGCGGCTGCCGGGCAACCGGTGGGGTCTGCCGGCGAACATGCCGGCAGTCCCGCTAATGTTTGCCCTAACGGCGGATAAGACGGACTACACGAAGCGAAATACCTGACCCCGTAGGTGTTCACGCCTTATCCGGCTACTGGCGCTGCCTCGAAACTGCCGCAGGAACCAACGCGGGGCGAGGAGCTCCAGCGTGCCGTCGCCTGCCGTTAGTGGGCGGCAATCTTCAGGCTCCACCTCGTGATCGCCAAGAGCATCTGGCGCTGATGGCGCTTCTAAGGAGCCAGCGCCGCCCGTAAGCCGGCCGGGCAGATTTAGAACAGCGGCCGTACTTCGGGGGGAAGCTCAGCCATCGAGCTGTCGCATAGCGCCCAGGATGTCGGGATAGCTATAGTGCTCGACGATCTTCCCGCCGGCGAGGCGCTCCAGGTTCATTCCCACGACCGTGACAGCTTTGCCGGATGGCGGTCGCCCCAGCCAGGGGCCGGTCTGGGTTCCACGAAAGGACCAGCGATAGCTTAACTTGTCGCCGTCGTATGATACATCTTCCATGGTCATGTGCAGATCCGGCAAGCCTGTGCGATGGCTGGCAATACGCAGCTTGAATCCTTCCAGGCCGACCTGCCCGGCCGCAACGGCTGTGCTGTAGTCAATCAGAGCTGGGGCGCACACTTCATCCAATGCATCCAAGTTGCCCCGATTAAAGGCCTCTTCAAACGCATGTTGCACAGCTTCCTTCAGCTCATCTGCTGTCATGGTCCACTCCTTGATATGTGCGTCGTCCGCGGTTAAGGCCCGTACGCCGGTTGCTAATCCTCTTCACGCACCTTGAACGAGACCTTCACCTTGGTGCGGTAGTTGACGATCTGCCCGTTGTCGAGCTGCATATCCATCTGCACTATCTCGGCAATTCGCAAATCATCCAGCGACTTGGCCGCCATCTGAATCGCAGCTTCCGCCGCCTTCTCCCAGGACTCCGTGCTGGTCCCAACCAACTCAATGACTTTGTAAACGCTCTCGGCCATTTTGTGCTCCTTTCTCTGTGGTCCGGTAAGGTTCAAGGCAGTCTAGCACACTCCACCTGCCCCGCAAAGTCCGGCTAACAGCTGCGGCCCGCTAACTCGACTTCGCCTGCAACTTGGCGGCAATAAACGCCTCATGGTCCAGGTAAAGCCCGCGAGCGATGAAGCGGATCTCCTCATGCTCTGCCAGTCCAACTTCGCCGTCCGCTCCCGCCAGCGCAAAGAGGGCCGCCAGGAATTGCCGGCGCTCCGTTTCGCCGGCGCTGTGGGCCAACTCGGTCATCATGCGCACGGTGTCAAAAGTCTCGTCCACGGTCGCCAGCGCAGACTCGACTACAAAGTCCGCGGCGACATCGTTCAGTTGCCAGTGACGTTGAATGGCCCGGCGCAGGTTCTCCCGCTCGCTGTCGCTCACCTGCCCGTCAATGTGGGCCACCTTCGCGGCCAACCCGCCGGCCAGGCCAAGCTTGCGCTGTTCCGCATCAGACAAATTCAGCTCAACCTCGCCCATGCGCCCGCGTTGTGAGAGGTTGTAGTAGACCTTGTTACGCAGAAAGTCGTCGAAATATTGCTCGCGATTGGGCGCCCCGGCTGTTGCCCCATCCTGCTTGCCGCCGCCAAACATGCGGCCGAGCCGGCCCATATGCCCCTTGCTCGCTTCATGCAGAGCGGCTTCAATCTCGGCCAGCACCACTTCCTCTTCCTTCGAAACCTGCCCATCCGCCGCCGACAGGTCGCGCAAAGCCTGTACCACGAAGCGCCGCTCATCCGAGGAATTCAACACCTGGGCAAGTTCCTGCACCAGCCGGGCGCGCTCCGCAGCATCCACGGGCAGTTCCATGTACATCTGCAGGTGCGCCCACTGCTGGCCGGACAACTCTACGCCGCGGCCGGAGCTGGTTTGCCGCAGCCGGAGCAGCAGCCGCTTCAATTCGTTCATCTCTTCGTCGCTGACCTCGCCGTCCACCCAGGCGGCGGCGATGAGTACTTTGGCCAGCTTCATGATCAGTTCCGTATCGGTCATTGTCGCACTCCAGTAAGTCGAGATTGTATCTCGGCGCTCGATTTGAAAAATCGAGTTACGCTCTTGTAAGTCGAGATTGTATCTCGACGCTCGATTTGAAAAATCGAGTTACGGCATTGTAAGTCGAGATTGTATCTCGACGCTCGATTTGAAAAATCGAGTTACACTCTTGTAAGTCGAGATTGTATCTCGACGCTCGATTTGAAAAATCGAGTTACGGCATTGTAAGTCGAGATTGTATCTCGACGCTCGGTTTGAAAAACTGAGTTACGGCCATGTAAGTCGAGATTTCATCTCGATGCTCGATTTGAAAAATCGAGTTACGCTCTTGCAGGTCGCGCATTATATCACGATGACGCCGGCTACTCGGAGATTTTCCCCGGCTGCTCACAATCCCGGCCGGCGCACCGCAAACTTGAAATTACGCCGGATTACAGGATAATGATCGTTGTTCGCCGGTTGGCGAATTGGCTCGTACCCTGTTAAGCAGCAACGTGTTGCGATTTTCCCTGAAACAGAGCCGGCATGCGCTGGCGGTTGACCACTTTAAGTTTCAGGGCGAAAGCACAGACAGCTTCCGGGAGAGTACAGGGACCCAATAAACTCAGCACACGGTCCCCGAGCCACTCGGCCTTATTTGTCTTGGAGGAGATACAAATGAAAAAGAGCAGACCCTTCGGTGTAACCTTGCTGGCTATCCTGGCCTTCCTGGGCGCAGCCGTGGGCTTTTACCATGCATTGCAGTTGTTCGGCCTGTTGCCGATTTCGGGACCATTTGGCGGGATCCAGTTCTTTGTCCCCAACATCAACTGGCTCGCCGGCGCCATGTGGGTGATCCTGGCCCTGATTTATATCTGGGTGGGCCGCATGCTGTGGAATCTCGACCCCCAGGGCTGGCTGTTCGTCGTTGTCCTTTCCAGCCTGAACCTGATCCTGGACGTGACCCACATCCTGGGTAGCTCCACCATCGAATCCCTGCTGCCGTCCATCTTCATCAACGGCATTATCCTCATCTACGGCCTGTTGCCCGGCACGAAGGCGGCCTTCGGCGCCGACCGATAACGTTCCAACGCCTTAAGTGACAGTCACCCACTGCCGTGACTGTCACTTAGGGCCGGTCGCTCGTCACCACTCCGTCAGCTTCCAGATCTCCGGCTGCCACTCGCCTCGTTCCCGGCCAATCTCATTGTAAATAGCCACCGATTCCGTCAGCCGGGTCAGAGCCTCATGGCTCCGGCCCGTCGCGTGCAGCAGGTCGGCCATGTTGTTCAGCAGCGCCGCCTCGCGGTGGCGGTCGCCCACAAGACGGCATTGGGCCAGGGCGCTCTCCAGCAACAATAACCCCTCCCCCGGCCTCCCCTCCTCCGCATAGAGCAGCGCCAGGTTGTTCAAGGCGGCCACGCGTGCGCTGGGGTCGGTCGCGCCTTCCGCCAATTCCAGCCCACGATGCAGGTGGGCCAGCGCCGCCGGAATATCCCCGTTTCGCCGGGCCAACATCCCCATAATATTCTGAATTTGCGCCTGCGCCTCCTGCGAGCCGGCTTCTTCCGCACAATGCTGCGCTCGCTCTGCCAACTCCAATGCTCGTTGAAAGTCGCCCTGCCGGTAGGCGTTCCGGCTCCAGTCAGCCAGCAACTCCGCCCGGTGCACGCTGTCATCGCCCAACCCGTTCCAGGCCGCCGCCAGGAAGCTCTCCGCCGCTTCCCACTCACCGCGCCGCTGATGAACCAGCCCTATCCGGTGCTCCAGCCGGGCTGCGCGCTCACCGGCTGCGGTGGCCAGCGCCGCCTCGTAGTTCTCTAGGGCCGGCCCGTACTCGCCGAGGCGCGTGTACAGGTCGCCGCACGCCTCGTGAAGGAAAGCCCCATCCGGATGACCCAGCGCCAGGGCGGTCTGAAAATGGGCCAGCGCTTCCCGATTGGCATATAGCGAGGCGGCATGGGCGCCGGCCAGCCGGCTATACTCCGCTGCCTGTTGCTCATCGCCGCCCAGCAAGTAGTGCTGGGCAATTTGGCCGGCGAACGCGTCCGGCTGCGGCGCGCGCCGGGCGCTCCCGGCCAGCGCCTCCGCCACCCGGTGATGTAAGATGCGCCGGCGGGCGAGGTTCATGTCCTCGTACACTACCTCCCGCACCTTGTGATGGCGGAAGTCATAGCGCGGCTCGCCGCCCGGCCGTCCGGCGACGCTCGACCGGGCCGGCATTTCGCTGACCAGCTTTTGGGCGGTCAACTCCTCCAGCCCGCTCACCGTCTCTTCGTCGCTGCGGCCTCCCGCGGCATGTACCAGGTCATACGTGAACTCTCGGCCAATGACCGCTGCCGCCTGCAACAATTGGCGGGCTGTTTCGCCGGGCTGCGCCAGCCGCACCTGGAGCAAGTCGCGCACGCCGCGCGGCATGCTCCAATCCGGCGCGTCCTCCCCCTGGGCCAGCGCCGCCAAATACTCCACCAGGAAATAGGGAAGCCCTTCCGTTTCCTCGTACAGCCGGCTGCTCAGCCCGGCAATCCTGGGGACGCGGGCGGCGGCGACAAGCTCATCAACCTCGACCGGGCCCAGTCGGGCAAGCATGATTCGCCCGGCTCGCCCGGCCCGCTCCCCTTCCGCCAGGAGTTGGCGCAGGCGCTGTTCTCTGGCATTGCTCTCGTCGCGCCAGGTCAGCAGCACCAGCAACGATCGCCGGTGCAGCCGGTGGGCCAGATACGTCAACAGGTCCAGCGACGCTTCATCCGCCCACTGCACGTCGTCCAGGAAGAGCACCCCCGGTCGCCGCCCTTCACAAAGGGCCATAATCACCTGCAGCAACCCCTCCATAAAACGGCTCTGCGCGCCCGGCCCGCTCATGGGCGGGGCGGCCGGCAAAGCCGGAGTCTGCGCGCTCACCTCGGGGATCAGCCGCGCCGCTTCTGCCAGCCAGTGAGGGGCAACGGCGGCCAGCCGCTCGCCGGCTCCCGGGCGACCCAACGCATCTCGGATGGCCTGTCCGAAGCAGCCGAAAGCCAGCTGCGCCTCATTCTCGTAGCAGCGACCAATGATGACCTGGCCGGGCACGGTGTGAATGAACATCTCAGCCAACCGGGTCTTGCCCACGCCGGCCTCGCCAATCAACGCCAGCAGATAGCCGCTGTCGTTCACCTGTCGATAGCGCTCGTCCAACTGCGCCATTTCGGCCGCGCGACCGACAAACGGAGCGCCGCCGTTCACGTTTCCGGCAATCAGTCCGGCCTGCGTCGCCATCACCGGAGCTTCAGTGACCTCGCCAATATCCGGGGGCGGCAGCCGGTCCTCCATGATTGCGTGGTAAAGGGCGGTCGTCTCGGCCAACGGCTGCACGCCCAGCTCCTGTTCCAGCGTGCGCAGGCAATCGCGGTACTGGCGCACGGCATCCGCCCGCCGGCCGGACCAGGCGTAAAGTTGCATGAGTTGCTGATGGGCTTCCTCGCGCAAGGGGTCCAACTGCAGCCAGCGGCGGGCGGAGGCGATGGCCTGAGGAAACGCCCCCGGCCCCTGCCTCATCCGGCCGGCCACCAGCTTCTCCAGCGCCCGGCCAAGAGTCACGCGCAGGTTCTCGCTTTCCTGCAACTGCCAGTCGTCAAACGCCGCGCTGTCGCGCAGCGTAAAGCCGGCCAATAGATCATCCGTGTACAGGGCGACGGCGGCCTCACGCCACTCCAGGCATTGCCGGCAGCCGGCGTCGCCGGGCGGGTGATGGCTGTCGGCCAATGCCAACAACCGGCGAAACTCCAGCACATCCACCCGCATATCAGCATCCGGGTCGAGAGCCAGCGCCTGCCGGCCGGTTTCCAGGCCGAAGCCGTCAAGCCCCGCGCGCAACGCAAAGAGAGTCCGCCGGAGTGCGGCCCGGCTGCGCTCCTGGTCAAAGTCCGGCCAAAGCAACGTCGCCAGCGCATCCCGGCTGACCGGCTGGCCGGCCAGCGCCAGATAGGCGACCAGCGCCAGCGCCTTGCGCGTGTCAACGACGACTGCCTCGCCGGCCAATGTCAGGGTTGGGAAGCCGAATAGCTGGATGTCTAATTGAGCCACGAGACGGTAATTCTAGCCTGAAATCGTCTTTTCGCAGCCTTCGTAACGATTTTGGTAACGATCCGCAGACGCACGGCGGTTATGCTGTGCACAAAGTAACAGTCCGGCCCGCCGGAAACGGTAGACCGAATTCCCAATCAACCATCAGTGTGAGTTCACAC
Source organism: uncultured Ardenticatenaceae bacterium (assembly GCA_964452775.1). Taxonomy (GTDB): domain Bacteria; phylum Chloroflexota; class Anaerolineae; order Promineifilales; family Promineifilaceae; genus JACKCB01. The sequence continues at coordinate 19,025 of CAYVQP010000022.1, read as the reverse complement.
TCTAGAGGAGTAACAAAACATGCAAAAAGTACTCGCAACAACTCATCGGGCGCTGGCCATGTTCATCAGCATCGGCGTCCTCTTTCAATTGCTCTTTGCCGGCCTCTGGCACGCCCACGTAGTCACTACGCCGGCCGCCCACGTTCTCTTCGGCTTCTCCCTGCTGCTGGCAGCGCTGATTGCCTTGATCGCCGCGCTGGCCGGCCGGCTCGGTCGCAAGGTAATCACCCTCACGGCGGTGCTGTTCGTCCTGATCCTGCTGCAGCCAATGCTGATCGAACTTCGCTCGACTGACCTTGGCTTTCTCTCCGCGCTGCACACGGTCAACGCCGCTTTCATCGGCATGGTCGGCGGCATGGTGGCCGCCGCCTCTCGCGCAGCGACCCGTGGCGATGCGCCGGCGAGAGCTATAACAGCTCAGCCGGTCAGCGCCGACTAACCCCTATCCCTATTCCTCTCCTCTCTTCCCAGGCGAGGCTCCTCCGGGAGCCTCGTCTGGCGTCAAGCGCACGACTCCTACGCGGATTGCCGTCTCCCCCTGTACGGCGACGCGCCCTCCCCCAACTTCGTAACGATTAAGAGACGGTAGCAGCCTATACTCTCAACATGGAGAATACTCAACGGCCTACCGGCCTCTGCTTGCCCCAGCGATTTGCGACAGCGGCACCCGGCAGGCCCATGCAAAACATTCTGCGGTAGAAGCTAACGCATCTGGACTTGGGGAGTATTTGGAAGAGTTTGCAAGTGAACCATTGAGAATGGAGAGAGTGAAATGAATGAGCAAAACGTGTTGCCCCATTCACAGCAAAAGGACCTGGGGGACTGGGCCGTTGACGGGTTGATCTCCGGCATTGGGGCCGGCGCTGTCATGTTGCTGTACATGCTGATTTACAGCCTGATTACCGGCCTGTCGCCCGTCGAGGCAATCGGCCGTTTTGACCCAGCCGGCGGCAATGCCTGGCTTTCCGGCCTGCTCGCCCACCTGGCGGTTTCCGGCATCTACGGCCTACTGTTCGCGGTCGGTTGGAGCCTCCTCCGGCGTTTCCGCTCGCCGGGCAGCGCCATCTTGCTGCTGGCCGGCGCGCTCTATGGCTTACTGCTGTACGGCGCAGCGAGCGTTGTGTTGCTAAACGCCCTGGATTCGCCGCTCCGGCAGTTCCCACCTGTACAGCTGGCCATCGCGCATGTGCTATATGGGTTGCTGCTGGCTATCTTGTTGCGCCGGCGAATCTGAATCTTGGCGGCGGAGAGGTTGGAGCGCTGACTGATTCCGGCCTTTCCGCCCTGACGCTTGCCATACGGCGCAATCCGGCTGAGAATATCACCATCATGGATGCGCCGACGCCAACCCTTTCTCGCCTCCGCCGGCTGATCCGGCTGGCCTGGTATCTGGCCGCATTGGCCACCTTAGCCCTGCTTATCATCTCGCTGCCAGGCTATCTAGGCAATCACTTCCCCTCAGTTCAGTCGCCAACGATATCGGCGCCTCTCGGCCGAAATCTATTTACGCTTCTGACGGTCATGGCATCCCTGACATGCGCGCTCATCAGTCTGAGTTTGGCGGCGATGCTGTTTTTTCGCCGGGGCGAAGACAACATGGCGCTCTTCGTCTCTTTCTACCTGTTGGGTTATTGCGCCTTAATGAGCGGGCCACTGGAAGCAACGCTGCTTTGGTGGAACTTTCCCGTCGAGGTTGCCTACCCCGTACAAACGGCAGTGCTGATCCTGCCGACAGCAATCCTGTTTTTCACATTTCCGTCCGGCCATTTTGTGCCCCGTTGGTCGAGATGGCTGACCATACTGGCCACGCCTTTGGCCCTGGCTGCTCTTTTGCGCCCTGGACGTGAGTGGTCTGACCTTTCGTCCACCGCTATCCGGCTGATCAACGTGGGCATACTTCTCCTGCTAGCCACCGGCATATTCGCTCAGATCTACCGTTACCGGCGAGTCTCAGGCGTCGTTGAGCGGCAGCAGACAAAATGGGTAATTGCCGGGCTGGTGCTGTGGTCCATGTACCTGCTGATGTCCGCGATTCCCTGGTATTACTTGGGTAGCCTGCCGGCAGACGCGCCTACGCCCTGGTGGGTACCACTTACCAGTCTGACCTGGTGGCTGGCGCTCGCCATACTACCGATCTCGCTGACCATTGCGGTCATGCGCAACCGGCTCTTTGCGATTGACATTATCATTCGCCGGACGTTGGTCTATAGCTTGCTGACCGCTGTCCTCGTCCTGATCTACCTCGGCGACGTGGTCTTGCTGCAAGCGGCCTTTGGGGCAGTGAGCGGCCAGCAATCTCCCCTGGCGATCGTCGTTTCAACCTTGCTCATTGCGGCGCTGTTTTCCCCATTGCGCCGGCGCATTCAGGATGCCATTGACCGCCGCTTCTACCGCCCGCGTTACGACGCCGCCCAGGCGCTGGGTCGCTTTGCCGACTACACGCGCGAGGCGGTTGATTTGGAGTCGTTGCG
>CAYVQP010000022.1:8753-16454 GCA_964452775.1 uncultured Ardenticatenaceae bacterium | reverse complement strand
CATCCCTGTCGGGTCCGCGCGCATCAGACAACCCATCGTAGCCCCGACATCCTTGTCGGGTCCGCACGACAGACAACCCATCGCATGAACCTCCACCCTCCGGCAACGAAGTAATTGTCAGGCGGTGTTTTTAGATGTACATTAGTTGTCGTCGCAGCCGGTCTCTTGTCCGCAACTCAATTCTAAGGAGGAATCAGAATGGAAGCAATTATCAGTGCGGTCGTGTTCCTTTTGGTCGCGGCCGTCGTCATCTACATCGTCAGCCGGCTAAACATGGGACTGACGGTAGCTGGTTTTGGCAGCGCCATCATTGCGGCCCTGGTCATCGCCGTGGTTGGCGCAATTGTTCTCTGGCTGTTGGGAGCGATAGGGATCACGCTTGGAGGGGGCTTCCTGGGAGCCATTGTCTACCTGATAGTGGCTGCGGTCGTGTTACTGATCAGCGCTCGTTTTCTGCCGGGCCTGACCGTGAACGGATTCGTAGGGGCAATTGTTGCGGCAATTGGTATCGCGATAGTTGGTTGGCTGGTGCTCTGGCTCCTGGGGCTCTTGGGGATCACGGTAATGTAATCGCGGGCGCCAAAAGGCATCGTTGAGCGTTTATTTTTCAGTCGGCGGTCATGCCGGCTGCGACATGAAGTTTGGAGAGAGAAGTTCAACGTTCATGCTGAGGTTGAACTTCTCTTGCATTTTGCGCCAGAACAAGCACCCTTTGCCGGGAAATTGACAGTTACGGCATGAAAGGCCACACTATTGGCGTAGGTATCTGCCATAATTTGTAGGAGGTAGCTTGACCATGGCTGAGTTAACTGCCCAGGAGCGTTTCAAGCGGGGAGCAGCCGACGCCGGTCGCTTTTTCGACTACATCGCCGAGTTCGTCGGATTCACGGACGAAGATGCCGCCGCCATCCACGCGAGCCGCTTCATCATCGAGAAGCATATTCCGGCCATCGTCGCCGGCTTCTACCACCAATTGTTACGCTTCCCGGCCACCCGCGGCTTCTTTTTACACAAGGATGGCACGGTTGACCGCGAATACCTGGAACTGCGCATGTTCCACCAGGCGGCCTTCTGGCGGCGGGCCGCCCAGGGCTCCTATGGGGAGGATTTCGCCCGCTTTGTGGACTACGTGGGTCGCGCCCACACCTCCCATGGGGCGGACCCGAAGCTCTATATTCACGAGCGCTACGTGATCGGCATGGTGGGCTACATCCAGCAGCGCATCTCCGATGCCCTGGCCGATGAGTTGGGCGAATACGACCCAGAATTGGCCCGGCGGGCGAGTAAGGCCTGGAACACGCTCCTGATTGTTATCCTGGAGCTACTGGCGCGCGCCTACCGCAACGAGCCGGAGCGGGTTGCCTTTGGCCCGCCGGAAGATGTGGACGGCGAGGCGATGCTGAAGCTCTCCGTTGAAACTTATGAACGAGCGCTGCGAATGGCCCGCGAGATTGAGATCCGCGAGTTCTTTGTCGCACCCGCCGCCGAAATCCCCGACGGCAGTCGTAAGATTATCATTGCCGATGAACTATCCATCGGCATCTTCCATCACAAGGGCAACTGGTACGCGTTGCACAACAGTTGCCTCCATCGCGGCGGCCCGGTGTGCGAAGGGACGCTGGAAGGAGACGTGCTAACCTGCCCCTGGCATGGCTACCAATACGATGTCACCACCGGCGTGCTCTTGCTCGACGGCGAAACCCGGCTGCCCGGCTACGAGGTGGAAGTCCGTGACGGCGATGTCTACGTGCGCCTCGCCTGCCTGGTGCGGGACCCGATCACCATTGAGTTTGAGAGTTTTGCGCCGCCCGGTTCAGCCGGCGCGCCGCCGGTCGCCCTGGCCGCCGGCGAATTTCTGACCGCCGCCCTCAAGCCCGGCATGATTACGCGGGTGATGGTAGACAGTGCGCCGGTGGCCGTAGCCAACGTGGATGGCGACTACTTCGCCGTGTTGGACGAGTGCACCCACATGGGCGGCCCGCTGCACCAGGGTCATCTGGAGGGCATGGACATCATATGTCCCTGGCACGACTCATGTTTTGACCTGCGCAGTGGACAGGCTACCTGCGGCCCGGCGACCGAGCCTGTCCGTACTTACGCGGTTTCGATCCAGGGCGAGAAAGGAGTAGTTCGCGCGGCAAATTGATAACCCCGGCGCAGGAAATCGCGGACATGAGGAAGGCGCCACGTTTCCGAAGAGCTGCCCGATAACGCCTTTCGTAACGATTTAGAGACGATAGCTCGCTAAAATAGGGGCATGATGACTACAAAGAGAGCATTTTGGCGGAGAAATGAGGACAACGGGCCGGTTGCTGAGGCGGAGGTAGTTAAAACTGCTCCGGCCCCGGCAACGCGCGCTCTGGATGTGGGAATCGCTCCCGATGACCCGCTGCTGAGTTATATGCAGTCGGCCGGCGGCGTGGTAGAGGTGGACAAGCTGTCGTTGGAGTCGCCGGCCGTGCAGGCGTTGCGCGATGCCGGCGTGCAGCTTGTCGTGCCGCTGATCAGCCAGGGCGAGTTGATCGGGTTAATTAACCTGGGCGGCCGGCTAAGTGAACAGGAGTATTCCACGGACGACCGCAAGCTGCTCAGCGACCTGGCCACCCAGGCGGCCCCTGCCTTGCGCGTGGCCCAACTCGTCCGCCAGCAAAAGCTGGAGGCGGCGGAGCGCGAGCGCATCGAACAGGAGTTGCGCGTCGCCCGGCTGATCCAGCAGACGCTGTTGCCCCATTCTTTGCCAATGGTGGAAGGCTGGGCGGTGGACGCGCACTACCAGCCGGCGCGGGCAGTTGGCGGCGACTTTTACGACTTTGTCTACTTCGACGATGGACGAATCGGCATCATCATCGCCGACGTGACCGACAAAGGTGTGCCGGCCGCCTTGGTGATGGCTACCACGCGCAGCATCCTACGCGCCGCCGCCGAACGGCTGGAATCGCCGAGCGCGGTGCTGGAGCGGACAAACAATGTGCTGGTGCCGGAAATCCCGCCGAAGATGTTTGTAACCTGTTTCTACGCCCTGTTGGACACGACGACGGGCGAGTTGCGCTATGCCAACGCCGGGCACGACCTGCCCTTCCACTATTCGGACGGCAAGGTAACTGAAATGCGAGCCACGGGCATGCCGCTGGGCCTGTTGCCCGGCATGCGCTACGAAGAGAAGTGGGCTCACCTGGAGGCCGGGGACTATATCCTGCTCTATTCCGACGGCCTGGCGGAGGCACACAACCCGCAGGGCGAGATGTACGGCTTCCCCCGCCTGCAGGCCACCCTGCAAGAGCAGACAACCAGCGCGGACGGCCTGACTCACTTCCTCTTGAAGCAGCTGGCCGATTTTACCGGCGAGGGCTGGGAGCAGGAGGACGATGTCACCATGGTGACGGTCCAGCGAAATCCTATTCCTAAAGGCAATGGCGACGATCGCCTGTTAGGCGCTTTTGACTTGCCGAGCGCGCCCGGCGGCGAGCGTGAAGCGATGGCGCGGGTCTCCGCGCTGGCGGCGGAGTTGCTGCCCCAAAAGCGATTGGAGCGGCTGGAAACAGCGGTGGCCGAGGCGACCATGAATGCCATGGAGCATGGCAACCGGTATGACGCGCAGAAGCCGGCGCACATCGAGGTCTATGCCTCTTCAAGCGCGTTGCGCGTTCTGATTACCGACCTCGGCGGCGGCGCGCCAATCCCGGACGCGGAAAAACCGGACCTGGAAGCCAAATTGGCCGGCCTGCAAACGCCGCGCGGTTGGGGCCTATTTCTGATTCAGAGCATGGTGGACGACATGAACGTGACCAGCGACGAGCGCCATCACACCATTGAGCTGGTCATGGCCCTGGGCGAACCTGAGCAATCTGCTGAGGCCGCGCCCATAGAGTGATTGGAGTCGAGGACGCATAGAAACGGAGAATGGAGATGATAGCCCACCAGCAACCCTTCACGGCACACGTGGCGAATGGCGAGGGCAACGCCGGAGAGGCGGTTGTCGTGCTAATCGGCGAGATAAACAGCGAGGCAGATGCGGCGCTGAACGCCGCCTACAGCGAGGCGGAAAAGAGCGGCCCTAGCAAGGTCACGCTGGACTTCACGCAGGTCAGCTACATTAACAGCACCGGCATCGCCCTCATCGTGGGCATCCTGGCCCGCGCCCGCGCCGCGCACCGGCCCCTCGCCGCGGTCGGCCTGAGCGACCACTATCGCGAGATTTTCTCGATAACCCGCTTATCAGATTTCATCGAACTCAAGTAGCCAAGAGGAGACCAATGGCAAACCCGATTTCCCTTCAAGTTCGTAAGCCGCGCCCGGCGGTCGTCATCATTGATATCTCCGGGGACCTGAGCGGACAAAGTGAACAGGCCTTGATGGATGCCTATCAGGAGGCCAGCAACAGCCGGGCGCAGTACATCTTGTTGAACTTCAGCAACTTGGACTATATGAATAGCTCCGGCATCGGATTGCTGGTCACCCTGCTGATTCGCGTCCAGCGCCAAAAGCAGACCTTGTTGGCTTATGGACTGAGCTCGCATTACCAGCAGATTTTCGAGCTAACCCGGCTGAACGAGGCCATCGGTATCCACAGCAACGAGGCGGCGGCTTTGGCTGCTGTGCCCGCTTCCTGACCGGCGCCAAAGCCGGCGATCGCTACTGCCGGCTAATTGCGCAGCCAAGCGTAGGTATCCAAGCGTTAAACCCGTAATCCGCAAACCCTGGAGGATGCAAACCAGATGAGCGAGCAAACTACTGACGAACGAGTTCCGCGCAATGTAGATAGTTGGGCCAAGCCCGTTGACAGCATGACCGTCGGCGAAATGCCTTCCGACGCCATCAACTTGAACGTTGCCGGACGGCGGCCCACCAGTCCCATGCAGGGCTTCGGCCAATTGTGGCAAAAGACCTACACCTTACGAATCACCGACCGGCAGATTCCGCCGCAGGAGATCATCAGCGAGTGGAAGGCGCACTTCCCCGATTTCTGGCCGCCGGGCAACAACTTCTATGGCCCGATGACCGGCGTCGCGCCCGGCGAAGTGGCGGTGCTCAACATCGCCGGCCCCGGCGGCATGACCCTCTCCACCGGCATCCGCGTCATTTACGCAGACGAAGAGTCCTTCTCCTTCATGACGCCGGAAGGCCACATGTTTGCTGGGATGATCACCTTTAACTCAGAGCTGGACGGCGACCAGACGGTGGTCAACATCCAGGCCTTGCTTCGGGCCAATGATCCGGTTTACGAAATGAGCTTCCGCATGGGCATTGGACACAAGGCTGAGGACAAGTTCTGGCATCAGACGCTGATGAACCTGGCCGCGCATTTCAACGCCACCGGCGTGGTGACCCAGCGTAATGTCCTGGTTGACAAGAAGGTGCAATGGTCAAAGGCCGGCAACGTCTGGCAGAACGCCGCCATTCGCACGGGGATCTACATGCCGGTGCACTTCGCCAAAAAGCTGATTCGCCGCTGAGATGACGTATGACGCCATCATAGTCGGCTCCGGCCCCAATGGACTCGCCGCCGCCGTAACCCTGGCCCGCCAAGGGCTGAAGGTACTGATACTGGAGGCCCGTGACACGGTAGGCGGCGGCACGCGCTCCGCCGAGCTAACTTTGCCCGGTTTTGTTCACGATGTCTGCTCGGCGGTCCATCCCCTGGGAATGGCCTCGCCCTTCTTTCGCTCCGTGCCCCTGCAGGAGCTGGGGTTGGAGTGGATTCAGCCGGATTTGCCGGTGGCGCACCCGCTTGGCGATCACGCCGTCGCGCTGTGCCGTGACCTCGACCAGACCGCCGAAGAGTTGGGCGCGGACGGGAAGGCGTACCGCCGGTTGATGAAGCCGCTGGTCGCCAATTGGGAAAGGGTGCTGCACGAGTTCCTCGGCCCCCTGCGTTTGCCACAGCACCCGCTGGTGATGGCTCGCTTCGGCATGCGCGCCCTGTTCCCGGCAGCCGCCTTAGCGCGTTTGATTTTCCGCACGCCGGAGGCGCGAGCGCTCTTCTCCGGCGCCGCCGCGCACGCGGTAATTCCCCTGGAGAAGCCGGCCACCGCCGCCTTCGGCCTGATGTTGATGATGCTCGGGCATGCCGTTGGCTGGCCCATACCTCGCGGTGGGTCGCAGCAGATTGCCGACCGGCTTGCCGGCTATTTGCGCTCGCTTGGCGGCGAGATTGAGACCGGTCATGAGGTGCGCTCGCTGGCGGAGCTGCCCCCGGCGCGCGCTGTGCTGATGGATGTCTCCCCACGCCAACTGGTGAACATCGCCGGCGACCAGTTGCCGGCCGGTTACCGCCGCCGGCTGGAACGCTATCGCTACGGGCCGGGCATCTTCAAGGTGGACTACGCCTTACGCGAGCCGATCCCCTGGACGGCCGAAGCCTGCCGCCGAGCCGGCACCGTGCACGTCGGCGGCGCGCTGGAGGAGATTTCGCTCAGCGAGCAGCTCATCTGGAAGGGTCGGGTCAGCGACAAACCCTACGTCATCGTGGTGCAGCAAAGCCTGTTTGATGACACCCGCGCCCCGGCCGGCAAGCATACCATGTGGGCCTATTGCCATGTGCCACATGGCTCCGGGATTGACATGAGCGCCGCCATAGAAGCCCAGATTGAGCGCTTCGCGCCCGGCTTCCGCGACACAATCATCGGCGGCTGCACCCACTGCGCTCAGGACTATGAACGCTACAACCCCAACTACGTCGGCGGCGACATCAACTCCGGCGTGCAGGACCTGGGCCAGCTGTTTACCCGGCCGGTTCCGCGGCTAAACCCATACACTACGCCCTTGAAGCGCCTCTTCATCTGTTCGTCGTCCACGCCCCCAGGCGGCGGCGTGCACGGCATGTGCGGCTACTTTGCGGCCCAGGCTGCCCTGAAGCGGATGTAGTCCCGGCCCAACTGAATCTTCAAGCCGCTAGTGCTTATTGTCCGGCAAGAACCAGCTCGCCAGCAGACTGACGATGCTGATGATTATCGCCCCAACAAGCGCGGTCAGGAAGCGGTCAAAGAAGCCGCCGTCCAGGGTCAACAAATCGGTAATCCAGTCCGTGAGCATCAGCATGGCCGCGTTGATTACCAGCGTGAACAGACCCAGGGTCATCACATTGATCGGCAAGGTGAGCAACTTGACGATTGGCCGGATGAGCGCGTTGATCAGGCCGAAGAGCAGCGCCACGATGAGCACGCTGACGATGTTCTCATCAAGTGACATCCCGCTCAGAAAGTAGTCCGCCACCCAGAGCGCCAGCGCGTTTACCAAAATGCGTATTACAAATCTCATGCTATCCTCCTTGTAAGTCGAATTTTCAATTCGACACACCCGTATGTCGAATTTCTAATTCGACACCCTGTAAGTCGAATTTCCAATTCGACCCCGATTTGAAAAATCGGGTTACGACCCTGCACCCTCGTCGTGACGACAGGCGCTCGCCGGCCCATTCGACCCCGATTTGAAAAATCGGGTTACGACCCTGCACCCTCGTCGTGACGACAGGCGCTCGCCGGCCCATTCGACCGCGATTTGAAAAATCGGGTTACGACCCTGCACCCTCGCCGCGACGACAGGCGCTCGCCGGCCCATTCGACCGCGATTTGAAAAATCGGGTTACGACCTGGTACCCTCGCTGCGACGACAGATATTCGACCCCGATTTGAAAAATCGGGCTACGACGCCTACGGCCCCATTTGAATGCCGAAGCCCAACTCTTCCAGCGTCTCCTCTAGC
>CAYVQP010000022.1:0-8653 GCA_964452775.1 uncultured Ardenticatenaceae bacterium | reverse complement strand
CGCCTACGGCCCCATTTGAATGCCGAAGCCCAACTCTTCCAGCGTCTCCTCTAGCATGCTGCGGTCCTGGATCTGGAGGGCACCGGCCTGGTATTCGCGGTCGCTGCCGATGAACACGTAGTTGCGGTCCGCGTGCCGGCCGTCAATGGGAAAGAGTAGCACGTTTACGCCGCGAAGCCGGATGGGCAGGTTAAACTCGATATTTCGCGGATAGAAGACCTCCACGACAAACTCTGATTCGTAGTAGTCGCGCAGCGTGTCTTCGCCGACGCCGATACTCACCAATGAAGTGGTTTGAAAGTCCGACAACGCATCATTCAGCGCGGCGGTGATTTCCAGAAAGCCATCCATGCCTTCGGTCAGTTCAGTTGACTCGCCGTAGTGGTGAATGACCACCCGGCTGGGCGTGTATTCCGGCTGGATGGGCAAGAACCAGAGCGGATTACCCGTGTTCAGCGTGTTGATCACCCATAGCGCCCCAACGCCAAATAACACTAGAATAATAATCGGCTCGAGTATCTTCGTACGGCGCATGCGCCTCCTCGTGGGAACTGAATGATTCTTGTCGCGCCGGACCCCGATCGCCGGCCAACTTACTCCACTTTTGGGTAGTTTTCAGCTATCATTAGCCTGTTCTAGTTTCAGGCGTTTTCGCGGCCGGGCAATGGTGCGCTGCCCGCAGCATTATACTCGTAATTGCAAAATTGCCGTGATTCTGGTCCCAGGCTGGAAGAGGATCTCATCGCTGTGGAAGATGCTCAAGTCGTCACGCCCGAATGGGTCAAGGATGCCGTTTTTTACCAGATTTTCCCGGACCGTTTCGCGCAGGGGCCGGTCGAGCGGCAGTTCGCCGCCGGCGCGCCTCACGGCTCGCGCTTTCAGCCCTGGGGATCGCCGCCGACCCGGCACGGCTTCATGGGCGGCGACCTGTACGGCGTGATTGAGCGCCTCCCCTACATCGCTCACCTGGGCTGCAACGCCATCTACCTGAATCCCATCTTCGCCTCGGCCTCCAACCACCGTTATCACACCTACGACTACATGCAGGTTGACCCACTGCTGGGCGGCAATGCGGCGCTGCGCGCCTTGTTGGACGCCGCACATGAGATGGAGATTCGCGTCATCCTGGACGGGGTCTTCAATCACGCCGGCCGTGGCTTTTTCGCCTTCCATCACCTGATGGAGTGTGGGCCGGAGTCGCCTTACAACGGCTGGTTCCGCGTCTTCGATTGGCCGGTCCGCGCCTACTCCGGCAAGCCCAACTACGCCTGCTGGTGGGAGTTGCCCGCCTTGCCCGAGTTCAACACCGACCACCCGGATGTCCGCGAGTACCTCTGGGATGTGGGCGTCCACTGGCTGAAGGAGGGTATTGATGGCTGGCGGCTGGATGTGCCCGACGAGATAGACGACGACAGCTTCTGGCAGGAGTTCCGGCTGCGTTGCCGGCAGGTGAATCCGGAAGCGTACATTGTCGGCGAACTGTGGCAGGAAGACGCTTCGCGCTGGCTGACCGGCGACCAGTTTGACGCCCAGATGAACTACCCCTTCATGCGCGACGCGCTCGGATTCTTTGCCGGCGACAGCGTGAATCGCGATCTGACCAGCCGCACCGGCCTGGGCGCAGCGCCGGCGCTCAGCGGCGAGGAGTTTGGCCTGTCGCTAGACAGGATGCACCACCGCTACCATCCGGAGATCGTCCACGCGCAAATGACCATGCTGGGCAGTCACGACACCGCCCGCCTGCGCACCCTGGTGAACGACGACTTGCGCACGGTCAGCCTGTTGTACCTTTGCCAGCTGACCATCGCCGGCGCGCCAAACATCTACTACGGCGACGAGATCGGCCTCGCCGGCGGTCACGACCCCGATTGTCGCCGCGCCTTTCCCTGGCATCAGCCGGAGAGCTGGGACCTGGACCTGCGCGCTGAACTGCGCCGCTACATCCGGCTACGCCACGTCGTGCCTTCTTTGCGTCGCGGTCGCTTTTCGCTGCTGCACAGCGGGCCGGATACCCTCGTTTATCGCCGGGCTTATTACGACAGTGAGGCGGTCATCGCCTTCAACGTCGGGCGGCAGGCGCAGACGATCACGGTAGCTGCTGTCCGGCCCGCCGGCCCCCTGGCCGATGCCCTGGACCCTGCGGCGGAACCGTTCCAGGCGGGTACGCCAATCACGCTGCTCGCACGTAGCGGCCGCGTGTGGACCTCAGACTTTGACCCCTTGAACACGCTGAGCGAATATCCGTGGAGATGACCCGGCCGGCCGCCCTGGACCCCCGCGATGCTCATGTGCTCGTTGTGGAGGACAACGCTTCCAACTTCGTTTTGGCGGCGCGCCTGCTGGCCTTTGCCGGCGTCCGCCACTGCGAATGGAAGACGACCGGCTGGGAGGTGGCCGGCTTTGCCGGGAGCTTGCCGCGGGTGGACCTGGTGCTGGTAGACTTGCGCCTGCCCCACCAGGACGGTTACCAGGTATTGGCCGCACTGCGCGCGCACCCCAAGTTCAGGGACACGCCGATAGTTGCGGTAACCGCCCAAAGCGACCGCGAGGAGTTGGAACGCGCCCGGCAGGCCGGCTTCTCCGGCTTTCTGCCCAAGCCGCTGGACCCGGATCGCTTTCCGGCCCAGCTTGCCCGCATTTTGCAAGGGGAGCAGCTCTGGGGCAACTGAATGATCCCGCCGCCGTTACGCCTTCCCAGGGTGCAGGGTTGCCACAGGAGGCCGGGGAATATGCCGCCGCGCACTACTACAGCAAGGCCATCCAGCTCAGCGCGCTGATCCTGGCGGTGGCCGGCATTGCCGCCGCCATCTGGCGCTTCCGGCAGGCAAGCGCCCAGGGCGCAACCACCGCGGACGCGTTCTGGCTGGGCGCGACCACGGTCCTGCTGGGCCTGGGGGCGTTGATTGCCGTCCGCCTCGCGCAGCAAGGCCGTTCGCAAGCCGGCGCTTACCTGTTCCTGACGCTCTACTCGCTGACCCTGTTCCTGAACGCCTACCTGGGTCCGGCGGAAGCGGCGCAGCTCTTCTATTTGGGGTTGCCCGTGCCGGCCATTCTCTATGCGGTAGGCGGTCGCCGGGCGGGCGCGTTGTCCACCCTGCTCTATGGCATTCCGGCGGTCCTGCTACTCTTTGCGGCCGGTTCACCCCTGCTGCCCTTCCTGCTCTCTCTGCTGGGGGTGAGCGTTGTTAGCTGGCTCCTCCTTGCCGCCCAGGAACAGGCTCTGGCTTCCGCCCGGCAGGCGCAGACGTTGGCCGTGGAGCAAGCTGCAGCCAACGCACAAAGAGCGGCGCAGGCAGAAACGCGCGCCGCCGAGGCCGTCAGAGTTGCCGGCGAAGCCACGCACCGGGCTGCGGTCGTCGCGCAGGCGGGCGAAGCGGTTGAACGGGCCGCCTCCGAAGCTCTCTTGCGCGAAGGCGATCTGTCTGCCCGGCTGGCGACCGCCCTGGACGAGGTGCGTAGTCTGGAGCAGCTTACGGCCGAGCAGCGCCGCAACCAGCCTGTGGAGCAGCTGGCGGCTGCCCTGGAGGGCGCGCGCACGCCGGCCATGATCGCCGGCCGGGCTGCCCGCGTCTTCGTGGAGCAGCTCGACCTGGAGCGATGCGAGGTGTTGCGCGCTCCGGCAGAGGATGGCGCTGCGCCCGTGGTGATTGCCGCTCATAGCAGCGCCGCCGATGCCCCTTCGGCGCCTTCCAATGGGGAGGGCACCGCGCCGATTACGCTGCCCCTTTTCACCGGCGGGCGCGGACGTGACTATGGCGTTTTGCGCCTTTACGGCCGGGTCGGCCGGCCCCCCTCTACTGATGATGAGCAGGCAACAGCGCGGGCGATGGCGGCCCGACTGGCGTCCGCCCTGCAGCCGATGCACAAGGCGAGCGCCGCCCGAGATGCCACCGCCCGGGCCGCTCTGCTGGGCCGGATGACGGACATTGCCATGGCCGCCCCGGACGAGCTGGCCCTGTATCGCCGGGCGCGCCGGGAGCTGTTTGCGCTGTTCAATGCGACCGCCTTCGGGGTGTTGCTGTGGCAACCGCGGCGAACTGAGTTGCAATGGCGCTATGCCTACGCCGGCGCAGAGGTCGCGTTGCCCGATCCGCCGCCCCGGCCAGGCGCATGGCTCACGCAAGTAGCGCGCGCGGGCCGCCCTGTGCAATTGTCGGACAGCCCGGCGCTTCGGGAAGATGATTCTGCCGGCGGGCTGGCCGGTCGCTCCGTTGCCTGTCGGCTGGCGGTTCCCCTTGTCGAGGGAGGGCCGGACGGCGCGGGCGGACTGCTGGTGTTGGAGCACGAATCTGACCCGCAGGCGCTCACCGGCGATGAATTGCCCTGGTTGGCGTCATTGGCCGGGCCGCTCGCCGCCGGCATTCACAACCTGCGCCTCCTGGCCGAGTTGAAGGAGTCGCTGACCGTGCAGGGCAGGCAGCAAGAACAGCTGGCGGCTGCCGCCGCGCTGGCGGCTGTCGAGCATGAGCGCCGGCTGGCGGAAAGCGAGGATCGCGTCCGCCAGCAACAACTGGTCAATGAGTTGAGCGCCCGCCTGCACCGCGCCGCCGATGTAGACGCCATCCTGGGTATCGCGCTGCAAGCATTATCCGCCCGGCTTGGCGGCCGGGTAGTCGAGGCCGGCCTCGGCGAAACCGCTGTTGCAGGAGCAGCGGCAATGAATGAACCGTGGTCGTCGCCGGGACAGCCGGTGTACGCTCGCTATACGGATGGCCGGCCGGCCATTCATCGCGGTTCGCGCCCGGCTAATGTTCTTCCGCCTGACAGTCCCACGTTCCCGCTCAGCGCCGGCCACATCGTGCTGGGCGAAGTCACGATTGCGGCGGGCGATCCGCTTTCGCCGGCGGAGGAGCAGTTTACGCGCGACCTACTACGCGAAATGGCCGCCGCGCTGCAAAATGCCCGGCACACTCAGGCGGCGCAAATCCGTGCATCGCAGCTTCAGGCTGCCGTTGATGTCTCCCGGGCGATCAGCGGCTACCTGGACTATGACGCGCTCACCAGTCAGGTGGCGCACCTCATCCGGCGGCGCTTTGGCTTCTACTTCGTGGCCCTCTTTGCCGTGGACGGCGACCGGGCGCACATGCTCAGCGGGGACGGCGAACCGTTGCCGGAGCTGCCCGCTCCGTTTATCCTGCCGCTTGAGGAACATACGCTGTTGGGCCGGGCGGCGGCCGGGGCCACGCCACAGCCCGGCTCTAGTCAGGACATCGCCGATCCCCTGCCCCCTGCCTTGCGGGACGCGCGCTCGCGCCTCGTCCTTCCCCTGCGCGCTCGCAGCTCCTTGCAGGGGCTGCTGGACATTTACAGCGGGAGAGAGAACGCCTTTGGACCGGGCGAAATCGCGGTCCTACAGGGTCTGGCCGGGCAGGTCGCCATCGCGTTGGACAACGCCCAGCTGTTCCTGCGCCTGCAAGACAGCTACCTGGCGAATGCCCGGCTGGTGGACGAGACCCGCGAGCATCTGGCGGAGTTTCGCCTGCTCTTTGCCGTCTCGCAGGCCGCAAGCTCGAGCGCGGACGTTGAGCAGCGCCTGGGCTTTATTGCTCGCGCCCTGCACGATGGCTTGCGCCGGGCGACCGTCGCCATATTTGGCCTCGGTCAGAACGGCGACGACCTCCGGCTGCTGGCGACCCAGGGTGACCTGCCGCTCGCCGGGTCTGTTGACGTGGCGATGCTGCCGAACGCCGCAACCCCGTCCCCGGAAGAGGAAGGCGCAGACGCCGGCCCACGCGTGCTGACCCCGTTGCGCCTGGGAGACAGGGTGGTCGGACTTTTGGTCGCGCAGTTGGCCGAGAAGGATCGCTTTTCGCAGCGAGAGGCGCGCCTGTTGGAAACGCTCGGTCCCAGCCTGGCGGCTACCATTGAGACCGGCCGGATTATCGCCGGCATCGAAGCGGCCAACGCCCGATTGCAGGAGTTGGATGGCCTGCGCACCCGCTTCCTGGCCAACATGAGCCACGAGTTCCGCGCCCCGTTGAACGCGATTATCGGCTTTGCGCGGGTGCTGCTGAGGGGCATTGACGGCCCACTGAACAATCTGCAGGACGAAGACCTGCGGGCCATCGAGCAGAACGCCCAGCATTTGTTGCTGCTGATCAACGATGTGCTGGACATGGCCAAAATTGAGGCCGGCCGGATTGAGCTGTTTCTGGAAGAGGTTGATGTGGGCGAATTGGTCGCCGGCCTGGCCCCCACCGTCCGCGGGTTATTGGCCGGCAAGCCGGTCGAGTTCCAGTTGGAGACTGCCCCGAGCTTGTCGCCCATTGAGGCGGATGCGACCCGGCTGCGCCAGATCATGCTGAACCTGCTTTCCAACGCCGCCCGCTACACAGAACAGGGTCGCATCCTGTGCCGGCTGAGCAGGCCGGAGGCGGATCAGCTGTTGATTGAGGTGCGGGACAGCGGGGTGGGCATTCCGCCGGAGGAGCAGGCCACCCTCTTCCAGCCCTTCGTGCAAACGGAGTCCAGCCTGCGCGCCGGGCAGGGAACCGGCCTAGGGTTGCCCATCACGCGCCACCTGGTTGAGCTACACGGCGGCGAAATCTGGTTCGAGAGCGAGGCGGGCGCCGGCTCTACCTTTTACGTTCGCCTACCCCTACGCCGGCCCGCAGACCCCGCAGCTCTCTGAACACCTACGGGGTCTGATCCCCGGCTACAGCCCGTGATGATGCAGCAAGCTGCGGCCGGTCATCTCCGCCGGTTGCTCCAGGCCCAGCAGTTCCAGCACGGTCGGGGCCACATCAGCCAGGATTCCTCGCGGGCGCGGCGCAAAGTACTCCGCGCCAATTGGGATCAGTGACACCGCGCCCGTGGTGTGGTAGGTGTGCGGGCCGCCGGTCAACTCGTCAATCATTCGCTCGGCGTTGCCATGATCGGCGGTCACCAGGGCCACGCCCCCTTTGGCCAGCACCGCATCCACCAGCCGGCCGGCGCATTCGTCCACCGCGGTGCAGGCCGCTATTGCCGCCTGCAGGACGCCGGTGTGCCCGACCATGTCCGGGTTAGCGTAGTTGACCAGGATGAAGGCGTCGTTATGTTCGGCCAGCCGCTGCAGCACGCCGGCGGTCAGTTCGTGGGCGCTCATTTCCGGCTTCAAGTCATAGGTGGCCACTTTCGGCGAGGGGACCAGTAGCCGCTCTTCGCCGGGGAACGGCGGTTCTACGCCGCCATTGAAGAAGTAGGTCACGTGGGCGTACTTCTCCGTCTCCGCGGCGTGAAACTGGGTCAGGCCGGCGTCACTGACTACCTCAGCCAGCGGTTTCGGTACCCCTTCATCGGCGAAGATGACCCGCGCCGGGATCTCTTGTTCGTAGCGCGTCATGGTCACCACGAGCAAGTCGCTCAACTCGGCCCGCTGGAAGCCGTCAAAGGCGGGCATGGCAAAGGAACGCACAAGCTGGCGCATGCGGTCTGCGCGGAAGTTGAAGAAGAGCAGGCAGTCCCCCGAGGAGATGCGCGGTGCGTCTCCTCCACCAACAGTCGCCGGCAGGATAAACTCGTCCGTCACGCCCTCCGCGTAGGATTGCGCGATGGCCCCGGCCGCGCTGTTCGCCTGCCGCTCGCCCTGCCGGAAGACCATCGCCCGATAGGCCATCTCCGTCCGCGGCCAACGTTTGTCCCGGTCCATCGCATAGTAGCGCCCGCACACCGTGGCCACCTCCCCATCGCATTCATCGAGCACGGGCTGAAGCGTCTGTAGGAAGCCGGCGGCGCTCTCCGGCGGCGTGTCCCGGCCATCGGTGATTACATGGACGATTGGGCGCACGCCGTGTCCCTTGGCGAAGCGCAGCAGGGCAAACAGGTGCTCGCTATGGCTATGCACGCCGCCCGGCCCGAGCAAGCCGATCAGGTGTAAGCGACCTCCCGTGCGCCTCAAGTGGGCGACTGCGTCCGCCAGCGCCTCCTTGTGCGCCAGGGAGCCGTCACGGATAGCGCGATTGATGCGAGTCAGGTCCTGATAAACGATGCGCCCGCCGCCCAGGTTCAGGTGTCCCACCTCCGAGTTGCCCATCTGGTCGGCGGGCAGGCCCACTTCCTCGCCGGAAGCGTCCAATATAGAGCGCTCATGCGTGCGCAGCCAGCGGTCGAAGTTGGGGGTGTCGGCCTGGAGTACGGCGTTGCCATGCTCCATCTCTCGAATGCCCCAGCCGTCCAGGATGATCAGGGCGACGGGTCTGTACTGTTTCATCGTAGAACTCCTGTATACCACTTGGATTTGGGGAGAACCGGCTTCATCTCGCTATGCGCCGCCCTGGACCGGGGAACTGCCGGCATGCAGCAATCGTCCGGCCAATTCCAGCGCGTCCACCGGCCAGAACACCTGCGGACGGGGGTGATGTACATGAGGCAGGCCGGCTGCCGGGCGACAGTTTAGCAGGGTCTGCAACCACTGGTCAGGAATTGCCTCGCACCCATAGACCGCGCCGAGCAGCGCGCCGCAAATCGCCGCGTTGGTATCCGTATCGCCGCCGCGCATCACCGTATCCACCACCCCGGCCTCCAAACTCGGCGCGTGCAGCAGCTGCCACAGGGCGTTGCGCAAGGCGATCAGCACCCAGCCCTGCTGGTGCACATAATCGGCCGGCGGCGTAAGTGCAGCCCCCTGGATGGCCTCGCCCAGAGTCTGGGCGACGGACATCTCCTGCGCCCA